>NC_013216.1:0-649374 GCF_000024205.1 Desulfofarcimen acetoxidans DSM 771
TTTTAAATAGAATTAGGGGGTTATCCACCATTGAAAAATACTAATGTCAAGAATATTTGGGAAGAATTACTCATTTCTATAAAGAATAAAGTGTCACAACAATCCTATGACTTGTGGATAAATTCACTCAACCCCATTGGACTGCATAATAATGTTCTAACCATTGAGGTGTCTGACAACTTTACTAAGGACTGGATTAATGACCGTTACTATCCTTTATTAAAGTCTAATTTAAGAAATGTATTAAAAACTGATACTGATATCCAATTTATTCTCGCCGCTGAAGTGGAAAATTACTTATCCCAACACAGCTTAGAAAAGGTTGAGGAAGCTAAAGAGGATATTGAGTATAACACCAACCATATCAAATCAAAATATACATTTGATACTTTTGTAGTAGGTGACAGCAACAGGTTTGCTCATGCAGCCTGTTTTGCAGTTGCAGAATCACCCGCAAAATCATACAACCCTTTATTTATCTATGGAGGAGTGGGTTTAGGCAAAACTCACCTAATGCACGCTATAGCGCATTATATTTTAACCCAGGGTACCGGTTCAAAAGTTGTTTATGTAACTTCTGAAAAGTTTACCAATGAACTAATTAATTCTTTTCGCGATGATCAAACCATAAAATTCCGTAATAAATACCGCAGCATGAATATACTGCTTATTGATGATATTCAGTTTCTGGCTGGTAAAGAAAGAACTCAGGAGGAATTCTTTCATACCTTTAATACATTGTATGAGGCAAATAAACAAATTATTATTTCCAGCGACCGTCCACCCAAAGAAATACCTACACTGGAAGACAGATTGAGATCTCGTTTTGAATGGGGTCTAATAACAGATATACAAGCTCCTGACTATGAAACCAGAATAGCCATCCTAAGAAAAAAAGCTCAAGTAGACAAGCTTTATATTCCGGATGAAGTAATAAATTTTATTGCGACAAAAATAAAATCCAATATACGTGAACTGGAAGGGTGTTTAATCAGGATTATTGCCTATGCATCTTTTACAAAAAAAGAGATGAACGTGGAACTGGCTGAACAGGTTTTAAAAGATATTTTAAATCCAAAAACAAAACAAATAACTGTAGAATTAATTCAAAAATCTATAGCGGAACATTTTGAAATAAAAAGTGAAGAGTTAAAGGCAAAAAACAGAAGCAGAACAATTTCACATCCCAGGCAAATCGCTATGTATTTAGCCAGAGAGCTAACTGACCTTTCACTGCCTAAAATAGGTGAAGCCTTTGGCGGACGTGATCATACTACAGTTTTGCACGCTCATGAAAAAATTAAAGAACAAATTAAAAAGGATGGGAAATTAGAAAATACACTAAAAGAGCTTATAAACAAGCTGCAATAATAACAGGTTGTTGATTTTGTTAATTACTTGTATAAATTTTTTTAAAAAATTTATTTTAAATATTTGTCCAAAGATTAATTAAAGTATTGTAAACAGTAATAAACCTTAATTTTACTGCTCTAATTAGCTTTTTCAACAAAAACACAGCCATTACTACTACTAAAGTAATTATATTTTTATAAAAATAACAATAATAATAAACAAAAAGGAGGGGAAATTATGAAATTCATCAGTACAAAAGACAATCTTCTTTATGCAATTCAAACTGTACAAAAAGCTGTTTCCCCAAAAAGCCTTTTGCCAATTTTATCGGGAATTTTATTCAAAGCCTATGACAATACATTAATTGTAAGGGCAACAGATCTTGAACTAGGTATAGAATGCTTTTTGCCTGTAAAAGTTATAGAAACAGGAGAAATTGTTTTACCGTCGAAATATATAATTGATATTATAAGAAGACTTCCTGATACTGTTATTGAGTTTGAAAGCAACGATTATTTGAATTCAATTACTATAAAATATAAAAATTCACAGGCTAATATACACGGCTTTGCGGCAGATGAATTCCCGATGCTTCCACCTTTAAACGACGGTTTTACTTTTTTAATTTCCACTAGCATTTTTAAAAAAATGTTAAGACAAACTATTTTTGCCACAGGTACAGATGAAAACAGACCTGTTTTTACCGGCATTCATTTTCAAATATTAGAACAGGAATTTAAAATGGTAGCAACTGATACGCACAGATTAGCTATGATTACAGAACATTTGCCCCTAATTAAGCAGGAATTGCCCGGTATTATAGTACCAGGCAAAACGCTGAGTGAACTATTAAAAATATTAAACTCAACACAAGATGAAGAAATAAAGATTACCGTTACTGAAAATCAAATTTTCTTTTTGCTTAATGAAATAAATATAATATCCAGGCTAATTAAAGGACAGTATCCAAATTATCATCATGTTATACCCAAAGACATAATTGCTAAAATTAAAATTAAGTTAAGTGATTTTATACAATCTGTAGAAAGGGCTTCTCTTTTAAGCAGTTCAATATCTCAACATATAAGAATAGATTGCGAGAATAGTGATTTTATAGTCATTTCATCGAATAATGAAGCAGGTCACATATATGAAGAAATACCGGTCTTTTTTGAAGGAGAAGCTTTACAAATTTATTTTAACAGTAAGTATTTGATGGATGCGCTTAAAGCTGTAGATTCAGAAGAAATTTATCTCGAATTATCGGGACCTATTAATCCTTGTTTATTGAGAACAGAAGACAGAAACTACTTATCAATTTTATTGCCGGTAAGACCTTAAAGTCTGGAGTGATTTAGACTGAATAAGCAGATAAAAGTTAAAGGCCCTATACGATTAGATCAGTTTTTAAAATGGGCCACTATTGTTTCCACTGGTGGACAAGCTAAGATTCTTATAACTTCAGGTGGTGTAAAGGTTAATCAAAGTATCGAAATTAAAAGGGGAAGAAATTTGAAAAATGGTGATATTGTACAAGTAGGAGATATTCTTTACCATGTCAATAGTACAGAATAATTAATTGAGAGGTAATAATTGGTTTGCGAATAAAAGAATTATTTATTAATAATTTTCGCAACTACAAAAGTTTGCATATAAAGCCCAAGGAAAACTTAAATATTTTTATAGGTGATAATGCCCAGGGTAAAACTAATATACTGGAAGCTATATGTTTTTTATTGCAAGGAAGATCTTTTCGAACTTCACATGAAAAAGAAATTATAAATTTTGATTCTGAGCAATCTAAATTAAAAACTGAGTTGAAAGCTTATAACCAAAACTATTCAATTGATATAAGTTTAAGCAGAACAAAGCCAAAAATTATTAAGATAAACAATTCCACTACCAGTAAACCTGAACTTGCTACTAATTTTGGCACTATAGTATTTACTCCTGATCAGTTATCAATAATAAAAGGCTCACCTAAAGAGAGAAGACGGTTTTTGGATTTGGAATTAGCAAGTTTTTATCCCCAATATAAATATTATTTTGTCAACTATCAAAAAGTACTGCTCCAGCGCAATAATCTTCTAAAAGAGTTAAAAGAAAAAAAACAAGCTGATACTTTTGATTTACTGGAACTTTGGGACAATCAATTAATTAGTTATGGTGCTAAAATCTTAATGGCCAGAATGGAAATTTTAAAGAAATTAATCCCAATGGCTCAGCAGATTCATAATCAAATAACATCAGATAAAGAAAAATTAACAATAAGGTACAGATCAAGCCTGAATTTAAACAGCAATTTCAGGGAAGAACTAATATATGACCAGTTTAGAGAGGTAATATTAAAAAACAGGCAGCAAGATTACTTAAAAGGCCAGACAACAGTTGGACCTCATCGTGATGATCTGGTTTTTTTGATTAATAATAAAAATATTACGGATTTTGGTTCGCAAGGACAACAAAGAACTATTATTTTAACCTTGAAATTTGCTATAATAAATCTTTGGAGTTGCGAGTTAAACGATGTACCGGTACTATTGCTGGATGATGTTTTTTTTGAATTGGACAGTAAAAGACAAAAATATATTTTTGATTTATTAAATAAGGATGTTCAGGTATTTATAACTTCAACCGGTATGGCTAATACTGAGAAAAATTTAATTAATATAAAAAAGAATGCAATATTTAATGTACGCAGCGGTTTAGTTTGTGAGGAGGAATTATAGATGTTTTTACATCTCGGTGCAGATATTGTTATACCAAAAAAAGATGTAATTATGATAATCGATATTCGTACAAAGAGATCTTCCGTTACCAGAGAGTTTTTACAGATATCCGAGGATGAAGGTTTCACTAAAGTAATAGCTGAAAAAGTTAAATCAGTTGTTATTACTAGCAAAAATGTTTATATGTCACCTATTTCTTGTGCTACTTTAAAGAAACGAGCGGAAAATATTTTTGAATCAATAAAATAGAATTTACAAAAAAGGTATGGATTAAGATTTAAATCTTAATCCATACCTTTTTATTACTCTAGAAGATTATAAAAATTATGAACATATTTTTAATATGTTCATGAAATAGTAAAACTGGATAAACTAATATAGTAATTTATATATAAATATTTATAATTATTGTTATGTAGATAAAATATCATTTGATTATTATACATTTTTATTATAAAATTAAATGTCGGAGCAATAATTAACAGGGGGTTCTTAAATTGCCAGAGCGGATTACCGAAAGGTATGGTGCTGAAGAAATACAGGTCTTAGAAGGACTGGAGGCTGTACGCCGCAGGCCGGGTATGTATATAGGCAGTACCGGTGCTAAGGGTTTGCATCATTTGGTATATGAAGTTGTTGATAACAGTATTGATGAGGCAATGGCCGGTTATTGCGATCATATAGAAGTATTTATTAATGAGGATAACTCAATTACTGTTACTGATAACGGGCGAGGTATACCGGTAGATATACACTCAAAAACAGGTAACTCGGCTGTAGAACTGGTTATGACTACACTGCATGCCGGTGGTAAATTTGGCGGGGGTGGTTATAAGGTATCCGGTGGTCTTCACGGAGTGGGGGTATCAGTAGTTAATGCTCTTTCTAAATGGTTGGAAGTGGAAGTAAGGCGGCAGGGAAAGATTTTTTTTCAGCGTTATGAAAGAGGAATCCCGGTTAGCGACTTAAAAATTGTAGGAGACAGCAGTTTTACCGGGACGAAAATTACTTTTTCCCCGGATGAAGAAATATTTGAAGATGTAATATTTAGTCGTGAAACACTGGAGCAGCGGTTGCAAGAATTAGCTTATTTAAACAGCAGGGTGAAGATATATTTAAAGGATTTTATAAATAACCTGGAATTTTCATATATGTATGAAGGTGGCATTAAAGATTTTGTTGCCCATATAAATCAGGATAAAATTTTGTTGCCGGAAGCACCTCTCTATTTTGTGAGAGAAAAAGATCATGTTATGGTAGAAGTAGCTATGCAGTACACTGATGCCTATTTTGAAAATTTATTTTCTTATGTAAATAATATACATACAATAGACGGTGGAACACATGAGGCCGGTTTTAGATCGGCATTAACCAGAGTTATTAATGATTATGCTAAGAAGAATAATTTAATTAAAAATAATGAAGGTAATTTATCAGGTGAAGATATCAGGGAAGGACTTACTGCAGTTATTAGCATTAAGGTGCCTGAACCCCAATTTGAAGGACAAACCAAGGGTAAACTGGGCAACAGTGAGGTAAGAGGTATAGTTGATTCCGTGGTTGCGGAAGGACTCAGTACATTTTTAGAAGAAAATCCTGCTGTTTCTAAAAAAATTATTGAAAAGTCAATATCAGCTTTCCGGGCCAGAGAAGCTGCGCGTAAAGCCAGGGAATTAACCAGGCGTAAAAATGTCTTGGAATCTTCAACTTTACCGGGAAAATTGTCTGATTGTTCTAATCGGGATCCTAGTGAGAGTGAACTGTATCTGGTGGAGGGTGATTCAGCCGGAGGTTCAGCCAAGCAAGGCAGAGATAGAAAATTTCAGGCTATATTACCTTTAAAAGGAAAAATATTAAATGTGGAAAAGGCTCGCCTGGATAAAATTTTAAATAATGATGAAATAAGGGCTATGATTACAGCTTTAGGCACTGGGATAGGGGAAGATTTCGATATAACCAAAGCACGCTATCATAAATTGATCATAATGACTGATGCTGATGTAGATGGTTCGCATATCAGAACTCTCTTGTTGACTTTTTTTTACCGGTATATGCGCCCATTAATAGAAGCCGGTTATATATTTATAGCCCAACCTCCTTTATATCGTTTAAAAAAGGGAAAAATGGAGATTTATTTATACAGTGACAGGGATTTAGAAAATAAATTAAAAGAAGTTGGCCGTAACGGTATAAGTATTCAGCGTTATAAAGGTCTTGGTGAAATGGATGCTCAACAGCTTTGGGATACTACTATGGACCCGGAGAACAGAACTATTCTCATGGTTGAATTGGAAAATGCCGCGGAGGCGGATAAGATATTTGATACTTTAATGGGTGACAGAGTTGAACCAAGAAGAAGCTTTATTAATAAGCATGCTCATGATGTAAGAAACCTTGATATATAGATTATGATATTTGGTAAAAACCTATGAATTTGAGGTGACTTAAATTTGTCTGCCGGTAAAGTTGTACCGATTAACTTGAAAGACGAAATGAAGAACTCTTATATGGATTATGCTATGAGCGTTATAGTCGGACGGGCCCTGCCTGATGTCAGAGATGGTTTAAAGCCTGTACACAGGAGAATTATCTATGCTATGCATGGTTTAGGAATGACTCCTGATAAAGCTCATAAAAAGTGCGCTCATATTGTAGGTGAAGTACTGGCCAAGTATCACCCGCATGGTGATGTGGCTGTTTATGATGCTTTAGTACGTATGGCACAAAGTTTTTCTATTCGTTATACCCTGGTGGACGGTCACGGCAACTTTGGTTCGGTAGATGGCGATTCTGCAGCGGCTATGCGTTATACAGAAGCTCGTATGACTAAGATTGCTACAGAGATGCTCACTGATATTGAAAAAGAAACGGTGGACTTTATTCCTAATTATGATGAGAGTATAGAGGAACCAACTGTTTTGCCGGCCAGGGTACCAAATTTACTAATCAATGGTTCCTCCGGTATTGCCGTAGGCATGGCTACAAATATACCACCACATAATCTTGCTGAAGTAATAGATGGTGTTATAATGCTGGTGGATAACCCGGAAGCCGATTCCAGGACATTAATGAAAGCAGTAAAGGGTCCCGATTTTCCTACTGCCGGTAAAATAATGGGTGTACAGGGTATAATATCGGCTTATACCACAGGCAGGGGTTCCATAAAAATACGTGCTCAAGCCGAAATAGAAGAAATGAGTGGCGGTAAAAACAGAATAGTTGTTAATGAAATACCTTATCAGGTTAACAAAGCCCGTTTAATTGAAAAAATAGCTGAATTAGTAAGGGATAAAAAGATAGAGGGTATTTCTGATTTGCGTGATGAATCAGATCGCAAGGGTATGCGTATAGTTATAGAATTAAAGAGAGATGTTTACCCGCAGCTTGTTTTAAATCAATTATACAAACATACTAAAATGCAAGATAGCTTTGGTGTAATCATGCTGGCACTGGTTGACGGAAGACCTAATGTTTTGAATTTGAGGGATATGCTTTATTATTATCTGGAGCATCAGAAAGATATTATAATCCGCCGTACTACCTTTGATTTGAAAAAAGCTGAGGCCAGAGCTCATATTGTAGAAGGTTTAAGAATTGCACTGGCTAACCTGGATGAAGTTATTAATACTATTAGATCTTCGCAAACGGTTGAAATTGCCAAGCAGGGCTTAGTTGAAAAATTTCTTTTAACAGAGATTCAGGCCCAGGCTATTTTGGAAATGAGACTACAACGTTTAACCGGCTTAGAAATAGAAAAGCTGGAACAAGAATACCGGGATCTGATGGAAAAGATAGCTTATTTGGAAGCAATTCTCTCTGATGAAGGAAAAATTTTAGCTATTATTAAAGATGAGTTATTGGAAATCAGGAAAAAATATGCTGATAAAAGACGTACTGTAATAAGTGATGAAGACACTGCCTTTGACGTTGAAGATTTAATAGCTGAAGAAGATATGGTAATTACTATAACCAGAAACGGTTATATTAAAAGACTGCCTCTGGATACTTATCGTAGCCAAAAAAGAGGCGGACGCGGCATTTCAGCTATGGGAGTAAAAGAGAAAGATTTTCTGAAGCATTTATTTATTACTTCCACTCACCATTATATTTTATTCTTCACTAATAAAGGTAAAGTATACCGTTTAAAGGTACATGAAATTCCTGAAGCCGGTCGCCAATCAAAAGGTACTGCTATTATAAATTTACTCTTTGTCGGAACTGAAGAAAAAGTAACAACTGTAATACCGGTAAAAGAGTTTAATAAAGATGAATTCCTTTTTATGTGTACTAAGAATGGTATTGTGAAAAAGACTTCTCTTAATGAATTTGACACTTCAAGGCGAGACGGTATTATTGCCCTAACTCTGGATGATCATGACGACTTGGTAGATGTCAGGTTAACCAACGGTCAGGAAGAGATTATTATTGGAACACAAAAAGGGCTGGCTATCAGGTTTTCTGAAGATGATGTACGTAAACTGGGACGTATAGCTAAAGGTGTAAGGGGTATAGGTCTAATTGAAGGTGATTTTGTAGTAGGTATGGATACTGTTAGAAATGAAGGGGATTTGCTGGTAGTTACTAAAAATGGTTTTGGTAAGAAAACACCTATATCTGAGTACCGTTTACAGACAAGAGGCGGTAAAGGAATAATTAATGTAAAAATTTCGGATCGCAATGGCCCAGTTGTTTCTCTATTGGTGGTTAAACCAGATGAAGAAATAATGATGCTTAGCTCTGAAGGGATTATAATCCGCATGAAGGTAAATGAAATTTCAACTACAGGCAGGGCGACTCAAGGTGTAACTTTAATGAAATTATCTTCCGGTGACAGTGTGGCGACAATAGCCAAAGTGAATGCAGAAGTAGATGCCGATGTTGAATAAAAAACCTCTTTTTATTAAGAGGTTTTTTATTTTATTTTGACATAATAATCGCTGCGCATTGAAAATGTTGAATTTTGATTTTCTGCATTTACACCTTTTAATATAAATTTTAAATAAACAAAACTCTATATTCTTATAATTATTGTTTATTGGTTTTTATAAATATATATTGATTTTTTTATAGAAACTATTCTTTTAAAACTAATGTCGAATGCTTTATTTAATTCGACAGTCTTAGTTAATATATCTGAAGGGTTTTTATAGACTGTTTAGAGAATTATTATTGTGTGAAAATAATAATTAACATGTATGATAAATACATAATATTTTTCTTTTCTCCGTATATAAAATAAAGGTAAAATAATTTTTATATCTTTACCTTGTAATAATCAATAACAATAATTTATAATAATGGAGGTATTTATTTTGCAAAGTTCACTTAAGAATAATTTACAGAAAATTGCTCAAAGAAAGATTGTTAATATTAATGACTATCAAAAAGTAGATATTGTTGCTAATGATCATACTGTTGAGCAGATTAAGAAAATATGCCAGAGAACAGGATTAACTATTTCTCAAGTAATTGAGGGTATAATCAGAACTGCTTTGGAAGACAAAAATCTTACAGCTGTTTCAGGAAACAGCTAATGCCAAACAAATAATAACGAGCTTTATAGCTCGTTTTTTGTTGTCCTGGGAATTAAAAGTTATAAATAAATATTTACTACTATATTATTTCTAGTTCTGAAAATATGTTAATTTTATAAGTGTAAATTTTATTGACAATTTAATATTCTTTTGCTAAAATGAACTTGTTGTATGATCATTTTTAAGCAGGTGCAATATTTCTTGTTTAAAATATAGTACAGATGCATAAATTTTATTATTAGACTCAAACCAGTCAATTAAAAGGTTGTTTGAGTTTATTTTATGCATTGGTGCAGCATAGGAGGGGATTATTATTGCCCCAAAAAAATATGATGTGATAATTGTAGGGGCCGGACCCGCCGGTATTTTCAGTGCTCTAGAGTTGATAAAGAATCAATCTGATTTACGAATACTGATAGTTGAAAAGGGTAGAGATTTAGTAAATAGAAAATGTATTTCCAAGGAAAAGAATATAAGCTGTGCACAGTGTTCTCCCTGTTCAATAGTATGTGGTTGGGGTGGCGCCGGTGCTTTCAGTGACGGTAAACTTACTCTGTCTACTGAAGTTGGAGGCACGCTGGATAAGTATATCGGTGTTAATGAACTGGTTCAATTAATAGAGTATGTGGATAGTATATATGTGAAGTTTGGTGCTCCTGATAAAGTGTACGGTGGTGATAATGAGGACGAGAATCAAACATTTCAGAGAAAAGCTGTTTTAGCCGGTTTAAAACTCGTGCCTATATTAATTCGCCATCTTGGTACAGGAAGATGCATGCAAATATTACTGGCTATGAAAGAACACTTATTATCAAGCGGTGTAGAAGTTCTTACAAATTGTTCTGTAGAATCAGTCTTGACAGAAGATAAAACAGTAACAGGGATAAAAACAGCTGATGGTAATGTTTATGAGAGTGGTTATGTCATTCTGGCTCCGGGAAGGGAGGGTTCTTCCTGGCTTTCTGCTGAAGCAGACAGATTGGGCATAAAAACCGCTGTTAATCCTGTTGATATAGGTGTTAGGGTAGAATTGCCGCATTCCGTTATGAAACCATTAACAGAAATTTTTTATGAATCAAAATTTATATATCACTCGAAAACTTTTGAAGATCCGGTCCGTACATTTTGCATGAACCCTTATGGTGAAGTTGTTTTAGAAAATAACGATGGACTAATTACAGTTAATGGCCATTCACATGCTTACAAGAAAACAAAAAATACAAACTTTGCCATATTGGTTAGCAATAAGTTTACCGAACCTTTTAAAGAACCTATTACTTATGGTAAAAATGTAGCAGCCCTGGCCAATCTTTTAAGTGGTGGTGTAATAATTCAACGCCTGGGAGATTTATTAAATGGACGCCGTACAACACAAGATAAATTAGAGAGATGCCCGGTAGAACCAACTTTAAAAGAAGCTAAACCGGGTGATTTAAGTTTTGTTTTTCCTTACAGGCAGTTAACCAGTATTTTAGAAATGTTGAAAGCTATGGACAGAATAGCGCCCGGAGTGTATTCCCGATATACTCTTTTGTATGGGGTAGAAGTAAAATTTTATTCATCTCGTTTAGATTTAAATAATTTACTGGAAACACCTATAAATAACTTATTTGCTGCCGGTGACGGCCCGGGAGTTACCAGGGGATTAGCTCAGGCATCTGCTGCGGGTGTTTTGGCAGCCAGACAAATATTAAAAAGGATAAATCAAAATAAATAAGGAATACTGTATAATATAGGGGGATTATAAATGTCAACAGTTGTTCTTATAGGTGCCCAGTGGGGTGATGAAGGAAAAGGCAAGGTAACCGATTATCTGTCTGAAAGAGCTGATATGGTAGTTCGTTATCAGGGTGGTAATAATGCAGGGCATACAGTAGTTGTGGGTGATGATGAGTTTAAACTGCATTTGATTCCCTCAGGTATCTTGTATAAAGATAAACTATGCCTGATTGGTAATGGTGTGGTAATTGATCCTTCGGTACTAATGGAAGAAATAAAGGGCTTACAAGAACGCGGTATAAATACTGATAATCTTCGCATAAGTACCAGGGCTCATGTGATTTTGCCTTATCACAGGGAATTGGATAAAGCTGAAGAAGATAGTAAGGGCAAGAATAAGATCGGTACAACATGCCGTGGTATTGGTCCAACTTATATGGATAAATCAGCCCGTGTAGGTGTTAGAATTATAGATCTGATGGAAGAAGACAGATTAGCAGAAATACTGGAAATGAATATAAAAACTAAAAATAAAATACTTACTAAAGTTTATGATCATGAAAGTTTTAATTTTAATGAAGTATTTAAAATAGCAAAGCAATATGCCGATAATTTGCGTAAATATGTAACTGATACATCGCTTTTGATAAATGACGTTATTGATGAGGGAAAAAATGTTTTATTTGAAGGTGCTCAAGGTACACTTTTAGATTTAGATCATGGAACATACCCCTATGTTACATCGTCTAATCCTGTAGCAGCCGGAGCCTGTCTGGGTGCAGGTGTAGGACCGACGAAAATAAATAAAATTCTTGGTGTGGTTAAAGCATATACTACCCGTGTTGGTGAAGGTCCCTTCCTTACTGAATTAATGGATAATCTGGGGGAAATGATCAGGCAGAACGGGCGTGAGTTTGGCACTACAACCGGCAGGCCTAGAAGATGTGGCTGGTATGATGCTGTAATTACTCGCTATGCCGTGCGAATTAACGGTTTAACCTTCCTGGCTGTAACTAAGTTGGATGTATTAACCGGTTTGGAAAAATTGAAGATTTGTACTGGCTATAAATTTGAGGATAAAATATTAAAAGATTTTCCCTGCAGCTTAAAAACTCTTACTAAATGCGAGCCGGTTTATGAAGAAATGCCTGGCTGGCAGGAAGATATTTCTCAAATAAAAAATTTTGCTGATCTGCCGGTGAATGCACAGAGATACTTAAATAGAATTGCAGAACTGGCCGGTGTGCCTGTAGCTGTTATAGGTGTTGGTATGAAACGTGATCAAACCATTATTGTACATGAATTATTTTAAGTAGTTATTAACAGTAAAATCCAGTTTTTTACCGGTCTTTTTCAATCAAGATTTAATATAAAAAATATAGTTGACAAGCCTGCCACTTTTGTAGTATTATCTTAATCGTGAGGTGTGACCCATTGACCCATTAGCTCAGTCGGTAGAGCACCTGACTTTTAATCAGGGTGTCCCGCGTTCGAGTCGCGGATGGGTCACCACCAGGCCCCATGGTCAAGCGGTCTAAGACACCGCCCTTTCACGGCGGTAACCCGGGTTCGAATCCCGGTGGGGTCACCATTTTAAGAGAGGTTTTGCTTTAACAGGCAAGACCTCTTTTTTATACTTAATATATTATAAAGAGTTTAGTGCTGGCAATTGCGGAGGTAAAGATATGGAGTTGAAAGCCGCTCTAAAAAAATATTTTAATTTTGAGCAATTCAGGGCCGGACAGAGAGAAGTTATAGAATATGTATTAAATAAGCAAGATGTTTTGGCAGTAATGCCAACAGGACAAGGTAAATCATTATGCTACCAACTTCCAGCCTTTATGTTGTCAGGAACAACTCTTGTTATATCTCCTTTAGTAGCTTTGATGAAAGATCAGGTTGATTCCTTATGGGCAAAAAACCTGGATCAGGTAACATTAATTAACAGCCAAATAGATTTTATTGATTACCAGGAAAGAATGACCGGTATAAGTCAAGGCAATTATAAGTTAGTTTATATAGCTCCGGAAAGATTGAGAAACAGTAGATTTATTGAACAGTTATCCAGAATTAAATTAGATCTTTTGGTAATAGACGAAGCTCATTGCCTATCCCAATGGGGACATGATTTTAGGCCTGATTATCTTAATATCAAGGATTTTTATCAAAATCTTAATTACCGCCCGACAATTCTGGCTTTAACTGCGACTGCCACTCCCATGGTACAACAGGATATACTGCACTATCTGGATATTCCAAGAGCGAAATTAATTAATAGCGGTAGTGATCGCCCTAACCTTTATATGGAAATTATAAGAGTAGATAAAGAAAAAGATAAGCTGCCTGCTTTGAGAGAAACATTAAAAAACCAGAGAGATAACGGTATTATCTATGCGGCTACCAGAAAGGACAGTGAATGGTTGTCAGTTTGGCTGGCGCGTCATTTGGGGATAAAAACAGCCTGTTATCATGCGGGATTGAATAAAGATGAGCGCAGCAGAGTGCAGGAGGATTTTTTAGGGGGTAAAATAAATACCGTTGTGGCTACAAATGCTTTTGGAATGGGTATTGATAAACCCAATATCAGGTTTGTTATTCACTATTGTCTGCCGGCTTCTTTAGAGGCTTATTATCAGGAGATTGGACGCGCGGGAAGAGATAATCTGCCCTCCCGCTGTACGCTGATTTATGCAGCTAAAGACAAGCAATTACAGGAGTGGATTATTGATAACGATGTTATAAAAAGAGATGATCTAGTGGTTTTCTGGCGTGCTTTGAAGGAATATATGCAAAACGGTACATCTGTAATACCTATATACCATTTGGAAGAACATAATCTCAATGAAACAAAACAGCGCCTGCTGGTAAGCATGTTGGAAAGAAGACAATTGATTAAGCTGGCGGACAAAGACCAGGATAATTTAATTCTGGAAGCAGGCGTGGTTAAAGCTACACCGGATATAATGAAAGAGGTTATGGCAGAGGCAGAAGAGAGAATAAATTTCCGTAAAGAAAAATTAAATGCTGTAGTTAATTGGATAAACGGCAGCAGCTGCCGCAGAGAGATACTTTTAAATTATTTTGGTGAGCAAAAACAATTTAAGCATGATAATTGTTGTGATGCATGCGATAGAGCAAAACGGCTGAATCTTGTCGAGTCTACTTTGCCTATCGAAGTTTTAAAATGTGTTAAGATATTAACCCGTAATGTTGGGCGTTCTAAACTGGCCGATATTTTAAAAGGATCTAAAGCAAAAGATATTATTAGCTTTTCTTATGATAAAGTCCCTTGTTATGGTCAAATGTCTTCCTTTAACCGGAACAAAATAATGAGATTGATTGATAGTTTGTTGGGTGACGGTTATTTAATGCAGCAAGGCAGTGAATACCCGGTTTTAATGTTAACTGAAAAGGGTAAAAATGCTTTAGAGAATAAAAAAACCTTACCTGTATGGGAGGATGCGGCACCGCAGCAGGAGAAAACGGCAGGACTGATTGACGATACAGGGATGAAAATAATTTCAGAGTTGAAAAATTACCGGTTGAAGTTGTCTCAGCAGGAGCAAAAACCACCTTATGTCTATTTCCATGACCGTGTGTTGGAGGAAATTGCTCTTATGCAGCCTTCCAGCAATGCTCAATTATTATTAATTAATGGTATGGGTGAGAAAAAGGTTGCTGCTCATGGGCAAGATATTTTAAATATAGTTGCTAAATATACAGGAACGGATCAGCAGGCTAATATTGATTCGACTGCTACAAAAGAGATATTGCTTAATAAAGTAAAAGAACTTTGCCGGAGTGGTTATAGTATTGAAAATATAGCTCAGGAAACAGGCAGAGCTGTATCCACTGTAGAGACTTATCTTGAACAACTGGTCAGTGAGGGAAAACTGGAATTGGCTGAGCTATTGTCCTGGGAAGTCAGAAAGCAGATTTACCTGGTAATAGAAAAATTCGGATTAATGTCTCAGCTTAAAATAATAAAAGATAATCTGCCGGAAGATATATCTTATCACTATATAAAGCTTGTACGCTCAGCTTTGTTAAGAAGATATGAAGTATAAAAATTCAACCGGAGTATATCTTGACTTTTATTAATTGTGTGGTATAATAATTCTCACTTAGCGGGTGTAGCTCAACGGTAGAGCACCAGCTTCCCAAGCTGGGGGTTGCGAGTTCGAGTCTCGTCACCCGCTCCAACTAAATCAAGGGTTCAGAAGTTAGGAGCCTGACAGTAAAAACGAATTTGACAGTGAAACTGAAAACAAAAAATCCTGCTCAAGGGCAGGTTAAGAATAACCTTTCAGGTATTGCCGGAAGGTTTTTTTATTTGCTATTTTTTAGATACCACATCGGAGAACAATATATTTTCAATAACCTTGAGTGCCTCTGTTTTCATTGCTTTATTGGTCTTACAATAAATATCATACGTTGTGGATATTTTAGCATGTCCCAGTATTTCCTGCAGGACTTTAGGCTCTTCCCTGGCCTCCAGCATTAACGTTGCAAAAGTGTGTCGCATGGCGTGTGAAACTTAATATGAGGCAAACCTGCTCTTTCTAATATTTTAGTATGCAGCCGGAAAAAATTCCGGGGTTCAGTTGGTTTGCCTTCCACCGTGGCAAATACCAGATCGTTATCATGATACGCTTCACCCAGGGGCAGCTTTTCTTGTGCTTGCCGGGCTTTATGGTTTTTAATCTTCTGTAATATACCTGGTAATAATGGAATTTCATGTTTACCCTTTTCTATATTAGGTTCAGAAAATATTAGCTTGGATGTTTTTTCATCCGGAAAGGTGACATGGGCCAGAGTCCTTTTAATACTTATGAATATTATTCTTAAAGTCAATATCCTCCCATTTGAAGGCTAATAATTCGCCTCGTTTTGACTATTAATAATGCGTACCAGGGTGGGACATTTTATTTGCTCTTGGGGTGTTTCTATGGGGATTTGTGCTTAAGGAAAGTTTAAAAATATTTTCCAAAATTTTATTTAGGCAGCAGGAATTTTTGTTGAATTAGTAGAATCTAAGTTCATAGTGAATAGTACATTTAAAAAAACTATTCTATAATACTTTGTTTAATAGTATTATAATTAATAAAAGAGGAAAGAATCATAATGGCTGAAACTTTTATTGGGTTTCATGGTACTACTGCAGAAAACGCTAAAGAAATAATAAAAACGAGATATTTTAAATATTCAATGGATGATGAAGAATGGTTAGGTGAAGGTGTATATTTCTTTGAAAAGGATATTAAACAAGCATATTATTATTGTGTTAAGGCAAAGAAATATACTAACTGGACGATATTAAAAAGTAAAATAGTATGTAATGTGTTTTGGGATTTAACTTTAACCGATCATGTAGAAGAGTTTCAAAAAATAGCAAAGCTATTTAAAGATAGATATCATAAAAGAAAAGATGGTCGTCCTAGAAAACTAATGAACGCCGTTGTATTTAATGCGATGTATAAATTAAAACCGTTTGATATTATAAGAGCTCCATTTCCCGTACCTAAAGGTTACGTTGTACAAAGAACTAACATTGTACCAATACATATTCAATTATGTGTTAGAAATTCTGAGTGTATATGTAAAGACTCAATTGAGGAGGTGTCATATAATGGACATTAAAAAGTATAGTGAAGAAGTAATAGATTTGCTCAATAATTTATCAGACGAAGAATTTGATATGCTTTTAATAGATGCGGGCATAGTTGAAGTAGATGAATGTCCTTTTGTGATGGATACTTCACTTAAAATTAGTCTTAGCATGTCTGTATCCTATAAAGAAGCAGCAGGTATTTATTCGCATTCAATAACCGACGCAAATAAAAATAACTTTGTGGTTGATTTAAAGGTGGCTTAGAAATGGACAATCAGTTAGTTAGTGTTTTTAAGTTTATTGATTATAAAGTTGATTATATTAATTTTAAATTAAATTCTGGTTTTACATTTGAAGAGCCTATAGATATTGATTTTGATTTGCGAGTTGAGATGGCATTTAATAGTGAAAAACCTAAAGGAAAAATAACTATAAATGCGATTGTTTTTGACAATGCGGAGGAAAATAGGTTCCCTTTTTTTTTAGATATTGCAGTTACTGGACTATTTGCAGGCGAAGACGGCATGCCTATTGAAGAGTTTAGAAAATATTGTGAGACAAGTGGAACGGCCGCAATGTTTCCATTCCTAAGATCAGCAATTGCTGATATCACCCGAACTGCTAATATAGAGTCATTGATATTACCTATAATTAATATTCGTAATTTAATGAAGAAAGACGTGGAATCTAAGACCTAATTAATCTCCTAAGAATACAGGAGTTTTGGGTCTTATATTTTTTTAAGCAATACATCAACAATAGGTTAAATCTCTGCCCAATTTCTAATCTCTAAAAACAAAATCCATTGTTTATAGGATTTTGTTTTTAATGTATTTGGATGATTTGATTCTTTCTATAGAACATATTGGTACTATATCTGTAATTTGTATCTAGTATTTTGGGTGCCCAATAATCATGAAAATATTGGTTGATGATACTCTAAGCCATGGAGTTGATACTTTCCATGCAGATGTACCTACTTTATCACAATGCCAATAACTTGGTGTTGCTTATTTATATTAGTTTTACCCATCCCTTTTTAGCAATCGGATCATAATAGACGAAATAAATTTTAAACGGTTCCATAGTTACCGATTCCCTTAATTGCTTAAATAAAATATCAATAGAGCCTTGTTCACATGTATCAGTCAACCGGTCATTGAGCATAGTAGACACTGTACGTCAGGAAAAACATATGCCTCCAGAATAAGTATAACATCGCTTTAGGAACCTCGTTAGGACTCATAATATATTGCAAATCTATTCGCTGAACGTATTGATCTGTGAGTAATATTGTACCTGACATAATAGCTATTAAAATACTAACAATAACCAAGATCCATTTAATCCTAATCTTCAAATGAAGCAATACCTTCCCTTTTTTCATGAATAAACAAATGAAACCAGTCACTACGCTGGGATAACCATAGCACACCCTACTCCCTGCTAAATAGTTACAAGAATCGGAAATTATATTTGAAAATGAAATATTGAGGACTTCCCGGCTGGACTGTGTTATAATTTCTTAAAAATGCAAAGGAGGGGAAACCAATGCAAGAAACACTGTACACTTACGACGATTACTTAAAATTGGACGACGATAACCGATATGAGATAATCGGGGGTAAGTTGATTATGGTACCTTCTCCAAAGTCTAAACATCAAATAATTAGTTTAGAATTAGCGTCTACACTGCTGGATTATGTACGAAAAAATAAATTAGGCAGAGTTATTACCGCCCCGATGGATGTTGTTTTGTCTCACACTGAAAAACCACAGCCGGACATTTTATTTATTTCAAAGGATAGGCTGAACATTATTACTGAAAATAATATTCAAGGCACACCGGATTTGCTGATTGAGATACTTTCACCGTCAACTGCCATATATGACCGTACAGAAAAAAGCAAGATATATTACAAATATGGGGTCAAGGAGTATTGGATTGTTGACCCGGATATTAAATGCATAGAAATTTTTGTACCGGGAGAAATGAACTGGAACCTATTTGGAGCATTTAACATAAATGATATTTTGGTATCGCCACTCTTATCAGGTCTGGAGATTAATATGAAGGAATTGTTCGACATATGAATATATTGATTAGTGCAAGAGCTACAAGGATTTAAAGTTTATTAATGGCCAACCATCATTATTCTTTTCCACAATGAAGTTGACTTTACTATTATTAATTTGGCCGAGAACTTTTGTAAAGTCACCACTAGATCTTTCAATTATACAATCACATATTACCTTAATAGAAGCGTTTATTGGTAGAAACACACTTCTCACGGCAGCAACAAAGCCAATCTGATAACTCATCAGGTTCACCATCTTAATTAGAATAAATATAACACATATTACATTTTGCTGAATAGTTACTTTTTTCTTTAGATATCGCTCTGTTAAAAAATAGAACCTGCTAATCCAATAACAAAATGGTTAAATTGTAAAAAACTATAGCCGGAGTATCAATTCTAAATATAACAAGACCAGGGTGGGGCTTCCCGTATGCTGCCTTTGAAGAAATTAAAGGCTGGCGGAGGAGGAAACCTGACCGCCGGTATCGCAAGAAAAAAATACCGGAAAGGAAATTGTGGACAGGGAGAAAAAAACATGATTCTCTCCGCCTCGCGAAGAACAGACATACCGTGTTTTTATTCCGACTGGTTCATGAACCGAATCAGAGCCGGATATGTCTTAACACGCAATCCTATGAATCACGCGCAGCTTTCGCGTATACCCCTCTCGCCCGAAATCGTTGACTGCATCGTCTTCTGGACGAAGGACGCAAAAAACATTATGCCGCACCTCGGTGTGCTTGATGGCATGGGTTATAAATACTGTTTTCAGTTTACACTGACACCGTATAACCGCTCACTTGAGCGAAATCTGCGCGGCAAAGCCGAAATTGAGGATACCTTCATTGCACTGTCAAAGCAAATAGGCAAAAAACAAATTATATGGCGTTATGATCCGATAATACTCAACAGCACGCTGGATATTGCATACCATAGGGCGCAGTTTGAGCGGATGTGCGACAAACTTGCGGACTATACAGAAACATTGATAATCAGCTTTGTTGACATTTATACTAAGTTGAAAACAAATTTAATTCGCGAAATTACTCCAGATGAAATCATCAAATTGAGCAAATTCATTGGCAAAACTGCAAAAGCCTATGGATTGAGCGTTGTTGCCTGCTGTGAGAAAGACAGTCTTATACAATACGGCATAGAAAAAGCGAGCTGTATTGATAAAATAATGCTCGAAAAAGTCTGCGGGTGCAAACTTAACATTTTGCCTGACAAAAATCAACGCCCCGGTTGCGGGTGTATGGAGAGCGTTGATATCGGTGCATACAACACATGCTTAAACGGCTGTGTGTACTGCTACGCAAATGGCAATCCTGCCGTTATTGAGCGTCGGTATAATTCGCACAATCCTCAAAATGAACTGATAATCGGTACGGTTGCTGACAAGGAAAAGATTATGGAAAGAAAGGTTAAATCGCACAGGTGAAAGACAAAAGTATAGTAGGTCGTCAAATGCGAATTGTCCATTATGCTTAATTCATACAATGATAGCTTTAATATCATTTAAAAATTAAGAGATATCGAAGGTGAATACACAAAACAATTAAACATAAATAAGCTAAGGCCTTCCTTTAAAAGGGAGGCCTTTTTGTTAACCATCTGCTAACTTGATTTTAAAACTTATATTAAACATTCGCGTTCATTCGTTCGTGTCTATCCGGAAATTATTTAGAATTGTCATTTCTGCTATTGCAAGTGAATAACCTTTGATCTTTTAGTGAATTTAACCAGGCAGGTTAATAAGATAGCAGCATTATTAGTAGATAAATAGGACTATTGTTAAATGGACAAAAAATTCACTTGATTAAACATGATTAACCATTATACTTCTGCCACAATAAGCCCGGTTTCGTTTAAGTCATAGTCACCCAACCCCTGTAGTTCTGATTTAAATTCAGAGGATCTGATTATCTCAAGGACTGCTTGAAACAGGGGTTTTTCCATGTTTTCTTTTCTTATGACCATTTCATAACGTTCCTTTTGTAAAGGAATAAAATCAATACCCCTTACCTGTAATGATACTTTTTCGTTACCTAAAGCCAAATCAGCTTCGCCTCTGGCAACAGCACTAGCCATGGCCAAATGGGAATAATCTTCTTTATCATAACCGTTAATTAATTGCCTGTCCAATTTCAACCTGTGAAGATGTTCGTCTAAAAGAACTCTTGTGCCGCTGCCTCTTTCTCTGTTGATAAAAACTATATCTGTTCGAATTAAATCATGCCAATCTTTAATATGTTTGGGATTGTTTCGAGCTACATAAAAACCTTGCATGCGACAAGCTAAGTGAATTATTACCGCCGGTGTGCCAGGCATTAAATGACGCACATAAGGAATATTATAAATATCTTTTTCACCATCCCATAGATGTATTGCGGCTAAATGAGCCTTACCCTGATAGAGAGCTAAAAGACCGGGAAAACTTCCTACATGATGACGGAAACTGCGTGCTCCATTGGGGTGGCGATCCAGGTAACGGGCTAAAATATCAAGAAGCACATCTTGACCGCACACGACTAACTCTTGAGATGCAGGAATAATTTCATCGGTGAAAAACCCCTTTTTAGCTGCTAGATTGCCGGTAATTTTTTGATGTTGCGGGATATGACTTTCTGACAGCAATTCATTTATTTTACCCTGCTTTTTATAATTTTCAACATCCTTTAAATCCACTCTAATTTTTCTTCCCACCCGGTAAGCAGGAAGTTCGCCTCGTTTAATCAACTCATATACGGTATTTTTTGCAATTTTTAATATGCCTGAGACTTCTTCGGGGGTTAGGGAAACTTCTTCTTTGCTCAAGTCAATACCTCCCAAAATATCCTATCATTAATTTTAACATAAAATATTAATAATTGTAAGTAAGTGAGCAAACGTATAATCTTGAATTAAGCAATAAGCATTTCATTTAGTAAATTTTATAACAAGTTTGGTTTTTATATAATGAAACATTCAACTGAGGGTATGTGTTGCTATACTCCTCAATATCTGTATAATTAAAATGATGTAGCAATGTTCTATATGCGAGGAGAATGAACGTGAAAGACTTTTTTTTGGGTTTTAGTATTTTAATTTGGCTTCAGCTTTTGGGAGAAGTTTTGGTGTCTGTATTATATCTTCCGCTGCCAGGTACTTTGATAGGAATGCTTATGGTAACATTTTTTTTATCCACAGGGATATTAGCTGATGGCAGGGTTAAAGAGGCGGTTCAAATACTTCTGGAACACATGCCACTTTTTTTTATTCCTTTGACTGTAGGAATTGTAGGGGTTTGGAGTTTGGTTAGGGATCAGCTGGCTCAATTGATACTGTTGGTGGGAGTAAGTACATTTATTGTTCTTTTTATTACAGGACATATGACACAATATTTTATCCGTGTTCAGGATAAAAAATCTTTTAAAGAAGGCCGATGATTATTATGGATAAATTTTTTATTTCTCCACTGTTTCTTGTGGGGTTAACACTAGCCTGCTATTTTGTCTCACTTTCTTTTTATAAAAAATATAGGCTGCTCTTATTTCACCCGGTACCTTTGTCATCATTAATAATTATTCTTTTCTTGTATAATAGAGGGATAAATTATATTACCTATGAAAAAGCAACAGGGTTTATTTCATTTTTTTTGGGACCTGCTACACTGGCTTTAGGTTATAATTTATACCGGGATTTTTCCATGATTCGGCGTAGAGTATGGCCCATTTTATTGGGTTCCTTTTGCGGAGCCATTGCGGGTGTTTTTTCCGTATATATTCTGGGCAAGCTGCTCTGTATTAATCAATCAATTATCTTTTCTTTTTTGCCTAAATCAACCACTACACCAATAGCTCTGGCTATTGCCACTAAATACGGGGGTATCGGCTCGTTAACGGTTGCTGCTGTTGTTGTAACCGGTATTTTGGGAGCCCTGATTGGCCCGGAATTTCTTACTCTAACCGGTATTAGGGATAATACTGCCAGAGGGCTGGCTATGGGCAGCGCTGCCCATGCCATAGGAACCAGCCGGGCTCTCCAGGAAAACAGCGAACAGGGCTCCCTGGCTGGTTTGGCAATTATTCTTTGCGGACTTTTTACAGCTTTGATTATCAGTATGATTAATATATTTAAAGAGTACATATTTTAATTGGCAAATAAAAATATGTACAAGGATTATTCTTTAATCACTGCTTGGGAATTATTAAGTATTTGTTGTATATCTATACCACACTTTTCTATAGGTGAAGAGAGAACCATCATAGTCTCAGCCCGTTGAAAGCCATATACCTGGTCGATTTTATTAAAAAGAATATGCAGGAGATCTTCATTGTCCTGTGCTCTTACTTTAACAAGATAATCGTAGCGTCCGGTTACAACATGCACTTCTTCCACTTCAACAATTTGCTGTAATTCTTTGGTGGTACGGTAGGCCTCACAGCCCTGAACGGTGGTTAAGCCTACAATAGCAGTTACTTGATATCCAATGCGTTGAGCATTAATCCTAGCGTGAAAGCCTTCGATAACACCATTTTCAATTAGTTTGCGAATCCTTTCGTTAATGGTCACCCGTGACACACCAACCTGGGTGGCTATATCTTGATAGGAGGAGCGGGCATTCTCTTGCAGGGTTTTTACAATAGCTAAATCAATGCTGTCTAGAGGTTGCATTTATACCATCCTTTTCTTTAGATTCTTATTTTAAATTCATACCCTGGTTTGCTGCTTTATTGGTCAGTATGGTTTTATCCTACATACCTGAATATTATTATATTTGCAGCCATAATTAACAACTTCGCTGTTTTATTTGTAATTCCTGTTTAGTGATTATGTAATTGACATCAATTTTAATATACTTTGTGATCTTAGCGTCAAAACTATTATATAAAAATTTTTTAATAATATCTATAACAAATGTACAGTAAAACAGTAGTTTAAATTTCAAAAAGTAGTTGACTTAGCCAATTAGCTATGCTAATATAAAGCCAAGCAAGAAAGTTGTTTTCAAATGTAAGATATAAATAAATGGATAGCTGTTTGTTTAAATATGGCGAAGAAGCTTTCTGCAGCAGGCTATCCAGTAATAATTATATTGTAAGGTTAATTGGCTAAAAATTAAGATAAGATTATTATAAAATGGATACAAAGTGGTATCAGTTGGCAATGACGCTTTTCAGGAGATTAATCTCTTGAAAAGCGTTTTTTTGTTTATATTAGGTTGCTTAACATAAAAATATACTGAAAAGGGGGTATAGTTATTGAAAATAAATATGGATAAATGGGCCGGGGATATTATTGAGGATGAAAAAGTTAAGAACTTGCCTATACTGTTTTTTCCCTGTCTTCCTACAATAAATAAAGGAGTTATTGAGGTAATCAATAATGCCGAGGCTCATTATGAAAACATGAAAAATGTTATAGCGGAATTTCCAGCCATGATTGGTGCTATGACTGGTATGGATTTAACCTCTGAAGCTGAAACCTTTGGGTGTGGGGTTAGTTTTTCGGATACTGAGGCACCACATATTACCGGGGAAATTGTCTTTGACAGAGCTTCTGCAGAAAGTTTGCAAGTACCTTCCGTAAATGACGGGCGAGGACCGGTTTTTGTGAAGGCTGCCGGATTGGCGGCACAGAATATTACAGACCGCCCCACCTTTGGGGGCATGCTGGGACCTTATTCCCTGGCGGGAGTTTTGATGGGAATTGAGCGTGCCCTTAAAGCAACTATAAAGGATGGCCAAACAGTTCACATAGTGCTGGAAAAATGCACCTGTTACCTGATAGCTTATGCCAAAGCGTTTAAAGAAGCGGGAGCCAACGGCATATTGATAGCTGAACCGACAGCAGGTCTTTTGCCGCCTAAGCATTGTGATGAGTTTTCCTCTAAGTATGTAAAAGAAATTGTCGATGCGGTTCAAGATGAAGGTTTTTTTGTTGTTCTGCATAACTGCGGCAATACAAAAAAACTAGTTGATTCCATGGTTAGCACAGGCGCTAAAGGTTATCATTTCGGCAACGCAGTGCAAATGGTTGATGTTATTTCACAAATTCCACCAAAGTACCTGGTATTCGGCAATATAGATCCGGCCAGGGTACTAAATGAAGGAACAGAGGAACTTATTAAGGAGACTACAAAAGATTTATTAGAAAAAATGAAACCTTACAAACATTTTGTTTTATCATCAGGCTGTGATCTTCCTATGGAAGTGCCCATAGCTAACCTAAAAAGCTTTTTTGTAGCCCTGGAGGAATTTAATAATGGAGAATAGGAGGTAAGAGGGTGAGTCGGAGTGAGATTTTAGAAAAACTTAAAAGATCAATTGCAGAAACAGACAGCGATCTGGCGGCAGAAGCGGCTAATGAGGCGGTAGCTGCCGGAATTGAACCGACAGTGGCAGTAAATGATGGTTTGTCCAAAGGAATGAAGGTTATCGGCGATCTTTTTGATGAAGGAGAGGTTTTTGTTCCACAGTTATTGCTTGCCGCCGAAGCTTTTGAAACAGCCATGGGTATAATATTCGGTGAAATGTCTGAAGAGGAAAAAAGCAGTGCCTCTCAAGGCAAAGTGCTGATACATACCGTACAGGGGGATATACATGATATTGGTAAGAATATTGTTAAAACTATGATGTCCGCCGCCGGTTTCGAAGTAATTGACCTGGGTCGGGATGTGGCTGTGGAAGAAGTGATTAAACAGGCCAAGCAGCATAAGGTAGATATTATTGCCGGGTCGGCTCTTATGACTACCACTATGCCCGCTCAGAGGGATATCGTCAGCCTGCTGAAAGAAGAAGGTATTCGTGATCAATTTAAAATCATGTTTGGCGGGGCGCCTGTCTCTGCTGAATGGGTAACTAAAATTGGAGCGGACGCATATGCAGATACTGCCTCCGGTGCTGTTGAGCAGGCACTGGCCTTAATGGCAGAGAAAAGGAGTGGATAAAATGGCTCTGGCCAAGACTATAACAGTATTTGATATATATGACAGAGCTAAAAGCGGCCCCAAAATGGAGGAAAAGGACTGGGATTACAAGTTAATACCCCAGAAAGCGGCCGCACTTAAGAAAAAATACAACATAAAAATGGACAAAAAGCAGATTATTCCAACAGATAAGGAGTTAATTAATAATCTCTTTAAAGCCGGGTTGGAGATGTTGGTGGATTGCGGAGTATACTGCATTGATACTAACCGCGTGATAAAGTATACTGAGGAAGAGGTGCTTGCTTCCATAGCAACTGCTCCTACCAAAGTTATGTATGGAGAAGGAAAAGATGCGGTTGAGTTGAGTTGCCGCAGTTATACCGATTCCCGCCCGCCGATAATTCAGGGGGGACCCACGGGAGCACCTTGTTCGGAGGATTTGTTCCTGTCCATACACCAGTCATATGCTCAAGAACCGCTGGTAGATACTATTGTAGACGGTGTGCTGCAAACAATCAATGGCCATGATCCAGTGCCAAACAGCCCGTGGGAAATTGCGGCGGTTAAATCCGAAGCAATTATGGTTAGGGCGGCTCAAAGCAGGGCCGGTCGGCCTGGTATGGGATTGTAGGGGAATGAAACTTCACTTTCACCTGCCGGAGTTATCGCTGCAGATTTTCCCGGTGGGATGAGGCCTTCTGACAGCCATGAGGTATCACAGTTAAATGAGCTGAAGATTGATGTAGGTGCATTGGTTTTCACCGCTCATTATGTACTAACTGGGAATATTATTATGTGCGAGCAGATGCCTATATATGGTGGTTATGCAGGTGGTTTGGAAGAAACAACTATTGTCGATGTAGCCACCACAATAAACTCTTTTGTTATGACGCAAGCCACCTGGCACCTGGACGGTCCTGTCCATGTGCGCTGGGGTATAACTACGGCGAGAGAGACTTTGGCCATAGCCGGTCACTGTGCCATGGCCATTGAAGCCAACACTAATTTAATGCTGGGCAACCAGTACTACACTTTAGCCGGTCCCTGTACTGTAATGTGTTTATTGGAGACAGCCGCACAGGCCATCACTGATACTGCCAGTGGTCGTGAAGTTCTGTCCGGTGTAGCGGCCTCCAAGGGAGTAGCCACAAACTACACAACCGGCCTGGAAGCAAGGATGATGGCGGAAGCGGCCCGTGCCGCAGCAGGTATGGAAACCGCAAAAGTTAATGAAATTTTGGATAACCTGGTTGCTATTTATGAAAAAGATTACAAAACTGCTCCTAAAGGCAAACCCTTTGAAGAATGTTATGATATGGTGAAATTAGTTCCTACCCAGGAATATCTGGATGTGTATGATGAGGCAGTGAAGATTCTTACTGGCTTAGGTCTTACTTATTGGACCAAATAATTAATCATCATAAGTGTAATTTCCTAGAGTATGAAAAATGGAATACCGGGTTTGGGAAACCCGGTATTCCAAATTATATTATCTTGGAGAGTGGCTCGTAAGGAGCGCATGAACTCTAAACTCATGCAGCCGGGTGTAACTCCCGGACTCTTCGCCAAACACAAAAGCTTATAAAAAAGATTAATTAGAAGAGGAACGTGAATATACTGGCATTGCTGCCTTCACATTTTATATTTATGTTCCTCTTTTAATTCTTTTATTTAAAAATGGTATGGCTGTCGCGGCATAATATAAACGGATCGGAAGTGCTGTTAATGAAATATAACGTTGTTTTTCAACCGTCGGGACGCCGGGGTATGGTGGTTGAGGGTATAAGCCTCCTTCAGGCTTCCCGGGATCTGGGCGCCGATATCGAAGGACCCTGCGGCGGTACCGGAAAATGCGGCAAGTGCAAGGTAAAAATTGAGGAAGGCTATTTTGAGAAGTACAGTATAACTTCACAAAGCTCAAATCTTTTGCCGTTGACCGAGCAGGAAAAGGCCGTGCTCACACCTGATGAGCAGCTTGATCATTATAGATTAGCCTGCTGTGCAATAATTCAAGGAGATGTCCTGGTCTTTGTTCCCGAGCAAAGCAGCCAGGCCAAACAAGTAATTTTGGAAAGTTCGCGGGGTAGAAGCGCCAATTTAAATCCTGCCGTAAAAAAATATTATATAGAGATGAAAAAGGCGACTCTGGATGATTACAGGGATGATTATATGCGGCTTAAAAATGCTTTAATAGAAAATTACAGTCACTTGAAGGATGAATTTTCTGTAGATTACAAGGTTTTGTTAACATTGCCGAATGTTTTGAGAGAAAGCGGTTGGAAGGTAACTGTCACCCTGTGGAATGAGAGAAATGTAATTGCTGTGGAGCCGGGGCGGGTGGAAGAAGCTTACGGTATTGCTGTTGATATTGGAACAACCACTATAGCTGCTTATCTTTGTGATTTAAACACGGGCATGCTTTTAAAACGTGACTCGCTGATGAATTCCCAGGTTCGCTATGGCGATGATGTAATCTCGCGTATATCCTATTGCATGATGAATGAGGATGGTTTGGCCAGACTGCACAATCTGATTATTGAAGATATAAACAAGCTGATAGAACGAATGGCGGAAGCCGCGCATGTTAATTGTGAAAATATATATGAATTGGTTCTTGTTTTTAACACCGCCATGCATCACATAACCTTAAATATCGATCCGAGATATATGGGGAGTTCCCCTTTTGTGTCTGTTATAAGAGAGCCTGTAGATATTAAAGCAAGAGAATTGGGTATAAAAATTGCCGAAGGCGGTAATGTTCACTGTCTCCCGGTTGAGGCCGGTTTTGTTGGGGCTGATAATGTTTCCGTACTAATTGCTGAAGAGCCGTATAAACAGGATAA
Source organism: Desulfofarcimen acetoxidans DSM 771 (assembly GCF_000024205.1). NCBI lineage: Bacteria > Bacillati > Bacillota > Clostridia > Eubacteriales > Peptococcaceae > Desulfofarcimen > Desulfofarcimen acetoxidans. The sequence goes on from NC_013216.1 coordinate 28,781, forward strand.
AATGATGCTTCTTATAGACATAGGGACCAATGGTGAAATTAATCTTGGTAATAGAGATTGTATAATGTCGACCTCGTGCGCTACCGGGCCTGCTCTGGAGGGAGCTCAAATAAAACATGGCATGAGGGCTGCTCCCGGCGCAATAGAAGGGGTTAAGATTGACCGGCATTCTTTTGAGCCTGAATGCAAAGTTATTGGGGGGGGAGTTAATAGCAGCTCACAGACGGGATATATAAAAGGTATTTGTGGTTCGGGTATTATTGATGCAGTTGCCTGTTTGTTTAAAGCAGGTATTATCCTGCCGGACGGTAGTTTCAATAAAAAGCTTGATATTCCGAGGCTGCGCCGGAGTTCAGAAGGGAAAATGGAGTATGTGCTGGTCTGGGCCGCCGAGACATCTGCCGGACAGGACATAACGATAACACAAAAAGATGTTCGTGCGGTTCAATTGGCTAAAGCCGCTTTATATGCAGGAGCAAAAATTCTTATGCAAAAAAGGGATGTCAATAAACTGGATGGTGTTGTTTTGGCCGGAGCCTTTGGCAGTTATATAAATAAGGAAAGTGCTCTGCTGATTGGCATGTTTCCTGATTGTGCTTTAGAAAATGTTATTGCTGTTGGTAACGCCGCGGGAGAAGGGGCCAGACTGGCCCTTTTGGATAAGGATAAGCGTTTAGAAGCTAAAGAGGCTGCTTCCTTTGTTAAATTTGTTGAGACAGCGGCGGAAGCAGATTTTCAGAAACATTTTTTTGAGGCTATGTATTTCCCCCATGCTAAAGACTCCTTCCCCCATATGCAGAATATTCTTGACGGAGAAGAAAAATGATGCAGTGGGAGTAGGTATCGGCAGGACAGCATTCTTAATCAAATATTCGTGTTAAAAGTTGAGGGTGCAGCCAGTAGTGCGGCAAATTCAATTGCTATAATATTTTGAAAGGGGGTAGGAAGATGTCATTTTTATGGACTGTGTCGCAACAAAAAAGACTTAGTGAATTAAACGCTTCCGAAGAAGAGAAAAATATGAGCTTTTCTTCGACGTCAGACAGGGAAGCAGCTTATAAAAGAGTTGAGATGCGGTTGATTAATGAAAGCAAACAGCGTTTGAATAAACTAAGACACGAAACCAAAAGACCTGCCATTTGTGCTTTGGAAAATCGCCTGGCGGCAGCCCTGAGGGGTGCAGGTTTTGTGCAAGTTGCAACGCCCGTTATACTTTCTAAAAAGTTGTTGGGGAAGATGACTATTACTGATGAGCATGCACTTTTCTCACAGGTCTTTTGGATTGAAGAAAATAAATGCCTGCGTCCCATGCTTGCCCCGAACTTGTATTATATTCTAAAGGATTTGTTGAGGCTCTGGGAAAAACCGGTTCGCATCTTTGAGATTGGCTCTTGTTTTCGCAAGGAATCACAGGGCAGCAATCATTTAAATGAATTTACTATGCTTAACCTGGTTGAATGGGGCTTGCCGGAAGAACAGCGCCAGAAGAGGATCAGTGAATTGGCTAAATTAGTAATGGATGAAACCGGTATTGATGAATACCATTTGGAACACGCGGAATCAGTAGTCTATGGTGAAACCGTGGATGTTATGCATAGAGACATAGAATTGGGTTCCGGCGCTCTTGGCCCGCACTTTCTTGATGGGCGCTGGGGCGTTGTTGGTCCCTGGGTAGGCATTGGTTTTGGCCTGGAACGCCTGCTTATGGTTGAACAGGGCGGACAGAATGTTCGCAGCATGGGCAAAAGCCTGACTTATTTGGACGGGGTAAGGCTAAATATCTGATAATAAATATTGAAAAGTATTGTGAGAAAGAGGAGTTATTATCATGGTTACTATAAATCTTGAAGCAATTATCGACAAGGCCTTGAACCGAAATACTCTTTCAAAAGAAGAAATTAAATTTCTTCTTAAGCTGTCTGACCCTCTGATGAAGGAAAAAGTTTTTCTAACAGCCAGGGAATTGCGCAACAGATATTTTCAGGATCGGGTTTTCCTATATGGATTTATTTATTTCTCTACTTATTGCAGGAATGATTGCAGCTTTTGCTATTATCGCAAATCCAATAACTTGTGCCGGAGGTATCGCAAGACGGCAGCGGAAGTTGCTGATATCGCCCGTGCCCTGGCTGAGTCAGGAGTATATCTCATTGATTTAACCATGGGTGAGGATCCCCTGTACCTTTCAGACAGTACGGAGGGACAGGAGAAACTGTTGGAAATTGTTAGAATGGTGAAAGAAAGTACAGGTTTGCCGGTTATGATATCTCCTGGTGTTGTAGCGGCCGGCATGTTAAAAAAATTAAAAGAGGCCGGGGCCGATTGGTATGCCTGCTATCAGGAAACTCATAACCGGCGGTTGTATAAAAAACTAAGACTAAACCAGAGCTATAATGAAAGATGGGCTATAAAGGTATATGCAAAAACTATCGGCATGCTGGTAGAAGAAGGTCTATTGGTTGGTGTGGGGGACAGCATTGACGATATTGTTAATTCTTTAATGGAAATGAAAAGCCTGGGGGCGGAGCAGGTCAGGACGATGACTTTCGTACCCCAGCAAGGTACTCCGCTGTATGGAATAGATGCGCCTGGTGACGCTCTGGAGCTTAATATTATTGCCGTTATGCGTATCCTATTTCCGGATAGGCTGATTCCTGCTTCTCTGGATGTTAAGGGTATATTTGGCTTGAAAGAGCGTCTTGATGCAGGAGCAAATGTTGTTACTTCTTTGATTCCGCCTGAGCGGGGATTGGTTGGAGTTTCACAGAGCACGCTGGATATCTCTGAGGGGCACAGAACGGTTAAAGGGATCATGCCGGCTTTGCAGTCCTGCGGGTTGAAGCCGGCGACTCTTGCTGAATATACCAAATGGATAAAAGAAAAACAGGGCCATCCGATAAAAATTGATAAAAGGAAGGAAATGCTGTGCTGGTAGCAATAATGGGTGGAAAGCTGCAGGGCGTGGAAGCGGCCTATCTTTCCCGGCAAGCCGGATGGAAAGCAGTGCTGGTTGACAGGAATCGGGACGCTCCGGCTGCCGGGATGTGCGATAACTTTATCCAAGCTGATCTTATGGAGAAAGATAAATTAGTTGATTTATTTAAGAAAGTTAAACTGGTTATTCCGGCTGTGGAAAACAGTGAGGTACTGGAAAATATCAAAGAATGTGCCCTTGCGGCAGGTGTGAAAATTATTTATGATTCTGCTGCCTATGCTCTTTCTTCCTCCAAAATAGAGTCGGATAAACTCTTTGCAAGGCTTGATCTGCCTGTTCCGAAGCCCTGGTCCGGCTGTGGCTTTCCTGTTGTCATAAAGCCCTCCGGAGCAAGCGGCAGTGAAAATGTTTATAAGATTAACAGTCTCAGAGATTTTAACGAGCTTACCTTGAAGCTGGGTAATCTGGATAGTTGGGTCAAACAGGAATATCTGCGGGGTCCCTCCTACTCGATTGAAGTTATAGGCTGCAAGGGGGATTATCAGACTTTCCAGATAACAGAATTAGAAATGGACGCCGCTCATGATTGTAAAAGAGTATTGGCTCCTGCGCAATTATCCACGGAAAAGCAGGATGAATTTAAATCTCAGGCTGTTAAAATAGCCCGGGCTCTCAACTTGAATGGAATTATGGATGTCGAAGTCATTTTGCATGATGAAAAGTTTAAAGTACTGGAAATAGACGCCCGCTTGCCAAGCCAGACTCCAACCGTAGTTTATAAAGCCACGGGTATTAATATGCTGGAAGTTTTATGGCCCGGTGGCTTAAAAAGAAGGGAGAAGCAAGAAATAGGAATGACCAGGGGCGTTGTTTATGAACATATTAAAGTAAGAAGCAACCGGCTGATTGAAGTTGGCGGAGAGCATATAATGGCGGGAGCCGGTCGCCTGCATATCTTAAAAAAGTTTTTTGGTGCAGACGAAGCTATTTCAAATTATGACAGGGATAAAACAGAATGGGTTGCTACTCTCATTATTACAGGTAAGAACAGGCAGGAGGCTTGGTTAAAAAGAACGGCAGTTATAAAGAATATCATGCAAGAGTTTGCTGTTGAGGATTGCATGGATACCGGCATTTCAAATAAAGGATGACCGAGTTAAAATGATTATAAAATAAATATATTATAAGAAACCGGTGGTTATATGACTAGACTGAGAGAAGAGGATATTTCACATATCCCTTTGAATCTAAATGAGTATAATAAAAAATTGCTAAAAGACACAGGTAAATCTTTAGGGGGAATTGCGGCATATGCTGCCGGTACTACAAAAGAGATAATTTATAATTTGCGGCAGGACATACCGGCAGCAGTTATTCCAATAACCTGTGGAGAAGGTATAATTAACGGATTTTCCATATCAGTCCAAAGAATCATTGATTTCCTGGGCTTTTCAGCTTTTGTTACAGATCAAAAGGATGTGGGTGGCCTGGCGGAAGCAGTTGAGAAGGGTGCTAAGATAATTTTTCTTGCCGACGACAACCGTTTTGTTGCGATTAATATTTTAACCGGTAAGGTGGTTGATAACGGCGAGGCCACGGGAAAAGGCTATGCCGCGGCCCTGGATTTATTATCGGGCGGTTTGCGGGATAAGCAAGTGCTTTTAATCGGGGCTGGACCTGTAGGTACCGGAGCTTCAGTGTTTATGTCAACACACGGGGCGAAGGTTTTTGTATATGATATTAACAGAGAACAGGCTGAAAAGCTGAAAAAGAACCTGCCGGAAGTTGAAATAATAAATAACTTTTATGAGGCTTTGTCCCAATATGATTTATTATTTGATGCTTCGCCTGCCGAAGGCATAATTGGTAAAGAGCACCTGGGTGAGCATATGATGATATCCGCTCCCGGGATTCCTTTGGGTTTAACTCGGGAATGCCTTCCGCTGGTTCCCCACAGGTTGATTCACGATGCTCTGGAGATAGGTGTGGCAACTATGTTGTTTGATGTTTTAACTTAACGGAAATGAGGCTTGAGTATGAGTTCGAAAAAAAACGCCGATATTACCGCGGATATACAAAATGGCATGAACAGTCAAAAGAAAAGATATTACAGAAAAAATGTTGAGTTTTTTAAGCTGCTGGAAAAGGTTAAGCTATGGCCATCTCGTTCCGGTACTTTGCACGGGATTAAATCAATTAAAATTCATAGCAATACCGCTGAAGTAACTACTTTTTGCGGGGAAATGTTTATTATTTGGAATTCGCGAAACAGCAGGGCCTCCAGGTGGTTGAGGAATAAGTGGTCCTTTTGTGCCTGCGGCAAATGTAAAATACCAGCCTGGAAGATAGAAAAATATACTACTACAATGATGACCCAAAAATGGGGCTCCGGTTTGTAGTTTAAGAAGTTCAAGACAATTGTATAGTAAAATGTCAAGTTTTATTTCAGAATATAGTTGACTTAACTGATTAGCTATGCTAATATAAAGTCATACAAATAAATGATTCTCATATGTAAATATGATTTGTGGTTTATTTGATAAGAGTGAAAGCAATAAGTTATACACAGTTGTATAAACGAAAATGCTTTGAGCTGATTAAAATTATCCTTTTTATATTCATAGACAAGTTTTAGTCATTAACTATTTTAGAGATGCTGCATAAAATAATTATCACAAGACTGTGTAAATAGGATACGAAGTTGTATCAAACGGCAATGACGCTTTTCAAGAGAGTATTTCTTGAAAAGCGTTTTTTGTTACTCTGGGAAAATTATGCATATAGTGGATCTATGGATAAGTTAAGGGTATCACTGTATAATTTCCAGCGAGTACAAGTGCCTATAGCAGCAAGAAAGTCGCCTTATGCCACTTTCTTGCGGAATCACACAGGTGTGATCATTGAGCAAAGACGCTCTTGTTTCAAGGTTGAAATTCCTTGTTATAAGAGCGTCTTTATATTATTGGAGAACCTGTAAAGGAAAGCGTAAATCTTTAAGTGGGGCGCCGACTTTGAAAGAAAAGCGTTTGAATGGATGGTTCTCAAAGTGATAAAAAATACGAGGGAGGTTTTAAAGTAATGAAAATTTTACGAGTTATTATCATGGCGCTTTCCTTTTTGATGACACTGCCTGTACTGGCGTGGGCTGAGGAAGCGGCAGCGCCCGCTGTCGATACCGGTGATACGTCCTTTATCTTGATTTCTGCAGCGATTGTTCTGTTGATGACACCGGGTTTAGCCCTTTTTTATGGCGGCCTGTCACGCAAGAAGAATGTTTTGAATACTATCATGTGCAGCTTTATAGCCTTAGGAATTATAAGTATTCAATGGGCGTTTTACGGTTACAGTCTGTCTTTCGGCCCTGATGTGGGGCATTTTATTGGCAGCCTTGACTGGCTTGGTTTAAAAGGTGTGGGATTAGAGCCGAATCCCGATTACGCTGCTACTATACCGCACCAGGCGTTTATGGTATTCCAGATGGTTTTCGCCATTATAACACCGGCCATTATTTCCGGTTCTGTTGCCGAGCGGATGAGATTTCCCGCTTACCTGGCCTTTATACTGCTTTGGGCAACCTTTATCTATGATCCTGTAGCTCACTGGGTATGGGGTGTAGGAGGCTGGTTACGCAATCTTGGGGCACTTGATTTTGCCGGCGGTACCGTTGTGCATATCATTTCCGGCGTATCAGCGCTGGTAGCTGCAATGTATGTGGGCAAGCGCAAAGGCTATGGGAGAGAGTTAATGATACCGCATAATTTACCTATGACGGTTTTGGGAGCTTCTCTGCTGTGGTTTGGCTGGTTTGGTTTTAATGCGGGCAGTTCATTGGGCGCCGGTAGTCTGACTACTATGGTTTTTGTTAACACACAGCTGGCTACTGCAGCAGCAATGCTGTCATGGGTGATCTTTGAATGGATACGTCATGGCAAACCAACTCTGTTGGGTGCTGTCAGCGGTGCAGTGGCAGGTTTGGTGGCTATCACCCCCGCATGCGGTTTTGTGACATCTATGTCAGCCATTATCATTGGTTTTATAGGCGGATTTATATGCTTCTTTTCAGTAGCTATAATGAAAGCAAAACTTGGTTATGACGATTCCTTTGATGCTTTTGGTGTGCACGGTATGGGAGGTACCTGGGGTGCTATAGCTACCGGTTTATTCGCCAGTAAAGCTGCAAACGAGCTGGGCAATGACGGTGTTTTCTACGGCAATCCTGATCAACTGGTCACTCAGTTGATAGCTACCGCGGCAAGCTGGGCTGTCGCTGTTGTAGGTACTTTAGTTTTATTGAAAGTAATCAGCCTGTTTACCAAGCTGCGTGCCAGTGATGAAGAACAGGAGACAGGTTTGGATTTTACCCAACATGGAGAGGACGCCTATACCGAGTTTGTTTCCGGGTCTCCGTTTGGAGTTGATATGACTGCTGGCGGTGCTCCTGTCGGTGCAGAAAAACCCGCTTTTTAATACTCTATTTTAAGGAGACTTTCCTGTAGAATAATGGAAATAAAAGGGGGGATTGTGATGACTAAAGTTGAGTGCATTTTGCGGCCGGCTAAGCTGGAGAGCGTTAAGGAAGCAGTGAATAAATTTGGTGTTCATGGTATAACTGTTACTCAAGTGATTGGCTGCGGGCTGCAAAAAGGACATACTAATGTCTACCGTGGCCAGGAATACAGCATAAACCTGCTTCCCAAGATAAAAGTTGAAATTGTTATTCCGGATAAAGATGTTGAGGAGATTATAAGAATAATAACAGAAGCGGCCAGAACCGGGGATATTGGAGACGGCAAGATTTTTGCCTATAGAATTGACAATGCGGTCCGGATCAGAACCGGTGAAACAGGGGAAAACGCTATCTAATGACGTTATTGGGAATATTCTTCTTGAATAGCTTTGTGTTTGAGTTGATATTTGAATTAGCAGAGCAATTATTTTTGTAAACTTCAATTGGAATATCGGGTGATTTAAACCCCGGTATTCTAATCAGAAATTGCAGCCGGGTGTAACTCCCGGACTCTTCGCCAAAGTCCTTCAAAAACCCATTAAAGACTCTTTTTATGTCTTTAATGGGTTTATAATCAGCCTAGAGCAACTATTTGATTGGTGCTTATCCTAACCACTTGACCGGCAACGAAAGGTGCTGTAGCAGCAGTTAGTCTGATAATTAAAAAGCTGCCGTTTGTGCCTGTTGTCGTGCCTGTTGTTGTATCTGTGACGTTAGTTTCATCAATTAGTTCACCGGTAAAAATAAAACCGCCATTTGTTAAAATATTAACTGTAACCCCTGGAGCAAAATTAAATCTTGAGGAAATTGCCATTAATATACCTCCTTTTATTTATATATCTGAGACCACTTAAAACATATATAAAATTTTTAAGCAACCTCTATTTACCTTATTGTATGAAGTCAACTGGTGTCTTGATACAATACTGATATAATTTGGAGGCTGTTTTTTGCAGATTTATACATTATTTAGAGTAATATTGTATTTAGTCTACGGAACATGTTTGAGAATAGTTATTGTTTTTTATGTAATAAGCGGCTTGTTTTTAATCAGAAAATATAATACTGTATTAGCAGTTATAGATAGTAATTGATTAAAATTTAGGAGCGTTCCTTTAATGGAAAATTTTTCCGCACAAACTGATTCAGATCAGAATTCAGCTATACAAGAGTATTCGGTTATGCTTGCGGGGAGGAAGCTGGAGTTTATTTTAAGAGTTAGTAGCAGGGCAAAATATTTACGCTTGCAGGTGAGTGCCAAAAACGGTTTGCTGGTTACAATTCCAAAGGGATATAAATTAAAATATCTGGAAGAATTTATCCGTGAGAAGCGGGACTGGATTTTTGAAAAACTAGATAAATTTGCACAGGAACTTGAAAACAGTAAGATATGTGAACAAAACAAATGCCGTCATATTTTATTTGCAGGGAAAGAGTATGAGTTGACAACAAGAGTGGAGATGCGGGAAAAACCGGATGTATTATTGGAAAACGGAAGAATGATTGTTCTTATACCCGAGGAAGACAGTCAGTTTTTTAAAGTAGGTAATTACTTGAGAGAGTGGCTTTTTCTGCAGGCCCGTTTGCTTATAAACAGCCGTGTAAAACTATTAAGCAATAAATTGAATCTAACTTATAAAAATGTTTTTATAAAGGACCAGAAGACACGCTGGGGTAGTTGCTCGCAGCAAAAAAACCTAAACTTTAACTGGCGGTTGGTAATGGCTCCGCTTGAAGTATTGGATTATGTTGTTATACATGAGTTAATGCATTTGTTAGAACTGAACCATTCAAAAAAATTCTGGTATTTAGTGAAAAGTGTGTGCCCTGATTGCAGGGCACACAGGGAATGGCTGAGAAATAACGGTAAGTTTTTAATGTGCGAGTTTGGTTCTATTAAATTTTAACTGTCCCTAAAACTCAGACTTTTCTTACGTGTGTTTTTTGATATTCCAGATATGAATAAATTACAGGGATGATAACTGCTATTGCCAGTGCTGCAATTAGTAGGACTCTGCCTGCGGGTTTATCAATTAATGTGCCGGCAATACCTAAAAAGCCCGCTGCTACCCAAATTTTACCGGAAAGCCGGTGTGTTTTTTGCCACACCTCTTCACTGGCCAGTGTCCAGGGAGTTTTAATTCCTACAAAATAATTCTGTCTGATTTGTCCCATGAAGTTTCCAATAACCATAAACAGTAAAGAAACGCCCAGCATAGTAATTTTTTTAACAGGAATATCATAACCAAGAGCATTTAAGATAATTACTGTATAAATTCCAAACATAAAAACCACCAGCAAGCTTCTAATAACTTTGTATGCCGCAGCAAACTTTTTATAATTCTCTTTTTGCGGGTCAATAAGCGGCAGAAACAGCAGCAAGCAGTAAAGGCCGCCTGTCATCAAGGGAATACCAAAAGCCCCCCAGAAACGTGAGGAATAACCGTTCACATCTCCTGACAAACTCCAGTGAGTGGCTACCCGCTCGGGTAAATGAGGATATACCGTATAACCGGCAAGTAAGCTTAAAAATATAAGTATTAACAGCAGCCAGTCAGAAAGCAATGTTTTGGCAAAACCGTTATTATCCTCAGTTAAAGCATTCACTTTATAAATCACCAATCCTTTCTATCAATAATCCCGGAAAACCATCCCAGAATTTCTTGAAAAACAGTCATGTTCAGCGAATAATAAATGAATTGCCCCTTACGCTCATCCAATACCAGCCTGGCCTGTTTCAAAATGTTTAAATGATGTGAAATGCTGGGTTTACTAATATTAAAATTATCTGCTATTTCTCCTGCTCTCATATCCTGTTCCTTGAGGAGCTTCAAAATTTTTCGTCTTGTCGGATCAGCCAGTGCTTTGAAGGTTGAGCTAATCAATGCATCTCTCACCCTTAATTCAATATTTAGATAAGTATCTAAATAAAATTATATCAGTTTTGTATGATTTAGCAAGGTTTTTTGCGGAGATTATAACTTAACGGTGATAAATTCTCAGCAGAATTAAATAACGGTAAAATGTTCCTAACTTTTAAGTATTAGTTTTCAAACCTTTTATTGAACAGCTTACATAAAAACCAGTTATTAAAGTAAAAATATATTCAAAATAAGGGAGGTGATTGCGAGATGGAAATTAATTTGTCACTAAGAAAAATAATCCTTATACCTATTGCACTTTTTATTCTGACTGCTTTTTGTTCTGTAATAATGCCGGTTGCTGAGGCAGCAGCTCAGGATGCTCCGCTTTTGCACTGGGGCTCATCTGGTTACCGGGTAACAAAAATTCAGCAGAGGTTAAACTGGTGGGGATATTATGAAGGTCCGGTTGATGGGTTATTTGGTACTAAAACCTCAAAAGCCGTACGTAAATTCCAGGGGTATAACGGATTGAGCAAGGATGGTGTGGTTGGCAGGCAAACCCTGACGGCCCTGGGCTTGCAGGAATTTAACCGTACTGCAAATGCAACAACAACAACCGTTTCCAGATCCAGCGCTTATTCTAACGACGGTAGGGTTGGGCTTCTGGCTAAAGTTATTGAAGGTGAAGCGGCGGATGAGCCGTTTGTCGGCAAGGTAGCCGTGGGTGCGGTTATGCTTAACAGGACTAGAAGCTCAGCTTTTCCTCAATCACTAAGCAGTGTTATTTACCAGCCTAATGCCTTTGAATCCGTAACTAACGGGATGTACAACAGGACGACAAGTGAGGAGTCTATTAAAGCTGCCAGGCTGGCTTTAAACGGTTGGGATCCCACGGGTGGAGCATTGTTTTTCTGGAACCCGGCCAAAAGAGTAAGTTCTTGGATATGGTCCAGGCCAATTATAACCCAGATCGGTGGACATGTGTTTGCACGTTAAGAGAAAGGTGGTGAGAAAATGAAAAAACGTTATTTTGCTATACCGGTGTTGATTGGATTTTTGGCTATACTGGGTTTGGGTTACTGGGGTTTTAAGGAGCAGCAGACAAGAAAAATGGCAGAAGCTTATGTAAATAATAATTACCAGAGATCCTTTTATAACCTGGCTGACCATGTGCAAAATATGGAGGTTTTATTAAGTAAAAGTTTGCTTGTGTCGGAAAAAAAATATGACGGCAAGGTATACAGTGATATCTGGCAGCATGCCAGCGCCGCACAGGAAAATCTGACACAACTGCCGGTAAACCAGTCGATAGTAGGACGAACTTCAAAATTTCTTACACAGGTTGGCGATTACTCGCGTATGATGGCTGCAGGTGCTGGCAGTGATACGGAAATCAGTTCAGATAAGTGGAAAACATTGAATAAATTATATCTCCAGTCGCAGGAGCTAAACAAGGATTTGCAGACAGCACAGTCAAACTTGATGAACGGACACGTAAGCATTCAAGAACTGGCGGGGGAATCCGGGAGTAAAATGCAAGGACAGGCTAAAAGGCTGGCCAGCAGTAACTTTCAGCAAATAAACCAGAAAGTGCAGGATTATCCCGCCCTGATTTATGACGGCCCGTTCTCGGATCACCTGGAAAAAACAAAACCCAGGGGAGTGACGGGAGCAAGTATCGGTGTGAGTGAGGCCAGGAGTAAGGCACTGGGTTATATTGAGCAGTCACAAAAAACAAATCTAGTAGCCCAGGTTACTGATAAAACAAAAGGAAAGATACCCAGCTACAGAACGGAAATTTACCCTCAGAAAGACAATAAAAATAAGACAGTAGTTGAAGTAACTCAGCAAGGAGGCCACTTGATCTGGTTGATTAACACCAGGACGGTAGGCAAAAGCACTGTCAGTATAGACGCCGCGATAAAAAAAGCTCAGCAGTACCTGGCTAAGCACGGTTATAAAAATATGATGAATACCTATTATGTCCGTGAAGACGGCTCAGTTACTATTAACTTTTCTTATCTTGATAAGAATGACATTATCTATTACGATGATTTGATTAAAGTAACGGTTGCTCTTGACAACGGGGATATTATTGCGGTTGATGCTGCCGGTTATTTGATGTCTCATTATGATCGCAAGCTTGCTCCTCCAAAAGTAACTTTGGCTGAGGCTAAAAAAGCAGTTAACAAAAATGTAAATATTAAAGGCGGAAGATTAGCCGTAATACCCACTGATTCGGGTGGGGAAAAACTGACTTATGAGTTTTCCGGTGTATTGAATAAGGAAATATATTTGATTTATATCGACAGTCAAACCGGAAAACAAGAAAAAATTCTTAAAGTAATTGGCACGAATAACGGAACACTGACCATGTAGTTTGCTGATTTTTATGGTTGACACTTATCTATTCTCATGCTATATTAATTCTAATTTAATCTTGAAAGGCATTGAAGGGGAAGAAAGGCAGTTATATTGCTAAGCGATCCGGGGATGGTGCAAGCCCGGTCAAGAAGGCTGTTCTAGGCCGCCCCTGAGCTGCAGGCTGAAACCCGATAGAAAAATGGGGGAATAAGCTGTTGCCGGATCCCCGCCGTTATTTGGGGGCTTAAGAGGTTCGTACATATATGTATGAACAATTAGGGTGGTACCGCGAGAAAAAGCTCTCGTCCCTTTATTGGGATGAGGGCTTAGTTTTTTTGATCCGGCCGGTCAAAATTTTTTGGGTTTAATATTTTGGTAGCAATACAATATTCATAGTAAATAATGTGTTTGTATACAGTACTGTATAAGAGTTGCGGGGGCTTGCCGCGGGTTAGCCAGGCTTTGATGATAAGGGGGAGAGATTGTGAGTGAAGTTGTTAAAATGGAGGAGCGGAAAGGTAGTCCAGACTGGTCGGAATTTATAAATCCGGTTTTAAAATCTTTGCCTCCGTCCGGTATACGCCGTTTTTTTGATTTAGTTTCGGAAATGAAAGATGTTGTGTCTCTGGGGGTGGGTGAACCTGACTTTGTTACTCCACGAAATATTATTGATGCTTGCGTCAGATCACTTGACAACGGTCAGACCGGGTACACCTCAAATCAAGGTATGCTCGAGCTCAGAGAAGCTATTGCTGAAGAAATTAACGGTTCCTATGGTGTAAAGTATGATCCCGTGTCGGAAATCCTTATTACGGTAGGTGTCAGTGAGGCCTTGGATTTGGCTATGCGGGCCTTGATTTCACCGGGGGATGAAGTGCTTATTCCGGAACCGACATATGTTTCCTATATACCTTGCGCTGCTTTAGCCTATGCCAAGACAGTGCCCTTAAAGACCAATATGGATAAATTATTCAGAGTAACCGCTGAGCAAGTTGAGAAGGCTATTACGCCGCGTACAAAAATACTGTTGCTGGCTTATCCGAATAACCCAACCGGAGCTGTGATGACCAGACAGGAATTGTTGGATATTTGCGAAGTTGTTAAAGCGCATAACCTGATTGTTATTTCAGATGAGATATACGAACACCTGACCTATATTGAACCTCATACCTGTGTATCCAGCCTGCCGGGCATGAAGGAGCGCACTATCTTGCTGAGCGGCTTTTCCAAGTCTTATGCTATGACCGGCTGGCGGGCCGGTTATGCTTGCGGCAATCCGGACTTCATCGGTGCCATGACCAAAATTCACCAGTATTCTATGTTGTGTGCCCCGACACAGGCTCAAGTTTGTGCTTTGGAAGCGCTCAGGAGCGGTAAGCCTGATATGAGGAGAATGACTGCAGAGTATAATAAGCGGAGAAAACTTGTGGTGGATGCCATGGAGGAAATAGGTTTGCCATGTTTTGAGCCGGGCGGCGCGTTTTATGCCTTCCCCGATATCACTAAAACGAGAATGAATGCCGCCGAATTTTCTGAGCGCTTGCTGATGGAGGAGAAAGTGGCAGTTGTTGACGGTACTGCTTTTGGTGAAGCAGGTGAAGGCCATGTAAGGATTTCCTATGCTTATTCCGTGGAGAAATTGACGGAAGCTTTTAGGCGAATGAATCGTTTTGTAAAGAGATATTCCAGTTAATTAATAATTGCTTTAATATGCCATTATAAATAAAATTTTTGTTGATAGAAGGAATCTGCTGCAGATAAATAGAATAAAAAAGGAAGACAGTACTATAAAAATAGTCGCCTTTGAGCGGCTATTTTTATGATACTCTATATGCAAACGAGAGGATGCTGGCATGAGGGCAGCTCTTTTTCTGATTTATATTTGATTAAGTTAATAGCTTATTTGCGGATATTTGTTAAACATAAATTTCTAATAAAAGGCTAATGAAGAGTGAGGAAGTGTAATTATTATGATTTGGGATCCAGATGTGGAATGCATGGACCGGGAAGCAATGCAGTCTTTGCAGCTGCAAAGACTGCAGGAAACAGTGAGAAGGGTATTTGACCGGATCCCTTTTTACCGGGAGAGTTTCACTGCTGCCGGTGTAAAACCGGCTGATATTCAGAAATTAAAAGATATAGAAAAGTTGCCGTTTACTGTAAAAAATGATTTGCGGGATAATTACCCTTATGGCCTTTTTGCCGTACCTCTGCAGAAAATTATAAGGCTGCATGCGTCTTCCGGCACAACGGGAAAACCTATTGTGGTTGGTTACACAAAAAAAGATATTGAAACCTGGACAGAGTTGGTAGCCAGGTTGGTAACTATGGCTGGTGTTACGAGTGATGATGTGGCTCAGATAACTTTTGGCTACGGTCTTTTTACAGGTGCTTTTGGTTTGCATTATGGACTGGAGAGAGTGGGCGCGACTATTGTGCCGGCCTCTACCGGCAATACAGAAAAACAGGTTATGTTGATGCAGGACTTCGGTACCACTGCTTTGATCGGTACGCCTTCTTATGTGCTGCACCTGGCTGAATCAGTTGCCGCATTGGGAATAGACCCTTCCGAAATGAAGCTGCGCGTTGGAATGTTTGGTTCAGAGGTTTGGAGTGAAAGTATGCGCGCTCAGATAGAACGGGCCTGGGGTATAAAGGCTACTGATAACTATGGCTTGAGTGAAGTTATGGGGCCCGGAGTTTCCGGTGAGTGTTCCTTTGCCAATGGATTGCATATCGCGGAGGATCATTTCCTGCTGGAAATCATTGATCCCGATACCGGTGAAGGTTTGGATTACGGGCAGGAGGGTGAGGTGGTTATTACTACCTTAACCAAGGAGGGAATACCTCTGATTAGATACCGTACCAGGGATATTTCCGTAATCAACACGGCTCCCTGTGAGTGTGGCAGGAGTTCGGCCCGCCTGCGTAAAATTGGCGGCAGAACCGACGATATGTTGATTATTTCCGGTGTAAATGTTTTCCCATCGCAGATAGAGAGCGTGATTATGAATATCGAAGGCGTTGCACCTCATTACCAGATAGTAGTTGGCAAAAAAGGTTATTTGGATTACCTGGAAGTGCAGGTTGAGATAGCTCAGGAAAGGTTTACAGGTAACTTTAAAGACCTTGAGGAGTTGGAGCAAAAGATACGCCGCCGTCTGCATAATGTGCTCTCCATCAGTCCCAGAGTACGTCTTATGGAACCGCTTTCTATTGAGCGCAGTGTTGGCAAGGCCAAGAGGATTATTGACAACAGGCCTAAATAAAGTGTCTGAGTGTTAGTTAAGCAATGATTTAATTATATAAACATAAAATACTAGACAATGGAGGATATAACTGTTACTAGAAAACTAAATTAATATCAAAAAACCTGCTATAATAGGATATAATTTTGGCGGGTGATTAGGATGGAAAACCATATAAGTATTGGCAAAGCAGCTAAATATTTAGGGGTTAGTATTAATACTTTACGTGTTTGGGAAAAGAAAAAGATATTAGTTCCAGAAAGAACTCCTACTGGCCATCGCCGCTATAAAATGTCCCAAGTAGAATCCTTTGAGGGCAAAAAATATAGCCGAATTCAAAATACCGTATTTCTCTACGCCAGGGTATCTACGCAAAAACAGGCTGATGCCGGGAATCTTGATCGACAAATAGGAAGGCTTACTGGCGGCAGAGCAGCAAAAAAGCTGTCAAAGGTCATTGAAGGCGAGGTGACTGCCAGTGAAGACAACGGCGATGGGGATAATCCCGGAACCGACACCTAAACAGAAAGAATACATTGATAACCTCATGGATCGTTACTGTGCCGCAGTTCGTTGGGCATTTAAAAGACTGCTGGACGGATGGAAAGTACAGGACATTCGTATAACTGTACAAGGAAAGTTCAGACTTAACTCCCGGCAGGCTAACGATGCAGTATATGATGCCCAGACCACAATCAAAAGCCAATATGAATTAGTGCAGATGCACTATGAAAACGCCAAAGCAAAGGTTGAATTTACAGAAAAGCGTATCGCCAAGGCTAAATCACCGGCTAAGATTGCCAAACTGCAAAAACGGTTAGAAAAGGAACAGCGTAAACTGGCCTTCTGGCAAAATCACCTGGATAACAATACTTTTCCGCCTGTTGTATTCGGAGGAAAGAAGCTCTTTCAAGAACGCTGCAAAGGCAATATTACCAGAGAAGAGTGGCAGGAAGTCAGAAGTAACCGTTATCTGTCACGGGGAGATAAAACCAAAGGCGGCAACCTAAATACCCGCATATACGAAGGCCAAGACCAAATCTATCTTGATATAGCCGCCGACCCGGTACGGAAAGGGAAATCCGTTCGGTATAACCGCATAACGGTGCCGATCTATTTAGCTCAAAAGCCATCGAAAAAGACCAACAAAATTAACGGTATCAACTACCGGCAAATGGTTTTGGATTATCTTAAAACAGGCAGTGCCTATCAGGTAGAAATCCTCCGCAGAGACGGTAAATATTACGTCCATGTGAGTATTGAAGAAGAAGTTCCGATGCCATATAATCATAAGGGCGCGTTTGGTGTAGACACCAACCCGGACGGATTAGGCGTAACCCAGGTAGACTGTCTGGGGCAATACCGGGGCAGTGAATGGCTTGGTCAAGGTGAATGGACTTATGCCAGAACAAACCGGAGAAATAACCAGACCTGCGAAATGGCTAAGAAAGTGATCCTCCAGGCTAAAGAAAAAGGTTATGCCCTGGCGGTAGAGGACTTGAAGTTTAAAAATGACAAGTCCGTAACGGCCAAGTTTAACCGAATGAGTCACAGTTTTGTCTGGTCGAAGTTTCTAAAAGCAGTTGACCGGAGTGCTGCCCGTGAGGGAGTGCCGATATTAAAGGTAAAACCGGCTTTTACTTCAGTCATAGGCATCCTAAAATACCAGCACATGTACGGCATAGCTGTTCACGAAGCGGCAGGCTATGTCATAGCCCGGCGTGGCTTGGGCTTTGATCATGAGAAGATACCCAAGATATTGCTTGATAAACTGATTAAAAAGAAACCTGAATTTAAACAAATGGCAAATTGGAAACAATGGTCAGCAGTTAAAAAGTCTGTGCTGGCCAAGATTAAAAAAATCACGAAAAGGAAGAAGGTGAATAGCCTGGTTTCATGGCAGATTCACCGGAAAAATGTGTTAGGTATAGGTTAATCCCTTTGCTATAAATTTTGCGGGCGGCACAGTACACGCAGCGAAAGGCTGTTGCCGCAAGTCAGAAACCCAGGCGGAGGTAACACCTTCTCCGGTTAGTACGCTCGCTTTAAGCAGTGGCGGGGAACTCTTTTAGAGGAGACCACCCGGAACATAGGCGAGAGCCTATGGCCTAGCAGTTGAATCCTGTGACACTGCCACCCGTTTGTCGGACGGGTGAAAAAACTACTTGTAGTTTTTAGTAGGTTTTAGAAACCAGGTGTATACATGAAAGACCTGCTATCCGGTAATGCGGCTATAGCACGTGGTGCTTATGAGGCCGGAGTGAAGCTGGGTGTCGGCTATCCCGGTACACCTAGCACAGAGATTTTAGAGAATTTCGCTAAATATGAGGGTATTTATGCCCAGTGGTCACCGAATGAGAAAGTAGCTTTGGAAGTTGGTATAGGTGCTTCTTTAGCCGGGGTTAGGGTTCTGGTTACTATGAAACATGTGGGTGTTAATGTTGCTGCTGATCCCCTGTTAACTTTTGCCTATACAGGTGTGAACGGTGGTTTGGTGCTGCTTTCTGCTGATGATCCCGGTATGCACAGCTCACAAAATGAACAGGACAATCGTATTTTTGCCAAATTTGCCAAAATACCTATGCTGGAGCCGTCTGACAGCCAGGAAGCCAAAGATATGGTAGGGCTGGCTTTGGAAATCAGTGAAAAGTATGACACCCCGGTACTGTTGAGAACGACTACCAGAGTAGCTCACTCTCAAAGTATGACGGAAATTGGGGAGCGCCGTGAAGTTATTGATAAACCCTATCAGAAGAATGCCCAGAAATATGTTATGGTGCCGGGGCATGGACGTATGCGCAGGTACTTTATTGAGAACAGGATGAAAGACTTAGCTGAGTATAGTGAAAAAACTCCGGTTAACTTTACAATTCCCGGTGACCAAAAAATTGGTGTTATTACCAGTGGAAT
Source organism: Desulfofarcimen acetoxidans DSM 771 (assembly GCF_000024205.1). Taxonomy (NCBI): domain Bacteria; kingdom Bacillati; phylum Bacillota; class Clostridia; order Eubacteriales; family Peptococcaceae; genus Desulfofarcimen; species Desulfofarcimen acetoxidans. The sequence continues at coordinate 47,609 of NC_013216.1, forward strand.
CAGCTACCAGTATGTGCGTGAAGTGCTGCCAGATGTTTCGGTGTTAAAGCTGGGAATGACTTTTCCTTTACCGGAACAAATGATCAAAGATTTTGCCGGTCAAGTGGAAAAACTCTATGTTGTGGAAGAACTGGAGCCTTTTATAGAGGAACAATTAAAGATATGGGGCATAGAAGTTTTAGGTAAACAGGTATTCCCTTCTATTGGTGAGTTCAGTGCTGATTTAATCAGACAAAAATTTGTTGATGAAAAAATTATTGATGCTTCGGAGAAGATTGCTGCAGTGCCTGAACAAACCGCGCCTGCAACTCCGGTGCGTCCTCCGGTGCAGTGTCCGGGTTGCCCGCACAGAGGGGTTTTCTATACGTTAAACCGTTTGAAGCTGGTGGTTACCGGAGATATCGGCTGCTATACTTTAGGTGCTTTGCCGCCCTTGCAGGCTATGGACACCACAGTTTGTATGGGTGCCAGTATCAGCATGGCACTGGGAATGGAAAAGGCTGTGCCCGAGATGAAAGGAAAAACCGTGGCTGTTATTGGTGACTCAACCTTTTTTCACTCAGGCATTACCGGCTTAGTGGATGTGGTATATAATCAGGGCAACAGCACGGTTATTATTCTTGATAATCGTACTACTGCCATGACCGGTCACCAGGAGAATCCCAGCACGGGGATAAATTTAATGGGGCAGCCGGCGCCGGTTATTGATATTGAGAAATTAGCGCGTGCTTTGGGTATTAACAGGGTAACCAAGGTCGATCCTTTGAGTTTGGAAGAATTTAAAAACGTTGTCCAGCAAGAAATTGCTGCCGATGAGCCTTCGGTAATTATTGCCCAGCGACCCTGCGAGTTGTTGGTAAAAGAAAAGGCTGCTCCTTACGTGGTTGATCCTGATGTTTGTAAAGGGTGTAAGCAGTGCCAGCGTTTGGGTTGCCCGGCTATGTCCTTTAATAAATTGGAAAAGAAAGCTGTTATCGATATAATTACCTGTGTAGGCTGCGGTCTCTGTGTTCAAATATGTAAACACGGGGCTTTGCGTCAGGGAGGTGAGAGAAATGAGTAAACCGTTGGATTTGTTATTGGTTGGTGTAGGCGGTCAGGGTACTATTTTGGCCAGTAAAGTATTGTCTCAAGTGGGACTGGAAGCAGGTTATGATGTGAAAATGTCGGAAATTCACGGTATGGCCCAGCGTGGCGGCAGCGTGGTAACTCAGGTCAGAATGGGAGAGAAAGTTTATTCTCCTACTCTGGAGTTGGCCAGTGCCGATGCTATTCTGGCTTTTGAACGGCTGGAAGGTTTGCGCTATCTCTCTTATTTAAAGCCGGGCGGGACTATTATTATAAATGACCAGGCTATTGCTCCCATGCCTGTATTGATTGGTGCAGCTGAATATCCGGAGAATATTTTGGAGTATATCAGAAGCCGGCTTGAAAATGTTGTAGTGGTTGATGCTTTGCAAAAAGCAGTTGACTGCGGAAATGCTAAAGCTGCCAATGTTGTGCTGCTGGGTGTTCTGGCAAAAAGGCTGCCGCTGGATAAGGAAATCTGGGTTAAGGCACTAAAAGCCAAAGTGCCGGAGAAACTGCTGGAGATAAATCTGGCCGCTTTTGAGGCCGGATATGAGGGATAATAAAACTGTTGACATGTATAAGAGAAGGGTTCTATTTAGGTTGGTTTTTGTTGCCATCATGGAGGAACATAATTAAATCCAAAGAAGAAACCCGTGCCTACTATTTGGTACGGGTTTTTCGTATTTGTCTCTTCCTTTATATGTGCAGGTAGATTTCTGATTTTCTAAAGATGCCGGTAAATAATAGTTATTTAATCCAGATGCTCTTGTTTTTCATTATTTTTATTCATCACATACTGTTCAATTTGCGCAGGTATGCCGATAAAATATCCCTGCGCATAGTCAACGTCAAGCTCATTTAGAATTTGTAAAATATTTTCGTTTTCAACAAACTCAGCTATGGTTTTCTTATCTAAAGTGTGTGCAACAGTATTCATAGCTTTAACCAATGCAAGGTTTGTCGTTTCTTGATCAATATTGTATATAAAGGATCCGTCTATCTTTAAGTAATCCACTGGCAGCAGGCGCAGATAAGAAAAAGATGAAAAACCTATGCCAAAGTCGTCTATGGCGAATTTACAACCCAGTCTTTTTAATTTGCGGATCCATTGTTCAGCCTTAATCATATCTCTGGCTGCGGCGGTTTCTGTAATTTCAAAACCCAGTCGCGAAGGTTCCACGCTGCTGTTCAGAACGATGCTTTCAAATTGATTCAGCAGGCGCTCGTTGCTTAAACTGGTGCCCGAGATGTTAATAAATATGCTTATTCCTTCATGCATGCGCAGAGTATCAATAACTGACTGAAGTACCCACAAGTCAATCTGGGCCATCATGCCGAAACGTTCAGCCACCGGAATAAAATGTCCCGGAGAAATCAAATGGCCGTGGTCATCCTTCAGCCTGAGCAGTGCTTCAAAGTGAATGATATCCCTATGGGCAACTTTTACTATTGGTTGGAAGACAATTTCAAACAGGTTATCTCTTAATGCTTTTTTTATTAAACTTATTAACTGGTTAGTCATGGTTAGTTTTTCCTCTGTATCTTCAACACCCTTAATGGTGATTACCCGGTTGCGCCCACTTTCCTTAGCAATATACAAAGCTCTGTCAGCCTGTGATAATATTTGGATCGGATCCATGCTTCCGTCCACCATTGATAAACCGATACTTACAGTAAGGTTAAACCTTACATTAATCAGACTCAAGGCAATTGTTTGGTTGTCAATTACAGCCCGCAATTTTTCTGCGATTTCCGTTGCTTCATTTATACTTATTCCTTCCAGAAGTACAGCGAATTCATCTCCTCCCAGCCTGGTCAACAGATCCTCTTCACGTAAATTGGCTTTTAGTATTTTTGTAAATATGATTAATAACTCATCGCCTGCCACATGTCCTTTGGTGTCGTTTACCAGTTTAAAGTTGTCCAGATCCAATAGCAGTAATGCGCTGGTTGTTCCGCGTTTTGCTTTGGCCACGTAGCGCTTTAATGATTCCTCCAGGTAGTACCTGTTTGGTATGTTTGTCAGGTAATCATGTGTGGCCAGGTGTTTAATTTGCAGTTCAAACTTTTTGCGCTCGCTTATATCGCGGATGATACTTACTACTATCTGTTCTCCCTCAAGCAATGCGCCTTTTGAACTGACTTCCACCGGGAAAGTGCTGCCGTCTTTACGCTGGTGTATTGTTTCAAACACGATTCCTTTATCTACGGCCTCCCGCAATTGGTAATTTATTAACGTTCGGGTTGCCTTCTCTCTAATATTCTGAATATTTAGCGTGAGAATATCTTCACTATTATAGCCGTAAGCCTGCAGAGCTGCTAAGTTTGCGTCAATAATTTGCCCGTCACTGCGAACGAATAGAATAATGTCCCGGGTATTTTCTGATAGCAGTTGATATCTTCTCAGAATTGCTTCTGTTTTTTTACGTTCGGTTATATTGCGGATAATTGAATGATAGTGTTTTTTCCCTCCGGCAATAATCGTACGCGAACTTATTTCTACAGGGAAAGTGCTTCCATCTTTTTTCTTGTGTATAGTTTCATAAATATAGCCATCATGTGAATCAATTTTTGTATAAACTTCATCGTCTTCCGAATATTTTTCTTGGTCGCACAGGTTATAAAATTTCATTTTAAAAAATTCCTCATGAGAATAACCATACGTTTTTATTGCTTTATCATTGATCTCTATAAAGTTAAAATTACTGTCAAGTAAAAAAACTATATCATTTGCATATTTTGTTAAATATCTGTTTTGTATTGATAATAAATATGATTTATAATCCTTCTCATATAAGTAATGGTAAATTATGGGCCAAGAAGAAGCAACTGATAAGAAAATAATAGCTGTTTTTATATTAAATTGCTGATTATTGAAGTATAGATAACCGATCAATATAATACCCTGAATAAATAAAAGGAAAATAGCAATATGTTTAAAAGGTATTTTGAAACTAAGGATCATCATTCTCACCAACCCTTTTAATAATTGTACTCAGGTATAAGCATTTTAACTTTATATTTCATATAAGCAATTAATCATGTTTTGGATTGGCGTTTAGGTAAAGAAAGAAAAATCTCAAGCTTGTTGTTGCAATATGCCAGAAACACCCTGCCGCCAAACCTCCCCAGTAAAATTTCAGCCTGTACCAGACCTACCTCATATGGCAATGGATGATATCGTTTTGGTGCGGCAAAAACTAAATTGCATAAGTATTTGTTTTCGTTCTCAGTGGTTTTAAAAAAAAGATCCGGCTGCTCCCCTGCCTCAGGGTTCATAGATTCCAAAGCGTATATAAGACAGTACTCCAGTGCCTCTCCTAATATATGGCCGGGCACTGTACATTCCGCTAAATCTGTATCGACCAGCATATGCAGTCTGATTTTACGATTAAATGCTTCGCTATAGGCGCATAGTAATGTTGCAGTAACTTCGGGAAGCTTGACACTGGTGGCTTCATTGAAATGAACTATATCCAGACAAGCCTCATCAATATATTCCCGTAACCAGTCCAGTTTATTTAGCTGTAATAAACTAGAAATTATCTGTAAATGATTCAGCATGTTGTGTTTTTGCAATTGGATAAAATTTAGCAAGCACCGTAGTTTCAAAGCAGTATCCCCCTCCATATAATGTTTTGCCATTCATTTATATAAGGTTAAATTTAATCATAGGGATGAGATAAATTTGCTTTAAGGCTTCTGAATATGTTTTTGCCGATGTGTGAAATTGATCCTAAAATAGATGATTGTTGAATTTGTTGTTATTTTCATAAATTGTTGTGGCGAAAAGCAAATAATGGTTTTAATTTATAATAAGTTGCAGTCATAAGATGCAAGAAACTTGCCAGACACTGGCAAGTTTCTTAACTTCTTGTATGAATGAGGTTTGAAAGGTTTTTTTATGGAGCAGTATAATAGTACTTCATAATAAGAACTGTCCCAAATCCTACTAAGTGAGCAAAAGTGAACATTTTTTAGCTTTACTTGTCTACTTCCATACGCTTTAGGCAGCTATACAAGCTGTGTCTGGACATTCTCAGGTAGGAAGCGGTTTTGGCTTTGTTTCCCTTGTGCATTTCCAGAGCCTGTCGCACTACTTCATTATAGAATGTTTCAATATCAAAAAAGTCTCGTGGCAGCTTAAATTCCGCTATTTCTCCGGATAAGCTGTGGTTATTATTGGTTTCAGCAGGTTTTGAGGCGGATCTAATAATTCTATCCAGGTGTTCAGTACGCACTTCCGAATCATCATGTGTGAAAGTGATCCACTCTATGGCGTTTTTTAATTCCCTGACGTTGCCGGGCCAATGGTAGGTTATTAATAACTTAGCGGCTTTTTTACTAATATTTTTAAATCTTTTGCCCCGGCGGCGAGCAAGCCTATTCAAAAAAATATTGGCCATAGGCAGAATTTCCTCTGGTCGCTCCCGCAAGGGGGGAATTATGAAGTGGCCGATATTAAGGCGGTAATATAAATCTGATCTGAATAGCCCCTGCTGTATCTGTTTTGGGATGTCCACATTAGTAGCGCAAATAATTCTGACATTGGATTTTATTTTTTTAAGTCCGCCAACCCGGTAAAATTCTCTTTCCTCAATAAAACGCAGTAATTTAGCTTGTAAGTCTACTGACAGTTCCCCTATTTCATCAAAAAAAACTGTTCCGCCTTGGGCAATGTCCAGCTTGCCTTTTTGTCCTTTAGGCAGTCCACCTGTGAAAGCACCGGCCTCATAACCGAATAAATCGCTTTCAAAAATGCCGGAAGTCATGGCGGCACAATTAATATCAATAAAAGGCCTCTCATTTTTAGAATGGTAATAATGTATATATTTTGCTAAAATCTCTTTTCCTGTACCGGTTTCACCCTGAATTAAAATGGGCAGGGATGTATCAAGTTGAAAATTTTCTGCCTGCGTATAAATTTGTTTCATTTTTTTCGAGAAAATAAATACCTCTTCCCGTTTAATTTCTCTGACATAGGAAGTTTTCAGTAATTCCAACTCCCTTTGCGTGGCCTGGGAAGCAGCTTTTTCTTTCTTAAACTTATTGTTTGCAATTTTGTTTTCCCGGAGCAGGGATTGGCGCTCAGATACCCGCTGAATCACTGCTGTCAATTCGTTGACATTTATTGGCTTCAGTAAATAATCATATGCTCCTGCCCGTAGAGCTTCTATTGCCAGACTCACATCGACATGACCGGTAAAGAGTATTATATCTGTATCCCGGCCGGCTGGCAGGTGGACTATAGTTTGCAGCAGTTCCAGCCCGCTTATTTTGGGCATCCTTATATCGGATATTACTAAATTAAACTGTCCGGTTGGGAATTTACTTAAAGCGTCTTCGCCGTCTTCACTTTCAACAATCCGGTGACCAAGTTTCCGGAGAAATTGACCTAAATAAAGGCGACTGTCCAGATCATCCTCCACCAACAGTATGTTCATAGCCCAACCTCCTCTATTAAATCATTATTGTAAACAGGAAAATCCAGTTGAAAGGTAGTTCCTCCTTTTTCATTTGTCCTGAGTGAAATCTGCCCATGGAAAGATGTTATTATGGTATGGGCAATAGAAAGTCCCAAACCCATACCCTGTCCCACTTCCTTGGTAGTAAAAAAAGGTTCGAAAATTTTCTCTTGTAAATCTGTTGGCACTCCGCTGCCATTATCACTTATTTCCAGAATAATATATCTTTCAGAACGTGTGGTAATGAGTATTTCTTTATCTATTTGTCTACTGTTATTAAGTGCCTGTATGGCGTTAACCAGCAGGATGACAATCACCTCTTCCAGTCCAAAATTTTCTCCGGAAAGCGGCGGCAATGGGTTTTGTAATATATTTCGCAATTTAATATTGGATGCCAGCAATTGAGCATGCATTGTAACTATAGCTTTTTCTACAGCGCTGTTGAGATTGCAGGGGTAGAGATTTGGGGGTGATTCATGTCGAACCAGAGCCTTCATACGTCTAATAATCAAGCTGATGCGATCTGCTTGAGCAGAGATGTTTTTCAGTCCATCAATTAGTTCATTCTCGTCAAGAGTTCCGTTTCGATCATGCCAAAACAGCAACCCGTCCACCATAATTTTTAGGGAGTTCAGTGGTTGGTTGATTTCATGGGCAATGCCTGCTGTCATAGTGGCAAGGGAAGCCATGGTTTGCAGCCTTTCCGCCTGCTGACGGGCTTCTTGTAATTCAGCTTCCGCACGCTTGCGCTCTGTAATATCTCGGATTACAGACAGGATTACTTTTTTGCCGTTTAAGGTAAATAAATGAGATGCCGCTTCAACCGGTATTTTTTGACCGGTTTTAGTAATGTGTATTACTTCAAAGGTCAAGTGTTTCCGGTTTAAAATAATATTTAGAATATTTGGCAGTAATCGACGGCTTTCCGGAGCATAAATATCAGCCAGTGACAATTGCGTCAGTTCTTCACGGGTATAGCCCAGGCGGCGGCAGACAGCGTCATTAACTTCTATAATGCTTTCGAAAGAGTTATTGCCTGAAATCCCATGTAATAATATGGCATCATTTGTATTGTTAAACAGTGCCCTGTATTTTCTTTCGCTTTGCTGGAGGGCCGTCTCAGCTTGCAAACGTTCAATTATTTCCTGCTTAAGCTGCTCATTGCTCTTTTTTAGTGCCAAGGTGCGCTTATAAACCATATTTTCCAGTTGCTCCTGGTATGTGGTCAACCTGTGTTCCATTTCCTTGCGCATGGTGATATTCCGGCAAATTACCAGTACTGATTCCACTTCGCCCTGCGGTGAATTTTCAGGTATCAGGCGTGATTCAAAATGTTTTTGTTTATCGGCTAACTGGTAGTAAAATTCTATAATGTGGTTTTTGCCGGTCATAAATACCTTTTCCAATGCTCTGTTCCATATATGTACCTGTTCTTCCGGCATATCCAGATCACGATTGGTTTTTCCGATAAAGCAGTTTTGATGAAGTCCGGTTGCCTGCGTTACGGCCGGATTTACATAAAGGTATCTCAGGTTGCGATCGAAGCGGGAAATTATATCCGGAATATTTTCTAAGAGCGTCGTTAATTCCTGTTTACTTTGTTGCAGCTGTTTTTCTGTCCGTTTGAGATCAGTTATATCATGCATGATGGCAATCAGGCATTGTTCACCGCCAAAATTGATAAGCTCTATGGAGAGCAAGCCAGTATGCAGTTCACGTGCTTTAGTAAAGTAATTAACCTCCAAGTTTTTTACATAACCTTGTTCATTTAACAGCTGCGCTACTATATCACGATCGCAGGGGTCATTCCAGGCACCAATTTCAAGCGCGGTGCGGCCGATAATTTCTTCCCGGCTGTAACCATGCAATCTAACGAAAGAATCATTAATTTCCATGTAGCGACCGTCCTTTAAGGTAGAAATGGACATAATGACCGGGCTGGCGTGGAAGGCTTTATTAAATTTCTCTTCCGAATGGAGGAGTTCTTTAATTTTAGTATTTAAATCCAAATTAGCCTGACGTAATTGATCTTCTACCTGTTTGCGCACAGTTATATCGCGAATAATGGAATGATAGTATTTTTTCCTACCGGCAATAATCGGGCGGGAACTAATTTCTACAGGAAATGTGGAGCCATCTTTTCGTTGATGAACTGTTTCATAAATATAACCGTGATAAGAATCTATCTTTTTGCATATTTCATTAAATTGAGGACATTTATTATGATCAATTAAATCATGAAATTTCATCTTAAGAAATTCTTTGTGGGAATAGCCATATGTTTTGATGGCTTTATCATTGATTTCGATAAAATTAAAATCACAGTCAAACAAAAACAATATATCATTAGCATATTTTAACAATACATTCTTCATTGACAGTGGGTAAAACTTATAAATTTGCTCTGGAAAGACCAGGTAAATTATTAGGCTGATAAAAGTAACTATTAAGAGAATAATGATCGGGTAATACGAGTTAATCATAATATTATTTTGTTGACTGTGATAATTTAATAAATCGGTTAGCATGATCCCCGCGATGAGTAATAAAAAAACAATCATGTAAATTAGAGGGAATTTGAATCTTGACATTGTAATCCACCACACTTATTTTCTGAATCATATCGTAACATGTCATTTTTCTTTTAATTGGATTATACTAAAATAAATTGCTGTTGGAAATATGGATCATTTGCTATATAAGGGTTTAATAGCGGTTATCGCTAGTTAAGCAGGTTATCCGACAAAATGATAACATCTGTACATTAAAGTAAATAATTATATTAAATGTTTTAATTGTTTCAATAGATAGAAAATTTGTTGCAATAATTATTTTAATTTTAAAAAATATGATAAAATCTGTACTACAGCATAATTGACTGGAGAGGGCGGATAAAATGCGTAAAGAGGTGTTGGTGACTGTGCGTGGGACTCAGACCAATGATTTTGGGGAGCAAGATACTATTGAACTGGTAACTATGGGCAGTTACTATTTAAAGAACAGCAGTTACTATATCGTTTATAACGAAACAGAATTATCAGGCATGGAAGGGACTGTGACCTCGGTTAAGGCGGAAGCGGATAAAGTGACTGTTAACCGAATGGGTACTTCTGAAATGAAGCATGTTTTTGAGGAAGGAGTACCGGATGAGGGGAGTTATGTTACACCCTTTGGCCAGTTATTCACCAGTGTTTTCCCAAGGAAAGTGGAGGTTGACTTGACAGACGTTGGGGGAAGTATTAATCTGGAGTATGAATTAGCATTAGACAGGCAGAGAATAGGCTATAATGAATTATGTATTACTGTCAAGGAGGTCTAACGGTTAGATGGGCGGAATGGTAAATGAGGTACGGGTTAATTTAAAGAGAATTTTGGAGTGTGCTTTCAAGGATATTAATAATAACGGTATTTTTCATGCAGACAAGCTTCCTGAATTTGTAGTGGAAGTTCCAAGGGAAAAAGGGCACGGCGATTTTGCCTCCAACCTGGCTATGATGCTGGCAAAGCCGGCCCGTATGGCACCACGCCGGATTGCTGAAATATTTGTTGAACATTTAAATGAAGAGATAAAATCGGACAAACAAGACGGCAGTTTCATTTTACTGGATCGTGTGGAAGTAGCGGGTCCTGGTTTTATAAATTTTTATTTAAACCCGGCCTGGGTTTATGAAACCCTGCGTATTATAGAAACCGAGGGCAATGATTATGGCCGGGTAATGCTTGGCTCAGGTAAAAAAGTGCAGGTGGAATTTGTTAGTGCCAATCCAACCGGTCTTCTTCATATGGGTAATGCCAGGGGAGCGGCCTTGGGTGATTGTCTGGCCAGTCTCTTGGATTTTGCCGGTTACCAGGTGACCAGAGAGTTTTATGTTAACGATGCAGGCAATCAGATTGAGAATTTCGGGCTGACTCTGGAAGCCCGCTATTTGCAGTTATTAGGCCAGGATTGTCCTGTTCCGGAAGACGGTTATCACGGGTTGGATATTATCCAAACTATGCAGGGTTTTGTTGACAAATACGGAAACAAGTTTTTAAGTGCGCCGGGAAAAGTACGTCGTATGGTAATGATAAACTATGCTCTGGAAGAAAAGTTAAGAGAGATCAGGAACACTCTGTTTGATTTCGGGGTCAGATACGATGTCTGGTTTTCCGAGAAGGACTTGCATGAATCAGGCGCTGTTAATGAAGCTGTAGCGATATTAAAAGAAAAGGGCCATATCTATGAAAAGGAAGGGGCCTTGTGGTTTAAGGCCACGGAATTTGGTGTGGAAAAAGATGAGGTGGTTGTCCGTTCAAACGGGGTGCCTACTTATTTTGCGGCGGATATCGCTTATCATAAGAATAAGTTCGATAGGGGTTTTGACCGTGTGATAAACATTTGGGGTGCTGATCATCACGGGCATGTCAGCAGAGTAAAAGGTGCGGTTGAGGCTATTGGTTATGATCCGGAGTCTTTAGATATTATACTAATGCAGCTGGTCAGGCTGTTCAGAGGGACTGAAATTGTGCGTATGTCCAAACGCACCGGTCAATTTGTCACGCTTGATGAGTTAATAGAAGAAGTTGGCCGTGATGTGGCCCGTTATTTCTTTGTTATGCGCAGTGCCGACAGTCACCTGGATTTTGATTTGGAACTGGCTAAATCACAGTCTAATGAAAACCCGGTATACTATATTCAATATGCCCACGCCCGTATCTGCAGCATCCTCAGGCAATTAGACGAGCAGGGAGGCAGGCTGCCGCAGGCCGGTGCGGTGGATCTAGCCTTGCTTAAAGAAGAGATTGAATTGGATTTAATTCGTAAGATGGCGGATTTCCCTGAGGAAATAGCTTCCGCCGCGGAAAGTTTGGCCCCGCACCGCCTGGCTCGCTACGTGCATGAGTTGGCCGGTTTGCTGCACAGTTTTTATAACAGCCACCGTGTGATTGTGGATGATGCCGCTTTGTCTGAAGCAAGGTTAGTACTGGTAATGAGTGTGAAGACTGTGATTAAAAATGCTTTGTCTCTCCTGGGCATAGCCGCCCCGGAAAAAATGTAGGGAGGGTAGCAGTTTGAATTTAAAAGAGATATTGATGTCGACAGCCAGCGGTTTTGTTGTCGGCATACTGTTTGCACGGGTAAAGCTGCCGGTTCCCGCTCCCCCCACATTGTCCGGTGTAATGGGCGTTGTAGGTATGTTTTTAGGTTATATCCTGGCTGTACGGGTTATGGGTTGGGGCAAATAATGCTTGACATAGGCAAGCTGTGACATATAAAATGTATGAGTGTTAAAAAGTTTTGCTTTGCAGGAGGCTTATGATGGCCAAGTTTATCTTTGTCACCGGTGGGGTTGTCTCTTCTTTAGGGAAAGGAATTACTGCCGCTTCACTGGGCCGGCTTTTAAAAAACCGGGGCTTAAATGTTACCATTCAAAAGCTCGATCCTTATATAAACATTGATCCTGGTACTATGAGTCCTTACCAGCATGGTGAAGTTTTCGTTACCGATGATGGTGCGGAGACAGATTTAGACCTTGGTCATTACGAGCGTTTTATTGATATAAATTTAAGCAGAAGCAGTAATGTAACTACTGGCGGTATATATTGGTCGGTTATAACCAAAGAGAGAAGGGGAGATTACCTGGGCGGTACTGTGCAGGTTATTCCTCATATCACTAATGAAATTAAAGAAAGAGTTTTGCGAGTAGCTGAAGAAAAAAATCCTGATGTTGTTATTACTGAAATAGGGGGCACAGTAGGGGATATTGAATCACTGCCCTTTATGGAGGCTATCAGGCAGCTTAAAGGCGACCTGGGCAGAGGAAATGTTATGTACATTCATGTAACTCTGGTTCCCTATTTAAAGGTAGCCAATGAACTGAAAACTAAGCCAACCCAGCACAGTGTGAAAGAACTTCGTGGCATAGGGATTCAGCCGGATGTCATTGTTTGTCGCACTGAGGAGCCTATATCTAAAGATATGGAAGAAAAACTGGCTCTTTTTTGTGATATAGATAAAGAAGCCGTTATTCAGGCGGTGGATGCCAGGTCAATTTATGAGGTTCCTTTAATGCTGGAGCGTGAGGGTCTGGCAGACATTGCGGTGGAGCGATTGAGGCTTGAATGCAGCCCACCCGATTTGACTGAGTGGCAGGACATGGTTTTGCGTATGAGCCACCTGCGCCAGGAGACTAATATTGCTTTAGTAGGTAAATATGTTTCTTTGCCGGATGCTTATCTAAGTGTGGCTGAGGCGTTGCGACACGCTGGTTTGTATCATGGTTCGGCAGTAAACATTAAATGGATAAATGCAGAGGATTTGGAGAGAGTACCGGCTGAAGAATACCTGAGGGACGCTGATGGCATACTTGTGCCTGGTGGTTTTGGTGACAGGGGTATAGAAGGCAAGATTTTTGCTATTAAGTATGCCAGAGAAAACCTGATACCTATGTTGGGTATTTGTTTGGGTATGCAGCTTGCCGTGGTTGAATACGCGAGGAACATGATGGGCTGGCGTTTAGCCAATAGCACTGAATTTAACCCTCAGACTCCCTATCCGGTTATTGATTTGCTGCCCACACAAAAAAATATAGAGGATATGGGCGGTACAATGAGATTAGGCCGCTATCCTTGTAAGCTTTTGCCTAATACTAAGGCTTACCTTTCTTATAAACAGGAAATCATATATGAAAGACATCGCCATCGCTATGAGTTGAATAATACTTTTCGTGCGGGCTTGGCCGAAAAAGGATTGATTATGAGCGGTACTTTGCCGAATGGTCAATTAGTGGAAATAGTTGAGCTGCCTGAACACCCCTGGTTTGTAGCTACACAGTTTCACCCGGAATTCAAGTCAAGACCGAACCGCCCTCACCCGTTATTCAGGGATTTTATTGGCGCTGCACTGGAGAGAGGGAAAAACAAAATATAAAAACTAAAGCTCCGGTCATTACAGCCGGGGCTTCTTTTGTACTCTGGAAAATTATGCTTGTGATAAATTTGGGGATGAGTCATTATTTAATGTAAGCAAATTAATATTGCATAAAGATGGTTGGTGCTGCATAATTTTCGACGAGTACGAGTGCCTATGGCTGCTCGAAAGTCGCCTTAGGCGACTTTCTTGAAATATTTATTTGTGTTCTGGAGGAATTTCCTTCTTTTGCGCGAACAAATAGTTAAAGGTATATTCTTTCAGCAAAGTTTTGGTGCTAGGGGGTTATGTTCCGTTGGGAGATTGCGATCTTTTGATTGTTGATGATCAACCGGGAATTCGTAGATTGCTTTACGAAGTACTCAGTGAAGACGGTTATCGTGTTGAGGCTGTTGCCGGAGGTCGAGAGGCCATAGATAAAGCTGTATTATTAAGGCCCCGTCTTATTTTGCTGGATATGAAAATGCCCGGTATGAACGGGTTGGAAACCCTGATCGAATTAAACAAGGTTTACAAGGATGCCACAGCGGTTATTTTGATGACTGCATACGGTGAGCTGGAGATAGTCATGCAAGCTCAAAAATTAGGTGTGAACCACTACATTAATAAACCGTTTGATTTAGAAGATATACGTGCGTTAATCAAATCCTTAATTCCTGATGGGGCAGAAATTGATCGTTCGCGTGATATTGTATGAATTTTAAAGTTTTATTTTATGTTAAAGGATTTCTCCGCGTGAATAGCGAAATCATTTCTTGAACAGGTTTTTTGCTGGTCTATATTTTAGGAGGGTAAAACAATGTTGATAGCCACTGACAGGGTGCTGGCCATGCGCTGCCCGGTATGTGGAAAATTGGAATATCACAACTTATCCCGTTTTTGGTTTTCTGATTATGAAGCTGTTCAGGTAATCTGTTCTTGCGGAGCGGTGAAGTTAGTTGTTGAGCCTAAAAGGGATTCTAAGTTTTGGCACATAAGTGTTTCTTGTGTTGTATGCGAAGATATGCATCTGCACAGAATTTCTCGTAAGAACTTGTGGCATGGGAATAAAGTGATTTGCTTATTCTGTCATGATACGGGCCTTGAATTGGGTTACTGGGGAACTATATTGGAGGTAGAAGGTGTATTATCTGAAAAGGATGATGAGATAGCTACATTATTGAATGAGATTACAAAAGATGACTACTTTATTAATTCTGAAATAATGTATGAAGTAATTAATTGTTTGCATGATATAGCTGATCGAGGTTTCTTATATTGTCAGTGCGGCAATAATGATATAGAGTTGGATATATTCCCGGAACGATTGGAATTGCACTGCAAGGGCTGTGACAGTATTAATATTATTTATGCGGAAAATGAAGACGATTTAAAATTTATTCGACAGATAGACAAAATTGAGCTGCCAAGGAATGGCTTCAAATTTCTTGATTCCTTGGACAGTGTAAAAAACAAAAAAAACCGGCGCAGGCGTAAATAATTCATATTGTCTAATAGATAGGGAATAATTATAAATACTTGATTCTATGGGGAGTGTGTAACTGTATGGGATTGGTTCCAATAGATGTGCTTTTAAAAAAGGCTGATGCGGAAGGCTACGCAGTAGGCGCTTTTAACTGTAACAATATGGAGATAGTTCAAGCAATTGCAGCGGCGGCCGAAGCGGAAAAATCTCCTGTAATAATGCAGGCCAGCCAGGGAGCAATTAAGTATGCGGGTTTAGAGTATATTGCCGCTATGGCAAAGCTGGCTGCCGATTCCGTGAGTGTTCCTGTGGCGCTGCATATCGATCACGGCACCAGCTTTGAGCAAGTGATGAAGTGTATCAGGGCGGGCTTTAGTTCTGTTATGATTGACGGATCAAAACTGCCGTTGGAGCAAAATATAGCACTTACTAAAAAAGTGTTGGATGTGGCTCATGCTGTAGGTGTGTCTGTAGAGGCTGAGTTGGGTAAAATAGGCGGCACAGAAGATGATATTACTGTGGATGAAAAAGAAGCGATGTTTACAGACCCTCTGGAAGCAGAACGTTTTGTCCGGGAAACTTCTGTAGATGCCCTGGCTGTAGCTATCGGTACGGCGCATGGTGTATATAAGGGAGAACCCAAGCTTGATTTCGACAGGCTGAAAAAGATTAAGGAACTGGTCAAGATACCTATTGTTTTGCACGGTTCTTCGGGTGTTCCTGATGATGCTATCCGGGAAGCTGTAAGTTTGGGAGTCGGTAAAATAAACATTGATACAAACATAAGGGAAGCTTTTGTTTATAAAGTTCGTGAGGTTGCGGCGGCCAAGCCGGATGAAATTGACCCGCGTCAAATTTTGGGTCCCGCGAGGGAAGCAGCTATAGAAATAATTCGCGAAAAAATTAGATTGTTTGGCAGTTCCGGTAAGGCATAAAAAAGGTGGTGTTGGAAATAAAACTTTTTTTGGATACGGCAAATGTGGAGGAAATAAGAGATGCTTATTCACTGGGTGTTATTTCCGGTGTAACTACTAATCCGTCTTTAATTGCCTTGGAGGGGCGGGATTTTGTCCAGGTTGTGCGCGAGATTGCCTCCATTGTAGACGGGCCAATCAGTGCCGAGGCTGTAAGCCTGGAAGCCGCGCCTATGATTGAGGAAGCCAGGCAGTTATCCTCTATTCATCCTAATATAGTAGTAAAGATACCCATGACAGCAGAAGGTTTAAAAGCCGTCAAAGAGTTATCATCCCAGGGAATTAAAACAAATGTAACACTTATTTTTTCGGCTAATCAGGCACTGCTGGCAGCATTGGCCGGTGCATCGTATGTAAGCCCTTTTGTTGGCCGTTTGGATGACATAGGTTATAACGGCATGCAGCTGATAGAGGAAATTATGGCGATTTTTAATCAGTACGGTTTGATTGCGGAAGTTATAGCTGCCAGCGTCCGGCATCCCATGCATGTTATTGATGCGGCCAAGTCTGGAGCTGATATTGCAACTATCCCCTATAAGGTTTTATACCAAATGATAAAACATCCTTTAACTGATTCAGGTATTGAAAGATTTCTAAAAGATTGGGAGAAAGTTCCCGTAAAATAATTTTCAATTCGGGGGCGGGTTTGACAGCCCGTCCCTGATTTTTGCTGGTTATAATAAAAAGGAGGGATGCCGTTGAACCAGTCTGATTTAGAAGCTAAAACAATGGTTGAGCTGTATAAAATAGCCAAGGAATTGGAAATAGTCGGTTACTCAAAGCTTCGCAAGAAAGAATTAATATTTGAAATTATTAAAATTAAGACGGAAAAAACCGGATTGTTGTTTGCTTCCGGCGTGTTGGAAATTTTACCTGACGGTTATGGTTTTTTAAGACCGTTTAAATATCATCCAAGTTATGATGATATCTATGTATCCGCCTCTCAGATCAGGCGTTTTGATCTGCGAACGGGTGACCGCGTAGGCGGCCAGGTAAGAAAGCCTAAAGATAATGAAAGGTATTTTGCGTTATTGAGGGTAGAACAGGTTAACGGGATTGATCCCCAGGTTGCTGCTGAAAGAATTCATTTTGACGGTTTAACCCCCCTATATCCCCAAGAACGAATTACTCTGGAAACTTCTTCGGAACGAAAATCTACACGAATAATTGATCTAATAGCTCCCTTGGGTAAAGGTCAACGCGGCCTGATTGTAGCTCCTCCTAAAGCAGGTAAAACTATTCTGCTGAAAAGTATAGCTAATAGCATAACCACCAACCATCCCGAGATCGTTCTCATAATCTTGCTTATTGATGAACGACCGGAGGAAGTTACGGATATAGAAAGATCTGTTAATGCGGAAGTCGTCAGCTCTACTTTTGATGAGCCTCCGGAAAATCATGTAAAAGTGGCTGATATGGTTTTAGAGCGGGCTAAACGCTTGGTTGAGCATAAAAAAGATGTGGTAATTTTGATGGACAGTATTACTCGCCTGGCCCGTGCTCATAACTTGATTGTGCCTCCTAGCGGCAGAACCCTTTCAGGGGGTGTTGATCCGGCAGCTTTGCATAAACCTAAAAGGTTTTTTGGTGCAGCAAGAAAGCTGGAGGAGGGTGGCAGCCTGACTATTCTGGCTACTGCATTGGTGGAAACAGGAAGTAGAATGGACGATGTTATCTTTGAAGAGTTTAAAGGAACCGGCAATATGGAGCTGGTATTAGATCGCCGATTGGCTGAGAAGAGAATTTTCCCTGCCATAGATGTTCAACGTTCCGGAACCAGAAAAGAAGAACTTTTGTTGACAAAAGATGAACTAGAGTTAACGTGGTTCTTCCGCAAGAATATTCACGGGTTGAATCCCTGGGACGCGATGGAAATGATGATGGAAAAAATAAGAGGCACCCAGAACAATGCGGAGTTGTTGCAAAACTTCAAGCAGTCCAGGAAAGCCACCCCCGGCCGATTAAATAACCCCGAAATCCCCACCAATAATACCAGAAAGATATTATAAGCGTTTCTACGTCATAGATTTCTATCTTAAGCTATTAAATCTTTGGATGTCTTTTTGGAGACCCTTCCTTTCTAGGAAGGGTCTTTGAGATTATTTGGTATATATTATCATGAAATGGGTATATATATAATAATGTTTAAGAGAGAAGGAGTTAGTATGGAGATTTCGGGTAGAAAAATAAAGTATGCTGTTTCCATGTTATTAGTAACATCAATTTTTGCTATGGGTTATCCCGCATTGGCTCGTTATGATGAACTAATTATTCCTGCCGGAATTAATAATGTTGTTGATATAAAAAGCAAGGGTATAAAAAATGAAATATATGTGGTAAAAAGCGGTGATAGCTTGTGGAAGTTGTCCGCCATGTATGGTCTAACGGTAGAAGAATTGATGTCCATAAACGGTTTGCCTCGTGATAAGGATTTAATTTTAGAAGGGCAGAAATTACGAATTTCTGCGGAAAAACCGGTTTTGCACACAGTAAAAAAAGGGGAAACACTAATTTCTATAGCGGCCGATTATAACTCGGCATTGAGCAAGTTAATTGAGAAAAATAAGATTTCCGATATCAATCATTTATACGAAGGCCAGGTACTGGTTGTATTGCCCAATGAAGCGAGAAACGAGCAATCCTCATCATTACAGCAGGTTTCTCGTAATATGCCTTTAATGGCCTTTAATTGGCCGGTTCGGGGAGATATAAGCTCCGTGTTTGGTATGCGTGATGGGCGTCCACACCAGGGGGTGGATATAGCGGCTAATGAAGGAGAGAGCATCAAGGCTGCCAGAAGCGGCAGGGTTGTTTTTGCCGGACCAAGGGGTACTTACGGTTTGGCGGTTATTTTGGATCACGGCAGGGATGTGCAAACCCTTTATGCCCACTGCTCGAAAATATTGGTGTCTGATGGCGAAGATGTTGAAGTTGGGCAGTGCATAGCTGAAATAGGAAATACCGGCCGTTCCACAGGTCCTCACTTGCATTTTGAAGTGATAAACCGGGGAGTACATTATGATCCTTTACTTTATCTGACTCGCGGTTATATTTGATAATAAATTAAAATAGCTTATAGCTTGGCATTAATTCATAACTGTGTTAAAATACTACTGTTTTAAGTTCAATAAATAGTGCGGTGAAATTTTATATGTACAAGCTGCTTTATGCCGATCAGCTGGGTCGCTTATATGTGGATCAGGATTTGCTGGCTCTTGGCAGATCTGGCGAGGAATATTGGGAAATAAGCGAGGATGAAATGCTGATTCTGCCTCCCGGCGCGGATTTAATGCTTCTGCCGGGCCGGTCTCCGGTAGGTTTAAATTCAGACGGCGAACCGGAAATACTGGAGTGTATGGAGGACGGTTCACCTGTTTGCGCTGTTGCCGCCGTACTGCCGGCCGGTTATACAAGGTTGCTGCTGCCCGGTTACGAAAATTCCTCCCATAATGCTCCTGTGTTGCCGCTATACGGTTATACGGCAGTTGGTGTAGACTCTTTGGGACAAATTTGCGTTGCCGCTATACTTACTGATCCGGGTGAAAAATGGAATCCTTTAAATTATAACGATGATTTTTTGTCTAATAGAATTGAAAAGAAGAGATATGAATTTCCCGGTAACCGGATTATTGAGCAATTAGCTGTTTGTTCAATGAATTATCACTGCCTAACAGCACAAAATCTTTTTTACGAGCGCTGGGAGGCCGGTTTACCTGCATCACCTGCCTGTAATGCCCGCTGTTTGGGCTGTATCTCATTGCAGCCTTCGGAGTGTTGTCCCTCACCACAGTCCAGGATCAATTTTACTCCTTCTGTTTCAGAACTGGTTGAACTTGCTGCGGCACACTTGAGCCGTGCTTCTGAAGCAATAGTTAGCGGCGGTCAGGGTTGTGAAGGCGAACCGTTAATGGCATATGCCGTCTGGAGTCAGGCCATAAAAGAGATTAGACGGATTACAAATCGAGGTACTTTAAACATAAATACAAATGGCGGTTTTACCAGGGGGTTGGACAAACTCTGCGATGCCGGTCTGGATAGCATCAGGGTCAGTCTTTTTAGTGCCAGAACAGCTTCCTACCGGGCCTACCATTGTCCGGTAGATTATGATCTGGATGATGTTAAAAGGTCTTTGCTGTTAGCTAAATCCTATGGCGTATACATATCACTAAATCTTTTGGTTTTTCCCGGTATTACGGACAGGGAAGAGGAAATGAATGCCTTAATAAATTTAATTAATGAATATAATATAGATATGGTACAGTTAAGAAATCTTAATATTGACCCGGATATGCTTATTCCCGTTATAGGCGGAGCGGCGTCGGAAGTGCTGGGCATAGGTCAGTTTATTGACAGGTTGAAGCGTGATTGCCGTCACCTGATTATAGGCAGCTTTAGTCACCCGGTAAGTGGCAGATAACTCTCTTGCATTGTGTTAGCAGCATGTGCTATAATGATCAAGTATGTAAAATATCATTTTTAAAAGTTCGTGGGCTTTTAAGATATATGTGAAATAATTAATTTTAGTAAGATGTGAATTTATCAGCCAGTGAAAGAGGTGATTGTGTTGAAAAGCGGTATCCATCCTGAGTACAGAACAATTAAGGTGAAGTGTGTTTGCGGAAATGAGTTTAATACCGGTTCC
This sequence comes from Desulfofarcimen acetoxidans DSM 771, assembly GCF_000024205.1. Taxonomy (NCBI): domain Bacteria; kingdom Bacillati; phylum Bacillota; class Clostridia; order Eubacteriales; family Peptococcaceae; genus Desulfofarcimen; species Desulfofarcimen acetoxidans. Next base: position 68,136 of record NC_013216.1, read on the forward strand.
GTTCGCAAAGAAGACCTGCGGGTTGAAATTTGCTCAAATTGCCACCCTTTCTATACCGGTACACAGAGAACTATTGAAACCGGCGGGCGTGCCGAGCGTTTCCGGAAAAAATACGGCATAAGTTAGGGCAGGTAGCAGAGCGAAGGCTCTGCTATTTATTTGTATTACTCCAGGAAATTATGCTTATGACGGATCTGTGGATAAGTCATGGTATAATGAAGTGCAGATCTATATTACACAATCAATGTTGGTACTGCATAATTTCCGACGAGCACGAGTGCCTGTGGCCGCTCGAAGGTCGCTTAAGGGGACTCTCTTGTCTGGGAAATAGATTTTCTAAGATGATTTTGGGCCCAAAGGTTAAATCTAACGGATGTTTACGGGGAGGTGCTTTTGGTGAAACCTGCTTATACCTATGGCGGTCAGGCCGTCATAGAGGGAGTTATGATGAGAGGACCGGCGACCAGGGCTGTTGCTGTGCGCTGTCCTGATGAGACTATAGTTGTAGATCAAAAGCCTGTGCGCGATCCTGCCCGACGCTTCCCTTTTTTGAAATGGCCGTTTCTGCGGGGATTGGTAGTTTTAATTGACTCTTTAATTATTGGTATTGAGGCCTTAACATATTCTGCCAGTCAGGCTGTGGGAGAGGAAGAGGAGCTAAGTACCAGGGAAATATTTTTCACAGTTGCTACAGCATTGCTCCTCGGAGTATTGTTGTTCATTGTATTGCCTACTGCCGCAACACATTTTTTTGCAGCCAAAGTTAAAGGAAGTATAGGTCAAAACTTGGTTGAGGGTGTAGTCAGAGTAGGGGTTTTTTTAATTTATGTAATTGCTATTTCCTTTATGAAAGATATTCAAAGAGTCTTCCAATACCATGGTGCGGAGCATAAAGTAATTAATGCTTTTGAGGCGGGGGAAGAGCTTACTGTGGAGAATGTGCAAAAATATTCTACCTTTCATCCCCGTTGTGGAACCAGCTTTTTGCTGATTGTAATGGTGGTAAGTATCGTAGTTTTCTCTTTATCCGGTTATAAGATACTATGGTGGCGGATTTTATCCAGGGTTATCTTGATGCCGGTAGTTGCAGGAGTTTCTTATGAGTTGTTGAAGTTGTCTGGAAAGTATTATCGTACTCTCTGGTGCCGTATCATGATTGCCCCGGGAAAATGGCTGCAGAAACTGACTACCCGGGAACCGGATAACGGTCAGGTTGAAGTAGCTATATCTGCGCTTAAGGCAGTTTTAAAGGATGGTGAGGCGAGTGTTTGAGAGACTGCAGAAAATTGAGGAACGTTATGAGGAATTAGGAGATTTGATGGGTGATCCGGAAGTTATGGCCGACCATTCCCGCTGGCAGCAATATGTTAAAGCACATGCCGATATGCAGGATATTGTAAATGTATACCGCGAGTATAGACAGTTGGATCAAGAAGTATCAGATGCCAGAGAACTGTTAAAAGATAAATTAGACGAAGATTTTAGAGAAATGGTCGAACTGGAGCTGGAAGAGCTTTCTGAAAAAAAAGAAGAACTGGTGCAGAAACTAAAACTTTTGCTGTTGCCTAAGGATCCTAACGATGATAAAAACGTTATCCTGGAAGTTCGAGCCGGTACCGGTGGTGAAGAGGCCGCGCTTTTTGCCGGGGATCTTTTCCGAATGTACACTCGCTATGCGGAAAAACAGGGTTGGCGCACTGAAGTATTAGATGCGAATTACACGGATATTGGCGGTTTTAAAGAGGTTGTTTGCATGATTGAGGGCAAAGGAGCATATAGCAGGTTAAAGTTTGAAAGCGGTGTGCACAGGGTGCAGCGGGTCCCCTCTACTGAGTCAGGCGGACGCATTCATACTTCTGCTGCCACTGTGGCTGTTCTTCCTGAGGCCGAAGAGGTAGAGATTGATATTAACCCTAATGATTTAAGAATAGATGTTTTCTGTTCTACCGGACCGGGCGGTCAGTCTGTAAACACTACCCAATCAGCTGTTAGAATCACGCATTTACCTTCGGGTTTGGTAGTTTCCTGTCAGGATGAGAAGTCACAGCATAAGAATAAAGATAAAGCTATGCGGGTTTTGCGTGCCAGGCTAAAAGATTTGGCTGAGTCTGAGCAGCGGAGTGAATTAGCCAGCACCAGAAAATCAATGGTTGGTTCCGGTGATCGCAGTGAGAGAATTCGTACCTATAACTTCCCTCAGAACAGGATTACGGATCACAGGATCGGGCTGACCACTCATCGTATGCCTGCTGTGTTAATGGGAGAAATGGACGAGATTATCGAAGCTTTGATTACTACTGATCAAGCGGATCGTTTGCGTAGTACAGAGTAAATGTCAGGGATGTGAGTTGCTATGAATGTTCGTGAGGCTCTGGTTAAAGCCAGGGTCTTTTTTGCAGATGCCGGTTTGGAAAATGCTTCTCTTGATGCAGAAGTGTTATTGATGCATTTGCTGGGTATTGAGCGGGCCGGTCTTTATATGAGATTTGATTATGTTCTTACCTTAGAGGAAGCTAAGGCTTATCGCTGTTTAATTGAGCGTAGGGTGAAAGGGGAGCCGGTTGCTTATCTGACGGGCCATAAGGAGTTTATGGGTATGGATTTTATAGTAAATCCTGCTGTACTCGTACCAAGGCCGGAGACAGAAATATTGGTGGAACGGGCGTTGAAATTTTTGGAGGGTAAGCCGGGGGAAGAGTTGCTCGTGTTGGATATAGGCACCGGCAGTGGTGCTATCGCTGTAAGCATGGCGCGAATGAACAGTCGTTTGCGGGTTTATGCCGTGGACTGCTCCAGGGATGCGTTGGTTTTAGCACAGCATAATGCAGCTATACACGGAGTTGCGGGTAGGATTCATTTTTTCCACGGCGATTTGTTATATCCTCTGAGCAATTTGGCTTTGGAAGGCAAGGCGGATTTGATTGCGGCTAACCTGCCCTATGTGCCAAGTGGTGATATTTCCGGTTTGCCTGTCGATGTCAGGTCATATGAGCCGCAAATTGCGTTGAACGGCGGTCTGGACGGCCTGGATATTTATCGCCGACTCCTGCCCGGAGCCGGGGATCTTCTGAAAAGTGGCGGTTTGCTGATGTTGGAAATCGGTCCGGGGCAAGCAGATGTTCTGGTGCAGGAGATGACCGGTATGGGTATGGTTTGGTGCTGTAGTGAAATTGTTTTCGATTACGCCGGCAGGGAGAGGGTTGTGCTGGCGGAGAAAGAATGATACTGGTAAAAGAGCATAAATAGCAATTTGAAATGCTGACATTATTTAAAGGGGATAACCGTTTTAATGCGGCAATTCCCCTTTAAATTTTAGCTGTTTATTTTTTTAAGCAGACAGGCCATATTCTTCCCAAGGTTTCTTCCATTAAAGGCAACTACTTTCATAAAAAATACCTCCAATCCAGAATCTATAATTTCATTACAATAAAGTATATCACAAATAGGATACGGGACGATGAGTATAATTGCATTTAATAATTCTGTATAGAGCCAATAAATCCAATGATTAGAAGACTAAGTATGCCAATTAGCTAACAAAATTTAAGATTACGGCAGGAATTATACCAGTTATTGTGGAAAATTTTTAGTCAAACTTTAAAACTGAAAATGTTAATATGTCAGTTGCCGTTTCTATAGGATTTACTATGGTAAAGAGTAGCTAATGCGTGAATTACTTGTTAAGAAGAGTTGATAGCAGTTGTATCTCAGCAAAAGGTCCGGAGGTAATTATATTTCGGAGGATAATTGATAAAGGAGGCAGCCGTATTGGAAAAAGGTAAAGGCATTCTTTTGGAAAGCGGTACTAATGAGTTGGAAATTGTGGAGTTTTCTATTGGCAATGCTCAGTTCGGCATTAATGTTATTAAGGTGCGTGAGATTGTTGAATTAATGCCGGTGTTCAAAATACCTAATGCACACCCCTGCATCGAAGGAATTATTAAACTCAGGGATTCTATAATGAAGGTGGTAGATCTAGCCAGAGCTTTGAATTATGATCCTTCTCCCAGGCCTGAGAGCGACAAGTTGATTGTTGCGGAGTTTAATCAGCTTAAAGTAGCTTTTCGTGTGCACGGTGTATCCCGTATTCACCGAATTTCATGGGAACAGATTGAACAGCCTTCAGACATTTACCAGGTGGATTGCAATACAACTATCGGAATAGTTAAAATGGGGGATAGAATTATCTTGTTGCTGGATTACGAGAAGATTGTGGCCGAAATCAGTCCCCAATCGGCAGTGCTCAGTGACAGCCTGAAGGTTTTAAGTGACAGGGAGCGTTCGGATAAAAACATCATGGTTGTTGATGACTCGGCTACACTGAGAAGTTTTCTTAAGCAAGTTTTAACGGAAGCCGGTTATACCAATTTGAGTTACTATAACAACGGCAGCGTAGCGTGGGATTACCTGGTCAGTTTGGTGCAGGATAAAGGCGAGCAGTTGTTTGAAGAAATTCAATTAGTAATTACGGATATAGAAATGCCTAAGATGGATGGACATCACCTTACAAAACGTATCAAGGAACATCCTCTATTGAGGAAGCTGCCGGTGGTAATTTTCTCTTCACTGATTACTGAGGATCTGCTGCATAAAGGCTATGCGGTAGGTGTAGATGCTCAGATCAGTAAACCTCAGTATCTTGATTTAATAGGTACTATAGATAAGTTAATCTCATCAATAAATAATGGACAGTAAACATAAATACATGGCATAGAAATTATTCTATGCCATGTATTTATGTTTACTGTCTTTTGTCTGTATGATGTTCTACAGTCAATTATGTTCTTATATCCTATAACGATATAGTTTTTAGTGATTTTAAATTTATCTGCTTTGTTGGTCAGCAATATATAAAGATTTAAATAAATATTTTTTTGTAGATAAATTTATGGGTGTTTATGATATAATTGTAAATACATTCCATATATTGGAGGGATACAGATGAAGAAGAAAAATATAATAATAGTAATGGGTGTGATACTGGTTTTTTCAATGGGTGTCTATATGGAAAAGCATTTTTCCTTTTCCCGGGGACTGGTTGAAGGCACACAGGATGTTTTAAGAAAAACTCATATTCTTTCCGAAAGGTTGGTGAAAGAAATAAAACAAGCAATATCAACAGTTAAAATTACTTCTGCTATAATTCTGGGTATCCTTGCAAAGGGAAATATAAAAAACCGGCTAGTGAAAATTAAAAAATAATTTGCTTGCAGGGATTATTTAACTTGCATTATAATGAAGTGGAAGGGAGGTAGATTAAATGACCAGACATATTGTTACAATTAATAAGAAGACCTTACATAGCACCATAAGCGGCAGGGGTTGCGGTGAATGCCAGACTTCTTGTCAGTCAGCTTGCAAAACATCTTGTACGGTTGGCAACCAGGTGTGTAAAAAGGAGAAGCAAAATTAACAGCCTGATCCCGCAAGGGATGAGGTTTTTTTTTGAACAATGCAATAATTTTTTAGGGGGCTAAGACTTGATACATAAGTTCACGATAGATCAAATTAATATTGTTTTGGATGTCAACAGCGGAGCGCTTCATGTTGTTGATGACTTAACTATGTTGGTTTTGGAAGATTATTTATCTTTGAGCATAGAAGATATTTTGAATAAACATCGTGATATATACTCGGAACAGGAGATTACAGGTGTATGTGATGAGATTAATGAGTTGCGGAAAGAGGGGTTGCTTTTTAGTGAAGATCCTCTGCAGAATAATGACTATTTACCCGGAGAAGGAGTTGTAAAGGCTTTATGCCTTCATTTAGCACATGACTGCAATATGAGGTGCCGTTATTGTTTTGCTGGGCAGGGAAAATTTGGTGGCAGTTCCGATTTGATGCCGCTTAATGTTGGTAAGAAGGCGATGGAATTTTTAATAAAAAGTTCCGGCAGCCGGAGGAATATTGAGGTTGATTTTTTTGGTGGCGAACCGTTGATGAATTTTAAAGTATTGCAGGATTTAGTTTACTATGGCGAGGGGTTAGCCTCTGCCAATGGAAAGATTATTAAATTTACTGTTACTACAAACGGGCTTCTGTTAAACAAGGAAGTAGAGGATTTTCTGAATTGTCATGATATCAGTACTGTATTGAGTCTGGATGGCCGTCCTGATTTGCATAACTATATGCGACCCATGCCAAATGGGGAAGGCTCATACAAATATGTGCTGCCAAACTTTCAGCGCTTTGTTAACTCCCGCCATCAGGAAGACTATTATATACGGGGTACTTATACGCATCATAATCTGGATTTCAGCAAGGATATTTTTCATCTTGCGGGTCTGGGGTTTAACTCTCTTTCAATTGAACCTGTTGTGGCTGAGTCAGGGAAGGATTATGCTTTGCAGGAAGAAGATTTGCCTGTTATAGAACGGGAGTATGAAATACTGGCACAAGGCCTGCTTGAATATGCCCGTAAAGGAAATAATATCAGTTTCTTTCATTTTAATATTGATCTTGACGGCGGTCCTTGTCTGGCAAAACGTCTAACCGGATGCAGCGCCGGTTATGAATACCTGGCTGTGGCACCTAATGGTGATATTTATCCCTGTCATCAGTTTGTAGGAAGAAAAAACTTTCTGTTAGGCAATGTTTTTGATGGCATAAGTAAAAAAGAAATTGCTATTGATTTCCGCCGGGCACATGTGTACAATAAGCCGGAATGTATGGATTGTTGGGCTAAATTTTATTGCAGCGGTGGTTGTCATGCAAATGCCGAAGCTTTTAACGGTACAATATATAAACCCTATGATTTGGCCTGTAAACTGGCTCGCAAAAGAATTGAGTGTGCGCTCTACTATAATATCAAGAAAGGCTTGGATAATAGTCAATAGTCTTTTTCGAAAACTTTACGGGTATAAGTCAATATGTTATAATATGACCATTATTGTTGCATAATCTTACATTAATTCCTGGGAACAGACTATTGTCTTAGATTGGTTGAGTGGTATAATGTTATAGCTTGCATGGATTATAAGTATGGGGAGTTGAAAATATGGCCTATAAAGGCATGTCTTTACGAGCAAAAAGAAAGAGGCAACAAAAAATAGTTTTTTGGTTTTTGACAATAGCACTGTCTGTAGGTTTGATTGGTTCTTCCGTAATGTGGTCTGCAGGCGACGGAGGCACAAAAACTCCTGACAATAAAAATCAGCAGCAATCGTATAATCCCGAGCAGGAACTGAATGAACTGGAGAAATCCGCTAAAAGCAGTCCGCAAGATGTTGATGTTTTGGGCAAACTGGCGCTTGCTTATGAACAAAACAATATGCCTGAGCAGGCCTTAAGAACTTATGAGAAAATTGTTGCGATAGATCCAAAAAATATAGAGGCAGCTACTTTTTTAATGAAGAAATATTATTATGCCGGCGGGTATGATGAGGCGGAGAAATATGCTAAGCAGCTATTGGCTCTAGAGCCTGATAACCAGGATGTTCACTATTTTTATGGGTTTATATTGGCTGACGGTAAAAAGAACTACCGGGCCGGTATAGCTCAATTAGAAGAATGTGTTAGATTGGCCAAGACAGGTCCAGATGTTCAGGTTTATAAAGAGACGATTAAAGATTGGCAAAGCAAGCTTGAACAAAAACAACAATAGGCGTTGCAGAAAGAAAACTGATAAAAAAACAAATATTCCGGTTAAAGACCCGGCATATTTGTTTTTTTTTGCAATTTACAGCTATGTACATTATTTACCTCTAGGAATCAGACAGACCTGCTTTTATAATATAATTGGTTAGAATAAAGAGAAGTTTTTTTCAAGGAAAAACAAGTTATAAAAAATATTTTTTCAACAACTGATTAAGGTGATATTAATGGCAAATATAAATCGTAAACTATTACGAAGTGAATCTCATTTTAATTTAAGGGAAAAGGTGTTCAAATTGTTTGCTGTCTTATCTGTGGTGTTAATAGCAGTATTTGCTTGCTTGCCGGAAAACGCGAGAGGATACGGGTACAGTTTGTACAGAGAGGCAATTAAAATGAGCACTCTTTTTAATGTCAGAAACATGACTGCATTGGAGGGTCCCCATTTTGTGGTTAAATATCCTTCGGATGTTGAGGTGGCTGAGGCCAGATTGGTTTTAAATACGGCAGAAAAATTTTATACTCCAGTTAGCGAGGACTATAATTACAGTCCTTCAAAAAAAATCCCTGTTATAGTTTATTCGAGCAAAGAGAAATTGAATGGTTTTTTTGGCTGGCCTGCCAGCGAAAGTGCAATGGGTGTGTATTGGTCAGGTATTATTTGTGTATTGTCCCCTAAGACGTGGATTGACTCAGACAACCCCGATAAGATAGAAGATATTTTTGTTAATTCCGGTCCTATGGCCCATGAGTATACGCATTTAGTTGTTGATTATATTACCAGAGGAAATTACCCGCGTTGGTTTACTGAAGGTTTAGCTCAGTATGAGGAGTACAAATTGACGGGCTTCCGTTTTACTGAAACCGGAGGGAATCTGAATCAGGATTTATACTCTTTTAATGATCTAACACAAAACTTTGATTATTTACCTAATCAATCACTTGCTTACCGCCAGTCCTTTGCTGCAGTAAAATATTTAGCTGACAATCACGGTCAGGAGGGTATTATAAAAATAATGAATCTCTTGTCGCAAGGTAAAAGCATTGACGCGGCTTTGCGAAGTATCACAGGTACTGGTGTGGACGGTTTTGAGGATAACCTGACGCATTGGATTTTCAACAATATCAGTCAATTTGGCTAAAAGTTTTTGAAGCAATTGCAAGATCGGCTTCTTTGTGAGAAAATATTATGTAGTAATAATCGATTAAATATAAACATGATAGTGGATTGGGGATGCAAAATGAGCAATATTGCTATCGTAGGGGGGCAAAGGCTTCAGGGAAAAGTAAAAGTCAGCGGAGCAAAAAATGCAACTCTTGCGATACTTGGAGCAGCTTTGTTGGCTAATGAAAGTATTATCCTGGAGAATGTGCCCGACATAAGTGATGTTAGGATAATGGTAAATATCATTCGTGATTTGGGCGGGGAGATTGATTGGTTGGACAAGGAAGTAATATCTTTTGTTCCGCCTAAAGAAATTAAAAAATCTCCTATATATAATAATGTAAAGAAATTGCGCGCCTCCAATTTATTGCTTGGGCCTCTATTGGCCAAGTTTGGTTATGCTGAAGTGGCTCTTCCCGGAGGGTGCAATATCGGAGTGCGGCCTATGGACTTGCATTTTAAAGGGTTGGCCGGTCTAGGTGCGGATTTATATATAGAGAGAGGTTGTGTCAAAGGATCTGCTAAGAAACTTGCAGGTGCCAGAATATATCTTGATTTTCCCAGTGTTGGAGCTACTGAGAATATAATGATGGCTGCCTGTCTGGCTGAGGGACAGACTATTATTGAAAACGTTGCCAAGGAGCCGGAAATAGTTGATTTGGCAAATTTTTTAAACAGTCTGGGCGGCAAAGTGCGAGGGGCAGGCACAGATGTTATAAAAATAGAAGGAGTAAAATCTTTAGATCGCGGTGGTCGCTATGCTGTAATTCCTGATCGCATTGAGGCCGGAACTTTTATGGTAGCTATTGCGGCGACAAGGGGTGATGCGATCCTTGAGGGGGTTATTCCCAGGCATATTGAGCCTCTTATAGCCAAGTTGCGGGAGGCTAATGTTGAGATAACTGAGGAAGGGGATAATCTAAGAGTCAGAGCGGTTAGCCAACTAAATCCCATAGATATCAAGACGCTGCCTTACCCTGGTTTTCCAACTGATATGCAGTCGCAGGTAATGACGCTGCTGACAAATGTGCCGGGAACCAGTATAATTATAGAGAATATTTTCGAAAATAGATTTCAGATTTCAGATGAATTAAAGAGAATGGGAGCTCAAATCAAGGTTGAAGGGCGTATGGCTGTAATTGAGGGTGTTGCATCTTTACAGGGGACTGTTGTTAAGGCCTCTGATTTGCGGGCCGGTGCTGCTTTGGTAATTGCCGGTTTAATGGCAGAAGGAGTTACCGAAATCATCAATTCTTTTTACATTGACAGGGGATACCAGGACTTGGAGGATAAATTATCTTCGCTGGGTGCTAAGATCTGGAGAAACGATTGAGAGGGTTTGTTTAAGTTTTGCATATCAATATTTTAGCCGTAGGAAAACTAAAAGAAAAATACTGGACTGAAAGTCAAAACGAGTATCTGAAAAGACTGCGCGCCTATGCAAAATGCGAGGTAAAAGAGGTGGTTGATGAGCGTTTTGCACCCTCGGTTATGTCCAGAGAAATTGAACAGGTTAAAAACAGGGAGGGCAAAAGACTTCAGTCTCTGATTGATGAAACAAGTTATCTTATCGCATTGGATTGCAGAGGGAAAATGCTTGAATCAGAGGAATTTGCGGGTATGTTAAAAAACCTGGCTCTAACGGGTAAGAGCAATGTTAGTTTTATTATTGGCGGTTCCCTGGGTTTGTCGGGGGAATTGCTGTCCAGGGCTGATTTCCTGCTTTCTTTTTCCAGGTTTACTTTTCCGCATCAGCTGATGCGTGTTATTCTTTTGGAGCAAATCTTTAGATCTTTTAAAATAATTAAAAATGAGCCTTATCACAGATAAAGTTACGTGCTATACTTTAATTGATTTTTGTGATAATTTTTATAAAAAAGAGGTCTTGATCAGGAGGAATAATTTTTTATATAACGAATATAAGGTACATAACGCAATTGTTATGTGGTTAATTGTATCATTGATTAACCTGATATAGTGTGCTTTGGTGACAACTGGCATCAAGCTGCTGGGTGCTTAGTGTTATTGTTGTCAGCCATTTCACAATATTATTATTTAAAACTATTAGGAGGGAGGATGTATTTATGTTCGTAGTAACAATCGATCAGGATAAGTGTGAGGGTTGCGGTGAGTGCGCAGAATCTTGCCCGGCTGACATTTTAGGCTTTGAAAATGGAAAAGCCTTTGTGTCCGGTGACGCTAATGATTGCATGGGCTGTGAAACTTGTGTTTCTGTTTGCCCGGCAGGCGCTACTTCTATTGAAGAGAAGTAATTTTTTTAAAATTGGCCCGGTTTTTTTAAAGATAAAACCGGTTATAGCAATATTTTATATTGCTATAACCGGTATTATTGAAAAAAGCTGCTGATTTGCCATCAGCTTATGTATTTTTGGGGAAAGAGATTAGAAATAAGACACATTAATGTGTTCTGGGCTTTGGGAAATCCCAAAGGAGGTGTAAGCTTTTGAATTTCTTTGTAGGCCAGGTAATGCCGTATATCACTATTATTGTTTTTACGGTAGGTATATTGTATCGTCTGAGTCGCTGGGGTCGTACCCGTATAGTTCACAATATTACTCTTTCCGATAATATCGGTCCGACTCATTGGCCTAAGTCAAACGCTGAGGTGCTGGCGTTGATCGGTTCTGAAGCCTTTTTGTTTAGAAGTTTATTCAGATTTGACAAGGGCTTATGGGCAGGTGCATGGATTATGCATATTTCCCTGCTTAACATTCTTGGTGGTCACGTAGTAGGTTTTTATACCCTCGGCAAACAGTTTACCTATATCGGTATGTCGGAAGCAATGAGCGAGCATGCATCCGAATTATTGGGTACTTCCTTTGGTATCATAATATTCTTTGCGCTTTTGTATTTATTGTACAGACGTTTAGCAGTTGCCGCAGTTAAGCAGGTTACTGTAACAAGCGATATACTCCAACTTTTATTGCTTATCGGTATTGTTTCTGCCGGTAATTTTATGCGCTTATTCCCGGACTACGCTGTGCACTATGAAACTGCTAACAGCATTGTAGGCGGTATTGTTCATCTTAATCCGGTTGCTTTGCCTGATAATATTTTCTTTACAATTCACTTTTTCTTAGTGCAAGTTCTATTAATGATTTTCCCGTTTAGTAAATTAATGCATGTTTTAGGCATGTTTGTTGAGCGTAATATTGTAAACCGTGTTTATAAAGAGTTGCCGCCAGGGTTGCCTGGTATTAATGTTCCTGTTGAAAATGCGGTTGATGTATTATATTCACCCAGTATTGAAGCCAGGGACAACTGTCCTGCCTGTGTTTCTGTCTCGGGAGGTGTAAAAAATGCCGGAGTATAAAGGAATGGTTCAGCCTGTAAGGGCTAGTGAAGCTGATTTAAAGAAAATATTTGTGACACCGGTACCTGATGACAAGAAACCTGAATTGGCTTTGAAGTACCTGGATGATATTCGCAAAAAATTCCGTTCATTTGTTATGGCCATGGAGTCTTGTGTTAAGTGCGGTCAATGTGCGGAAAACTGTCACACATATTTAGGCACCAGGGATCCTAATAATATACCAACTAATCGTGCCGAGCTGATTAGGAAAATCTACAAGCGTTATTTTACACTTGAAGGCCGCTGGTTTGGCAAGCTGGTGGGAGCAGAAGATATTAATCTTGATGTTATTGAATCCTGGTACTCCTATTATTACCAGTGCAGTCAGTGCAGGCGTTGTGCTTATGTTTGCCCGTTCGGCATTGATACCTGTGAAGTTACCTTTATTGGCCGGCAGATACTGCACTGGCTGGGTATAGTGCCCAAGCTGCATGCCGGTGTGGGTAATGCTATGGGCAGAGTAGGCAACCATACTAATTTGCCTAAGCCTGGTATTATTGACACCCTGGAATTCCTGGCTGAGGACGCAGCTGAAGAATTCGGGGTAGAGTTCGAATTTCCGGTTGACCAGCCGGCAGATATTATGTATATACCCTCTTCGGCAGACTTTTTATTAAACCCGTATACCCTGGTTGGCGCAGGTATGTTTTTTCACTATATCGGCGCCAAGTGGACGATTCCCAGTACGGTAACTGAAGCCGGTAACTTTGGTCTATTATTTGACCAGTACTATACTCAGAGGAGTAACGTTACACGATTGCTTAATGCCGCTTTTGAACTGGGAATTAAGAAAATTGTCTGGGGTGAATGTGGTCACGGCTGGCGTGCGGCAAAAATGTATATACCCAGTTTAGCTGATCGTCCCTTAAGTATTCCAATCACACACGTTCATGAGGAAATTGCGCAGCTAATCCGTACTAATCAGCTTAAACTCGATCCCAGTAAGAACCCGTATCCGGTTACCTTGCATGATCCCTGCAACTATGTAAGGGCCTGTGGTCTTTGCGACGATATGAGGGTGCTTATGAATGCATCAGTAGCTGATTTTCGTGAAATGACCCCGAACCGTCAGAAAAATTTCTGTTGTGGTGGAGGTTCAGCTATTCTGTTTGATGATCCGGAAATGTACCAGCGCCGTATACAGCTTTCAGCTAAAAAAGCCGAACAGGTTAGAGAAACCGGAGCAAAAATATTATGTGCACCTTGTTCCATTTGTAAAGCCCAGCTTTACCCAATGGTTGAGGAGCATGAATTGGGTGTAGAAGTAAAAGGTCTGGTTGATTTAGTCGGTAAAGCCTTGGTTTGGAAGTAGCAATATAATAAATCAAAATTAAATATTGGTTATCCTTATTTCAGGCAGGAGACTTTATTGTTCAGGTAGAATATAAAGTTAGCTTATATTCATGTCCTGCTATCAGGCGTGACCAAAGAATCAATCTATATATAATTTTGGAGGTGTGTTTTAAATGGCAGCTATTGAAATTAATGGTGTTAGCTATGAGTTGGATGAAGATGGTTTTTTAGTGGATCCCGCAGCCTGGTCAAAAGATTTAGCTTTAGCTTTTGCTAAAGACGAAGGTATCTCAGAAATCACTGAAGAACACTGGAAAATTATTGAGTATCTCCGCGACTATTATCAGCAATTCCAAGTTGCTCCGATGGTACGTAAGCTTTGTAAAGAAACAGGTGTAACCCTTAAGCATATGTATGAGTTATTTCCCTCTGGCCCGGCTAAGGGTGCCTGCAAACTTTCCGGCCTGCCGAAACCAACTGGTTGTGTATAATTAAAATATTATCGAAATACTGCGCAGATTTATTTGCGCAGGTATTTCGCCCTTTGTTAGGTATTGGTTATTAGGGCCCGGGGCGTTGAGGTAGGTGTAAAGTAGGTTTTCCCTGCATATAATACACCTAACTGGCTGCTGTCGGGCATGTTTTTTGATTATTCAATATTGGTAACGGGCCGTTTCTAATTAACCTGGTGACCGGGAGGCTGGTATTTGAAGTGAGTAGCTATTGGATTCCGCGCTTGGTAATTGGTGCCCCCCAGGGCCGTTCAGGAAAGACAACAGTCACATTGGGAATATTAGCAGCGCTGACAACGAGTAAAAAACTTAAAATACAGCCTTTCAAAAAGGGACCCGACTTCATTGATCCCAGTTGGATGACACAGGTTACCGGTAGAAACTGCCGCAATCTTGACAGCTTCCTAATGACAAAGGAAGATGTCAAGAGAGCCTTCGCAAGGGGGGCTTTCGATGCAGACATAGCAGTTGTTGAAGGTGCTATGGGTCTGTTTGACGGGGTGGATATTGAAGGCAGCGGAAGTACTGCTGAAATAGCAAAGGCCATTTGCTCTCCGGTTGTATTGGTTGTTGACGCTACAAGAATGACGCGCAGTATTGCAGCTTTGGTAAAAGGTTTTCAGGATTTTGATGAAAATGTGCTGATTGCCGGGGTTATCTTGAATAAAATAGCTCGTCCCAGGCACGAAAATATGCTGAGAGCTGTAATAGATCATTACTGTGGTATACCGGTGCTGGGAGCTATACCGAAAGGACAGCAGTTTATAATACCTGATCGTCATTTGGGATTAATACCTGCTAACGAAGATGACGAGCTTAACCTGGCGGTACAAAAAGTTGGAGAAGCAGCCGGCAATTATCTGGATTTAGATAAGTTGCTGGAAATTGCAGCAGGTGCTAAGGCCATTGAATTAGACGAGCCTTATATAAGCAATATAAGCGATGATACAGAAACTAGTCAAGGCTTGAAGCCGGTTGTTGGAATAATCAAAGACAGAGCATTTAGCTTTTATTATCCTGAGAACATTGAAGCGATTAAAGATGCAGGGGCCGAGATTGTGATAATTGATGCTTTGCGGGATAAAAAGCTTCCTTATATTAACGCGCTATACATTGGCGGTGGCTTTCCGGAAGTTTTTGCCGCTCAACTTCAGTCAAACGAGTCTTTGCGTTCTGATATTAACTCAGCAGTTGAGGCAGGTATGCCGGTATATGCCGAGTGCGGTGGACTTATGTATTTATGCCAGAGACTGATTTATCACGGGTTGGCTTATGATATGGTGGGTGTTTTGCCTTGTGACGTGCAGATGGTTGATAAGCCTCAGGGCCATGGGTATATGATTGCCGATGTAATTGATGAAAATCCTTTCTTTCCGGCAGGAGCAAAGATCAAGGGTCATGAATTTCACCATTCAAGAGTCATAAATCTGAATTACCAGGCAGCCAAATTTGCTTATCGTGTAGAACGGGGGTTTGGCATTGACGGCAAAAATGACGGGATGATTTATAAAAACGTGCTGGCTACGTATAATCATATCCATGCGCTGTCAGTCAAAGAGTGGGCCGCAAATTTGGTTAATCGGGCTGCCGAGTACCGGCAAATAC
This sequence comes from Desulfofarcimen acetoxidans DSM 771, assembly GCF_000024205.1. Lineage (NCBI taxonomy): Bacteria > Bacillati > Bacillota > Clostridia > Eubacteriales > Peptococcaceae > Desulfofarcimen > Desulfofarcimen acetoxidans. The sequence goes on from NC_013216.1 coordinate 83,680, forward strand.
CATAACCCCCACCTAACGTCTATAGACTAATAATAATTAATTGATTAGAATATAAGCAGAGTTAGTCTATATGGGAAGAAGGAAGTATATAAGATTTTATATGTGAAAATTCTAAAAAAGTATTTCTTTTAAGAAGGAATAATGTAAAAAGTAACGAATGTATACGTTAGGTATGCAGTTGTTCTTTGAAAGGACAAGTGGTTTAAGTAGAAATAACTTATGTTCAACAAAAGGAGGTATTGTTAGTGAGCTTTGAACCGCAAGAACCCAAAAAAGTCATAAAGTATGAAGACGTGAGAATCTACACTGATGCAGAAATTAATAACTACACGGAAGAAGAACTTAAAGCTTTTAAAATTAAGTATGATATTCCTGATTTAGAGGAATTGGAAAACGGTCCTTGGCCCAGTTTTGTTGCTGATGCCAAGCAAGCCGCTTTGCACAGAAGCAAATTGCCTGCTGACCGTATGCTGATTGACCCCAATGGTGTTGAAGATATGCTGGGTCAGCTTCAGGTTTCCTTTGATGAAGGGGAAACTCACTGGAAGCACGGCGGTATCGTAGGCGTGTTCGGTTATGGCGGTGGTGTTATCGGTAGATATTCCGATTTGCCGGAAAGATTTCCCTCTATTGCTCATTTCCACACTGTACGTTTAAACCAGCCTGCCAGTAAATTTTATAATACTGATTTTCTGAAATCTCTTTGTGATCTCTGGGACTATCGTGGCAGTGGTATGTTGAACCTGCACGGTTCTACCGGTGACATCATTCTCTTGGGAACCACTACCGAACAGTTAGAGCCTATTTTCTTTGAAGTTACTCACGTAATGGACCAGGATATCGGAGGTTCCGGTTCAAACCTGCGTACACCTTCCTGCTGCATTGGTAAAGCTCGTTGTGAGTGGGCATTATATGATACACAGGAAATGTGCTATGAAATGACAAATTATTATCAGGATGAATTACACCGTCCTGCTTTCCCGTATAAATTTAAGTTCAAGTTTGACGGTTGCCCGAACGGTTGCGTAGCTTCCATCGCTCGTTCCGATATGTCTTTTATCGGCACATGGAGAGACGACATTCGTATTGACCAGGCTGCTGTACAGGCTTATATTAACGGTGAATATGCTCCTAACGCTGGCGCTCATGCCGGTAAAGACTGGGGCAAGTTTGATATTAAGAAGGAAGTTTTGGATCTTTGCCCGACAAAGTGTATGTGGATGGAAGGTGGAGAGCTCAAAATTGACAATGCTGAGTGTACACGTTGCATGCACTGTATTGCCGTAATGCCGAGAGCGCTGCGTCCCGGTACTGATACTGGTGTAACCATTCTCTGCGGAGCAAAAGCACCTATTTTGGACGGTGCTCAAATGTCTACATTGATCGTTCCCTTTATGAAAGCAGAACCTCCCTATGATAATATTAAAGAATTTATTGAGAAAGTATGGGAACTGTGGATGGAAGAAGGCCGTAACCGCGAGCGTTTGGGTGAAATGATTCAGCGTATTACTCTGCCGAAATTCATTGAAACTATTGGTTTGCCGGCTACTCCTCAAATGGTTAAGGCTCCGCGTTCTAACCCCTATATCTTCTGGAAGGAAGAAGACGTACCGGGCGGTTGGGACAGAGACATTAACGAGTACAGAGCGAGACATAAGAGATAATTGTAGATAATAAGAGATAGGAGGTTTAGATTAATGTCATTATCCTTAGATAGACTTGGCAGATATAATCCCGAAAAAGTACAGGAAAACAGGCTGACTGACCTTGGTCCGAGGCATTATTGGGAATATTTCCCTCCTGTAATTAAAGAAAATTACGGCAAATGGGCTTATCACGAAGTCCTTGAGCCTGGCGTATTAGTACACGTTTCGGAAACCGGTGACAAAGTTTTTACCGTTAGATGTGGTGCTGCGCGTTTTATGACTGTTCAGCATGTACGTGAAATCTGTGCCGTTGCTGATAAGCATTGTGACGGTTATGTTCGTTTTACAACACGTAACAACATTGAGTTTTTAGTGGATAGCTTGGAAAAAGTTGAAGCGTTAAAGGCAGATTTAAACAGCCGCAAGTTTGTTTCCGGCAGCTTTAAGTTCCCCATTGGCGGTACTGGTGCCGGCGTTACCAACATTGTTCATACACAGGGTTATATTCACTGCCATACACCGGCAACTGATGCTTCCTCCATGGTTAAGTCGGTTGCTGACGAACTGTTTGATTACTTCACCGGCATGACTTTGCCTGCTAAAGTAAGAGTATCCATGGCCTGCTGTCTGAATATGTGCGGTGCCGTGCACTGCTCTGACATAGCGCTTTTAGGTTATCACCGCAAGCCTCCTATTATTGACCATGAAGTTATCAGCAAGGTTTGTGAAATTCCTCTGGCTATCACCGCTTGCCCGGTTGGTGCTATTTCTCCGGATAAGACTGCTGATGGTAAGAAAACAGTAAAAGTTAAAGGCGAACGCTGCATGTTCTGCGGTAACTGCTACACCATGTGTCAGGCCCTGCCTCTCTCTGATAAAGAGGGTGACGGTGTTACCATCCTGGCAGGCGGCAAAATCTCAAACAGAATCAGTGAACCCAAATTCTCTAAAGTTGTTGTTCCCTGGTTACCTAACGAATTCCCGAGATTCCCGCAAGTTGTTGAAAACGTTAAGAAGATTATTGAAGCTTACGCTGGGAATGCTAATAAATATGAGCGTCTTGGTGACTGGGCTGAGCGTATCGGTTGGGAAAAATTCTTTGAGAAGACTGGCTTAGAATTTACCGAGCACCTGATTGATGATTATCGTCTTGCTTATGATACATGGCGCACCAGCACTCAGTTCAAGTACACTGATGCAGCTTGGGCACTTTCTAGAGCAGCAGGCGATATAGACTAGTTCCAAGTAGTACAAAGGAGATGTTATAGAATGGACGAAATTAAAAAAGCCATCCTTGAGTTTGCTGAAACCAGCAAGAAAACTAAGTTTTATTTCAAGGACATGGAAAAGGCCATTCAAAAGGTCCTTCCGGATGCAAAAGCCAGGGATATTAAAAAGGCTGCCAGTGCACTTGTAAATGAAGAAGTCTTGATTTATTTTTCTACCGGCAGCAGCACTATGTACGGCTTAAAAGGGAGAGGCATGACAGAAGATCCCGAATAAACCGTAAAGTATTAAAGGAGGTTGTTATCCTTATTGGGATAACGGCCTCTCTTTATCTGAAAAGAGATATTTCCCTTAAATCCACTTTGAAAGGCAGATAATATGAAAATACCAAAAAGCGCTGAAAAATTCATAGCTGAACAAATAAGTTTAATAAACGAGAATCCCGAGTGCGCTAATGCTCACTATAATTTGGGAGTTACGATGATGGAGTTAGGCCAGTATGATCAAGCCATTGAGTTGTTTGAAGAGGCTATAGCGAACAGCGGAAGAATGTTTGAGGGATATGTAAATTTGGGTTATATATACCTGAAAAAGAGAGATCTGGAGATGGTGGCAGCAACCAATAAAAAAGCAGTTGAAATAGAACCCAGGTATGCCAGGGGTTATGCTAACATGGGTTTTGCTTATTTGGAGATGGCCTGTCCTGATGAAGCTATAGAAGCTCTGGAAAAGGCCATTGAACTTAACCCCGAAATCGTTCAAGCATGGAGCAACCTGATTAACGCGTACCTGCAAAAGGATGAAATAGATAAGGCCATTGAGACAGGTAAAAAATTAATAGAATTTGCCCCGGAATTTTCATTAGGGCAAAATAATCTTGCCACTGCTTATTATTTAAATGAAGAATATGACAAGGCTATTGAACATTTGGATATTGCTATGCGGCAGGGTTTTTCTGTACACCCTGACTTTTTAAAAGAACTGCAGCCCTATAGGGAGAGATAATTATGATTATAGCAGATTTATTTCATGAGTACGAACAGTTAGTGGCGAAAGCGGAACATTCCTTTCAGGAAACAGAGAAAAATCACAGCGATTGTATCAAATGCGATATTCACTGCTCAGATTGTTGTCACGCGATATTTGGGGTTTTTATAATAGAGGCGGCTTATATAAATTATCACTTTAAAAAAATGGACGCCAAGATCCGGCAGGAAATTAATGTAATGGCGGAAAAGTTTGATTTAGAATTGCAGTCAAAGGCTCAGACAGGAGAACCTATTGAAAAGCTCAGGGTCAGGTGCCCTCTCTTAAATGATAAGCAGGAATGTCAGATGTATAAGCACAGGCCAATTACTTGTCGTGTTTACGGGGTTCCCACTATGATTGACGGTAAGGTACATGTATGTTATAAATCAGGTTTTAAAAACAACCAGGTCTATCCTGTTTTTAGTCTGGATATGATGTATAAGGAGCTTTTTGAATTATCGGTCAGGTATTTGGAAGCCCTGCAGTACGACAAAGATGAGAACGCTGCTTTGCTCCTGTCAGTTTCCACAGTTCTACAGAAGCCTATAGAAGAGATACTGAAGGAGATATAATAAGGTGGACAGGTTTGGTAGTTTAATGAATACAGGAGGATATTTTATTTTAGCTAACGCTAAAGCTGTAGTTATTAGGCTAAATAATATGAGCACAGGAAAGACCGTATCGGTGAAAGATAATTTGTCTGAAAAATGGCAGTTTTATAGTAATCCAGATACAAGAAAAATAAAGGCAATCTCTGCTTTCTCAGAAAAAAGCTGAGAAAAAAGGGACTGCCTTTTATACTGATTTTCAACAGAAATGTTTTTTATGTTTATTAAAGCTTGCATTGAATTACTAATATTATGTTTATGACTGTTCGCAGCTTATTTTTGGCCGGTCAGCTTGGCAAGAGCTTCTTCGACCAACTGGCATACTGTTCTTTTAATGATATTTCCTTGTTCATAATCATCAAATTCCTGTTTGTCACTAGTTAGCTTTTCTAAATCAGCTTTAGCCGCGGTAGCCCCGATAAGTCCCAGGACCAGTGCGCTGTATGCCCTGGTAGCAGGATGCCGATCTGCAAGAAATGGTGTAAAGAAGAAAAAAGGTTTTTGGACCAAATCAGGTCTTTTTGCCGCAACTTTTCCTATAGCGCGCATAGCTTTATGCCTGACAACTTCCTCCTCAAGCAATTGATACAAAGTGGGGAGATAGCCAATAAAAAGATTAGGAGAAGTACTTATAATCTCACCTGCTGTATCAATGGCCCCCCAGACAGATGTACCGTAATCGGAGACGGAAGAGACTAATTTTTGCAGCAGCCTGGAAATAGTGCCGGGATTTGATTTGGCAATAATTGCGGATACTTTGCCAATAATTTCGGCATTTCTCATCCTCATCAACTCATCGCCCGAGTAAAGCAGCCTTTGAAGCTCTCTTAAAACTCTTTTATCCTGAGAGGCAATGGAAAGAAGAGATTCTACTTGATAATCCCGGACCATATCCTCAATTTGCTTCCGGTTGAAGGCTTTTTCCGAAGACAAACCGGCGGAAGTGGAAGCCGGTGTTGCCGGTTTGGCATTCTCCAATTTCCTTTGTACCCCTTCTGCGGTAGCTTCTTGAATCTCATTATGCATTCTAATGAAGTATAGCGCCCCATTTACTCTCCTACCCTCGTAGGTGCCCCCCGGAACAATCAGATTGCTTTCCAGGTCGTAATCCTTGACTAAACCATCTTGATAATCTTCTTCAGGCAAGAGATTCCAAGCTAAATCCCAGTCCATATTAGCTGCAAAAACCAGTGCTTCGGCAAAAGCGGCTCCCAGGTTGTGTCCTGTCGCGTCATGAGCGTATACGGCACCACATACACAGCTGCCAACCGGCATATCACCCGGTCTTTTTATATCCAGTTCTTTAGGTCTTTCCAGTGGCAAACCGCAAAAAGGGCAGGTCGCAATCCTTGCCAGTTCTTTGCCGCGCGGTTCATTTTGCATGCTGTATCTGAAATTATTCATGGACTATCTCTCGTAGCCTGGTATTTCCAGAGTAGAACACTTGTTGCCCTGGCTGCAGGATTTGTTGATTAAATTAGGTTTATTAGCGCCTTTGCCTGTTCCCATAGCATAATTAGTCCGGCTAATAACCCTTTCAAAACTATCGGACTGGCATTCCGGACATTCAATGCTGACCTCTTCATCATGTTTGATAAAAAGCTTCTCAAAAATATTGCCGCACTTGAGGCAGCGGAATTCAAAAATCGGCATATTATTTCTCTCCTTAAATGCTTCTGGCGTACTTTTTGTTTCTAGTATAGCAGTATGATTGGATAAGTGTCAATTACTAAGCTGTGTTTATACTGTTTGGTAGGTGGCGCCGTCTGGGTGACTGTATTGCTAAATAAAATTTTTAATTCAGGTTATAAGGAATATCAGTCCGGACAAATAATAAAACAAAAGGAGAGTGATATAATGGCAGAGAATAAGTACAAAGAGAAAAACCTGTCAAAACCCATAGAACAACATGTTACGGCTTCGTGGGCAAATATTGATAAGATGCAGCCTGTATCAAAGGTTGCTATCCCCGGTGATCAGGAAGTAGGGGATGCCAAGGAATGGGTAGATAAAAACCAGAAATAGAGAAATTAAAAATAGGAGCTTTTAAGTAAAATTTGGAATTATCTGATCAAAAGGATAGCTACAGCTAATTAAAGTATGGAAGAGTAAATAAGCATAAGCAATGCAAATTGGTTTGCAAAAAAGTTGTCAGTGTCTATAAACCTTATTGCCTAATAAGAATAAATAGGTAACTCAGAATTGTTACAAGTTACTCCGAATCCTAATAAACCCGTATCCCCATAAAAGGCGGTACGGGTTTATTGTATTCCTTCTGTTATACGAGAGGGAGATTTGTTTTTGCAGGGAGAGGCATATTGATAATTTTTAATATATCATTTTAATAACATTATTTTGTTTCAGCCAGCTTCTTGTAGCCTTCGTATCTCTCTCTGGCCTGTTTTGCAGACTCCTCCATCAATTTTTCGGCATGCTCAGGGAATGCATTCAACAGTGAAGAGTAGCGGATTTCACCTTTGATAAAATCTTTATAGGATTCGTTAGGTTCCTTAGAATCCAGAATAAAGGGATTTTTACCCTCTTCTTTAAGCATGGGGTTATAGCGGTACATATGCCAGTAGCCGGCTTCAACTGCTTTTTTCTCCTCAGCTATGCTGGTGCCCATACCTGATCTGATGCCATGGTTAATGCAAGGAGAGTAGGCTATGATCAGGGAGGGTCCCTTATAGCTTTCTGCTTCCACCATAGCTTTCACAGTTTGGTTCATATTAGCCCCCATACATATCTGGGCAACATAGACGTAACCGTAATTCATCATCATCATGCCCAGGTCCTTTTTCTTGATCTTTTTACCGCTTGCGGCAAACTTGGCTACAGCAGCGGTGGGGGTGCTCTTTGATGATTGTCCTCCGGTATTGGAATAAACCTCTGTATCCAATACCAGCATATTGACATCTTCGCCGGCTGCCAGAACATGATCCAAGCCGCCGAAGTCTATATCATAAGCCCAACCGTCACCACCGATAATCCATTGAGATTTTTTTATCAAGAAATCTTTTTTATCAATAATCTCTTTTATAAGTTGGTTTTCAGCATTACCAAAGTCTTTTAGCGCCGCAAGTATTTTTGCTGCAGCAGATTTGGAAGCCTCGCCGTCATACATCCCTGCCAGCCACTCCCGAAAGGCCTCTTGAAGCTCTGCACTTAGCGGGACGGCAGCTGCTTCGGGTGAAATTTGCCGTAAGACTTGATCTGAAGCTTTCCCGTGTGCTGCTTCTAAGGTTAAGTCAGAATTCAGTTCCCCGGCAGATTTTTCTCCCAGAGCAGTTCTCATTAAATCGGCCAGCCTCTCTCTTATCTGGCTAACACCCAGAAGCATACCGTACCCATATTCCGCGTTGTCTTCGAACAGAGAGTTGCCCCAGGCCGGTCCTTTTCCTTCAGCAGTTGTAGTATAAGGAAAAGAGGGGGCGCTGGCGCTGTATATGGACGAACAACCGGTAGCGTTGGCAATCATCATTCTGTCCCCGAACAGCTGTGTTAAAAGCTTTATGTAAGGGGTTTCGCCACAGCCGGGACAAGCTCCGTTAAATTCAAATAAGGGCTTGGCAAACTGGCTGCCTTTGACAGTCCGGTGGTCTATTAAGTGAGATTTGCCGGTGAGCAATCGAGCGAATTCCCAATTATCTGACTGTGCGGCAATTTCCTCTTCCGGATCGTTCATGATCAGAGCCTTGCCGGGAGCCGGGCAAACATCGGCACAGTTTCCGCAGCCGGTACAATCAAGAGGGGTTATCTGAATACGGTATTGCAGTCCTTCCAGCCCTTTACCGGTTGCCTTTTTGGTTATAAAAGAAGAGGGGGCTTTTTTGACTTCTTCTTCATTCAGCAGGAAAGGCCTCACTACAGCATGGGGGCAGATAAAAGAACACTGGTTGCACTGGATGCATTTCTCCGGTTGCCACTGAGGTATTCTTGCGGCAATACCTCGCTTTTCATAGGCCGTCGTGCTTAAAGGAAAAGTGCCGTCTTCTCTGCCCTTAAAGGCGCTGACAGGCAGTTCGTCACCTTCCATTCTGGCCATCGGTCTTTGAAAATTCTTAGTGAAAAAAGGTTCTTCCTTAACGGGTTGGTTTTCATCATCTGCGTTAGCCCAGCCTGCCGGAACCTCAACTTTGACCAGAGAGGAGATACCTTTGTCTACCGCTTTATTATTCATATCTACAATATTTTGGCCCTTATGCCCATAACTGGATACAATAGAATCCTTTAAATATTTAACTGCATTCTCCAGGGGAATCACATTGGCCAGTTTAAAAAAGGCGGCCTGCATGATCATATTTATTCTGGCACCCAGACCGATTTCAGATGCTATATCTATAGCGTTAATGATGTAAAAGTTAATATGGTTTTGAGCAAGGTATCTTTTTATATAGGACGGTAGTTTCTCTTCCAGCTCGTTGGTTTTCCAGTGGCAGTTCAGTACAAAGGTGCCGTTTTTCTTCAAGCCTTTTAGTAAGTCATAATGAAAAATAAAGGAACTGTTATGGCAGGCTATATAGTCAGCATTATAGACCAGATAAGTTGATCGTATAGGTTGTTTGCCAAATCTTAAGTGGGAAACAGTTGTACCTCCGGATTTTTTACTGTCGTAAGAAAAATAGCCCTGGGCATAAAGATTGGTATTGTCACCAATAATTTTAATAGCGGTTTTATTGGCGCCTACCGTACCGTCTGAGCCCAACCCCCAGAACTTGCAATTGATAGTCCCCTGTGGTGTTGTTTCAATGATGTCTTCTTCAGGCAGAGATGTATGAGTGACATCGTCATGAATGCCAATAGTAAAACGATCTTTTGGAGTACCACTCTTAAGGTTATTAAAGACAGCTATTATTTGTGAAGGTCTGGTATCTTTTGAGCCCAAGCCGTAACGGCCTCCGACAAGAACGGGTTTTTTATCTTTGTTGTAAAAGGATTTGACAATATCCAGATATAAGGGTTCACCTACAGAACCGGGTTCCTTGCTTCTGTCCAGTACCGCTATGCTTTTTACGCTCGGAGGCAGCACATTAAAGAAATGTTGAGCCGAGAAAGGGCGGTATAAGCGTACTCTTATTGTTCCTACCTTTTCTCCTTTTCCGCGGAGGTAGTCTATTGTTTCATCAATTGTTTCGCAGACTGAACCCATGGCTACGATCACATATTCGGCGTCTTCCGCTCCGTAATAGTCGAAAGGTTTGTAATCACGCCCGGTTATTCTGCTGATTTCCCGCATGTAGCTCTCAACGATATCCGGCACTTTATCATATAGGGGGTTGGAGGCTTCTCTGCCCTGAAAATAGATATCCGGATTCTGTGCTGTTCCTCTTATAGAAGGGTGCTCAGGGTTTAAGGATCTGTCGCGAAATTCTTTGATTGCCTCGTAATCCAAGAGTTTAGATACCTCGGTATAATCCAGCACCTCAATTTTTTGCACTTCGTGAGAGGTTCTAAAACCATCAAAAAAATGCAGAAAGGGTATTCTGGACTTGATGGCTGACAGGTGAGCAATGCAGCCTAAATCCATAGCCTCCTGTACGCTGGCAGAGGCCAGCAGAGCCACGCCTGTTTGGCGGCAGGACATAACATCCTGGTGATCGCCGAATATGGATAGAGCATGTGTTGCAATAGCTCTGGCGGTAACATGAAATACCGCGGGGAGCAGTTCACCCGCCATTTTATACATATTGGGTATCATTAATAAGAGACCCTGGGAAGCCGTATATGTGGTGGTCAATGCGCCGGCTGCCAGTGAACCGTGCATCCCTCCCGATGCTCCTGCCTCTGATTGGAATTCGACAACTCTCACCGTTTGTCCGAAAAAGTTCTTTTTACCATGGGCGGCCCATAAATCCACACTCTCGGCCATGGGTGTAGAGGGTGTTATGGGGTAGATGGCTGCCACTTCCGTAAAAGGATAAGAGATATAGGCAGCTGCTTCATTGCCGTCCATAGTTTTTGATGCCTTGGCCATGAAAAATCCTCCTTGTGGATTGATTATTCAGGCTTAGTATTTGATGTGGCAGGGTAATCATACATGAAAATCAAGCTTAAATTATTAAATATATAAAAATTAAGACCTCTGAATAATAAGAGGTCTTAGAAAAATTAAAACTTTGTTGTTTTTAGTAGTTGCCGTTAAGCCATTTATAGAGAAGATCGTAGGTGGCCCTAGCCTGTGGTTGATTGCTGCGGGAACAAGTGACAATGGCGCGCAAGCCCATGTAAAAGGCTCTGGTCGTTTTACTGTCATCTAAACCAAGCTGATGCGCTTTATCCAGTTGTTTATGGAGTAAATCGTTGAAGTAATCCCCATTAAGAATTTCATCATCGAATTCTATTTCAATCCCCATATTATATTTCCTGGCAAGTTCGGCTGCCTTATCCATGCGTTCAATCGGAAGCTGTTCACTGTTATAGAAGCTGGGTTGAATAAAAGCGTAGTCAAAACCAAACTTTTTCCAATCCTCAAAGCCAATCGCACCGTAATAAGGAATCCAGAAAAATTTTAGTTTGTTGTCCTGAACCAGTCGGGCGGTTTTTTGCACCAATGCTGTTTCACTCTTGATATTATGATAATCAACTGATTCCTCGTACCAGTAGATACCTATCAACTCGAGGTTTTTGAAATCAGCTTGCTGCCATTTTTCCATCAGTTTGTTATAGTACCATTGTACTGCAGCAAACCTGTTTTTTTCAGCCTGTTCCTTTCCTAATTGAGTCTCAGAAAAAGAAAGTGAAGGTTCATTTTTGTCCAGTTGCCCAAAGTCTTGCTGGTCAACACTGGGATAAGGAAGTGAGAGAATAACTTTTTCCTTTTCTTGCTGACCGGTTATCTGGTTTATTTGCCCCACTGCTAAATTAAGTGCGTTAAGCTGCTTGACCGGGTTAAACAAATCTTCCAGATAAGCATTCCAGCTTTCTTTTGTACAAGTTATCTCAAACGAATAAGGGAGAAACAGCATTGTATCGAACATGCTGCCCTTGATTCGTCTGTTTTCATCCATATAAGCTACAACCGGAATAAAATCACCTGCTGTCCAATCTGCCTTCTTGCTTTTATCTCCCGTATAAATAAGCAAAATATTTTTGCTTCCGGGAACTTTGATATAGGGACTGCTGCTAACATTTTTATTTGCTGAGTCAGAGTGGGCAAGAATGACTGGATCAACAGCAGCCTCGTCTCCTCTGATGGATAAGTGTCTTGCAAAAACCCATAACTCTACAGGAAAGGATACTCTTACATAACGAAAGTTTGCCGCTGGTAAAACAAGGGTTAGCGTAACGTTTTGCTCTTTTGTGCCGGCGGGCAAATCACTGTTACGGTACGCATAACCTAATTTATACCAGCTGATGCCGTCAGGTGATGCAGAGCATTGCATGTAATCAGGTAAATATATACCCATAGTTTCGTTTCTGTTAAATTCCATAGAAATATACGATATAGAACATATCTTTTTCAAGTCTACTGTGATATCACGTGATTTCTGCCGCAGAAACCCTGTCCATGTATCGCTGCTGGAAGTAATCCCTTCCGGTGGGCCGGGATAACTGTTTTTTTCTACCTGGCTGTGTACAGGATCAGGTTCTGTTTGTGTTACAGTATATGTTGATTTATTGGCCAGTTCGGCAGCAAAATCCTTGTATACGGAGTTTTGTACGGTGTTGTTTGCTTTAGGGGCAGATACTTTTGTTGTTACAGAATAATAATTGCTGCCGGAGTTTACTGTAATCAAACCGGTTCCGGATTCTTTTCCGGAAACTATGCTGCCGCTTGGAGTAACTGAAAAAAGCGCTTGGTTATCCAATCCATAGGTTGTGGAAAAATTTAAAGCTTTTTTGCTGCCGCGTTGTTCCAGTTGACACTCTGATTCAGTTTCTAACTGTACCAGGTCGGAAGATATGTGCTCAAAAGCTGTGGAGGCCTGTCCTGTTCTGATAATGAGTAACCTATAAGCTAAAACAGCAGCTTCCGCTCTTGTTATTGGCCGTAATGGATAGAAATTATTTTCGCTGCCGTTCATCCAGCCCTTCCATGAAACAAAGTCTACGCCTTTTATAGCATAAGAAGCGATTTGACCTGAATCGGCGTATCTGCCGCTTAAAGAAGGCACATCAATTTCTTCTGCCATTGTTCTTTGAATTAACACAGCGGCGTCCTGTCTTAACACCGGCTCGTTTACTCCAAAATGATTTTTGTCTATGCCTTTTATCATACCCAGTTTAAATAAAGCCTCTACGTAGCCTGTTTCCAATGTTCCCGACGGTAAATCAGAGAAAGTGGCTGCAGTCGGAAAAATGGGTTGTATGCCTAATGTTTTGGCAATTAAAACAGTAAAATCATAACGGTTGAGATTGTTGTTAGGACAAAATTCTTGAGAGTTAACACCCGTAATGATGCCTTTTTCAACCAGTTTGTTGATTGAATCCTCTGCAAAGGAACCCTTAATATCTGTATATGCCGGTGGTTTAAAATCAGCATAGGCTGACCCGCAAAACAAAATTGAGATGAGAAATGTTAGGCAAAAAAGTGTGTATTTTGATTTCATTTTTGAACTACTCCTGTGATGTTGATATTTTGAGACTTTAACGGGTTTTGTTGCCTGAGAATGCTCCTTTCTGTTTATATCCTGCTATTATTTAGGTACACTAAACTTTGATATCTAAAATGGCACCAAGATTGGGATCTGCGGAAATATTCTGATTCGTATCGTTAATCATTTGTAAGAGCCTATGCTGGCTCTCCTGGTTGAGATCCATGGTTTTTTTCAACAATATTATGCCGGCGCTGTTTTGCGCCTTAGATTGTGACATAATAATTGAGGCCGCGGCAATATCCATAATTAACCCCCCTATCAATAATATCTTTTATATGACCGGTATAAATTCAACCAGCACGGTAGTTCCGTTAATCCCGCTTTCGTATTTTATTGTCGCATTATGCCTGCCGGCTATGCTGTGGCACATAGACAGGCCAAGCCCGGTACCGTTTTCTTTGGTAGTAAAAAAGGGTGTACCTATCTTTTCCAATATATTAGGTTTGATTCCCTGTCCCTCATCCTTTATAGCCAGGACCACTTTATCGTTAGCCGTATAAGTTTTTATAGTTATAGTTCCGCCTGGAAACATTGCTTCAATAGCATTAAGGACCAGGTTGAGGATGAGTTGATGGATTTCCTTTTTATCTAACAACAGTTCCGGGATGTCTTCTAATTCGAGCTTAATATTTTTATCCGAGATTATGGCTTCAGCCTGAATCAGAGGGGAGATATTTATTATTATCTGTTTTAAATTTTGCTTATGTAAATCCAACGGCTTATTTCTCGCAAGTGAAAGAAATTCACTGATAATTGAATTTGCTCTATCCAGCTCCTCAATCATAAGATCATAGTATTCCATGTATTGGGCGTTTTTTTTGCTGCGCAGCATTTGCAGAAAACCGCGAACTGTTGTTAATGGATTCCTGATTTCGTGACCTATTCCGGCCGCTAATTCAGCTACTAAATTCAATCTGGAGAAGCGATCCATTTCCCTTTCCATCTGTTTGCGCTCAGTAATATCTCTGGCTATGGATAATACCATTGATTTTCCCCTATATTCAAAAGCATGGGAACTTACTTCGACCGGTATTTTTTTGCCGTCCCTGGTTAAATGTATTCTTTCAAAAATTGCGTTTTTTTCTGACAGCAGTTTTTGCGAGATATCTTGATAGCTGTTCGATTCGCTATCCGGTCTCAAATCATAAGGCGTTAATTGCAGTAATTCTTCTCTGGAATAGCCTAATGTATGGCAGGCAATATCATTGACTTCCATGAATTTGCTCATAATTCCTTGATTAATTATCTCATGTACAAAGATAGAATCATTTCCTTTGTTAAACAACATACGATATCTTGCTTCACTTTCCTGGAGGTTTTCTCCCAATCTTTTGTATTCCGTAATGTCGCTGGCGGCTATAAGAAAAAAATGTTCGCCGCTTACTTTTATGATTTCCGCTGAGAGAAGTACTTCAAGGATTTCACCTGATTTGGTGCGCAGCATAACTTCCTGGTTGCGTACTTTTTCATGCCTGTACAACCTGTTGATAATATTTTCGCGTTCCTCTGGGTTTAGCCAGATTTCTATTTCCAATAAAGTATGGCCTATAACCTCATCTCTTGTATGTCCTGTAATATCCAGAAAATACTCGTTGACATCAAGATAAGTGCTGTTAGATAATTTGGAAATACTCATCAAGCAGGGGCTGGCGTGGAAGGCTTTAAAAAATTTTTCTTCGGACAGGCTTAGTATATCTTCTGCTTGTTTTCGTTGAACTGCAATTGCATAAAGACCGGCTAATCTTTCGACAATTGCCAAATCCTGCTTTGTGTAATCACGTTCAGAGTTAGCCAGGGCTATTTGTCCAACCAGTAAGCCGTTTATTATTGCGGGTGCAGATAAAAAGCGGTTAATCTGTATGTGTCCCTCCGGTGTTCCTGAAGAATGTTCGTGTTGTAAGGGGGAATTAGTATAAAGAGATTTGCGTGATTTCAATACATGCCCCCATAAACCGCCGAATTTTTTGAAAACAATATCCTTATTTTCTACCTGGCAAATAGCCCATATATCTTTGGTCATAGTATGGCAAACCAGATATCCTGTTGACTGTTCGATATAACCGACATAACCGAATTTGCTGCTTGTCAGTTGTTGCGCATGCCGCAATATAAGTGATGAGATATCTTCCACTGTGGCTGGGGACAAAAGTTTGGCGGATAATTCGGCCAGTGATTTATTAATTTCAATTGCCTTGTCCAAGTGACTTTTGATCTCACTTAGCTGTTCATGAAGTTTTTTCTGATTACTTATTTTATGTCTCAGTTCATTAAGCTCGTTCAGCAGCTGTTCTCTGGTTTTCTCTGAGTCATTTTCTTTTATAGCCGACATCATGCAATCCCCCAAAAAGCAGGATAAAAATAACAATAATTGTCTTTTAAGCTGTACTGCATATTTCGTTAAAAAATAAATAATACCTGCCGAAAAAGAAAAATTTTTTCATTATTTTTTTGTGACTAAAATTAATCAGCTAAAAACGCTTGCAATCATTTAAATTAAGATGTATAATAATTTAGTCGGCTATCGCCGCAATTAAAAATTAATAGTATACGTTAGGTAGTGCGCTTAGTGGAGAGATGGCTGAGTTGGATGAAGGCGCTCGCCTGGAAAGCGAGTAGGCGGCTTTAACCCCGTCTCGAGGGTTCGAATCCCTCTCTCTCCGCCATTTATTTTATAAATTTGTCGTGCTAGACGGGGAGGTAGCGGTGCCCTGTACCCGCAATCCGCTGTAGCGGGGTTGAATGCCTGCCCCCGGGTGTAATTTGTGAGGCCAGGCTGTTGCAAGGGGTGTTGACGATTGGGTCTTACGCGACGGAGATTCTTGAACCGTGTCAGGTCCTGACGGAAGCAGCACTAAGAGAAGCCCTCCGGGTGCCGTGAGGTTGCCTGGTTCGAGCTACCTACAGCAGTAACGCTCGGAAGTTATTATCCAAAGGCGGGATGCACGACTTAAATTTTAGCTAAAAATCTATTTTAAAATATATGCTGAACCGTCAATGTTATTGAACGGTTCTTTTTATGCTCTAGGAAATTATTCAATGTGTAGGAAAAGGAAATAATATTTTCTTAGCGAAGTTAATAAAGCTAAAGAATATTACAATTATTCATCATGCCGTGCATCATATGAGTTGGAGGTAGCGTAAATGGCTTACCGTGCTTTGTACAGAGAATACCGGCCACAGTTATTTGCGGAAATAATGGGCCAAAGACATATTGTTGATACCCTGGAAAACGCGTTAAAAAACAACCGCATTGCACATGCTTATTTATTTTGCGGTCCCAGGGGCACCGGTAAAACCAGTACAGCCAAGATACTGGCTAAAGCTCTGAATTGTCATCAGATAAAAGGTGTGGAGCCTTGTAATAAGTGTAGTAGTTGCGTATCTGTTGCCCAGGGTTCTGCTATAGACGTTATTGAGATTGATGCTGCCTCCAACCGTGGGATTGATGAAATAAGGGATTTAAAAGAGAGAGTTAAGTTTGCTCCGACGGGCGGTAAATATAAGGTATATATTGTTGACGAGGTGCATATGTTGACGATTGAAGCCTTTAACGCGTTATTGAAAACCTTGGAAGAACCACCCGAGCATGTTATATTTGTTTTGGCAACTACGGAGCCGCATAAATTACCCCTAACCATTTTATCACGCTGTCAGAGATTTGATTTTAAAAGTATTGGCGCAGAGCCTATGACATCCAGGTTGAAGGATATTTTGCAGGATTTGCAGGTTAAAATCAGCCCTGCTGCTTTGGAATTGATAGTACAAGCGGCGGAAGGCGGTCTAAGAGATGCTCTAAGCATTCTGGATCAAATAATAACTTTTAACAATACAGCTGAAATTTCTGAAGAAGATATACATAACCTGTTGGGTACGGTAAATGAAAGGGTTATTAATAGTTTGTTAGAGTATCTTTTACGGGGGGATGCCGGCAGTTCACTGCAAGTTATTGCTGAAATTTTCCTGGAAGGCAAGGATTTAAAGATGTTTGTTAAAGGGTTTGCCTCCTGTGTTAGAGATTTGTTGCTCCAAAGCATTGAGCCAACTGCAATAAAAAACTTTTCTCGGACAGATCAAATTTATTCCGTTGAATATTTATTGGCTTTGTTGGACTGCTTAACGGAGCTGGAACCCAAAATGAAGTTCAGCTCCCAGCCAAGGGTAATCTTGGAGTTGGCACTGATTAAATTTATTTATAGCAGACGGGATCACCTGCTGCAAAGCATTAATACTAAAGAAAGCACTGAAATTCAAAATAATCAGGATATGAGAGTATCTTTACCGTCGGAAGTTAAATTGCCGGCAGATGATCAAGAAAAGTTGCTTGCAGAAAATACTGATAACAGCAAGCTTGTTAAAAGTTATGACTTGCCGGTTGCAGAGAAAAACGAGCAGAGGGACAATATATCTATAAATAGAGTTAAGAATTCCTGGAAGCTCGTTTTGGAAGAGATCAGGAAGGCCATGCCGGCTATCGCTGTACCCCTGTCAGACGGGTATCCGGTCAGAATAGAAAATAATGTGCTTTCAATAGGTATTCGTAATGACTTTAACAGGCAAAGGTTAGATAGTAATCAAAAATGCAGGGACATAATTAAACAGACGATAAAATCAATTTTGGGATGGGAATGTCAATTTAAATTTATTGAAGTAAGCGAGTTGGCACAGGATATTCCTGAAACAGAGGATATAACTACCCAGAGCATTATCAATTTGTTTGAAGCATAACAAAAAAGATATATTAAATAAGGAGGTTTTTATTTTGATGGGCGGTAATATGAATAAAATGATGAAGCAAGTTCAAAAAATGCAGGCTGATATGTTAAAGATGCAGGAAGAACTGGCTAACCGGACTGTGGTCAGCACTGCCGGTGGTGGAGCAGTTAAGGTTACGGTAAATGGTAAGCAGGAAATCCTGGCAATTGAAATAAAACCGGAAGCGGTGGATCCTGAAGATGTTGAAATGCTGCAGGATTTAATCCTGGCTGCTGTTAACGAAGGAATTAAGAATTCTCAGGAAATGGTTAACAAGGAAATGGGTAAACTAACAGGCGGTTTGAATATTCCCGGCTTGTTTTAGGAGGAATACTCTTGCTAAACCATTCCGGAGTGGTAAGTCGCCTGATAAATGAGTTTTCTTTATTGCCCGGGGTCGGTCCTAAAACTGCTCAGAGAATAGCTTTTTATCTTTTGAACGCACCGGAAGAGGTAGCCCACCGGTTGGCTGAGGCAGTGAGGGAGGCCCGTGATAACATCAAATACTGCTCCGTATGCAGCAACTTAACGGACGTTGATCCTTGTCTTATTTGCAGCGACAATAAGCGCAGCAAAAACATTATATGTATAGTTCAGGAACCTCGTGATGTCATAGCTATGGAAAAGAGCCGTGGCTTTAAAGGACTCTACCATGTTCTGCACGGTGCTATCTCTCCGATGGACGGTATTGGGCCCGAAAATCTGAGGATCAAAGAGCTTTTGAGCAGATTGCATAAGGAAAAAGTCGGAGAATTGATTCTGGCCACCAACCCTAACGTGGAAGGGGATGCCACGGCTTTTTATTTGGCGCGATTAATTAAGCCTTTAGGCATTAAGGTAACCAGGATTGCTCATGGTTTACCGGTAGGTGCTTGCTTGGAGTATGCCGACGGGGTAACTTTGACCAAAGCATTGGAAGGCAGGCAGGAGATTTAGCTATTTTATCAGGCCCAGGATAATTTACAGGCATAAATTCCAATTCAATCCATATAAATTTAGCAGAGTTATTATGCTGTTTTTATGGAGGTGCTTTATGAATTGGAAAAGGAATTTATTTATTGGGGACTGCTGGGTTTTACCGGTATTTATCTTGTAAGCACTGTATTCTATAAACCGGTTAAATATCTGATGCGCATTTGTTTCTATTTTATTATAGGTGGTTTTTTATTGGTGCTTGTGAACTTCGCACTAAAGCATTTAGGACTGCAGCTTGCAATAAATCCGCTTACTATGCTGACAGCGGGTTTATTGCAATTGCCAGGGGTTATTTTATTGTTAATACTTAATTATCTTATCATGTAAATGACCACATTGGTGGTCATTATTTTTCTTGACGTTCATTTGTTTTTGTTTTATACTAATACGTATAACTAATATTGGGAATAGAAGGGCAGATTTATAAAATAAAACTACATATGTGAGCATAATATATCGTAATAGGTTATCTTTATAACTTCTCAGAAATTATAGGATTTTTTAATTAAACCAGTGACAAAAAAATTATTATTAAACTTTTCGTACTAGTTAGCTAATTAAGTTAATCTATAAAGGAGGGAATTTTTTTAATGGCAAAGGTTACAAAGACTATGGATGGAAATGAAGCAGCTGCGTATATGTCCTATGCCTTTACAGAGGTAGCAGCAATCTATCCTATTACCCCGTCTTCTTTAATGGCAGAGCTGGTGGATGAGTGGTCTGCTTATGGTAAGAGGAACATATTCGGACAACCTTTGAAAGTTGTGGAAATGCAGTCTGAGGGTGGAGCCGCCGGTGCAGTGCACGGTTCCCTGGCTGCCGGGACATTGACGACCACGTATACTTGCTCACAAGGCTTGCTGTTGATGGTTCCCAATATGTATAAAATTTCCGGCGAACTGCTTCCCGGCGTTTTTCATGTTACAGCCAGGGCGATAGCGGGACACGCTTTGTCAATTTTTGGTGATCACCAGGATGTAATGGCCTGTCGGCCGACCGGTTTTGCTATTTTGGCTTCTTCCAGTGTACAGGAAGCCATGGATATGGCCGGTGTCGCACATTTATCAGCTATTAAAGGCAGGATGCCGTTTATGCATTTCTTTGACGGTTTCCGGACTTCCCATGAAATCCAAAAAATTGAAGTGATAAATTATGAAGATATGGCTAAGCTGGTTGATTATGAGGCATTAAAAGAATTTAAGTCCAGGGGATTAAATCCTGAGCATCCTGTGGTAAGGGGCTCGGCTCAAAACCCGGATATCTATTTTCAGGGTAAAGAAGCTGCCAACAGTTATTATCAAAAAGTACCTTCTATAGTAGAAGGCTATATGCAGGAAATCGGCAAGATTACAGGCCGTCAATATAAGCTCTTTGATTACTATGGCGCGGCTGACGCCGAGTATGTAATAGTAGCCATGGGTTCGGTATGTGAAACAATCGAAGAAACAATTGACTACTTATTGAGCAAGGGTGAAAAAGTTGGGGTTGTTAAAGTACGCCTCTACCGTCCTTTTTCAGTAGAGCACTTTTTAGCTGTCATGCCTGGCACGGTAAAGAAAATTGCTGTAATGGACAGAACCAAGGAACATGGTTCTGTTGGTGAACCCTTGTATCTGGATGTTGTTAATGTATTCTATAAGAAAGAAAATAAGCCGCTGATTGTTGGCGGTCGCTATGGTCTGGGTTCTAAAGATACCACTCCTTCCCAAATAATAGCAGTATTTAATAACCTGAAACAGGATGATCCTAAGGATCGCTTTACTGTCGGCATTTTAGATGATGTTACTTACACATCACTGCCGGAAGAGCCCCTGGTTGATACCAGTGCTGAAGGTACTATTTGCTGTAAATTCTGGGGTTTGGGATCAGACGGAACGGTTGGTGCCAACAAGTCTGCTATTAAAATTATTGGTGACCACACGGACTTATATGCTCAAGGTTATTTTGCCTATGACAGTAAGAAGTCCGGCGGTTCGACTATTTCTCATTTGAGATTTGGGAAAAACCCGATTAAGTCAACTTATCTGGTAATAAATTCCGATTATACTGCCTGCCATAACAGTGCTTATATTTATAAATATGATGTACTGAAGGGTTTAAAGAAAAACGGTACTTTTGTACTCAACTGCCAGTGGAGTCAGGAAGAGTTGGAAGAAAAACTTCCGGCTAAGGTTAAAAGGTTTGTAGCCGAAAACAATATTAATTTCTATATTATTGATGCCGTTAAGATTGCCCAGGAAATCGGATTGGGTGGTCACATTAACATGATTATGCAGTCAGCTTTCTTTAAATTGGCCAATGTAATTCCGGTAGAAGATGCTGTTAAATATCTGAAAGATTCTATAGAGAAGTCTTATGGTAAAAAAGGCGACAATATTGTTGATATGAACTTTGCGGCGGTAGATCGCGGTATCGACGCTCTGGTCAAAGTTAATGTACCGGCAGATTGGGCCGGTGTGCAGGATGAAGCAGAAGTTGAACAGAATGAGCCTGATTTTATCAAGAATATTTTACGATTAATGGTTAAAAACGAGGGCGACTCCCTTCCGGTTAGTGCCTTTATGGAAAGAGTTGACGGCAGTTTGCCGGTAGGATCTTCCGCTTATGAAAAACGGGGTATTGCTGTAATGGTGCCGGAGTGGCAGCCGGATAATTGTATCCAGTGCAATCAGTGCTCTTTTGTGTGCCCTCACGCAGCCATAAGGCCGTTTTTGCTGAACAGTGAAGAAGCTGCAAAGGCACCGGCAACTTTTATAACTAAGGCTGCAAAAGGCAAAGGGTTGGAGGAACTGGGACTGCAGTATCGCATGCAGGTAAGCACTCTGGATTGTACCGGCTGCGGAAACTGTGTAGAAACCTGTCCGGCTAAGGAGAAGGCCTTGGTTCTGAAGTCTGCGGATGAGCAAAACAGCGAGCAGGTAGCTAACTGGGGGTTTGCCGCAACTGTCAGTATCAAGGATAAATTACTCGATCCTAAGACACTTAAAGGCAGCCAGTTTAAACAGCCTTTGTTTGAGTTCAGCGGAGCCTGTCCCGGTTGCGGTGAGACTCCTTATATAAAACTTATAACACAATTATTCGGTGACAGGATGATGATTGCCAATGCGACAGGCTGTTCCTCTATTTATGGGGCCAGTTCTCCTGCTATACCGTATACAACTAATTCTGAAGGCAAAGGCCCCTCCTGGGCAAACTCACTGTTTGAAGATAATGCGGAATTTGGTTTCGGCATGTATCTAGGAGTTAAGCAGACCAGAGATAAATTGGCTGGCTTAATGAAACAAGTAGTAGAGACTTCCGACAGCGACGTATTAAAAGAAGCCTGTCATGAGTGGTTGGCCGGCATGAATGAAGCCGAAGCTTCCAAGGCTGCCGCGTCTAAACTGCTGGCTGTTCTGGAAGGTATTGATTATAGCGGCAATAAGGCTATTGAGGAAATTGTAGAGAAGAAGGATTATTTGGTTAAGAAGTCCCAGTGGATTCTCGGCGGTGACGGCTGGGCTTATGATATCGGTTTTGGCGGTTTGGATCATGTATTGGCCAGTGGGGAAAATGTAAATGTATTGGTAATGGATACAGAAGTTTACTCCAATACCGGCGGACAGTCTTCCAAGGCTACTCCTACCGGAGCAGTTGCCAAATTTGCGGCCTCAGGCAAAAAGATTAAAAAGAAAGACATGGGCTTAATGGCTATGAGTTATGGCTATATCTATGTGGCTCAGATAGCTCTGGGTGCCAACATGAGCCAGGCCTTAAAGGCTATTGCAGAAGCTGAAGCCTATGACGGTCCGTCCTTAATTATTGCTTATGCTCCTTGCATTAACCATGGCATCAAGTCCGGTATGGGTACCAGTACAGCAGAAATGAAAAAGGCTGTGGCAGCGGGCTACTGGCACCTTTACAGATATAATCCGATACTTAAAGATCAGGGTAAAAACCCGTTCATTCTGGATTCTAAGGAGCCTCAAGATTCTTACAAGGAGTTCCTTACCGGTGAGGTACGGTATGCTTCCTTGCAGCAGACTTTCCCGGATATTGCGGAGAAACTGTTTGAAGCGGCTGAACAAGACTCTAAGGAGAGATTGGCCAATTATAAACGCTTGGCCGGAGAATAATATTAAGGCCTGCGGTTAGCTTTTTCGGTAAGAAACCCCGCGCTCTATAATGGGTGCGGGGTTTTGCCGTTGTTCCGGAAAATTATGCTTGTTAAAAAAATATTATTTGGTCTATATTGGTTAATAGTGTGAATTAATGAGATGAGATAACCAGGCACTGACAGGTACCGGTGAGAATACATTAAACAGAAAAGGTGGTGGCACAATGAAATGTATTTGTTGCAATAAGGAAAAAATCACCGGTTATAATGGTGTGATGATTAATAAAAAATACATATGTGAGGATTGTGAGAAGCAAATCAAAACTATCAAAATTGATGATCCAAAATATAATTTTTACATAAATGGCCTTAAAAAGATATGGTGCTGCGGGGAAGAATAAAAATCCGAAAATTTTTCTTTTCTTTTTTCGAGCCTGATACGCCTGTGAGTGAGCTCGATATCGGCCTTTATCTGGCGTAAGGTAGTAAGATTAATTCTGTAGGACCGGGATATTTCCAGATCACTGTGTCCCCTTCTCCATGCCTGAATTAGTTTTGAGACATTGGTGCGATATTTTTTAGAGAGTTGTTTGATATTTATAAGGGTTTTTTCCCCGGTCACAGATTCAGCTCCTTTCGCTTGCCTTATATATATTTTTGCCTGTCGAAAGGACTAATATGATGTAAAAGTGTTGGCAGACTAACCTTTAAACGCCTTGGAAGCAGCACATGTATGTGGTAGAATAAATTATTTAAAATATTGGAGTTGTCAAACATTGCTGGACCAAAAAAATGCACCGCTCTTTGATGCATTAGTCAGGCATGCTAAAGGGTCGGTAAATTTGCATATACCTGCTCACCGGCAGGGAAAGGCGGCGCCGGATATTCTGGTGCAGTTTGCGGGAAAGAATATTTTCAAAATTGATATGACAGAAATTCCTGGACTTGATGACTTACATAATCCTCAAGGTGTTATAGCAGACGCACAGGAACTGGTTGCCGATTTATATGGTGCTGAGCGTTCTTTTTTTTTAATAAACGGGACTTCCTGCGGGCTTCAGGCTTTATTAATGTCGGTTTGCGGTCATTATGACAAAGTAATCCTGCCGAGAAATATGCACAGGTCGGTAATGGCGGGACTAATTTTTAGCGGGGCTGATCCTGTTTTTATTATGCCGGAGATAATACCGGGGTTTAATTTTTCAGCCGGTTTTACAAAACAAAATTTAAAGAAGATTTTACATGAGCATTCCGGGGCAAAATCTATCATGGCGGTATACCCGGTTTTTTACGGTGTGGGAGGCGATATTAAGTCCATTGCTGAGATTGCACATGAAGCTTGTTGTCCTCTTCTTGTTGATGAGGCACACGGAGCCCATCTGGCCTTTCACCCCGAGCTGCCTGAGCAGGCTCTGGCACTGGGAGTTGACGCCTCGGTGCAGAGCACTCATAAGCTGGGAGGTTCCCTGACGCAGTCATCGGTATTACACTTGAAGGGAGGGTTCTTGGATTTCGAAAAGGTGGCTGACTCGCTGAGACTGGTGCAGTCAACCAGCCCTTCCTACGTGCTTATGGCATCTCTGGATACCGCTCGCCGGCAGCTCGCTCTGCATGGGCGGGAATTGTTGCAGCGCGCTCTTATGCTGTCAGCTCAAACCGGGAGTTTGCTGGATGAAATACCCTATATAAAGGTTTTAAGCGATAGACACCTCACAGCTCAGCAGGCAGGCTTTGATGGTGCTTCATCAAATGAAATTTCAACCCGTTTGCCGGGTGCGGAGGTATTTGACCCGACCCGCCTGGTTATAAATGTGGCCGAGAGTGGTCTGAGCGGGTATTATATAGCCAGGCTGCTGGCGGAGCGCTACAGTGTCTTTATTGAGATGGCAGATGCCCTGAATTTAATCGTGCCGGTGACAATTGGAACAACAGAAGGGGATTGTCTGTGTTTAGTGCAGGCATTAAGAGACATTATGCAGAAAGAGTTGCCGCATAATATGGATAAGTGTGTCATAGTAAATTATCGAGCCGAAGGATTTTGTGCTGCACTGACGGAATTGCCTCAAAAAGCTATGACACCTAGGGAGGCCTGGTTTGCAAAAACCGAGACAACAGCCCTGGTAAAAGCAAAAAATAAAATAAGCGCTGAGTGGGTAGCGGTTTACCCGCCGGGCATACCTTTATTATGTCCGGGAGAAATAATCAGTACTGATATAATTGATTATTTGAGAAAAGTAAGAGAATTGGGTTTGCCGACACAGGGCCTGGCAGACAGCAGTTTGTCCACAGTTAAAACCGTCCTTTGATAGACGCCGGTATCTGAAAAATTGATACAGTATTATTAAGGTATTAGTTACTTTAAATGGATATTGAAATTGGATTAATAATCGACCAATAATAATGATTGGAAGGAAGCATATGCGCGGGGTTTTTATTGTTTTTGAAGGGATAGACGGTTCCGGTAAAACAACACAGATTAATATTTTATATAAAAATTTGCTTCAGCATAATAGAATTAAAAACCAACCGGCAGGTTCTGAATATGTACTATTGACCAGGGAACCCGGAGGCACTGCTACCAGTGAGTTAATCAGGAACATATTGTTGAATCCTGCCAATGACAAGCTGTGTGCCAGAACTGAAGCACTTTTGTATGCTGCGGCCAGAGCACAGCATGTGGAGGAAAGGATTAGGCCCGCTTTATCCAGTGGCAAAATAGTTATATGTGACCGTTTTATTGACTCTTCACTGGCTTACCAGGGGTACGGGCGGGGACAGGACCTGAGCTTTTTGCATAATCTTAATCAACTGGCTGCAGGTGGGTTAAAGCCGGATTTAACGATATTATTGGATCTGCCAGTGGGCGCAGCTTTAAAACGCTTGAACAACCGCCAGGTTAGCGGTATAGAAAAGGATCGCTTGGAGAGTGAAGCTGTTTCTTTTTACGAAAGAGTGAGAGAAGGCTATTTAAAAATTGCAGGTACCGGTATAGATAATAACAGTGCCGGAAGCGGCGGTTATCTTGTTGTAAATGCAGATCAAGAGTTAAATAAAGTAAGTGACCGGATTATAGACGGTGTGGGTAACTGCCTTCCAAAGCTAGCGGTACAGTTTAGATAAAATCAATACTGTATGAAAATTCTTTTTTGTAAGGTATAATAATAAAATAAGGTCAGAAACTCTGCTTAAATAATCCAAAGCTATTGTATATATAAAAGATTAAACCGGTGCGACCTTTGGGTAAAATATGACAGGAGGCTGGTATTTGTTATTGTCGGCGTCTCAGGATATAAAAACATTGCATTTGCTTGATAACTGTTACCCTAAAAGGAGTTTTTCCATGCACATGTTTTCCCAAATAATAGGGCACAAAAGTTTGATTAGAGGACTGGAACAAGCTGTAGCAACAGGAAGGGTGGCCCATGCTTATCTCTTTTCCGGACAGCATGGAGTAGGTAAAAAAACTACCGCACTCGCTTTGTCAGCCTCACTTCTTTGTGATTTTAACCGGAGTGGGGATGCTTGCGGCAAATGTACAAGTTGCCGTCAACTGGTGAATGGCAACCACCCTGATCTGCATATTATATCTCCTGACGGAGCCAGTATAAAAATTGAACAGATCAGAGACTTGCAGCAGAAAGCCAGGTACAAGTCCTATCAAAATAAGCACCAGATTTTTATAATTGACCAGGCGGAAGGAATGACCAGAGAAGCTGCTAACTGCTTCCTGAAGATTTTGGAGGAACCGCCGGAGCAAACTGTATTTATCTTGATTTCAGCTGAGCCGGAATTGCTGCTGCCGACGGTAATTTCCAGATGTCAGCCGATGTCTTTTAAAGATCTTGGTTTGGAGGAGATTTCCTCATTGCTCATCCAATTATCCGGTGTTAATCAGGAAAAAGCCGGTTTAGCTGCGCAGATGGCACGAGGCAGTATTGGCAGAGCTTTAAGCTACTTTAATGACGATCAACAATATAAACTAAGAGAGCTGGTTATACGCTTGTCCCAAAGTACCAGGCGCTCGGCCATTTCTTTGTTGTTACAAGAAGTTGAAGAGCTTTTGGGTAAAAAAGTAAATATCTTTGAAATGTTGGAAATGCTTTCATTATGGTATCGGGATTTATTAATTTGGAAGTCCTCACATAACGAAAAGCTCGTTTTTAACCGGGACAAGCTGGATGTAATAGATACGGAAGCAGAGCATTATACTTTGGAAAAACTGGTAAACGCTTTGGAAATGTCTGAGATGACCAAATATAAATTAATGCGCAACGCTAACCGGCGTGCGGCACTGGATGTGCTGCTGCTGAGTTTGACCCGTTTAGGAAGAGGGGAGCACTGACTATGCCCTACAAGGTTGTCGGAGTAAGATTTAAAAAGGCGGGAAAGATATATTTTTTTGAGCCTGATGGTTTTGAATTATCTGAAGGTGATAATGTTATTGTGGAAACGGCAAGGGGGATAGAGTTCGGTCAGGTGGTTTCTGAGAGTATGGAGGTGGCTGAGGAAGATATTGTGCAGCCGCTGAAAAAGGTGATTCGCAAGGCTGAAAAAGAAGATATGGACCAGATAGAAATTAATCAGGAAAAAGAAGTAAGGGCCTTTCAGGTAGCTGAAGAGAAAATAGCCAAGCATAACCTGCCGATGAAACTGGTTAATGTAGAACAGACTTTTGACGGGAATAAAATTATTTTCTATTTTACTGCTGACGGGCGGATCGATTTCCGGGAACTGGTCAAGGATTTAGCCGGGGTGTTTCGCACTCGTATCGAATTAAGACAAATCGGAGTACGTGATGAGGCTAAGATGATAGGTGGTTTAGGTTGCTGTGGCCGGGAATTATGTTGTTGCTCCTGGTTATCTGATTTTGTTTCTGTTTCTATTCGCATGGCTAAAGAACAGAATCTGTCGCTTAATCCGACGAAAATCTCAGGTATATGTGGCAGATTGATGTGCTGTTTGAAGTATGAAAATGAACTCTATGAACAGGAGAGAGAAAATTTCCCTGAGGCCGGCAGCAGAGTTATTTCACCTGACGGTGAGGGTAAGGTTACGGGTAGAAATATTTTTAAAAGGACTGTTAGTGTTGAATTGAAAGAAAGTAAAATTATTAAAAGTTATCCAATTAATGAAGTAACTTTTAAGAATAAGGAGTGACGGTATTGCTGTCCCTGGCCCAATTAATGAAAAGATCTCAGGAGAAATTACAGGAACTGTCACGAGATATTCAAGAATTATCAGTAAGAGTATATGCCCTTGAGGAGGAAAATGCTAATTTACGGCGTGAATTGGCACTTAGCTGTTATAACAGTGAACAGGTAAATAATAGTGCAGCCGGTGATCGGGAGGATGTTGGGATTGGCTTAAAAAATTTGATCACAATATATGATAGGGGTTTTCATATTTGCAATCTTTCCTTTGGATTGGAAAGATCCAATGACTGTCTTTTTTGTCAGGCGCTTTTGCAAAAAAGCGGTGCGGAGCAAAAGAATACATAATATTTTTTACTATATT
This sequence comes from Desulfofarcimen acetoxidans DSM 771, assembly GCF_000024205.1. Classification (NCBI taxonomy): domain Bacteria; kingdom Bacillati; phylum Bacillota; class Clostridia; order Eubacteriales; family Peptococcaceae; genus Desulfofarcimen; species Desulfofarcimen acetoxidans. The sequence continues at coordinate 112,124 of NC_013216.1, forward strand.
TTAAAAGGATTGACCATAAAATCATGAGTAATAATGCCGGAAAACTATACTTGTGTGCCACTCCCATCGGTAATTTAGAGGATATTACGCTGCGTGTTCTGCGTGTATTAAAGGAAGTTGATCTGATTGCTGCCGAGGATACCAGGCACACCAGAAAGTTACTCAGTCATTATGACATACATATTCCCTTAACCAGCTATCACCGGCATAATATTGAAGAAAAGAGCCAATTTTTGTTAACAAAGCTGCTTGCGGGGGAACATATAGCTTTGGTATCTGATGCGGGCATGCCCGGTATTTCTGATCCCGGTGAGGAAATGGTGGCATTGGCTATAGAAAACGGGATAGAGGTTATTCCTCTGCCCGGAGCATCGGCGGTAATTGCAGCTTTAGTGATATCCGGTTTTTCTACCCGTTCTTTTATGTTTGCCGGTTTTTTGCCTGCTTCCAAAAAGGCGCGACGGGATAGGCTGATTGAATTAAAAAAGCAGACAGAAACACTGGTATTTTACGAGGCGCCGCACCGTATTACCGAAATGCTGCAAGATGTGATGCATTGCTTGGGTGATAGGCGCATTTCACTGTCCAGGGAATTAACCAAAAAATTTGAGCAGACTGTCAGGGGTACTGCCAGTGAGGCAATAAACTCTCTTAAGACTGACAGGCCAAGAGGTGAATTTACGGTTGTAGTGGAAGGCGCGGGAGAGTCGGAAAGTGGAGAGGTTGCCGATTTATGGGGCGATATGACAATTGCCGAACATGTAGAATTGTTTTTATTGCAGGGTCTTGACAGAAAAGAGGCATTGAAAAGGGTGGCTGTTCTTCGAGGTATACCTAAGAAAGAGGTCTATAGTCACTATGTTCAGTCGAAAGAAAATCTTCTAAGATGAAAATTTATTCCTTGGTTTAAAGGCAGAAAACCTCCGGTGCTTGTCCCGGAGGTTTTCCTAATAATTTTTAATTAGTTATATAGCTTGATCTTTTACATTTTCAAACATAGCAGTAGCGCACTCGCGGCAGACAAGCTTGCCTTTATAATGCTGCACATCTGAAGCATTATGACAAAATACGCAGGCCGGTTCATATTTTTTCAGAATTATTTTTTCATGATCCACATAGATCTCCAATGCGTCTTTTTCATCGATACCTAAGGTTCGACGCAATTCTATGGGGATTACCACCCGTCCCAACTCATCAACTTTTCTTACTATACCTGTAGATTTCAAAAAAGCTCCCCCCCTCAGAAATAATAACTTGTCCAACAAACTACCACAAAATAGCCGCAACTAAATGGTACCAAGCTTGGCAGTATAAGTCAACATTTTTTTTTGCATATTTGCCGGTTTTTTTTAAAATTCGACTCAATTAGAAACTGTTCGTAATTAATTATTAATTTAATTTTGCAGATAATGTCGTACGATTCGTCAATTGCGCCAATTTGTGATGTAATTTGTCTTAAAATAATAATTATAGTATACCTTGTAAATATTGCTCTGGCAATACTTAAAGTAAAATTTGTTAATTGTACTTGCATTTACCGAAGAAGTATAAAAGCAAGGTAAAACTTGACAAGCTGGGGATATCTTTAGTAGAATATTTTAAAATCTAAATAAAACAAAGGCGTGGAAGAGGAAGAGTAACCCGGTGTAACTGTGCAGAGAGCGGGGTAGGGTGAAAGCCCGTCAGGTAAGCCCGGTGAACATGGCCTTAGAGCTGCTGGCAGAAATGTGTTGCCGTCTTATTACAGAGATCGCCGAAGATGTTGCGGCGAAAGTGTAAGCAAAGTGTATCGTCAAATTTCGACAATGGGGTTGGTTTTGGGGTAACCACCGGCTTCATTTAGGATATGACGGTTTACGATTTTGGCGAAAGACACAGTAGGCCGGGCCGGGTAGAGTACCCGTTAGCATACTTAAAAGAGACCGTGCTTATTGTGCTTTTTTTGATGTTTTTATTTAGGTGCGGTAATTTGGGTGGTACCGCGGAGGTTAACTTCGTCCCTAGAAGAGCAGGCTCTTTTAGGGTATTTTTATTTAAGGGAAAGGAGCGGTTGAAATTTTGAGCAAACCTACATTTTATATTAGCACGCCAATTTATTATCCCAGCGATAAACTTCATATAGGTCACGCTTATACTACCGTAGCGGCGGATTCCTTTGCCCGCTATAAACGGATGAAGGGTTATGATGTTTGGTTTTTAACCGGTTCAGATGAACACGGTCAGAAGATTGAGAGGACAGCTAAAGAAAAAGGCCAGTCACCCCTGGAATATGTGGATCAAATTGTGGCCGGATTTAAAAGCTTATGGAAAAAGCTGGACGTTAGCTACGATGATTTTATCCGCACTACTCAGGAAAGGCATAAAAAAGTAGTACAGGATATTTTTCAGAAGCTCTATGATCAGGGTGATATTTATAAGGCACAGTATGAAGGACATTATTGCACTCCCTGCGAGACCTTTTGGACTGAGTACCAGCTTGACGCAGACGGCAATTGTCCTGATTGCGGCAGGCCGGTAGAGATCCTCCAGGAAGAAAGCTATTTCTTTAAGATGTCTAAATATGCCGACGAGATATTAAAATATATTGAGGATAATGCGGAGTTTATTCAGCCCAACAGCCGCCGCAATGAAATGGTTAGTTTTATCAAGAGCGGTCTGGCGGATCTTTGCGTATCCAGAACAACTTTTGACTGGGGTATACAGGTTCCTTTTGATCCCAAGCATGTGATTTATGTCTGGGTGGATGCTTTGACCAATTACATTTCGGCACTGGGCTATGGTACCGGGGACGACAGCTTATTTAGAAAGTATTGGCCGGCTGATATGCACCTGGTGGGTAAAGATATCGTAAGATTTCACACTATTATTTGGCCAATAATGCTAATGGCTGCAGGTATAGAACTGCCCAAGCAGGTTTTAGGTCATGGCTGGCTTTTGCTGGACAGCGGCAAGATGTCCAAGTCAAAAGGAAACGTTGTTGATCCGCTGGAGCTTTGTGATAAGTACGGGGTAGATGCCATTCGCTATTACCTTTTAAGGGAATTGCCTCTGGGTTCTGACGGTTATTATTCAGAGGAGGCTCTGGTAAACAGGATTAATATCGATTTAGCCAATGATCTGGGCAACCTGATCAGCCGCTCCACCTCTATGATAGTTAAGTTCAGCAAAGGTGTGCTGGAGGAACCCGAAACACCCAGGGAGCCGGTATTACTGGAACAATACCTTGGTTCAGAGGAAGCTCCGGCTGAAGACAGGGATTTAATCAGTCTGGCTTTAAAGACAAAATACGAAGTAGATGATCTTATGGAGCGCCGGGATATATCGGGTGCCTTGGCTGCCGTTTGGCGGTTGGTGGGGCGGGCCAACAAGTATGTTGAGGAGACATCTCCCTGGAGCCTGGCTAAGGACCCGGAACTGAGAGGAAGGCTGGCTACAGTGTTGTATAACCTGGCGGAAACTATCCGTTTTGTTACTGTTATGGTTACTCCTTTTATGCCTAATTTCCCTTCTATGGTTTGGCAGCAGTTGGCCATAGGAAACCAACCGGAATTGCATGTTTGGGAAGCTCTGGAGTGGGGCAATTTACCCGCTGGAACGCGGGTAGTTAAAGGTGATGCTATCTTTCCCCGGATTGATCTAAAAACCTTGGAAAAAGAATAGATTTTACATTTATGAGGTGGAGATATGCTTATTGATACCCATGCTCACTTGGACCACCAGAAGTTTGAGCAGGACAGGGACGAAGTTATAGCCAGAGCGGGTACTGCCGGGGTGGTAAAAATTATAAATGCAGCCGGCGATATTGAGTCTTCTCTGGCCGGTATCGAGCTGGCGAGACAACATTCCGGGATTTACGCTGCGGTAGGAATACATCCTCATGATGCAAAAGATGCTCCTGAGGATTACCTGGACCAATTGTTTGAGCTGGCCCACAGAGAAAAAGTAGTGGCTATCGGAGAAATTGGTTTGGATTATTACTATGACTTTTCTCCAAGACAGATACAGCAGCAAATATTTCGGGCTCAACTGGAGCTATGTAAAAAGGTAAATTTACCTGTAATTATTCATAACCGGGACGCACATAAAGATGTCCTGGATATGCTGCAGGAGGTTGGAATAGGTCCTGCAGGTGGAGTGATGCATTGTTTTTCCGGCAGTTGGGAAGTGGCACAGCAATGTATAAAGTTGGGTCTTAATATTTCTTTTGCCGGGCCTGTGACCTTTCAAAATGCCGGCAAGCTTAAAGATGTGGCTGCCAGGGTTCCCATGGATAAAATTTTAGCAGAAACCGATTGCCCTTATCTGACGCCTCATCCGCACCGGGGCAAGAGAAATGAACCTGCTCACGTAGGCCTGGTAGTACAGCAAATTGCCGAATTAAAAGGTCTTAGTTATGAGGAGGCGGCAGCAATCATTTATAATAATGCAATAAAATTATTTGCTTTGGAGGATTAGCCGCTTTTTTAAAATGGAGGTGTAAATGTGTCTGAAAAAAACGCCAGAGGGTTAATTATGACTTTTACCGGTAACGGTAAGGGAAAGACCACCGCTGCCCTGGGCATGGCTTTACGAGCCCTGGGCCAGGGTATGAGGGTAATTGTATTGCAGTTTATCAAGGGTGGCAGAGAGTACGGCGAATTACTTATGGAGGAAAAGCTCGGTCCAAATTTTGAAATAAGGCAAATGGGTTTGGGTTTTGTTCGGAACTTATCCGAGCAACAAAAGGAGCAGCATAAACAGGCAGCTATTGAAGCATTGGGGTTGGCTGCTCAGATAATTGGTTCCGACAAATACCGTATGGTTATTTTAGACGAAGTTTTTTACGGCATAAAGTATGGTTTTTTTACAATCTCAGATTTGCTGGAATTATTGCGGAGTAAGCCTTATGATTTGCATTTAGTACTGACAGGCCGGGACGCGCCGGAAGAAATAATCGTATTAAGTGACCTCGTAACAGAAATGAAGGAAATTAAACACCCTTACAAGCAGGGTATAGTTGCTCAGAAAGGAGTCGAATTCTAATAAATAACCCCTTATTAAGGGGTTTATTTATTGGTGTTTATATGCAGGAAAAATATATAACGGCATAGAATATATATTAAAGATAACCGGCTTGATAGTCGCTTAAAGTGGTAATTATTAGACCATTATTTAAAAATCAGGAAAGGGAGGCTTGACACAAAATATGGCGTAAAGGAGGCCTAGTATGGGTAAATGTGAAAAATTAATAGGGGTAAACCTTAATACAGCTAACAATATTTCTGCAGATTTGCTCAATGCCTGTGTTTTGGAAGGTGTTGAGAGCAAGATCGATGCCGGGATCAAGATCGGTGCCGGGTCTGGAAGCTATACCGAAAGAAATTACGATGTTGTTTCTATGACTGATACCGGGATTACGAACGGTGGGGGGTCTGAGATCAATGCCGGCAGCATTACCGGTGTTGAGTCTGAGATTGATGCCGGGATCGATATCGAAAATAATGCTGGTGTGCCGGGTGCTCTTTCGCAGGCTGTTAATCCTGTAGAGGAAGCTGGCGAATATGCCCTGGCAACAGATAGCGGCCTTAGTGAGCCGGAAGTGGAAATATGGATAAAGGAAAATGCTGGTAATGGCGGAGTGGAATCCGAGCTGGTGACAGCCGTTGTGGCAGGTAAGCGAGGTTTCTTCGCCAAAAAGGTTAATGTGTTGGCAGTTGTTGCCGGAGTAGCCTTGTGCGCTGCAATTGGTTTATCTGTTTTTAACTGGGCACAAAAAAATATAACTCTATCGGTTGATGGCAAAAAGATTATCACTAAAACTTTTGCTTCAAATGTACAGGAATTGATTGAACAGAAAAAAATAAAGCTTAATGAAAAAGACAGGTTAATTCCTCAACCTGATACAAAACTGACAGACGGATTAGAAGTAGCAGTTATCAGAGCTTTGCCGGTCAGTATTGATGTAGCCGGTGAGAAACTGGAGATAACCAGTTCAGCTCAAAATGTGAAGCAATTAATTGATGAGCAGAAAATTGGATTAAACGAGAGGGATGAGGTTATACCGGCTCTCAATGAGAAGCTCTCACCCGGTATGAAAATTCAGGTTACCCGTGTAGAGCAGAAGACTATAGAGAAGGAAGTTCAGCTTGCTTATCGCACAGAGACCAGATACACACCGTCACTATCCAGAGGCATAACCAGGATATCTCGTGCCGGTAAAGCCGGAACCGAAAAACAGATTTGGCAGGTTACTTACAGGAACGGAGAAGAAGTCAGCAGTCAAATGGTTGGCAGTCAAATTGTATCAACTCCCGTATCCAAAATAGTTGATTATGGTACGAAGCAGCAGACAATTGATCGTAGCGGCCAGACATACCAATACTCACAGGAAATGTATGTGATTGCAACTGCTTATACTTATACAGGCCGTAATACCGCTTCCGGTATACCTCCTTCAGTCGGTTCCGTAGCTGTAGATCCGCGTGTGATACCAATTGGCACCAGACTTTATATTGAAGGCTATGGTTACGGAAGAGCTGTTGATACAGGTGGTTCAATAAAAGGAAATAAAGTTGATGTATTTTTGGAATCTGAACAACAGTGCAGAAAATGGGGTGTACGGAAGGTAAAAGTATATGTACTGGGATAAAGGGGGGAAACCCCCTATTTTTTTTACTCTAGAAAATTGTGGCTGCGCTAAAGTAGCTTTATGTGACTTAAACCAAAAAATCAACGTTAACTTAACAAGAAATTTTAATATTAACCGTATTAAATGGTATAATATGCTGTAGATAAGTGTATTGCAACGGGAGGGTTATAGTTGTCGGAGTTGTCTTCACCGTCGAAGGTTTTTAACCTGTTTAAAGAGTTTAATTTTCACACTAATAAAAAATTGGGACAGAATTTTTTAATAGACAGCAATATTATCAGTAAAATAATATCTGCTGCGGATTTAAGAAGTGAGGATCTGGTTGTAGAAATCGGGCCCGGTCTGGGTGTTTTGACTCAGTCTATTGCCGATGAAGTTAGCCGGGTTTTGTCTATAGAAATTGATCGGAAATTACAGCCTATTTTAGAAGTTAACTTAAAGGAATATAGCAATACAAAGGTAATTTTTCAAGATGCCCTGAAAACAGATTTTGACCGTTTGGTTTATGCAGAAGCAGGTGGCAAAAGTCGCAGCTATAAAGTAATAGCTAATTTACCTTATTATATTACTACTCCTTTATTGATGCATATACTGGAAAGTAAATTCAATGTGGAATTGATTGTTATAATGGTACAACGTGAGGTGGCTGAGAGAATGACAGCCCCACCGGGAAAAAAAGATTACGGGGCATTAAGCGTGGCAGTGCAGTATTATACTGAGCCTGAGATAATCTGTCGTGTACCCAAAACAGTATTTATACCTGCACCCGAAGTAGATTCTACGGTAATTAGGCTAATAAAAAGAAAATTGCCGCCGGTGCAGCTGAAAAGTGAAAAACTATTCTTTAATTTAGTCAGAACCGCCTTTAACCAAAGAAGAAAGACAGTTTTAAACGCGATGCAAGGATCTAATTGGGGATTAATGAAGGAAGAGTGGAAAATTATATTGGAGAAAGCGGGTATAGACCCAATGCGCAGGGGCGAAACCTTTTCTTTGCAGGATTTTGCCATGCTTTCCAATTGTGTATATGAGACATTGAAAGAATTGTCAACAGTATATCAGGAAGGTGAACAAATTCCGTTATATTAGGAGGCAATAAGTATGTGGATAAGTCCGTCTAAGGGGGTTATGACTTTTTCTCAGGTGTTATTAAAGATAAAAGAGGAAATGGAGAAAGGTTATAATCATGACTCCTTCCGTTTAATGGTAGGCTGTGATTCACAAACCAGGAAGAATACCACTTTCGTTACTGCTATTATTCTGCATAAGGTCGGCAGGGGAGCTATATTTTTTTATCATAAAAATACTGTGCGAAAAATACCGGTGATGCAAAAGAGAATTTTTAGCGAGGCTGCTTATAGTTTAGGGGTTGCCGGCCAGCTAGCGGATTATCTGTCGCGAATAAACTTAGATGTTCAGGTAGAGATACATGTTGACATAGGTGAAAATGGGGAAACAAATAAAATGCTAAAAGAAGTTATCGGCATGGTAGCCGGCTCCGGTTTCCAGTGCAGGGTTAAACCCTATTCAGTAGCCGCATCCTGGTGTGCGGACCGGTTTAACAAGTCCGAGACGGTGCTGTCTAATGAGTATATTTAGGGATACAGCTGAAAATATCAAAGCTGCATATTCAAAAAATCTTTATTATTAACAGATGTCATTTGCCAAAATATTATAAATATATATCAAAAGACCGTACTACTATATGTGGTACGGTCTTTTGAGGTTTTAATCATGAATATTTTTGCTAATAAAATGCTATTTTTCATAAATATTACTATTAAGTAGGTGATAAATTCACAAATTGTCTGTTGTATCAATAATATATAAAAAATGCTAAAGGGGAGATGTCTATGAATATTAAGGTGGGTGATATAGTCGGCCGATCTTCCTACGGGTGCGACATATTTTTTAAGGTAATAAACATATATACAAATGTAGCCGGGCAGCAAATGGCAAAATTAAAGGGAATGGATTTAAGGCTTACTGCTACTGCTGCTGTAAGTGATTTAGTGAAAATTGATCCCACCCATGTCAATGCTTATTGGCATAAAATGATGAGTAGGAATTATGAGGAAATGAAAAGAGTGTTTTCCAGGCGGCAGGAAGCTCATCAGAGAAGTATCATGAGAAATACCGGTGACAGAATTGAGAGTTTTGATATACCCGGCAAGGTGCTGCATGTAGATGGCGATAAGGATTATTTAAACTTGTGTATGACGACGTATAAGCAAATGAGCATACCGGCGCACGGTTATAATGTGAGCGAAGAAAAACAGCCGGAGAAGATAATAGAACTGTTGGAAAAGCATAATCCTGATATTGTGGTGTTAACCGGTCATGATGGATTCATTAAAGGGCAAAAAGACTTTTCTGACCTGAAGAATTATCATAATTCCAGACATTACGTAGAAGCAATCAAGTCAGCCAGACGCTATGAAAAAAATATGGATGATTTGATTATTTTTGCCGGTGCCTGTCAGTCACATTATGAGGCCATGTTGGATGCAGGTGCCAATTTTGCAAGTTCACCTAAAAGAGTTTTAATCCATGCTTTTGACCCGGTATTTATTGTTGAAAAAATCGCCTATACATCTATTTATGAAGCAATACCTCTAAAGGAAGTGATATCCGGCACTATTACAGGTTTTGAAGGCGTGGGCGGCATGGAAACCAGAGGCAAACATCGCTTAGGTATTCCAAAATCCTCAATTGAACAAAAACCTTTAAGCTAGATTTTTAAATACACAACACCGAACCCCTGATAAAAACTCTGCATATGATGATGAGGAGATATTGAACAATCTCCTAGAGGGAGTGTGTTTATGGACAGGTTTTTAAATGTTATGAAAGTTCACCGCAAAAAAATATTGCGGCGAAAAAATGTTGTTGGGGTTGGGGTTGGCACGAAGTTAACCAGAGGAGAGGATACAGGAAAAACGGCTATAGTAGTATTTGTGAAGAAAAAGCTGCCACAGGCTGAGATTTACGGAACTGAAGTGCTGCCTAAAAAAATTAATGATTTGGAAGTTGATGTTGTAGAAATAGGAACAGTTAGGCTTTTAGGGCGTACGGATCGTGGCCGTCCCGCGCAGCCGGGCGTAAGTATTGCGCATTATAAGAGTACAGCCGGCACTCTAGGGGCAATTGTCAGGGATTTGGAGACAGGGGAGAAGTTTATATTGTCTAATAATCATGTACTGGCAAATGCCACCAATGGCAGGGATGGTCGTTCCCAATTGGGTGATCCCATATTGCAGCCCGGGGGCTGGGTAAGCTTATTGAAAGAAAAACCGCGAATTGATCTCTGGTTGTACTGAATCGCAAAAATGAAAATCCCAATAAATTACAGTTGTAATTTATATTTACTTTAAATATAATAAGAGTAAGCACCATCCTCTACGGCGACTCGGATTGCATGTATTTTTGGAAACAAAATAAGTTTTCCGGAGTATAACTAGTGACCAGTCCTCGGATAGTGTTTTTAAGGTGTTTCAAATGAACGGATTCTCAAGAAATTTAATGACAGCGTTCGGGAAGATTGACTTTCTAGACCGTGTTTTGACACTGAGCAATTAATTTTAATGTTTCTCGGGTTCATAGTTTAAGCTGAATAGTTGCACGTGGGGATGATATGCAGAGTTTGATTTGGCAGCATGTGAATGTAGAGATGGTTGCTTGGGAAAAAGAGGGCTTTAAGCCCTCTTTTTCTAGTTCTTATAACATATTATTTTCTTGGTTATACAAGCCAAACTATTATAGAAATGAGCAGGGTTGCAAACGTCAGAAGCATTTAATTAAATGCTTCTGACGAGAGTAAACTTTACTATATGATAAATTTTTGATAGAATGTAAACAATAAAATAGAAATAAAAGGTATTTGTTGGTAGTAGAAAGAAAGGTGTACATATTTATATGATTGTGTTCTATCTTAAGAATATGCGTTTCTTGATAAATCTTGTTCTATTGTTGCTGACGATGTACGGTATTTACTATCTATTCAGGCTCACATATCATTTAACATTTCCCTTTTTGGTAGGGACAATCATATCCTTGACGCTTGAACCATTGATTGTTAAATTGCAAAGGAATTCAGTGCCGCGTATCTACTCAGTGTTATTTGTAGTATTCGCCATTGTGCTTTTGACAGGTCTCTTAACCATGTGGCTTGTTTATGGATTGACAGCGGAGATTCACACGTTGATTAATGAATATCCCGCTATTGTAAAAGCGCTTCAATTGAAACAACAGTTTTTGTTGGAGAGAATGTCACATTATCAAAATATCCTGCCGGAGGAGTTTATTTATAATTTAAAAGAGTATTCAAATAAGGTGAATGATTATATTGTAGGCATGATTTCAAAAACTATTCAAGTTGTTTTTGTTTTACTTAAGACTGTTCCGGATAAGCTTTTGATTTATGTTATAGTTGTTATGTATATATTTTTCTTTAGCATGGAGTGGCCCAAGTACAAGGAAAGGTTAAAATGTTCAATTTCAGAGGATTTATGGAAAAAAACTTCTCAGATCGTCAACGATACAAAGATAGGTATAGTTGGTTATTTAAAGGCACAGCTAATCATAGCTTTAATTTCAGGATTAATAATTCTGATAGGGTTATTGCTAATTAAATCACAGTTTGTTTTAATCATTACGATTATGTGTATTTTTGCTAGTTTTATTCCTTTTTTAGGCGTAAATATTGTTTTGGTGCCTTGGGCTATCTACTCGGCATTTTTTTGTTTGGAATCTTTTGCTCTGGAGTTAATAGCTATAATGGTAACTGTCTCTGTAGTCCGGCACATTATTGAGCCGAAAATTCTCGGCGATAAATTAGGAATACAGCCTATTGGCATTTTGGTTGCTCTGTTTATTGGTTTTGAATTGGTTGGTTTCTGGGGTCTGATTTTAGGCCCGCTGGGACTTATAGTGTTTAATTCCATGGTTAAGTCAGGTTTGCTGGGTTCATTGCTGATAGACAAATAAGAGTGGAATATTAAAATAGAAAAGAACCCCCCGATACCTTTGAGTAAACCGCCGGGGGGTTCTTTTTGGTTAATTGGCGTTCTATCAATAAAACTATTTTTCATCGCCGCTATTATTTCTAGGTAATACCTCCAGCCAGCAATGCCGCTGCAGGAAGCTCCCTTCTACATTATCTTCCATTTCCAGGAATCTCTTATAAGGCATGGCAAAGGACAGCATATCTTTGGGCATGTGCTTGCGTACAGAGATATCCGTCATGCCGACTACTGCTCTTGGCAGATCAGATTTGCCTTCATTGTAGGGAACAAGGAAAAAATTGTGGCATCCTGCTGCGAAGGGAATCATTACGTTCTCGCTGCCTTTACGGTCATAGTTGGCCAGTACAACCATGGCGGAGAGCTGGTCGGCTGTGACCAGAAATGTTACTACTTCAGGTGTCTCATCCTCTTTTACTTCCGAAAGCGGCTTAAAGATAACATATTCTGCCGGCACTTCCGTTATTGGCAGCCAGTCAACAAATGATTTTACCAGTTCAGGTGTCTTTTTATAGGCTTCCCCGTCTTTTAAGGATTGCATGATTCTAACTATATTTTTGCCCAGTTCGGTATTGCAGAACTCAGGGTTGCCAATAGAGAGGAAATAGTCAAAACCACCAGGAAAATCAAGGTAGAGGTTACCAAAGCCTAAACCTACCCCACCGCCGGGGCAACCATAGGTTTTTCTGTCAAATACCGCTGATTTGCCTTTCATGGCAGCGGCTGTAAACATTGCTGCCACACAGCCCCAGCGACCCTCCTTGAATTGCATGGCATCTTCTGGTTTTGCGTTACTGAGTAATATGGCTACGGGTTTGGTTTTTAAACCAATAGCTTCAGCAATTTTAGACTTCACCTTACCCACCTCCTATGTTATTTAGACCAGTGGACCACCCGCCACCTAAGAGGTGGGAGCTTCCTGTTTCATCGACAACAGCCTGTTGCCAAAAAGGTAACAGATCCCACACAATCTCAGTCAGGCGTAACTTCGGGTGGTCCCCACCCCAGTTATTAGTGGCTCTCCTGACCATGTATAAGGCCAATTTATGCGGTAGAGCCTTTGGGATTGCTTCTTGCCGGACGGCGAACATTTTATGCAGCGGCCTTCCCGCTGCAAGCCCATATGTTCAGTTCTCAAGGAGCAAATCTAATAAAATTATACCAGAGAATCAGCCTGAAGTGGGGAGAAAAAAATATCCTTCTTTGCTCGGATTTCGGTGGATCCGGTTAAATTATGTCGGAAAGAAAAAGCTGCCGAATTACCGGCAGCTTTTAGTATCGAATTCTATTGATATTTTAATTATTAGGTTCACTCAAATGTAGCCGTATATCAGGCCAGAGCCGCTCCCAAAGCACCCACTAACTGAGGGTTTTCCGGTATAAGCAGAGTAGTTTGCAGCATTTCCCCCAACATTTTGACAATACAGGGATTTAAAGCTACGCCGCCGGTAAAGGCAACAGGCGGTTCTAAGCCTACCCGCTGCAGCATGCTTGCTGCCTTCTCCGCAGTTGATGAGTGCAGGGCACTGGCAATGTCACGCCTGGTATAACCTCCGTGCAGTAATGAGATGGCTTCCGATTCGGCGAAGACAGTGCACATATTGCTGATTTTGATGCCCGGTTTGCCTTGCAGGGCATCTTGACCGAAATCTTCGGGTGAATTGTAGCCCAGAGCCGCAGCCATGACCTCTAAAAATTTACCGGTTCCGGCCGAGCATTTGTCATTCATTTGAAAGTCAGTTACATTGCCTTTGCTGTCTAATTGAATAACCTTGGTATCTTGACCGCCAATATCGAGAATCGTTTTGGCCTGCGGAAAAAGGTTGGTTACTCCAATCGCATGGGCCTTAATCTCAGTAATTACCCGCTGGGCGAATTCGGCTTTAGCAGCATGTCTGCCGTAACCTGTGGCGGTAATTTGAACAGAATTCGGAGTTGTCTCATCTGGACTGGCAGGAAAACCGGTTTTTATCTCGAAATCCTGCAGAGCCCGGTGTACTGAAGCCAGCATTTCACCGGCTGTCTTTAGTGGCGTAAACCCGGTGTTCAGCAGGTTGGTCAGTACTACCTGATCTTGCTGCAAAACCACCATTCCAATAGTTCTCGATCCTATGTCTATACCTATATTAATCATTTTTTAACCAATCAACTCCAAAAATGCTTCTATACGTGTTTTCAGCTGGCCGACATCTTCTTGGCCATAATCGGTTTCAATTCTTAAAAGTGGGATGCCTTTTTCTTTTAACACTTTTTCCACCCGATTGGCCTCTACGGCATATGGATCACAGAAGGTAAGGGCACAGTGAATAATTCCGTCAGCCTTGTACTCCTCTGCCAGCTGCAGCAATTTTTCCATTCTGCCTTCGTTAGGTGTGAAGCAGGCACAGTTGATGTTGAGGTATCTGGCAGCTATTTGTTCGACTGTCTGGTCCATGTTTTCTCCTGTCTCAGCAACCAGGTTCTCGAAATATCGTAAACCGGTGCAGAGTTCCTCCGCTACTATGACTGCTCCACTCTCTTCAATTATATGAGGAATTTTCCAGTTAGGTATGGCCATAGGGGTGCCGGTCACGATAAGGCGTTTAGCGGTTGTTTCCTTAACTCCCTGACTGTTTTTTACCCTTTCTTCCAATTCATCACAAAGCTCATTGACTTTTTGGGTAAACCTGCTTACATCGTCATACATGGCAATTTGTTCAATAAGCAGGCAATCCTTTCCGCTGATCGGAGCGGGGTTGTTCTTTCTCAGTTCAGATAAGCGCAGTAAGGCTTTTCTTTTGCCGTTAACGTCTTTAATAGCCTGCAGCAGTGCTTCTTCCGTAATTTTTTGGCCGGTCAATTCTTCTGTACGGTTCAGCAAATCCTGTACTTCGCTATGCCACAGGCTTTTGTCTTTTTCCCTTTTCATTTGAGGCGTTTCCATAACGTGCACCGGGATGTAGTCGTTTAAAATCTCAAAGGCCTTCTTTTTGCCGTCACAGGTGGTTTCCCCCACCACCATGTCACAGGACTCAAAATAGGGACAGACTTTAGCCAGTTTAAAACCCATAAAGGATTTAATCAACGGGCAAATATTTCTGGGCAGGACTTTTTCTGCCTGGGCAGTGCCTATTTCTATGCCGGAACAAAGGCCGATGCAGATGCCGCCTGCCGCGCGAATTATTTCTTCAGGTACAAAAACACAGAAAGTGCCGATTACTTTGCCTCCCGCCGCTTTATGCTGCTGTAGCTCATGGATGCGCAAGCCGTGTATTTCACTGACGACAAAATCAAAGTATTCCATGCCTGCCGGGCGGTTGAACTGGTTCATATAAACTTCTCCGTAGGCAGGGGGAAGGGCCTGCAGCAGTTGGTCGTGGGCCTCTAGGTCCAGTCCCACGGATTCCCACATGGGTCGGTAGTCAGTTGTCATAAGTGC
Source organism: Desulfofarcimen acetoxidans DSM 771 (assembly GCF_000024205.1). NCBI lineage: Bacteria > Bacillati > Bacillota > Clostridia > Eubacteriales > Peptococcaceae > Desulfofarcimen > Desulfofarcimen acetoxidans. The sequence goes on from NC_013216.1 coordinate 127,191, forward strand.
ACCTCGCTTTAGATTAGATATTATATATGGATAGGTAAACAGTTTTCTTTATTTAAAACAGGTATAGTCTGCAGCTATAACACACCAATGACATTTTAACATGATAGTAATTTATTATTCAAATGAAATAATTTTATATTAGGGACCTGTAATATATGTGTGTCTAACAATTAAAAATCAATTCTTGCAGCAGTCTCATATCCTTTAAGTAGGATTCCTGCTCCACCAGCATGTTTTCTTTTATAAATTCCTCCAGCATACTGATAGCCTGAGGATAATCTAAAAGCGTTAATTCGTCTTCTTTGGGAACTAAAACATTAAAGTCCGCAAATCCAAGGCCGTACAATTTTTTTAGCATATATATAGCTGCCTGGTCGAAATCAGTCCAGACAAGCAGCTTATTTAAGCCGGCAGCCTGCCAAATTTTAAGGAAATTATAGACAGCGGAGCGAATCTGACCGTCGAAAGCAATCATTCCCACGTGGCGGCGTTTTTCATGTGGCATGTGACCCGCCAGTTTTCTCAGCACAGCCCTGTTCTCGGTTAAAAATAGTGTGTGTACATCTTTGGCCTGCAGTGAGATTATTTCAGCTATTTCTTCGCCGGATATGTTGGATATAACGGGGCATTCGTTGAAATCCCAGCGGCCAAATGTAAAATCTATACGGCAGCGGGCAGAGAAGCTTAAAGCATAGTTGCCTGATACCGTGGTTAGCCCTATAGCTTCAGGACTGTCCTGTAATATTTCCTCCAGCAGTGTCTGGTACAGTGTGCGCTTGCCGTCATAAGTCTTGCTGGCGGCGTTGCGCATATTTTCTGTCTCGGAAAAGGTACCGATTTCCTTCCAATCGAAAAAAGGCATGGTTTGGGCGGCGCTTAGCAGTGATAATAAAAATTCCGCTCTTTTATCTACACGAAGATTTTGCCTGACTTCCCGACGGGCAAAATTCCTGATTTTTTCAAAACCCGGGTGGTCGTAAGGGTTGACCAGTGCTTCCAGGCGCAGCATATATTTATCAGCTTCTTTGCGGTTGGCGTTATTTTCAGACAGCTCCTTTTTATTCCAGCTTTCTATCAAGGGCAGCCCCGGAATGAAATATACGCCTTTGCTGGAAGTGCCCCGGTTAGCCAGTTCGATAACCCGAATGAGTAAACCGTTTTCCACCCAGTTGCGTATATTGAGTTCAAAGGAAAGGGATGAATTCCGGTAATTAAGCCAGTTTTTCAGCTGTTTCGCTGTCTTTTTGTTTTGCCAGCGGCTGCCCTGAAAGGCGGGCGGAATACTGGGCGAAGCTTCTCCGGATAATTCAAATATTTTGCTCGTATAGGATACTCTTGATTTTATTGTTTTGGCCGACAGACTATAGACTCGATCCCTTATGGTTGCGTCTTTAGAGCTAATTGTCTCATCTCTGGCAAGATATTTTTGCAAATACAGCACAATGTTTTCCGGCAGCATGCAATCACCCCTTTTTCTAATTCTAATACATGACCGGGTATGAAAAAAAGGTTATAATGATTATTATGGCTATATGAAAAGCGGGTGAAACAGTATGCAAGGAACGATGTCCTTTCTTTCCTTTGACGAGAACAATCGTGATGCCCTTCAGCAAAGCTTTAACGACCTGGCCAACTTGAGCCGCATTACAGACTTTTTATATGGCGAGCACGGGCAATTTGAATGGCAGCTGGATTTCTTTCGGGTTATGTATCTAATTTTTCAGTCTGCCTTTTCTCCTGATGACAGGATCCGGCACGAAAACAGCCTGGCCAACCGTTTTCAGCATCGATTCGGTCGCAAGCCTCCGGAAGGGCGGTTGTCGCTGTTAATTGGACGTATGCAGACAGTGGGCTGGCTTTTGAAAACACAGGACAGTTATATGGTTACTGAACTGGGAATTCGCATGATATCCTTTCTATTTGACTTGACCCAGCAAAATTTTCTCTTTCACCAGAAAGACGAGCTGCAAAAGGCCATATTTTTATCCCAACTGACCGGTTTGAAACTGGAAATGCTGCAGCAGCTGGATATGGATACAGAGCCGGAGTTTTTAACCTTGCTGTACGCTATTCAAAATCTTACCGCTCAGGTAAGGAAGAATATTCCCCTCTACGTGCAGAAAAAAACTGCTGTAGAGGAAATCTTAAAGTTGAAGGATTTGATGGAGGAATCTGTAGCCCGTATTGAAAAATATGTCCGGACAGAAACAGTATTGGAGAGAATTGACGATTTTCGTTTAAAGTATCACTATGTCAATGCCGTCTTAAATGAAGCTACTTCTGTCTGCCAGGAGGGTCTTGGTGAGGTAATTAGGGCGATTGAAATTGCCTCAGCTGAAATTGCCCATTCTCCTATTGCTCCGGAAAAATTCCAAGCCTCCTTATTGCAAAAAATCAAGGAGGAATTTATCAAGGAGCAAGCCGGAGTGCAGTCTGTTTATGAGATTATTTTACAGATGGAAGTGGAGCAAAACGAAAGATCGCTGGCCTATCTGCCCGTGAAAATCTGGGGCGGTATGTCGGCTCATGATATATATAAAACCATTAAAATGGCCGAACAGTCTGAAATTGATTTCAGTGGCGCGGCACGTCGCGGCCCGCTGCTGGACGGAGAAACCTTGCTGGACGTGCCGGAACCGCAGTACCTGACACTGGAAGAGATCAATCACCTGGAAAGAGAGGAAGCTGTGCTGGACCGGGAGAATTTCTATGACCGGGCTTTTCAGGACATTACCGGCTTTGTACTGAACCACCCGGAGGAGGAAGATACCGTGCAGGATTGGATTCTATCTCTGCCCGGTGAAGATAGATTTAATGCCTCGGTATTTTTGGACTTTTTGACTTATATGCAAAAGCTCGGTTTGCTGGAAATTGACCTGGAAAAACGCCGGCAGCCGCGTCATCGTCCTCTGGACTGGTCTTTCCTGGTTCCTGCCGGGTACCCCTGGGTGCTGACCGGCCAAGAGTTGGTGAAGTTTCCTCAGAGAAAGCTTTTGGAAGGTTATGACAGGATGCAGTATAAAAAGTTTTTGAAGAAGGAAGAAGAATAAACAATTTCGGCAATATATATTTTTTGTAAAATAGTTTAGTAAAAGGAGTTATCTTATGAGCGGTGATCTTTATCTTACTCCGAGGCAAAAAAGGGTGGTACAGTTTATAGCGGCTACCGGAAATGTCAGCTTGATGCGCCATCATACAGGTGTAACCAGACAGGATATTAAAAAGATGCTGGAAATCACGGATAATCGCGATTTGGAAGCATTTATAAAAGTATGTAATCTTGTGTTAAAGGAAGAGACTGTCCCGGCACAGGTATTATATGACGACATTTTGAACAGATATGTTTACGTGCAGACGGTTGATCCTGTGGTTTTGCTTGACCGAATTCCGGTGAAAACGCTTCTTTTGTTTTTGTTCATGTACTACCAGCAGAGGGCTTTGGGCCATCCTCAGACTAGACTTTTAGATTTGCTGGAGATTGTTGATTCGTCCCTGGTGGAGAATCCCCGTCAAAAGGTGCTGGCCGCACTGAAGCCGCTGCTGGACTATAACCTGGTAAAAGAAGATGACGAAATTTACCGTGTCACAAAAATCGGCGATGCTTTTATGACTCCTCTTTTTCTGAAGAAAATGACGGATGTTACATTGAATAAAAATTATGATCTGGATGTGATTTTGGAGTTTTATCGAAAGGTAATTCCCAGACCGGAGGAACTGGGGGCAGAGGCAACTGATTACCAGCTTTCTTTATTTTAATTATGGCAGCGATATTATTGAATTGCTGGTTTATTGCGCAAATATATTAAACTGCAGCGCTAAACTCTTCGCACATAATGATATTCTATCAAAATTATCTGCATTAAGTAACAGATAAAAGAGGTTTGAAGGGTGGGTTTGAATGTGCCAACTGTTTCAACCGGCAAAAAATATACTATTGAGGATTATTTAAAGTTAGATGACGGCCAGAGTTATGAGTTAATTGAGGGGGAATTGATTTTGGTTCCGCGGCCACGGACTAAACACCAGAAAATTGCCAATAGGTTTTTTGCAAACTTAGACCGTTTTGTACTTATGAATAACCTCGGGGAAGTTAATGGAGATGTGGACGTTTATCTGGAAGAGGAAGTTGTTGCCCCGGATGTATTTTTTGTTGCCAAAGAGAGACTAACTATTGTTGGAGAAATGAATATTCAGGGCGCACCGGACCTGGTAGTTGAGGTATTGTCTCCGTCTACGGCCAGGTATGATAGGAAGAAAAAGAGCCGGTTATATTTTAGAAATGGAGTTAAAGAGTATTGGCTGGCAGATCCGGATCAGCAGTTAGTTGAAGTTCTTGTTGCAGGAGAAAAAGAATGGAAATGGATTGGAGTATTTGATCGGGAGGACATCTTAACTTCTAATTTATTGCCCGGTCTCGAGATAAATTTAGGTGAGATCTTTCGATAACTAATGTTATAATGGCGAATATATAAAACATGGAAGTAATTCTTTTTTCATGGTAAATTGAGTTTCAACCAACATTTTGGGGTTCTTAAAGCCTTGAAAATAAGAAATTTATTGAAAATAAAAATTTATGAGTCGTGGAGGGATGTAAAATGCAGGTTTCTGAACATGTTCATGCTTTGAAAATACCTTTTCAAGTGAAGCTGCCGAGCGGTGTCGCGCTTGACCGGTTTGTATATGCCTATCTCATATACGGCAAAGAGATATGCCTTATTGACAGCGGGGTGACCGGTGCGGAGGAGCTTATTTTTGATTACATTAAAAAAACAGGGCGAAGACCGGAGGAGATTTCACTGCTGGTTCAGACTCACGCTCATCCCGATCATATCGGCGCAACAAGGGCAATCAAAAACGCCACCGGTTGTAAGGTAGCAATTCACCGTGCGGAAGTTCCCTGGCTTGAGGATGTGGAATTGCAGGTTAAAGAGCGACCGGTTCCCGGTTTTCATAACCTTGTGGGCGGTTCGGCCAAAGTGGATCTTATTCTTGAATACGGCAGCGTGCTGAAACTGGACGAAGTTTTGCACCTGGAAGTAATTTATTCTCCCGGTCATTCCAAAGGTTCTGTTTCACTTTTATTGCCCAAGGATAAGGTGCTTTTCTCCGGTGATGTCGTCCCTTTAGCGGGAGACATGCCAATCTATGATGATGTTATGGCCTTGGTAAGTTCCGTTAAGAGGCTGAAGAATGAGAAATTTGAATTGCTTTTGGCCGCCTGGGACGAGCCCAGGGACAGTAAACAGGCTCGCGGGCTAATGGACGAAGCACTGCATTATTTAAAGAGAATTGACGATGCCGTTGTCAAAGTGTCCGGCGGTGAACAGGCAAAGGTAGATGAAGAATTCTTAAAGCAGGTATTGGCCGAGTTGGGTTTGCCTGCGGCGGCAGCTAACCCGTTAATAGCCAGATCCTTTGCATCACATCTAAAGATTTTAGAGAGATACTATTTGCCTATTCAGTGGTTTTAGACTTGAAGACCCTTATACAGAATGCTTTTGAATGGGCAGAGTTGATAGTCAAAGCCCCGGTAACTTACCGGGGCTTTGACTATTCTGCAGTTAGGACCATAAACTTATTTATTCTCTGCTTTTTCACCATATTAATCCAGAGAAATAATCCTTTGTTTCCTGCCGATCAGGGGTGGAGAACATTACTTCAGTCGGCCCGCTTTCAACAACACAGCCGACTGACATAAGAATTGTATTCTGCGCTATTCTTCGAGCCTGAAAAAGATTGTGTGTGACAAGAATAACAGTTAGCCGGTTGGACAGGCTTAATAATAATTCTTCTATTAATTTTGCAGAAACCGGGTCTAAATTAGAACAGGGCTCATCCAGCAATAATACTTCAGGGTTAACCGCCAGTGTTCTGGCTATGGATAGTCTTTGTATCTGACCGCCTGAAAGTTCCCGGGCCGGTTTATGCAGTTTATCTTTAACTTCCTGCCATAGGCCGGCTTGTTTTAAACAATGCTCAGCTGTATAATTTAACTGCTTATTATTTGCCCCTCCCAGGTATCTTATCCCGAAAATCACGTTCTCTTTGATGCTTAAAGGCAAAGCAACCGGCGTTTGAAAGACTATGCCTATTTTGCGGCGTATTTCTGCCGCATCTCTTTCCTGATATATATTTTTACCGTACAGTAAAATTTCACCGCTGCAGCTAAAACCCCTGTCCAGCTCGGCTGTCCTGTTTATGCTCCTTAATAGGGTAGTTTTACCGCAGCCTGATGGTCCGACAATAGCGTAGATAACCTGTTCTTTAAATTCCAGGTTGATTTTCTTTAAAACCGGAGTGCCATTAAAAAAGACACATAAATTCTTAAGATGAACAGACATAAATAAGCTCCTTAGTTAAACTCCTTTTCTTTTGCAGCCGCGCAGACATAAGGCCGTAATATTTATTGCCAGCAGCAAAAGCACCAGCAGCAGGGCGGTACCGTAGGCTTTATCCAGCGATATTTGCTGGCTGAACAAAGTATATAGATGATAAGGCAAAGCCATAACCGGTTCCAATAAGGAGCCGGGTGAACCGGCGGAAATAACGGCAGCCGTAACCATTATAGGTGCCGTGGCACCGGCTGCATAACCCATGGCCAGCAGCAGCCCGCTTAAGATTGACGGCATTGCCTGAGGAAAAATTATTCTGGCTAAAATGTAGCGGCGAGATACGCCAAGAGATATTCCTATCAGCCGGTAATTTTCATTAACAGCTGAAAGAGCATCTCTGGCAGTAATCAGAATAAGCGGGAATATCATGATGCCAAGGGTCAGTCCACCTGCCAGTAAAGATATTCCAAAGCCCAGGTAAACCACTAAGAGGGAATAGCCGAATAAGCCGATAATAATCGAAGGGATTCCTGCCATGCACTGCACAATTAAGTTTATTGTCTGTTTAAATTTTTGATTATCTTTGCCCTCAACCAGATAGATAGCGGCAGTAATTCCGGGAATACCCGCAGCGGCAACTGCTATCAATACCAGATAAACAGTGCCGGTAATGGCCGGCCATACTCCTCCTTCCGAACCCAGGGGCAAACCTTTGGGCGTTAGGGTTAAGAACTCAATGGATAGGGAAGGCCAGCCGCGATAAAACAGGTAGCCCAATATGCTGAACAGTATAACCAGTATAAGCAGGCCTGCTCCCCAAAAAACTGCCAGCCACAGTCGGTCCAGCCATTTCCTGACCGTCAACTTTTTCTCACCTCATTTCCAACCGGACGCCTGAGAAAAGTCAGGAACAGGTTAATGCCAATAATAAAGCTTAAGAGTATTAGACCCGCGGCAAACAGTGCCTGGTATTGCGGGCTGCCAACCTCAGACGTGCCGATTTCCAGTGCAATTAAAGCGGAAAGTGGTTCTCCCCTGCTGAACCAGGATGTGGGCATCAGCAAGCTGTTGCCGGCCAGCATTAAAACCGCCATAGTTTCCCCGGCTGCCCGTCCAAATCCTAAGATTAATGCTCCCAGTAAACCTTTCTTAGCCAGTGGCAGCAATACTCTAAAGGTTAAGTATTGCTTTGAAACGCCTAAGGCCAGTGCCGCTTGCCTGTATTCTGAGGGAACCGAGCGCAGGGCTGATTCTGAGGCAACTACAATATAGGGTAAAACCATCACTGTTAATACTAGCGAGGCGCAAAATAAAGATTCACCGCTGGCCATATGAAAAGAAAATTCGAAAAACTTTACCAATACAGTTGCTCCCAGAAAACCATATACTACAGAGGGTATTCCCGTTAAAATATTTAATACAGGTCTAATTATTCCAGCCAACCAGTCCGGAGCAAATTCCGATAAAAAAACCGCTCCGCCAAAACCAAGGGGTGAAGCCAGGAAAATTGCACCCAGAGATGTCCACAAGGTGCTGCAGATCATAGTTCCAATCCCCAATTGAGGTGGCTTGAGCACAGGGTTCCATTCTGTACCGGTGATAATTTTTACCGGTCCTGCCGTCAACCAAACCGGACCGCTTTCCCGGATCATAAAAGCAATAACGGCCAGCAGCAAAAGTGTGGCACATATAGATATTGCCAGACAAAATATATCCATAAGTCGATCTAATAACTTGCTTCGATTTTTAAAAATATTCATGCATTCATCTCTCGCCTTAATAATTTGTGGGTAGTTGATAACTCAACTACCCACTCGGGATATTAAATATTTCTCCAGAGACTGTATATTATTTTCAAAAGATGTAGATTGAAATAATTTCATTTTCCTAATCTAATAAAAATATTTATAAAATTGCATTGATTTAAAATACTTTTATTGCCTGGAAGCCGGCGGTATAAATCCCATATCCTCAACTATTTTAAGACCATCAGCGGATAAAAGATAATCAATAAAAAGCTGCTGCCGGGCATCCGGTTTGTCCTTTGTTAACAATAACAGAGGACGCGCAATTTTGTACTTGCCCAGGGCTATATTTTCTACTGTAGGTTCAATTCCATCAACCTTGAGCACAGCAAGCTTATTTTGATTTTGCGTTACCAGACCGACGGAAACATAACCGATGGCATTTGCATTTTCCATCACTTTGCCGGCTAAAGCACCCATGGAAGGCAGTTGAAGCGCTTCCTTAGCTACAGGTGTCCCCTTCATAACTAATTCATCGAATACTTGACTGGCCCCGCCGCCAAGGTCTCTCACTGCTATAACAATGGGTGTGTCAGAAAGGCCGGGGTCTAACTGCTTCCAGGTTTTTATTTCACCGGAGAAGATGCGCTTAATTTCGTCGGCTGTTAAATTAGGTTTCACTTTTAGCACAGGGTTCTGGGGATTGACAGCAATAGTCAAAGCATCCGAGCCCATCTTAAAAATGTTGCCCTTTGCCATTTTTTCTTTCTCGGAGTTCGTAATTTCCCGTGAGGCTAAGCCGATATCAACTGTACCGTTAATAGTGGATTTAACTCCAAAGCCGGAACCGCCGCTGGAAACAAATATAGTAATTGCTTCTTCAGGCAATTTGGGATCTATTTTATTCCATGTTTTATATTTTTCTGTAAAATTATCTGCGCATTTAGCTATAACCGGTGACAGGGTGCTGGAGCCGCCAATTTTAATGGAATATGCCTGACCCTCAGTGTCCTTAATCTGTTCTGTCTGTGCCTGCTGGTTCTGACTGCAGCCTGCCAGTAAAAATAAACCGAGCAGCAATGAAATAATACTTAGAAAACTTCTCTTTTTCATCCATAAGCCTCCCTCAATGTATATTTCCTCTTAACGAGTTAATCAATTATCATATTAACATAACCTTTATTAATAAGTAAATTGAAATATAGTTATAGTTCTCAAAACAAATATATTCTGCCGGTTAAACCTGATATAATAGCATGAAAGGACAAAATTTCGAGGATATTTAACGATATCGCTTAATCCTTAAAAGTTGGTTAAGAATAATTTCTTGTAGAAGCTAAATATAAATTCTGGCAAATATGATTTTGGGTGGTATTTTTGTGAGTTATAATAAACAAGATTCAATAAAACAATGAGGTGGGAGAACTTTGCTTTACCCTGTTGAAATGTCCTTCGAAAATGCGAGGGACTTTACCAAAACAAAGATCTATTTCAGCCGGGCCGCCAGAGCCGAAGATGAGATAGAGCGTTTTTACCGTGACAATGTTCTGGTAGGCGGTTTAAACGGTACGGGAAAGTCCACCCTGGCTACGGTTTTCATGTGCCTGTTGAACGCCCAGCGGGATGATGCCGCACCGCAGGATTTGATTTCTACCAACCGGCTTTTTACCCCTGAAGAGCCCTGGGAGTTTGCCGGGAAAATATTATTTTACAATGACGGTTCGCTGGAGGATTATTCGCGTTACATTGAGATAGAAGGCCGTTTCCAGGGCTATACCGATCGGAACCGGGAAGTAAACCGGGTAGCCAAAAAGCTTTTCGTAATTCGTGAAAGCGATGATCTGTCCGTGTGGAAATCCTACCGTTTCAGCAATGAGGGTTTGCACAAGCACATGCCTTTAGGACAGTTTGACGAAATGCTGGTTAAAATGGGCATTTCCCCTAAGCGCTATTTGCTTTATTGGAAGCAAGGTGAGACCTATAAGTTTACTAAGATTAAGGATACCGAGCGCTTTCAGTATTTTGCCGATATGATGGACTTGACCAAGGATATACTGGCATTGGATAAGAATTTACTGGAGCAGGCCAACCGGGAGGCTGAGCTGGAGAAACTCACCTTGCGCCTGCAGAACCAGCAGGCTGATTTAAGAAAGCTGGAAATTGACAAGGAGCGTAAAGAAGAGAGGGACAACCTGCTTTATTTGGAAGTTTCGGCTTACCTGGGGCGTGTTAATGCCCTGCAGTGTTTCAATGAGGAAGCTCGCATTAAGCTGGATGAAACCTGCCGAAAGCTGCAGGTTGAACTGCAGCAGTCTAAAGAGGCAGCACAGGATTTGGAGCAGAGGTCCGGGGTTTTAGCAGGTCAGGATAAAACTTTTCAGGAAAAATACCGGCAGCTGACCGGGAGGCGCAGGCAGCTGGAAGAGGAATTGGAACAGGTGCGCCTTCGCCGGAAAACAGCGGATGATTTTTTGCGTGATAACGAAAAGCGCTATTTTGAAATCCGTGATCTTCTGGATAAACTGAAAAACGAGGACACTTCGGTAGAGGAAATACAGAGAAGTTTGGAGCGGTTAAACGGGGAAATTGCTCTGCTGAAAGTATCTCTCAGGCAAAGCCGGGAGCAGATTGAAAAACTGGGGCATGAAAGCGTTGCGCTGCAGGCGGATATCGAAATGAAAGATAAAGAACTGGAAGAATTAAAGCAACTGCTGGTGGCGGCGGAACTGGTTTTAAGGGAAAAGGCTTCTCCTGAACGATTGGAGGAAGAGATAGAAAGGTCTGCCGATGAGATTAAGTCGTCTGAAGCCGCTGCCGAAGCTGAAACAGTCAGAAAAGAAAGGCTGCTGAATAAACTGGCCGCTTATCTCTTTTTGCTGTCAAAGCACCGGGACATGTTGCAGGAAGACCTGCAGGAAATGGATGTCAAGCTGTCAGATATAAATCGGCTTTTGGAGGAGCAAAAAATCGAAGCAGAACGTCTCCAAGCGGAAAAGCAGGTAATTAAGTTAAGAATGGAGCAGGAGCCTTTAGCAGAAATTGAAAAGAAGTTTGCTGATCTGGAAGAGGAAAGACAAGAACTGAGCCGGAGCCAGCGTAAGGCCGAGCAGGAAGCAGAAAAGCACAGGGATTTGTTGGGTCGTGTTTACCGGCTGCTGGAGACTGCTTTACCGGCGGAGGAAGAGAGTTATGAGAGATTAAAGACGGAAGCAGGCAGGGTATCCGGGCAATTGGAAGCTTATCGCACTGCCCTCTCAGAAAAAAGTGAAGCACGGACGGAAGTTGAGAAAATCTTAAAAAAATATCCTTTGAGTTTGGCGCAGTATCATTCCCAGTTGTCGGTCATGTCTCAAAATTTAAAGGAGCTGGTGGCTGAGCGAACTGTTCTTGTTGAGGAAGGCCGCCGTTTAGACCTTCTGTCGGAGAATTACAGCAGGGGTGTCTATAACCAGGCACAGGAGAAAGCTGTGTCCCGACAGTCGGCTGGCTCCTTTCGTTTTGACGAAATATTTGAACTTGCCGGAGCGGAAAATCAGCAGGAGAGGGAAAAACGTCTTTCGTTAATAAAATATGCGCTGTTTACGGAAGCAGTAAGCGATGAACTGCAGCCCTCAGGAGAATATTACCATGTGGGACTGTTTGATTATGCCCCGTCATCTTTAGAGGAACCGCTGCCCTTTGGCCTAAAAATCAAAGATGAGATTTTGCAGCCGGAAAACAGGGGAATTTTATTGAGCAAGGTGCCGGAAATATCCGGTGATGCTGCCGCCAGAGCTGTCAGCTGGTTAAAAGAGGCCGCACAATTACTGACACCCGAGGGTTATTTAAAGGATCGGCTGGGTTGTCGTGGCTACGATCCTGAGGAGGCAATTTATTTTTTAAGCCTTACCGCCAGGGAAAATCACCGTTACCGCATGGCTGCTTTACGTGAAGCAAATGCCGCTGAGATAATCCGTATAGAGTCGGGCATCTCTGATTTGGAGAAGGAACAGGAGCAAACAAGGGAAAGGCTGCAAGCTCTGGCAGGTATGCTGTCGGAGCGAGAGCGGCTGGCACGGGAAAGCAGCGTTTTGTCGGAAAACTTATCGGTTTTACAGCAAAAGGAGGAATCACTGCAAGAAGCCTTAGAGCGGGCCTCCTACCGGCTCCAGGTGCTGAAAAGGGTGCAGGCCGTTTTACATAGCCTGAAAGCTTCTTTGATTGTCGAGGATTCTTTGGCAGTCGAGCAAATTTCCCAAACTGAAATTCCTTCCTATTTAGAACGCCTGGTAAGTGAACATGCCTCAATAGTCAGCAGAGCCGAACGCCTTACAATTTTACTGGAGGAGCTGAAAAGCCTTCGGTCTGAGTTGGGCCGTCTTGCAGAACGGTTGCAGGAGTGGATGGAGAAGCGCAACCGGTATTATGATCTGGAAGAACAGTTGAGAGTCAAAGAAGAGGACTATAAAGAAGTAGATAAGCTTTCGGCTGAGCAAAACAGGCTGCTGGGGGTGCTTAAAGCTGAACAGGAGCAGCACAGGAAAAATATTGGGCAGATAAAACACCGTTTGGAAGAATTTCGCAGGTACTTCAGGGAAATGGAGCCCATGGAAACCACCGCCCAAATATCGCTTTTTACCTTGTTGGAGGAAACTGCCAGGCTGTATGAGGATTACCGGCAGGTGATTGATGCGATTGAGGTGTCGGTTAAGGACTGGCAGCGCCGCCGGACAGAAGCCTCAGATAGAATAGACAGGCTGAAAGCGGAACTGGCGGCAGTCTGGCAGGCTCAAGCAGATTTGATTAAAAGTCAGGATAAAAAGACCCTGGAGAATACTCTGTCTGTACTTAAGGTCGATTTGGATAAACTTCGTGTTTCTCAGCAGTACTTGGAAAGACATGCTATTGAGGCCAAAGAAAATGAATTGAGGCAGGCAGAGGAGCAGGCGGGTAGCTTCAGAAAAATAGTGGACAGGCACAGCACAGTTGACTGGTCCTTTCATGCTCTTTATCAGGAGCAGGAAGAGGAGGCCAGAAACCTGACCAGGCATTATGCTGATTTGATGGAAGCAGATCGCGAATTGGCTCTGCAATTGGAGCAAAATGACCTGGAGTGGCAGAAAGTAAGATCTGCTTTAAGGAAACTGGAAGAGGAACTTAAAGAAAAAATTAACGGACAGATACAAAATCAGGCAGGTCTGGCCGAAGCGGAAGAGAAGCTTTCCGGTTATCATAAAGACCTGGTTATACTCCCCGTTGAAGAAGAGGCTGAGGCCAGGTATAAGGAGCTATTGCTTTTGGATGCCGGTGCAACCGCGCTCAGCCTGGGTGAAATGCTGCCCTCATTAAGAGTGTTATACAGGGCTAAGTTTTTTGATTCAGTGGAAGAGGGCTGGATGCCTGTCTTCGAGGATTACCTGGCCGCTGTGCAAGTTGAAAAAATAGCCATAGAGATGGAAAGTGAGTACAGAGCGGGCCTTCAGCTGGCCCGTGACACAATGAAGAGGATAATCAACACTCTGAAAAAGCAGGTGCAGGAAAATGCTTCTCAGCAGTATCATTTGGCCCAGAAACAATATGAAACCCTGATCAAAGAGAAACGACAGGCAGAGCAGGCCGCAGCATCGTTAAGGCAGGCAGTGGCGGAACAACATAAAATGGCGGAGGGTCTCATAGACAGTTCGGTTCGCTCGGTTTTTCGCAACTTCCAACAAGTGCTTGACCGCCTGGGTTACCAGGCTCAGCTAAACTATGTGAACAAGGAACAGGGTGAGGGCTGCCGTCGCCTGGTATTGAAATTCCGCAAGAAAAATGAAAAAGCTTTTCGCACGGTTAATGAGCATGGTGGCCTTTCCGGCGGAGAGCACGCGGCAGTTTCGCTGATGCTGATGTATGCGATTATGGTGGTAAAAGAGAACAATATGGGGATTAAAAGCGGCGGTTACCTGCTGCTTGATGAGTGGGACGCCAACCTGGATACGATCAACTCCCGGCAGGTTTTTGAGATTTTAAAAAAACTGGGTAAGAAGATTATCAGTATTACCCCACGCAGCCACTCTCAGACCTATCTGGAGGAGTTTGGCCTGGTGGTGCGGGTGCTGCAGTCTAAAGGACACTCGATTGTATCTATTTTGGACAAGCAGGCCGACCGGGTGAATATTGAAGAGATGTTTGAGCAAATGGAACAGGAGGGAGCGTCTTTTTCGAATTGACAATTGATACTACTTTTAATAAATTCATTGGCACTTTAATTTTGTTTTTATCATTTGCGGTTATTTCTTTTAATACGGCTTACGCCTCCGGTAAATTCACTGTCGGTTCAAATTCTTATACTATAGACCAACAAGTAAACTATATGGATGTAAGCCCTTATATTAAGGATAATAGAACATATCTGCCTGTAAGGTTCGCTGCAATTGCGGCAGGCGTATCCAATGATAACATTATGTGGAATGATGAGGCGCAGACAGTCGTTATTGTCAAGGGAAACCAGGTTGTTCAATTCTCTGTTGGCAACAAGGTCATGTTGATAAACGGGGTAAAAAAACATATGGATGTTTCTCCTGAAGTGATGGAAGGACGTGTAATGATTCCATTACGGTTTCTGGCCGAGGCGCTGGGCGCTGATGTAAATTGGGATGCGTCCACACAAACCATTACTATAAGCGGAATGATGCAACACCTTCAACAGAGTACAAACTCAACCTACCTACCTGTCTCTATAGAAGTCCCTGCCATACAAAATGAACTACCAGCTAATACTGTAAGTAAAGATTTTGAATGGAAATACAATGATATAACGTATACATGGCACGTGGTTGTGCCAACTGAGCTGCTTGATTGGGATAGAAAAATAAATAATATTGTAGATGGTTTTTATAGCAGCAATGCATACGAGCAGGCTGCGACGCTTAAATCTATGGAAAAAAATATTAAAGATTTAATTCTATCAACTTCTTTAGAGTCAAACAATAATTTAACCCCCTGGGTAAATGAACCAAAAAATTATAAGTGGGCTGGATATCATGCAAATAGTTTATCCGCGATCGCTCAATCGAATAGTTATGATTACTTTCATACCGCTGAATTTGTTCAAAGTTTTGTGGGTGCTATTCCTTATAATATAACCGATAAGCCCCAATTACCTGCTCAAACAATTGTAGATAATGGCGATTGCAAAGATAAATCAATTCTACTTGCATCTATGTTAAAAAATATGGGTTATCAAGTTGCGTTATTAATTTTTTATCCAACGTCTGAAGAAGCCGGAGGGCATATGGCTGTTGGAATAGTGTTTAATGATGATCAAATTCCCACAGATAGAGAACTTACCTATTATTTATATGATGGCATAAAATATTACTTTGCTGAAACTACGACACCTAATTGGCTTATTGGCCAAATAAGTGATGAGGCAAAGGAAAAACAAGCATATGTCTATCCCGTGAATTAACTCTTTTGTAATTATTTAAGGATTTTTTAAAGCGATTTTGGCCGAATCATTATTTGGGACATGCCTTTTCCTGCAGATTTCTCCCTGCTGAGTTCATTTAAGTTACGAATTAATGAGATTCCGGAGCAGTGTCAGGCTATAAGCGACGCTTAGAAGCCTTTAAAACCTGCTCCGGAATTAATTTTTATCATACTCAATTGTGCCTAATTTATTAACCGCGATTCTCTCTATTTAACACTGTGTTTTTGATAAAAACCAGAAATAATCCCAATGAATGATGATAGTCCTCCAGCGTGTTAATCCAAATTAGAAGACATTCCAGTCCATCGTCCGTTATTCCATGCAGTTTTTTGGCAGGCCCCGCATTTGATGCATCCCAATTAGCGGTGACTGGATATTTGTTTTAAGCACCGGTAAACTCCTGAACATAAGGTGTTATTGGTCCAATATAATAGATTAGTATTTTGACATGAATCATCAAAATATCTATATATTAAATATTTTAAGAATTTTGTTAATATATCTTATGTCGAATAATATCAACTATTATCGTTAAATTATGTAAGTTATATTGCAGGATTTTGCCGATTCTGATTGAAGAATTTTATTAAATAGCAATAGATGATTAATCAACGGATAAAAACAATTAAGTAAGTTCATGATACATTCAGAGAAATTAATTTTACTTTTAGGAATGAAATAATAAAATTTCTCCTAAAAGTTAGATATAAAAAATGTACAAATTAATTGATAAGAGGGGTGATATTGAATAAATAGTTGAAAATTTACGTAGCAGATAAAAAAGAAGTTTTAAAAAAGTTAACACAAATATTTCATTGTAGGAAAAACATGTTAGGGGGTCTAAAATTGGGGGGAAAATATTATATACCAAAACCTTCTTCAAGGATTAAGAAATGCATCTGTTGTGTCTTAACAATAATAATGCTGCTAATTTCAAATACCGGTTTTATCCCGAATTACTATATCACAAATAATGCAAAAGCTATGAGCCTACCGAATAACTCACAGACATCAATTGCCTCAGGGAACTCAAACAACGAATCTCCAAGTGACAATATGACCAATCAGTCAGAAATGGAAACTTCCGCACAAAATAATAGTGTCACCGGAGATGTTTATGTTGAGCAAAAAATATTCACAAGCGACTCATTGATGTTTACACCCTTTAATTCTCAAAAAGCTCTGACTGAAAGAGTATACTCGGATAATCCTGATTACATCAATAAGGTGATAAACTATTCCGAAATCCCGAACACATTTCAATCAACCGGCGAGTATGTTTACCAGTCAGGCGACATCCATATGCAGCAGGTCATTCATATGCCAAAGATGATTAGAAATCCAGATGTCTTAAATCTATCAACATTAAACCAAAACAGCAATAACTATAGCGTTGACAATTCTGTTTATGGAAACAATAATTGTTCTGACATTGCCGATTCAAGTACTAATGCTCCATCTGCTGCATCAGCAAGTCTTACCAATACTTTAGCAATCACCGAATTTAAAGATGGTATAAACGAAGACGACCTAAACCTCATTGATTCCGATTCGGCGGTAAGCTCAAACAGGAGCAGTTCCAGCGTTGCCAGTTCTGTATATAACAACCAAGAAGATTTAACATCCCAAGATTTGAGTAGTGCAAGCGTTGCCTCAAGTGTATATTCAACAGATATTAGCCTGGATGCATCTTTGCCCATCCAAAATAAATCCGGCCATTTTACTGTTGGCTTTTCACACAAGACGGGCAATAACCTTTTGCGGTTTTCATACAAGAATGCAGATTTGATGCTAAACCCACGTAATTCAGCCGCCACTTCCGGCAGCATCCATAAAAACAGCATCTCTTATCAGGAGATTTACCCTGCCACAGATCTGAAATACACAGTAGAGCCGAATAATCTCAAGGAAGAACTCATTATTAAAAAATATACCGGACAGACCGACTTTTATTTTCAATTAAGCGTAAACAATGCTGTTTACAAAATAACACCGGACTCAACCATTCTTTTCTGTGATCCCACATCAGGTCAGACACTCTTCTATATGCCCAGGCCGTTTGCCATCGACAATGCTGCTAACAATGACATCTATCATCTGCCGGAGTTTAATAACTCTGATGGTAAAAATAGTACATCCAAGAATCTGCCTGCTTTTTACCAACTATCTGGCCACAAGAGCTGCGATCTTAGTTATGAGATTAGCAAAGATGGGATACTCAAGGTATCAATAGATCCAGACTGGCTTAAAAACGCCATCTACCCTGTAATTATAGACCCCAGTATTTACATTTTTGATGCTGGCTTTTACCGTGCATCAATAGCTTACAACATGGAAGGCATTCAAGTGGGGAACGGTGTTCCCCGGTATGAGCAAGCCAGGTTCAACCAGGGAATCTTAGTAGAAGAAGGAACAACTAATCTTTTAACCGTTAACCAAAGCAATATTGAAACCTCGCTGGATCCAGGCTGTGTTGCTGATGGAACAGGTGTAACAGTATCAAAGATTACTTCACAGGCATGGGAGGGAGCCGCTTCCATTCAAGCTAGCTGTGCATCGGGCGGAAATTCTTATAATGGCGTAAATATATGGAAAGGAGCGCAGGGCACGGGCTGGGCAGTAACAGCAGGACAGGCCTATACCGCTTCGTTATACGCAAAAGGTGCAAACGGTGGAGAACCTTTCTTATTCGCATTGTATGCAAGTGATTTGACACAATTGGCAACTGTCACCGGAACATTAACAACTTCATGGCAACGATTTAGTGTAACAGTAAGCATTCCAACCGGCAAAACCGCTGTTTTTATGATTGCCCGTAGAAATAACACAACGAATGCTGTTACTTATTATCTAGACGGACTCCAGCTCGAACAGAAAAGCTGTGTCACCTCATGGATCACCGGCGGTACCACCCGTTCGGGAGAAATCTTATCCATACCGACTGCGAACGTGTTCACCAAGGGTAACTGGTCTGTAGAACTAACTTATAAACCAACTAAAATAACAGGTAGTTCTCAGATATTATGGTATGGATACAATCCTTCCAGTCAGGAAATATACATGTTATGTGTCGATCCCAATTACGGTGGAACCCTCGATCTCGTGGTATGCTCTAAGGCAAGTGGAACAATGTACACTTATGGCATAGTGTCAACATTCACACTATCCTCGGGTACTTATTACAATATTATGGCAACTGGTAATGGCTCAACTTTGAATTTATACTGTAATGGCCAGTTGGCTGGCTCTGCCCCATATATGGAAACTGTAGGGGTCCTGCCGCCCGTAATGGGCATCGGCTGCAGGAGCTATATCAATAACAGCACGCTCTATTATGGATCCCAGGCAAACGGCATCATTGACGACCTGCGCATCTCCAACCGCGCCCGCACCGCTACCGAAGCCCTAGCCGCCTACCAGAGCAACCAGTCCCTGCCCGTGGATGCATACACCACCTGCAAACTGAGTTTTGACGGAGCCGTAAGCTATTATGCTACCGATCAGACGGGTGCCGGCATTGAGTCCTACTGGCACTACGCCGGAATGAACCTAGGTGGGGGCTGGAACGCCTCAGTAAACACCTGGAACCGGAATCTTGTGCTTAGCAAGCAGTTATTTTCCATACCGGGTAGAGGCATCAGCACCGGTGAAAACATCATCTATAATTCACTTACCAACAAAACCTGGATGTTAGGCAATTTTACAGGAATATTCGAGAACCAGGACGGAAGTGTTACCTATACTAAAGGCGACGGTAGTTCTTACACCTTCACCCTGAACGGGAGCGGGGGGTACACCGCCCCGCTTGGAATCTACCTTTCTTTGATCAAGAACGGCTCAGGTAACTTTACCATCCAGGACAAATACAAAAATATATTTAAATACATCAATAACAAACCATATCAGTTCATCGACAGAAATAACAACATTACTACCTTTAGCTACGACTCCAGCGGTCGGCTGTACCAGGTGATCGATGCTTCAGGGCGGCCAATTACCTACACCTACGATCCTGTAGGTCGTATCGTTAATGTGATTGACCCTGGAGGCCATGCCTACCAGTTCGGCTACCAGAACAACTTGACCTCAGTGACCGACCCGGCCAACAATACCTATGTGCTAAGCTATGATGCTAACGGGCACCTGGCTTCCTTTACCGATCCCTTGAACAGAGTAACGACTTTCAATATAAACTCCGGCGGCCAGTTGCTGAGTTATAACGACGCCCGAACCAACGGCCAGGATGTCTATACAACAACCTTTAGCCACTCCCTTCAGGGCAACACAATGGTCACCACTATCACCGACCCAGGCAGCAGGACAAACACCTACTATCATAATACCAGTACCGGAAACCTTATCAAAAAACAGGATGGAATTGGCAATACCTGGAGCTATACCTGGACGAACAACAACCTCACCCAAGCTCAAGACACCAAAGGCACAACAAGCTATCAGTATGACAACATGGGCAATATGATCCAGAAGACGATTACCGTGGACAGCAACCCTGCGAACAATATCGTCGAGACTATGACCTACAATAGCAACAGTGAGCTTCTGACGAGAAAGGACAACAGCAACTATAACAACAATAACGGCCGAGAAATCAATTACAAATACAGCAGCGAAGGAAACCTGCTCTCCACATCCGATCCTAACGAAAAGGTATCAAGCAGCTATAGTTACGACCAGCGTGGTAATATCATCCAATATAACCCTGATGTATTGGGATACCACAATCTAATCTTAAACGGCAGCATGGAGATGGTTGGCACTAATGGCAACCTACCCGCCAACTGGGACATGAACGGGAGCGCCACTGTGAGCCTTGATAATTCTTTCCATCCACATGGCAACTACTCGCTCAAAATCAGCAATACCACTACACCACACTGTTATTTTAGACAGGATATAAATAACACTAGCTTTAACTCAGATGCACTAACATTGAGAGCAGAGGTTAAACTTAACAACGTCACAGGCGGCATTAGTTCTGATGGTGAAGAACCATTTGGAGAAGATAGCAGCAGCGGCTTAAAAATTGGCTTTCTGTTCCATGACGATTACGGCAACTATGCATATGTGTACACAGTATGTACCGGTTCCGGTAGAACCACGATTACCCTGCCGACCACAGTACCGTTTCTCCCTAATCCGCCCTACCACGGCCTGCTATATCATGTGCAGGTCTTTATGGGATTGAACAATTCAAGCGGTACCGCCTGGCTTGACGGAGTGCAACTCCTGTGCAAGTGCAACGGTAGTCAAGAGCATATCATAACTCAATTCAACTCCGTGGAAAACAACAGTTTTGAAGGCAGCTTGAACAATTGGATCCCCGGAGGTGCCGCTACTGTTAACAGCAGCTTTTCCTGGGGGGGTTCCTACTCATTGAAAATGACTGCGGCGGGAACCACCTACCAGGATGTTCCCACCTACGCTGGAGAGCCGCTAACCTTATCCGGCATGATCAACACCAGCGGTATCAGCGGCAGTGGTGCCTGCTATCGGATCGACTACTATGATGCCTCGAACAACCTTATCTCCGGGGCTTCCGTACAAACTGGCTATATCAGCGGAACTCAGGGCTGGACAAGAATGGCAAGTATGGCCAATGCCCCCGCAAATGCCAACCACGCCCGAATCCAGTGCATCCTAAACGGCAACGGTACGGTCTATTTTGATGATGTAAAGTTGATACCCATAAACAGCATGCAATATAATTATGATAAGCCCAGTGACTATAGTAATCCCGGCAGCTATACCGGGGGAAACTACATGACTCTTTCTGAAGATGCCCTGGGTATTCAGAATGCATACGCTTACAATCCGAATGTTGGTAACACGGTAGGACACGCCGATCCTCTAAACCATATTACCTGGTATTACTATGATGCTCTGAACCGTCTCATCCAAGTAACAGATCCCTTAAGTCGTAAGGCTTATTACCAGTACGATCCCGTAAGCAACCTGATTTATACACGCGACCCCAGGAGCGCGTCGTCATCGGACAACACATACAGCACATTCTACGGGCCAAACAACCTGAACCGGCTTTCTGCCCTGACCGATTCACAGAACCAGAGCGCTACCTATACCTATGACAGATCCGGCAACCTGACGGGAATTGCCTTGCCCAACGGCCAAAGTGAGAGCCTGGAATATGACAACGCCAACCGTCTGACCAGAATTATACTAAGTGATGGCAAATACTATAACTATTACTATGACGGAGCCGGTGAACTGATCAGCGTTACAGATCAAAACGGAGCCGGCTGTTCATGGAACTACGACGGAGCACATAGGGTGACGAGTACAACAGATCCCTTCGGCTATCAGCTTAACTACTCCTTAGATAAAAGCAACAACCTTGAGTTGGAATCTGGTATTGATTACAGTTGCCACTACTATTACGACGGTGGCAATAATATGTACAAACTATATCTACCCGGTGCAATAATCTACTATGGCCGAGATGACCAAGGGCGTGTTTTTAACGTTGAGTATAACCCGTCCTACACCGTTAATCACCAACTGCATTACGCCACCAGCCAAAGAATAATCAACTATCTGGTCAACGGCTGGTGCAGCAGTATCCAGGATCAATACTTCCCCTATCGAACCGGTTACTCCTACGGTTACTATGCTGACGGTACTATTTCCGGTTACAGCTCGTGGAACGGCACACACAGTTTCAGCTATGATGCTGACGGAAGGCTTGCCTCCTGGACACACAGCGGAGTCCAACAAAATTACACATATGATGCCGCCGGCAACCTCCTGACCAAAGGAAACAGGACATTTGCCTACAACAACATCAACGAGATCACGAGTCCGGGCTTCACCTACGATCAAAACGGCAACATGACCGGCGACGGCAGCTTCAATTATACCTACAACCCCTTGAATCAGCTCGTCCGGGTTAATAAGGTATCCGACGGAAGCCTTGTGGCCACCTATACCTACAACCACGACGGCACCAGGAGAAATAAAGTTACCGCTCAAGGAACAACCAACTACAACTGGGATGCCTCCGGGAACTTAATCAGGGAAATCGGCCCTAATGGTACCTATTGTTACTACTATGCCTTGGGCAAACTAATCGCCTTCGAGAATAACCATCAGTTGTATATAGTGCACGATAACCTGCGGGGCGATGTCATCAGCTTATCAATGACGGATGACTACGGAAACACAGATCAGGAAAACAGGTATGACTACGACCCATGGGGCACTCCTATCTGCGAGGATGAATCGGTAAAGTTACCCTTCCGCTATGCCGGTTATTACTATGACGAGGAGACGGGGTTGTATTATCTAAAGAGCAGGTACTATAGCCCGGCGTTGGGGAGATTTTTGACGAGGGATGATCATAGTTTCATAAATCATGCTGATCCACAGACGCTTAATTTATATGCTTATTGTGGGAATAATCCGGTGAATTATGTGGACCCAGATGGTAATACGATAGATGATATTAAATCTGGTTTAAGGAATGCAGGTAATGCTGTTTATAATGAAGCACGAACTTGGGCAGATGCTTGGCTAGATTGTCCTTTTACTGGAGGGGCAGTATTTACAGGTGGAATTGGAATAATTAAAAGAATTAAGGGCGTGGGGAATTTTAAAAAATATTCGCCTGCACAAATAGAAAAAAATTATGGGTTAAAGAAAGGACAGTTTCATAGAGAGATCAAAGGCGATATCCTGTCAGATTTAACAGGCAAAAACTCGCCCTATAAAGATCAGATGAAAAAGATGGGTAACAATCCTGATGTTTATTTAACACCTGATGGACAAATACAGATTGTTTCAACACAATTTAAAGGTAACTCATTTAAGACAGATTTAAATATCAAGGGTTTTTTACCCTAGTGGTAGAAAGGAGTAAAATATGTCATATGATTTAAATATTTTAGTTCAGAATCAAGAAGAACCAAGTGTGCTGCCATTCCCATCATTGATACAGATGATGAATGAAAGAGATGATGAAATAGCGAGATATCACAGTATATGGAGATATATGACGCAATCTAAAGGCATCTGGTACTCATTGGTTAAAGAAAGAAATGGAATGGTTAATGCATTTCCGATTTGTGATTCTGATTTTGAAGCTGACGAAGGTAGCATAGAAATTCCATACTGGGTAGCTGATGACAGCATTAAATATAATTTAACTCCGCTAATTATATATGAAGAATACAGGACTGACTTTGAAAAGATAATTAAATTCTTAATTAAACAATCTCCAAATAGAACTGTTATGTTTCTTGCCCGGTATCAAGGTGGAGAACATGAAATAGTCTGCGGGATATTGAAATACAAAGAATTTATGAAGTTACTAAGTCAATCTAAAATACTTTTTAATATTTGTTATATTATTAGCAACTATTAACAACCTAATGTCCCCATTGTCAAAACCATAGGGGTCAGCAATGACCCCTATGAAATCTTTGAAAAATGAGGCAATTCACAAAGTATGACCCCGTTTGCAACCCCATTGCTGAAAATCCGACCACGATATTTATGTGCTTTCAGCCCGCATTGCGGGCTGATGTGAGCCGTGCCGGGGAAGCTATGCGACCCCGGCGCTTTAACCTGCACAGTTTTCGACCCCATGGTTCACTCGTAAATTACGGCGACATAGAACATTTTGCTCTACGTTTCGAAATACCCTTTCGCAGAAAGCCGCCAAATCCGGTTTCATTTTTGCCGAAGGGGCAAAAACACACCTTATGGCGGTAACTAAAACGCGACACAGGGGCACACGGTGTTAAGTATTTGAACTCTGGATAACGAGGGCATATATGAAACGCATTAATGAAACAACAAAGTGTTCAAAACCTTAATTCGAAAATCCGTGGGATTTGGGTACGGTACAACTTTTGGGTAATGGTATTTTGATATAAGTAACCCCCCCCCCGGGTTAAGTAAAAGGTTTCATAGTATCTCATTATTTTAGGGTCATAATTGTCAACACAATACCCGAGACACAACAAGTGCCCCCTTTTTGCTAGAAAAAAATGTAATTTTAATCATTGTTGGGTGCACTATGGACATCCCAATGTGGGGTATAATCTAAGCGCACTCACCTTCTGGCGGTTGAATTATATAACCCTTTTGGGTGAGATATTTAACTGCTTTGGACTCCTGATTATTTATATGTTTGCCAAGGTAATCTCTACCGAGTTCATTGTAGGGTACTCCTCTGCTTAACATATGGTAAACAATAACAAGAATCTCATGTGCAGTAGCTATAACAGCTTTTTTCTTACCCTGATTTTTAGTAATACGCCAGAACAAAGCATTTAAGCGACTGTCCCGTTGTCTTGAGGCGGCCCATGCACATTGACATAATATGCTTTTCAATGCTGTATTTCCCTGGGTTGTTCGACTGCTTTTTCTTTTACCGGCACTTTCATTATTTCCGGGACTTAAACCAGCCCATGAAGAAATATGTTTGTCAGAATGAAACACTGTCATATCAACGCCTATTTCTACTATGATAACAGCAGCAGTAGTGTCCTTGATGAGCGATAATGACTTAATAAGTTCGATTGCTTCCTGATAAATAACCAATTCTTGTTGAATCTTTACTTCAATGTTTGCAATAACCTTTTCTATGTACAGGATATGATCCCATGAATAAAGTAACATTTCACGATGATGCAAGCGTAAACGTCCGTTAAGTGCGTCTACGATTTCCGGTATCTTTTTGCGAAGTTTTCCTTTAATTAAAACATCCAAATCTGCCGGTTTGATAACCTGACCACATATTATTGCTTCTAACAGGTTCCGCCTAGAAACACCAAAAATATCTGATATATATGTTGTCAATTTAATGTTAGCATCTTGCAAAGTCTTGTGTATCCGGTTTTTTTCAGCAACAAGATCATTAAGTAGTTTTCTTTTGTAACGGGTTAAATCGCGTAAATCGCGAATTGGCAAGGGGGGGACAAAACTGCCTTCGATTAAACCATTGCGTAATAATTTAGCAATCCAACTGGCATCCTTAACATCGGTTTTACGTCCCGGAACATTTTTGATTGTCCGGGCATTTGCTAAAATAAGTGAAAAAGTGTTCTCTAAAACATTCCAAACAGGTTTCCAATAAACGGAGGTACTTTCCATGGCTACATGAGTTACATTATACGATAGTAGAAAATCAGCTAAATCTAATAATCCACTTGTCGTAGTTTTAAATGTTTCAACTACTTTTTTGGGGCGCTTATCAATAGAACCAAAAAGCACGCAGATAACGACTGTTTCCTGATGAACGTCTAAACCAGCACAGTTTTCATATAATGCATCATTATCAATTTCTATTGGCTCAACTAATTTCTTTGCCTTTTGTTTTTTAGGTTTCTGAGTTTTGCTTTCTGGCATGATATATCCCCATTTCACTTAAGATAAAGCAGTGGTACAGCAACCGATCAAAAGATAATTTAATTCACGTGCTCAAGGCACTATCAGTTGTGCTTCAAGTTGCTGCAACCAGTTTTTCTTTCAGGGTTAAACCACTAGTAGTGCGATTCCTAATTAATATTGCAATTAGGACCTATATAGTATAAGATTCTCCTAACAGATAAAACGTTAGGGGGAAATACTATGCCGTTTGAAAGTCGTCGACCTCAATTGCAATTAACTTCCGAAGAGGTAAATAATTTAGAAAAAATCATTCATTCCCGCACGGAAGGGATAAGCCGGGTAGAACGTGCCAAAATATTTCTTTTATACCATCAAGGAGAGACGGTTTCCTCAATTGCTCGAAAGTTGAAAACCAATCGCTCTAAGGTTGAGCGTCATATCAACAAAGCCTTGGAATTTGGTATTGAGATTGCCCTAAACGATCTTCCACGCCCCGGAAAACCAGAGACTATAACGGTAGAAGCTAAGACCTGGCTCATATCTCTTGCATGTCAGAAGCCCAAAGACTTAGGGTATAGCTACGAATTATGGACTACTGCATTATTATCAAAGCATGTAAGAGAACATTGTGAGGAACAAGGGCACCCATCTCTGAAAAATCTATCACGCGGTACCGTTTCAAAGATTCTTTCGGCAAATCAAGTTAAACCTCATAAAATCAAATATTACTTAGAACGAAGAGATCCGGAGTTCGAACAAAAAATGGCCAATGTGCTGTATGTTTACAAGGAAGTTGAAATTGTTTCTGAAAAAGCCAGCGGATCAATATATGCTTTTCTATCCTATGATGAAAAACCAGGAATACAGGCTATAGAAAATAAAGCACCAGACATACCACCTTCTCCTGGGAAATACCCCTGCATTGGTCGTGATTACGAATATGTTCGTCATGGTACTGTCAGCCTAATGGCTGGAATTGACTTGATAACTGGGCATATTATTGCTACTGTAGAGGATCGTCATCGTAGTAGTGAATTTGTTGAATTTTTGAAGCTTACCGACGAACATTATAAGGACAAGGAAAAAATCAAAATCATTCTGGATAACCATTCAGCCCATATTTCTAAAGAAACCAGGGTATATCTGAACACTGTTCCAAATCGATTTGAATTTGTATTTACCCCAAAACATGGCTCATGGCTAAATTTAATCGAGTCATTCTTTGGTAAAATGGCTCAATCAATGCTTCGAGCAATCCGAGTAAAATCCAAAGAAGAACTTAAAGAAAGAATATACACCTATATTAAGGAAATAAATGATTGTCCTACAGTTTACCGTTGGAAGTATAAAATGGATGAATTAACTATTATCTAAAACTAAAAGCTATTTACGTGATTATAATTAACTGATTAATATATTGATATGTTAATAAGGAATCATTGTACTAGTAAGTCTCCGAATTACTCCACTGCTTAACTTAAGTATCGTTTAGATGCTAATATTATGCAACATATATATCAGATTTTCATACTCTGTTGTGGGCCGAAGGCCCATGGGGGTTTTTCTTGAGAATCTTCGAGATACTCGCGGGAATTTATATAGAATGATTAATGGAAAGCTTATTCCGATCAATATCGAAGAAGCTTTGAAAGCACCACCTGCGATTTTTGTATTCCCACCTGGTTGGGAGAACTGGTTTCAAGAAGATTATGGAACTTAACTCGAAATATGTTTCAAGGGGTTTGATTTTTATATGAAAAATACAGATAGGGGGGATCATTATGAAAGGTAAAAAATCTGACGACGTTTATTTAACGATTTATGGTTATAAAACTTTTGGAGAAGAACATTTCGCAGAAGAGTTTTTTCAGATGCTCAATGATGCTAATCCAGCCTATCTTTCTCATAAAATTGGAATATATGAACCGATTAAAACCCCATTTTCCATGGAGGAAGCCAAAAAAATGTGGGTGGAATCGGAAAGGGTGGGGGAACTTTACGGCGGTATTATGTTGAAAGGTCAGAAAACACGTGGAGACATAAGCTGGAAAAATGATAATTCTAATATCGTTGGACTTGTAATGTCCAGGGAGTTCGTTATAAAAAATAACGGAACTAAAAAATTCATAGAGTTAGCAAAAAAACTGTTTCTTTGGTCAAATGGGGTTTATGGTTACGCCTGCCATATTTCAAACTTTATCTATAAGCCAGGACTTAGCCATGAAACATGCCTGGGCCATATAACTTGGATGACGCTATATGGGCCGCCCTATGTTGAGATGTTTGGGAAAGAGGTAATCCAAATCGCTCCCTGTAAGGTTGAGGAATTCGCTAGAGATCGATTCATACTTTTAACTTCAGATGAGCCCATGGAAATAAATCCGGAAATGTTGGAAATACAAGAAAGGATCAAAAAGCATCCGGGGGAAGATGCCTTTTGCCGCAAAGAACCTTTCCGTACAGAGCCATTGACAATGGAAGATCTTATTGCCGGAAGGGACAGTCCTAGCACCGAAGGATACCGCTCCCCTGATTTATCGTCATATATCACAGATTCGGGGAAGAAAGACGAAGACGATGGGCTGGTCGTGAAAATCAACGATGATGGAACAATGATGACATATAAGGTAAAACCGGAGCAGAAAAAATAAAAAATTGGAATTGTTACAAGTAACAAAAAGACTAATTTGGAAAGTTACGGGCCGCCTACCGGCGTATCAGTGGCAATGGGGCTTACTACCGTGTCGACTATTACAATGCTTCTAACAACCGTTGCTGGTTGGGTATAACTTCGCGGTGTTACTTTGCAAGCTGGTGTGGGAGGTTATGGTTATTTAAATGGCGTAAATAAGGGTAATGTGGCAGCAAGTTACCTGCCCCTCAATTACGGAGCCCGTAGCCTATATTGGTTCCTGGATATCGTATTGTCAACTTAATCAATTAATTGATAATCTGCGTATTTCTAATCGTTTACGCACCGCAATGCGGAGATCCAGGAGCATTTTTCGAGCCAGTTCCAGCTTGGTTTGCTTGATATCCTGATTTTCGGTTTTAGGCCAAAATCGCCAAAAGAGTGGGTACTCCAGGCCATTTTTCAAAACGGTATAGGTGGAAATTAAATTCATACACCAGACATGATTTCGGGTAGAACTATCAAACAGCTAGCACAAAAAGGGTAGTTTTTTCCCAAACGGGTGAGCCACTTTGGTATCATCCAAAGCAATTACATCCCCAGCCGATAACTGGGATTCCGAGTGTTCCTGAAGCCTTTATACACGACCAACTGCAAACTGGAGCCATTCAAAGGATTTCGAGAAAAAACTACTGAAAGCGGATTGACTGATGGATTCCCCTTTCAACAAAACCTTCAAAATGGGAGAATCCGAAGCAAAATCTGCATTCTGATTTACTGAGGTCTTTTGAGCAATCATGCCACAAATATAGGCGAGAGCCATCAACCAGCCAGAAACACCGGAATGCTTGGCAATTCCTGTCTGCAAAAAGAGCAATGAGAGGTCAAATTTCTTCCAAAGACTTTTTAATAATGGAATACCTCCACCAGGACCATGTTGTTTGTTTTCGAAGATCGGTTTTTGTAGGTTCATTTTTAATATCACCCGTATTGATAATGTAATGGTTAAAAATACCATTCACTTCGATTATTGGGTGATTTTGAAAATGTCAAGAGTTTTTGAGTGTTTTCTAGAAATATTTTTACACTAATTTACTGCAAGTGCATAACTCATGATTGTTAATGGAACTACTTATACAGAAAGCTTTTACTTTCACCATGATGGAACAATAACAGGGCTATACATTACTTTTTTCACTAACAATGGACATCACTTAGTACCTGCGACAATAGAAGATTTAGGCGGTGGTCTAAAGCGTGCTAGCGCTACCTACACGACAGTGATGAATGATAATTGTATTCGCGCTGTCGATATCTTTCAGCCTTCCGGCACATGGACATATATTGAAATTGCTCGGGCACAATTAGAGGCAAAAGCTTATGCTACTTCATATCAAATTAATGGGGCTTCTCACGCCGCTGAAGATTTTAATATTCCCACAGTGGGAATATTAAACAAAGATAAAGGCGCAATTGAGATACGTTTTAATCCTTTAACAATTAATAATTGGAACAGCTATTTTTATATGGATATAAGTACCGGACGGTTTCTATTGTTTTTTGACAATACAGGAAGAGTTTTATGGGATTATGGTGCCGTCAATGACAGTATCTCCTCAGTCGCCGGTATAGCGGTTGCTCATCAGCCAATTTATATTTGTATGTCATGCTTTGGATTGGTTTTGGGCTAAAAAAAGTTCAAATGATATGTATGATAAGCAAAGAAAAGGAACTCCTGGTAACAATCAAGCTCAGAATAAACAGGCAAGAGATGCTGCTAAAAAATACAAATTAAATAAAGATCAACAAAGAACCCTGTATGACAGAATATCCGGTGAGAACTATACCTATAAAGAAATTGAAAATATTGCTCGAGATATTTCAGAAGGGAATTGAGATTTTGGATAACAATATAAAAGCAAGAATAGAAAAAGAATTAAGTGTGCTTCTGGGACAACCATTAATTGAGCGGGAAACCTTTTATGGCTAAGTTTTGGCAAAAAAGTAGTTTCACTAGACAGAAATGGTTATAAAAGGCTCAAAGGCAAATATGCATTGAACATTCAATGTACTTGGAGATTAGCTACAGAAAGCAGTATAATGGTAGCTTCAGGAGATTTTTACTTAACGAGAACTGGCATAAGTGACGATGATGATTTTGTATGGGATAAATTAGGGGAAAATAGGTTTGATGAGAAAGTAAATGAGTTCAAAAAAAGACTTAAGACAAACATCATAGTGACCGAAATATCGGCTGATATATTTGGTGGGTTGAAAATGTGTCTTGATTCGGGAATTAGTCTTGAATTATTCCCGGATGATTCCATGGAAGATGAATTCTGGAGGTTTATTGTTTTTGAAGGTAAGAACAAACACTTTGTGGTTTTTGAATAATATCCATTTTAAAAAGGCGGTTCGGAAATTTCCGAACCGCCTTTTTGTCTATTTCTAGAAACACCTTCTCCAAAAGGGACTCTGGAGATCAATACCGAATATTACTTCATTAGGGATATTACAGCCCAGCGTTGGGGAGGTTTTTGACGAGGGACTTGCATAGTTTTATAAATCATGCTGATCCCCAGACACTTAATTTATATGCTTATTGTGGGAATAATCCTGTGAGCACTGTTGACCCAACGGGTCATTGGGATGAAGAACCCTGTTATGAATATGTTGTTGGCCCAGATTATTTAGAAAATACCACAACAGCTAGGATTATTAATAGTAACGTATTCCAGAATATATTAATGGGAATTAGTGTAGGTGATGGATTAAGAGCTCTTAAGTTTTTTAAGGGTGCGGGTAGGACTGGAATTATTGAACAACACCATTTGTTACCACAGCAGTTTAAGAAACAATTTGAAAAAGCCGGACTGGATATAGAAAAATACAAGATACCTTTGGATAAAGCTGATCATAGACTTAAGCCCGATGGTTTGCATACAGGTACAAATAATTGGAATAAGCAATGGGATGATTTCTTTAAACAATATCCAGAAGCAAGACAAGACCAAATTCTTAATCAATTAGATAAAATGATGAAAGCTTCTGGCTTAAAATAGGAGGGATAATATGTTCTACGAATTAGAAAAGGACGATAAATATCCTAGCGTTTGGTATAGTGACAGCGATGATTTCGATCCCTTTATTTCAATCAAATGCCCAAAATATCCTGGAC
The DNA here is from genome assembly GCF_000024205.1 of Desulfofarcimen acetoxidans DSM 771. Taxonomy (NCBI): domain Bacteria; kingdom Bacillati; phylum Bacillota; class Clostridia; order Eubacteriales; family Peptococcaceae; genus Desulfofarcimen; species Desulfofarcimen acetoxidans. The sequence continues at coordinate 158,902 of NC_013216.1, forward strand.
ATCAAAGAGGAGTACGAGATATAAATGTTAATCTTTGGATTGACATAAAGAAGCCTAAAATGGGGGATTTTGTTTCAACGGTATATAGTGATTGGCTAATAACTGACCATGTTGCTGAAATTTTCAAGGCAAATAATTTAACCGGGTATAGGTTGCAGCCTGTTAAGGTATGCAATAAAAAACTTGACTTTAACCTATGGGAGCTTATTATAACAGGCAGCGCTGGAAAAGCACATCCTGATTCCGGTATATATGTTAAAGAACATTGTGAATACTGCGGTAGTATGATATATTCGCCAATAAAAAAAGGTATAGGTATTATTGTCGACGAAGCGCGTTGGGACGGAAGTGATTTCTTCACAATTACTGAGTATTATAAGTATGTTTTTATTACAGAAAAAGTAAAAAAAATAATTGAAGAAAATAATCTAAGGGGGGTTAGGTTGGTATGGCCCTCTGAGCTTGGATTTGATGAGTCATAGGGCCAGGAATGACCCCGCTATGCTCCTTGACAAATGCAGAGTGCACCTTTCAGACAGCTTATAAAGCGCGAGTTTTGGTTGAAATAGCGTAATCACAGCACCTAACAGGTGTACCTTGCCCAGTTTACAGCCACCTAAGAAAATCTATAATCGGTTGCTCAAAGTCGCTAAGCGGTTGGCATTGCCGGCCTCTGTGAACCGGCGGGTGCGCCACAAGGTGCACCCGCCTTTAACCTGAACGGTTTTCGACCCCATGGTTACCCTGCTATTGAGGGAATAAAGTCATATTTAGAGTCTGTGCTCCTAACTTTATCATTTAGCCTGGCGTGAACCCGCATGAAACCTAGACACATAAAAATAAAAGTGGTCATTTTGCCACTACAGAAGATTTTTCTAATTTTACAACAGTACCGACTCATCTGCAGGTATTACATTTTTAGGAGAAATAATTCGTAATGCCCGTAAAATTTTGTTGCTCAAGTCCGTTCCCTTAGTTTTCACGAAAAACATCTTCTGTTCAATCTCAATCTCTGCAAAGGCCAGTGAATTAAGGGCTTCTTGGATTTGATCGGGAGAAACCGCCTCTTTAGCATTTTTAAGCTTTAACTCAAGCGTTCTTTCCAGAAGGAAAGCGAGAAAGCAAATAACAAAGTGCCCTTTGATTCTAGGCTCAGTCCAGTGAAAAACCGGTCTGACCTCCAGGGTGCTTTTCATAATACGAAATGATTCTTCTATTTTCCATAAAATATGATACGCATCTAACACATCTTGCACATCCAACTCTTTTTCACAGCGGAGTCCAACAAAATTACACATATGATGCTGCCGGCAACCTTACGACCAAAGGAAACAGGACATTTGCCTACAACAACATCAACGAGATCACGAGTCCGGGCTTCACCTACGATCAAAACGGCAACATGACCGGCGACGGCAGCTTCAATTATACCTACAACGCCTTGAATCAGCTCGTCCGGGTCAATAAGGTATCCGACGGAAGCCTTGTGGCCACCTATACCTACAACCACGACGGTACCAGGAGAAATAAAGTCACCGCTCAAGGAACAACCAACTACAACTGGGATGCCTCCGGGAACTTAATCAGGGAAATCGGCCCCAATGGTACCTATTGTTACTACTATGTGTCGGGCAAACTAATCGCCTTCGAGAATAACCATCAGTTGTATATAGTGCATGATAACCTGCGGGGCGATGTCATCAGCTTATCAACGACGGATGACTACGGAAACACAGATCAGGAAAACAGGTATGACTACGACCCATGGGGCAGTCCTATCTGTGAGGATGAATCGGTAAAGTTACCCTTCCGCTATGCCGGTTATTACTATGATACTGAGACGGGATTGTATTATCTGAAGAGCAGGTACTATAGCCCGGCGTTGGGGAGGTTTTTGACGAGGGACCCGCATAGTTTTATAAATCATGCTGACCCACAGACGCTTAATTTATATGCTTATTGTGGGAATAATCCTGTGAATTATGTGGACCCAGATGGTAATACGATAGATGATATTAAATCTGGTTTAAGGAATGCAGGTAATGCTGTTTATAATGAAGCCCGAACTTGGGCAGATGCTTGGCTAGATTGTCCTTTTACTGGAGGGGCAGTATTTACAGGTGGAATTGGAATAATTAAAGGAATTAAGGGCGCGGGGAAGGCAACAGGACAGATGCACCACATACTTTCTAATAAGACAATGAAAGCATTAAATGAACATCCTACTCTAAAAGGTGTATTTAAAAGAGAAGATGCTGCATTTAAGTATCGTGCTCAAAATGCTGACGCTCATAAAGGATATCAGCAATGGCACAGAGATGTTGACAATGAAACTGTGAAGTGGCTTCAAGACAATCCAGCGGCCACGTCAGGACAATTTAAACAATTTTTGAATGACCTTTATCAACAGCCAAATATAAGCTCTAAAATTCCGGGCGTTAACATTAAGTAGGAGGTTCTATCTATGAATTTTTATGTAGTTAACATGCATCTTTTTGATGACAAAAAATACGCTTATGGAGAGCAAGTTGATCAAAAAACAGGTGATTACGAAAAATGTAAAATATGTGGTTCACCGATTAGCATGAGGAAATGGCTGCCTCCACTAAAAGCAAAGCTATCTAAACCGTCTTATGGGGATTTCGTATTTGGCACATTTACAACGTTTCTTGTAACGGAGCGTTTTAAGAAAGAATATGAAGCAACTGGACTTACGGGAATAGTATCTTTTGAACCTGTAGAAATAGTTAAAGTAAGTAGAAAACGTGATTCGTCTCCTGAAACTCCCAGTTATTATTATGTCTCGATTGCTCGAAGTAAAGCAGTAATAGATGAAAAAAAATCAAAAATCAGAAGAGACGGAGAAATCAGTTGTAATCATTGTAGAACAGGAGGAATAATTAAATCGCTAAAAGGCATTTTCTTTGAAGATAACACTTGGAGTGGTGAAGATATATTCTTTCCAGTAGGTCTGCCCGGCACAATTGTGGTATCTGAGAGATTTGCTGATTTTGCAAGAGACTATGGTTTTTCAAATATTAACTTTATTCCTGCGGAAGAATATATTCCACCTTGGGTTAAATAACATAGGAGTTATCAATGACCCCGCTATGTTCCTTGACAAATGTAGATTTCCAGAGTTTATGACCCCGATGGCGACCCCAAGGCCGTAAATTCGACCCCGATGGAAATTGCCCACCGACCCGCATTGCGGGGCGGTGTGATCCGGAGCGGGGAAGCTCAGTGACTCCGCTCCTTTAACCTGCACAGTTTTCGACCCCATGGTTCACCTTGTGATTGAGGTGACGAAACACATTTTGGGGCTGTATTTTGAAGGGAAAGGTTCTTTCGCAGAAAGCCGCCAAATCCGGATTCATTTTTTCTGAAGTGGAAACAACCTTATGGCGGTAACTAAAACGCGACACAGCGGCACACGGTGGCTCACAGCATTAAGTATTTGAACGCTGGCGAGTATATTTATGAAAATGTAACGAGCAGCTTCTGTGAATTGCCAATAATGAACATGTAAACTGGCTTGTAAATCCATGGTTCATGATGAACCATGGATTTACAAGAAATCTGTCCTATGGTAAAATTTGCGCCAGAGGGGGGTATAAGGGGGGACGAAAATCCTCCGCTTTTTCTTTTCTGCATTTGATGATTTTCACTTTACCGCAGAAATGACTTGCAATAGTTTTCAAACAGAGTTAACATCACACACCAAAGCAAATAACCTGTTTGAAACTGTGAGTCTTGCGGTAGATAGGCTGTCGCGCCCTTGCCCGTTCTAAGAACGAAGGCTATCATCTGAGGTTGCCGGTACTCGGGCTTTATGTGGATGGCAGGACAAAAGAAGGGATGATATGCAGAGAAGAGAAAATTACCTCTATGTTGGTAGGGACTTACATAAGGACACCCATACCGCAGTTCTGGTGAATTGCTGGAATGAAAAACTAGATGCAATTGTCATCGAAAACAAGCCCAGCGAGTTTAGCAAGCTGGCAAAGAAGGTTGATAAAGCAGCATTAAGACTGAATTTATCGCCGATTTATGGCCTGGAAAATGCCTACGGCTACGGAAGAAGCCTTGCGGTATTACGGGAGTATTTGAAGAAGTAGTCAATGTAGGAGGAACTAATATAACGTAACTTTAACTTAGACACACTGACATTAAGAGCAGAAGTTCAGCTTAACAACGTCACAGGCGGCATCATCTCTGATGGCGAAACACCGTTCGGAGAAAATAGCAGTAGCGGCTTAAAAACTGGTCTTCTTTTCCATGACGATTACGGCAACTACGCATATGTATACGCTATATGTACCGGTTCCGGGAGAACCACGATTACCCTGCCGACCACAGTACCGTTTCTCCCTAGTAGAGCAATTCTTAATTATCATTGAACCACAAATCGGCATGGTATATAATTTCCTATAATACATAACAGGTGGGGAGACCAAACTATGCCATTCATAAGTCAAAGAGCAAAATTAGATTTGACAACAGAAGAAATAAATAGATTAGAAAAAATTATACATTCAAGAACAGAAAGTGTGAGTCATATTGAACGGGCTAAAATGTTTCTCTTGTATCATCAAGGAGAAACAATAGCTTCAATTGGTAGAATATTAGAGACTAACCGTGCAAAAGTAGAACGACATATAGATAAAATTTTACAATTTGGCTTAGATATAGCACTCAATGATCTTCCTCGTTCAGGCAGGCCGGATACAATAACCAAAGAAGATAAAGCGTGGCTTGTTTCTCTTGCTTGCCAAAAACCTAAGGAATTTGGATATAGCTATGAATTATGGACAACAGATTTATTAGCCAAACATGCACGAAATCATTGTGTAGAAAATGGCCATCCAACCCTGCAAAATCTAGCAAAAGGTACAGTATCAAAAATACTTTCAGCAAACAATGTTAAGCCACATAAAATTAAATATTACTTGGAAAAAAGGGATCCAGAATTTGAACAAAAAATGGCTAACGTGTTATATGTCTATAAAGAAGTTGAAATGGTATCAAAAAATGATGAACAATCAATGTATGCTTATATATCATATGATGAAAAACCCGGTATTCAAGCTATAGAAAATATTGCTCCGGATCTTCCTCCTTCTCCTGGAACGTATTCATGTCTTGCTCGTGATTATGAATATGTTCGCCATGGTACACTTAGTCTCATGGCCGGTATTGATTTGGTAACAGGTCATATCTTAGCTCAAGTAGAAGACCGCCATCGTAGTATTGAGTTTGTAGAGTTTCTAAAAATGATAAGTGAGTACTACAAAGATATAGAGAAAATAGTAATTATATTGGACAACCACTCCGCTCATATTTCAAAAGAAACAAGGGCTTATCTTAGTACTGTCCCAAATCGTTTTGAATTTGTTTTTACACCAAAACATGGATCCTGGTTAAACTTAATTGAATCATTTTTTGGCAAAATGGCTAAATCAATGCTGAGGGCTATTAGGGTAAAAACTAAAGAAGAATTAAAAGATAGAATTTACAAATATATAAAAGAAATTAATGATTGTCCTACTGTTTACCGCTGGAAGTACAAAATGGATGATATTGAAATAATTTAAATTATTGGTAGAAATTATATTATTAAACTGGCTTATTGATATGTTAATTAGGAATCGTTCTACTAGCCCACCTTACCACGGCGTTTTATATCATGTGCAGGTCTTCATGGGATTGAACAATTCAAGCGGTACCGCCTGGTTTGACGGAGTGCAGCTCCTGTGCAAGGGCAGTTGCAGTCAAGATCATATCATAACTCAATTCAACTCCGTGGAAAACAGCAGTTTTGAAGACACCTTGGACTACTGGACTCCCGGAGGTGCCGCTACTGTTAACAGCAGCCTTTCCTGAGGAGGTTCCTACTCATTGAAAATGACTGCGGCGGGAACCACCTATCAGGACGTTCCCACCTACGCAGGGGAGCCGCTAACCTTATCCGGCATGATTAATACCAGCGGTGTCAGCGGCAGTGGTGCCTGCTATCGGATCGACTACTATGACGCCTCGAACAACCTGATCTCCGGGACTTCCGTACAAACCGCCTGTATCAGCGGAACTCAGGGCTGGACAAGAATGGCAAGTATGGCCAACGCTCCTGCAAATGCCAATTACGCCCGGCTCCAATGCATACTAAACGGCAGCGGTACAGCCTATTTCGACGACGTGAAATTGACACCTATAAACAGCATGCAATATACTTACGATAAGACCAGCGACTATACCAATCCCGGCAGCTATACCGGAGGAAACTACATGACCCTCTCGGAAGATGCCCTGGGTATTCAAAATGCTTACGCATACGATGCAAACGTCGGCAACATGATAGGACATGCCGATCCTCTAAATCATATTACCTGGTTTAACTATGACACCCTGAACCGTCTCATCAGAGTAACAGATCCTTTAAATCGCAAAGCCTATTACCAGTACGATCCCGTAAGCAACCTGATTTATACACGAGATCCCAGAAGCGCGTCATCATCGGACAACACCTACAGCACATTCTACGGGCCAAACAACCTGAACCGGCTTTCTGCCCTGACCGATTCACAGAACCGGAGCGCCACCTATACCTATGACAGATCCGGCAACCTGACGGGAATTGCCCTGCCCAACGGCCAAAGCGAAAGCCTGGAATATGATAACGCCAACCGCCTGAGCAAAATTACACTAAGTGATGGCAAATACTATAACTATTACTATGACGGAGCCGGAGAACTGATCAGCGTTACAGATCAAAACGGAGCCGGTTGCTCCTGGAACTACGACGGAGCACACAGAGTAACCGGTACAACAGATCCCTTAGGCTATCAGCTTAACTACTCCCTGGATAAAAGCGGCAATCTTACACTCCAATCCGGCATCAACTACAGTTGCCGCTACAACTATGACAATGGCAATAAAATGTACAAAGTATCCCTGCCCGGTGCAATAATCTACTATGGCCGAGATGACCAAGGGCGTGTTTTTAACGTTGAGTACAACCCGTCCTACATTGTTAATCACCAACCGCATTACGCCACCAGCCAAAGAATAATCAACTATCTGGTCAACGGTTGGTGCAGCAGTATTCAGGATCAGTACTTTCCCTATCGATCCGGTTACTCCTACGGTTACTATGCTGACGGTACTATCTCCGGCTACAGCTCGTGGAACGGCACACACAGTTTCAGCTATGATGTTGACGGTAGGCTTGCCTCCTGGACACACGGAGGAATTCAACAGAATTACACATATGATGCCGCCGGCAACCTCACGACCAAAGGAAACAGGACATTTGCCTACAACAACATCAACGAGATCACGAGTCCGGGCTTCACCTACGATCAAAACGGCAACATGACCGGCGACGGCAGCTTCAATTATACCTACAACGCCTTGAATCAGCTCGTCCGGGTCAATAAGGTATCCGACGGAAGCCTTGTGGCCACCTATACCTACAACCACGACGGTACCAGGAGAAATAAAGTCACCGCTCAAGGAACAACCAACTACAACTGGGATGCCTCCGGGAACTTAATCAGGGAAATCGGCCCCAATGGTACCTATTGTTACTACTATCCCTTGGGTAAACTAATCGCCTTCAAGAATAACCAGCAGTTGTATATAGTGCACGATAACCTGCGGGGTGATGTCATCAGCTTATCAATGACGGATGACTACGGAAACACAGATCAGGAAAACATGTATGACTACGACCCATGGGGCACTCCTATCTGCGAGGATGAATCGGTAAAGTCACCCTTCCGCTACGCCGGTTATTACTATGATACTGAGACGGGATTGTATTATTTAAAGAGCAGGTATTACAGCCCGGCGTTGGGGAGGTTTTTGACGAGGGACGATCATAGTTATATAAAGGATAAAGACCCACAAACGATGAACCTTTATAGTTATGCTGGTAACAATCCTGTAAGTAACGTAGATCCGACAGGGGAGATTCCTGTTTACGCAACCTGGAAAGCATTTGAAGACAAACTTGGGGAATTACTTAATACTAGCAAAAATTGGTCAAAAGGATATGGAAACAGAATTGTTGATTACATCACAAAGACAGGAGAAGCTTGGGAAGCCAAATCGGGTGAGTATATATCGAATAGCCCACAGTTAAGAGATTTTATGAGACAATTTGGAGATAAGTTTAGATTATATAGAAACGATTAATAAAGTAATGGTAATTTTTACTCCTATCCTGTAAAATAGAATCAAGTGTGGGGAGGGGTATTATTACCATGAGGAAATTGCATTTAAACAATCCACAAAATTTAACCATTGAGGATTTGAATAAGATAAAAAGAGAAACACCATATAAACTAAGATGCAGAGTTCAAGCTGTTATTCTTGTCATGAAAGGGAGACAAGCAAAGCAGATTGCCGAATATCTTGATATAAGTGAACAAACCATAAGAAAATACGTTGCTTACTTTAATGAAGGTGGAGTTGAAAAACTGCTTCATGTATCAAAAAAACCGGGAAGACCGCCAAGGCTAACCAATGAACAAAAAGAAGAGGTCAAAGAGGTACTGAAACAATCACCATCAGAGGTTGGTTTTAGTACCCATACTACTTGGAATTGTAAAACCCTCGCTGCTTACATTCATGATACATACGGCGTTAAATATACATCAGATGGTGTTTGGCGCATGCTTCTTAAGATGGATTTTCGTTATAATCGTCCCACTTATGTATTAGCCAAAGCTGATCCGGAAAAACAAAAAGCTTTTCAAGATGAGCTGGAAGAGTTAAAAAAATCTCACTGAATGTGAAATACTCCTATATGTGGATGCATCTCACATTAGGGATTATCAAGGTTTACAACGAGCATGGTTCCCAAAAGGTGAGCAAAAAAAGATTAAGACCTATGGACACCATGCAAAAGTTACATTATACGGTGCTTTAAACTACTATACGGGTAAAGTTTTTTGTGTAAATTATGACAAAATCGATGCAGAAAAATTCAAAGATTTTCTTAAAAAATTGGTATCACATTTTTTAAAAGATGACATTTCTAAAATTTACATTGTTCTTGATAATGCAAGAGTTCATCATGCAAAATTACTTAAAGACTTTTTAGACGAGCATAAGGATCATCTGTTTTTGAAGTTTCTTCCACCCTACTCACCCAATCTGAATTGCATAGAAGAGTTATGGAAATGGTTAAAAAATACAGCTATTTATAATCGCTTTCATAAAAATGCTTCAGAAATTCAAAAATCTGTTGACTCGTTTTTAGAGGAAATCAAATGCTGTTCGGAAGATGTGAAAAAGAGACTTTGCGTTTAATTTATAACGATATTTATTATTTCGGTTCTATATAGTTATTAATGAAACAACAGAGTGTTCAAAACCCCTTCTTAAAAATCTTAAAAATACCGGTGGGAAATTGTATAGAATGGTTAATGGCAAGCTTATTCCGATTAATATTGATGAAGCTTTGAAAGCACCACCTTCGATTTTTGTATTCCCACCCGGTTGGAATAACTGGTTTCAAGAAGACTATGGAACCTAACTCGAAATATGTTTTAATGGGTTCGATTAAAACAGATAGGGGGACCATTATGAAAGGTAAAAAATCTGACGACGTTTATTTAACAATTTACGGGTATAAAACTTTTGGAGAAGAACATTTTGCAGAGGAGTTTTTTCAGATGCTCCAGGATGCTAATCCAGCTTATCTTCCTCATAAAATTGGAATGTATGAACCTATTAAAACCCCATTTTCCATGGAAGTAGCCAAAAAAATGTGGGTAGATTCAGAAAAGGCGGGAAAATTTTACGGAGGCATTATGTTGAAAGGTCGAAAAACCTATGGAGATATAAGTTGGAAAAATGATAATTCTAATATCATTGGACTTGACATGTCCAGGGAACTCGTTATAAAAAATAACGGAACTAAAAAATTCATAGAGTTAGCCAAAAAGCTCTTTCTCTGGTCAAATGGAGTTTATGGTTACGCCTGCCATATTTCAAACTTAATCTATACACCAGGACTTAGCCATAAAACATGTTTGGGTCATATAACCTGGATGACGCTATATGGGCCTCCCTATGTTGAGATGTTTGGGAAAGAGGTGATCCAAACCGCTCCCTGTAAGGTGGAGGAATTCGCTAGAGATCGATTCATACTTTTAACTTCAGATGAGCCCATGGAAATAAATTCGGAAATGTTGGAAATACAAGAAAGGGTCAAAAAGCATCTGGGGGAAGATGCCTTTTGCCGCAAAGAACCTTTCCGCACAGAACCATTGACGATGGAAGATCTTATTGCCGGAAGGGACAGTCCTAGCACCGAAGGATACCGCTCCCCTGATTTATCGTCGTATATCACAGATTCGGGGAAGAAAGGCGAAGACGAGGGGTTGGTCGTGAAAATTAACGATGATGGAACAATGATGACATATAAGGTAAAACCGGAGCAGAAAAAATAAAAAATTGGAATTGTTACAAGTAACAAAAAGACTACTTTGGAAAGTTCCGAGCCGCCTACCAGTGGTATCAGTGGAAATGGGGCTTACTACCATGTCGACTATTACGATGCTTCTAACAACCGTTGCTGGTTGGGTATAACTTCGCGGTGTTACTTTGCAAGCCGGTGTGGGAGGTTATGGCTATTTTAATGGCGTAAATAAGGGCAATGTGGCAGCAAGTTACCTGCTAACCTCAATTAGGAAGCCCGTAGCCTATATTGGTTCCTGGATATAGTATTGTCAACTTAATCAATTAATTTATAATCTGCGTATTTCTAATCGTTTACGCACCACAACACCTACAGCACCTACTACGGGCCGAACAACCTGAACCAGCTTTTTGTCCTGACCGACCCGTTGAGTCAGAGCGCGGCCTATACCTATGACAGGTCCGGCAACCTGATGGGAGTTGCCCTGCCCAACGGCCAGAGTGAGAGCCTGACCTACAACAATGCCAACCGTCTAACCAGGGTGACCTTGAGTAACGGCACATGCTATAATTATTCATACGATGGTGCGGGCGATCTAACCGGCGTCACCGAGCAGAACGGCGACGGCTACTCCTGGAACTACGACAGCGCACACAGAGTGACAGGCACGACTGATCCTTTCGGCTACCAACTTACGTACATCTGGGACAAGAGCGGCAACTTTAGAAGTAAGAACGGTTGCACTTACTATTACGATGGCAGCAACAATATGTACGAAGCAAAACTGCCCAATGCCTTTATCTACTATGGCCGAGACGACGAAGGGCGTGTCTTCAACATCGAGTACAACCCGGTCTACACTCTGAATGGCCAGGTGCATTACGCCACCAGCCAAAGAATAATGAACTATCTGCCCAACGGCTGGTGCAACAGCATCCTGGATCAGTACTTCCCCTATGCATCCGGCTATTCATATGGCTACAATGCAGACGGCACCATCTCCGGTTACAACTCATGGAATGGCACGCACAGTTTCAGCTATGACGCCGACGGCAGGCTTACCTCATGGACATACAACGGTGTTCAACAGAATTACACATATGATGCCGCCGGCAACCTCCTGACCAAAGGGGACATGGAATTCACCTATAACAGAAGCAACGAAATTACGAATCCCGGTTTCACCTACGATCGGAACGGCAACATGACCGGCGACGGAAGCTTCAATTACACCTATAACGCCCTGAACCAGCTCGTCCAGGTCAACAAGGTATCCAACGGCAGCCTGGTGGCCACCTATACCTACAACCACGACGGTAGCAGGAGGAGCAAGACCACCTCTCAGGGAACAACCAACTACAACTGGGATGTCTTCGGTAACTGTGACTTTGTCTGAGGGGGATTTGCTGTGAAGGAATATTTTCCATTCATATTCATAATTCATAGTATAAAATATTATTGTATTTGGTATTCCAATGAAAGAGACGGTTTCATAACGGAATCAAATAAGATAAGATATTTTGATAATATGGAGAATCTTTTTACTTATGCAACCAGCAATAATATAAAGATTGAAGAAAGAAAAACCATTTTATCAATTGATAAAGCCTTAACATGGTTACAACAGAATAAAAAAGAGATAGATTGCACATATTTCCTTGATTATTGGAATATTATTTCTGATTTAGCGAATTCGTTAGACACTAAATTCTATGGGAATCAAGACAATAACATAATTAATTTAATTTATGACAAGTTATTTTATGGAAATAATTTAACAGCTTTAAAACATGATGGGGAAACGTTTACACCTGATTGGACAGCAGAAGAAGTTAATGAATTAATTGAAGTTATTAAGGATGGCATACGCGTAGTAGGTTTCCAATTCGAGGCAATGTCTGTTAATTTGTGAATATCTCTTGAAAGGGTCAGTGATGCAACTTGCTACTGCTAGCTTTTCGTAAAATTAGACGGTAGGGAAAAGCGGAAAACTAATCCAGCCTCAGGGCAGTCACCACAGCCGCTAAGCCCTACTATCTGGACGGAATCAAATGAGGCTATATTGTGGTAATGGGCTTCTGTTTAAAATTTTTTGAAAAATTTTTGATTAAAAAGTAAAAACCAGAGTGAAATCACCCTGGCTTTTACTTTTTAGGCTCTGCAATAAAACCTAGATTCCTGCATATACATAACGAGGAATCGCTTAACCGGTTCATTTACAAGGCTTTTGGCAAATATTAAGTTCTTGAAGGACTCGTTATGTGTGCAAATACCTAACGAGGTGACTATGCAGTTAAATTAAGAGTTTAAGGCTATATCGTTATGTGTTACCGGGAATCCAGGTTTTAGGGCGTTGCAGGACCATCCGGTTTCTGAAGATTCCCTGAACTCCTTGAACAATCAGGAACTGCACCAACAGCTATTCCCAGAGGAATCACAGGTGCCTGTTCTTGTCACTCCTGCATACGATTATGTCCACAAGGAACTTTTGAAAAGCGATGTGACACTAAAGCTCTTATGGGAAGAATACGGTTGATACCTGCCGCCGTTCGGAGAACAACAATACCCTTGATTATTGGTGTTAAACCAGGAAATACCCACAACAAAATATCATAATAATTTTATTCATTGAAACAATGTGTTAATTAGTGTAAAATAAAACCATAATACCGAGAGTTGTGATAATATGTCTCAAGATTACGATCTTATATTAAAGGCACTGGCTGAAAGGTACCCATCTCATTTTGTAGAAATGGTACGAGGTATAACTGTAGAAGACGTTCAGCGAGTAGAAAAGGAAGCTATAGCGGTAAAGCGAGAGTCTGATATGCTTTTTCGAGTTAGTGAAGATGGCTACGAATATCTTATGGCTATTGAAATGCAGATTAGGCCGGACCGGGAAATGCCTCGACGACTTTTAGAATACACTGCTATGCAGCATCGGGAGTTTAAGAAACCAGTTTACCCTGTAATAGTAAACCTTACAGGGCATAAAAAGAAGGATGAAAGTTACTGCTTTGATTGTTTGGATTTTACGGTGGTTACCTTTAATTATAGACAGATTAACTTATCAGACTTACCCGGACAGGATTTCTTGCGAAGCGGACCAGTAGGATTGATTCCCTTGGTAGTTTTAATGCGACATGATGAGGCACCGGAGGAAGTATTTGCAAAATGTGTTCAAAGAGTTGATGAGGTTCAGGATGAAGGTCTACGGGCAGATTTATATCTTGGACTGGCGGTATTGTCAACGATTAAGTTTACCAGGGAAATAATTCTAAAATATATTGAGGTGAATAAAATGGAAAACTCCCCGTTATTTGATGGTATTCGTGAAAAATGGATTGATCAGGGTGAGCAAATAGGGTTTCAAAAGGGAATACAAAAGGGAATACAACAGGCAATGCAGCAGTCTATACTTGAAGCTTTAGAAGAGAACATTGGAATGTGTTCTTCTAAAATAGGCAATAAATTGTCTTCTATTCGGGATATAAGCGTCCTGAAAACGCTTCACCGAAGGGCTGTAAAAGCTAAAACATTAGAGGAATTTTTAGAAACTTTAAATAGTGTTACAAAGGTTAATAATTAACTGAAAAAATATTAACTAACCACGACCTCCACCTTTACAAAAGGGTTGAGGTTTTTTGTTTGGTTATTCTGTCACGAAAGGGGAGGCATTTAAGTCGGAAATTAGGGATCAAGGGATAATTGCTTAAAAGTGTAATTGAACATTATTTTGTTAAGGATGAAATTGGGAACCATAAAAAACGATGGAAAATCTTCGATACATGGAAAAATGCGGGTTGACACCTATACCGGTATTTCACATAAGCACTAATTTAGCAGAGTTGGATAAATTGGTCATGGAATATCCGGTGATTGGTATTGGCGGTACCGCTAATTAAAAAAACAGGGAGACCTTTCTAACGGAAGTATTTCTTCGGTATCCCAAAATTGCCTTTCATGGATTAGGTATTACCAAAGCAGAAATATTAATGAATTATCCATTCTATTCGGTTGACAGTTCAGCCTGGCTTAATTCCCGCAGAGAAGACAAAGCAAAGGTATTAACCAGGAATGGTCAAGAAAAAAGAACTGACTTGTCTGTAATTGAGAGGGTTGTTCAAAGTATAAAATTCTTAAGTTCTTTGGAGTTACCTAAAACTTTCCGAGGGATAAATTTCATTGGGGAGCAGATAAGTTTTTCTTTTTAAAAGTTTACGTATGTTAACAAAAAGGGTATACGGATTATTATGTCAAATTCAATATCCACATATCTATATATATCAATAACCTAGGATAAACAAGAGGAATTATTGTTAAGGGGTGTGATATTGATGGATTTTAAGGTGTAAGACATGCAGATATCCGTATAAGTCGGTATAAGCTAATGATGAGGCATCTGGACAAGAGGCGTGGTAGGATCGTCTGGTTCTGGCGGCGGGAGTTGAACCCAGCATCAAGCGATTATAAGTCACTCGTTTTACCGTTAAACTACGCCAGTATAATTTCTTGATTATTGGTTCCATATATGATACCATAGCGTTAAGGCGGTGAAATTAATGACTAAATTTAGCAAGCTATACACTAAAATAGTTCGTAATCCTAAAGATGTAGAATTCGATGAGCTTGATAAAATTCTTAAAAAATATAACTTTAAACGGCGGCAACCAAGTAAAGGCTCCAGCCATTACACTTACTTTCACGATAAAATAGATGATATAGTCACAGTCCCAAAAGATAAACCAATTAAATCCATTTACGTTAAAATCGCCATAGCCGCAATAGAAAAATTAAGAAAAGAGGATAAGTAAATTGAAAAACATGGAATATTATCTCAAACTCAATTATGATATAAAATTAAGAAAACTCACAAAAGATGAGGGTGAGGGATGGTTGGCTCAAATCCCACTACTTCCTGGGTGCATGTCTGATGGCAACACACCAGTAGAAGCCCTTACAAATATAGAAGATGCTAAAAAATCCTGGATTGAAACATGCCTCGAACTTGGCCGCCCTGTACCTGAACCAATAACCGATGAACATTCCGGCCAATTAAGAATTCGTATACCCAAAACCCTTCATCGGATATTAGCTGAAAGAGCGAAAGAGGAAAATATCAGCCTTAACCAGTATATTAACTATCAGTTATCTCGCGGTGTTGGTTATACTCCTAAGTAAAAAACGGACCGAGCAACAAAGGCTCGGTCTTTTTTTCTATAAAGAAACGAAGAAGCCTTGCGGCTCCTTCGTTTCTTATTGCTAGCTTAACCCATCTACAGCCCTCTGCAAATCGTCCTCACCCGGTTGTGTATATGTTTTAACGTCTGTTGAATATTTGGGGTGTCATCGCTTTTAACATGCCCTGCCAGCCGTGCCACCACATCTAAAGGTATTTTACGGCTAACCGGGTTCATGGCAAAAGTTGTGCCTTAACGAGTGAGTATTAAGATGTTCAATGCCGGTGATTTTTCGGTGTTTTTCGATAACAAGCTGTAAACTTCAAGTAGTTATATGGCCACCAGTCTTGTTCGGAAAAATGTAATCAAAGTCAGGGTTATCTTGAAGGTATCGCCTCAATATTTGGCGAGTATCGATATTTAGCGGAACCTCCTGCCGTGCTTACCCTTTCTTTCGCCAATTTCAACTAATGTTCAACCTTATTTGCGCTAAAAGCCTCTTAATAACAGGGTTTTCGATAAAAAGTTCTATACTATATTTTTGCTATGTATTCTAAGGCAGCAATAATAAAATAAGCTATAACACAAATATATACATGACCTTTTACTCTATTTTCTTTTCGGTGGTACATAGGACGTATATCTAAATCGTTTTTGATAATTTTAAATGCATTTTCAACTTTGCTCAGATTTTTATAAATATCTATTAACTTTTCATCAGGATAGTCTTGCTGATTGGTCTGGATTACAAATGTACCATCAAGTCTTTCATCATCTTTTAATCTATCTGTATTTTTTAGTTAATTATTAAACAAGATCTATACTGCAAGTAACAATAAATCCCAAAATATCGGGGCTTAAGTCACTTAATATTAGTTTAGGATTGAAAGTCAGTCTCTATTTAACACTGTATTTTTGACAAAAACCAGAAATAATCCCAATGAATGATGATAGCCCTCCATCGTCCGTTATTCCATACAGCCTTTTGGCAGACCCCGCATTTGATGCATCCCAATTAGCGGTGACTGGATTCTGTTGTTCCATTTGTTTTAAGCACCGGTAAACTCCTGAACATAAGGTGTTATTGGTCCAATATAATAGACATTAGTATTTTGACATGAATCATCAAAATATCTATATATTAAATATTTTAAGAATTTTGTTAATATATCTTATGTCGAATAATATCAACTATTATCGTTAAATTATGTAAATTATATTGCAGGATTTTGCCGATTTTGATTGAAGAATTTTATTAAATAGCAATAGATGATTAATTAACGGATAAAAACAATGAAGTAAGTTCATGATACATTCAGAGAAATTAATTTTACTTTTAGGAATGAAATAACAAAATTTCTCCTAAAAGTTAGATATAAAAAATGTACAAATTAATTGATAAGAGGGGTGATATTGAATAAATAGTTGAAAATTTACGTAGCAGATAAAAAAGAAGTTTTAAAAAAGTTAACACAAATATTTCATTGTAGGAAAAACATGTTAGGGGGTCTAAGATTGGAGAAAAAATATTATATGCCAAAACCTTCTTCAAGGATTAAGAAATGCATCTGTTGTGTCTTAACAATAATAATGCTGCTAATTTCAAATACCGGTTTTATTCCGAATTACTATATCACAAATAATGCAAAAGCTATGAGCCTACCGAATAACTCACAGACATCAATTGCCTCAGGGAACTCCGGCAACGAATCTCCAAGTGACAATATGACCAATCAGTCAGAAACGGAGACTTCCGCACAAAATAATAGTGTCACCGGAGATGTTTATGTTGAGCAAAAAATATTCACAAGCGACTCATTGATGTTTACACCCTTTAATTCTCAAAAAGCTCTGACTGAAAGAGTCTACTCGGATAATCCTGATTACATCAATAAGGTGATAAACTATTCCGAAATCCCGAACACATTTCAATCAACCGGCGAGTATGTTTACCAGTCAGGCGACATCCATATGCAGCAGGTCATTCACATGCCAAAGATGATGGAAAGGCCTGATATCTCTAATCCCAGCGTAAGTAATACTGTTTATAATCAAACTTCAACATTAAACCAGAACAATGAAAATAGCATTGCCAGCTATGTTTATGAAAATAACAATAGTTCTGATATTATTGCTTCAGATACTGAAAGCACCTACAATTCATCCGCCGCACCGGCAAGTGATTTCGATACTTCAGCAATCACCGATTCAAAAACTGGTATGGAAGAAAACGATCTATATTTGATAGATTCCGGGCAGATTATGAACCCAGACCAGAGTGATTCCGGCGTTGTTGACAGCCCGGCCCAGGAAAATTTCACCTCCCAACAAACGGATTTAAGTAACACAAGCGTTGCCTCTGATGTACACTCAACAGGCAGGAACATGAACACAATCTTTCCCATCCAAAACAAATCCGGTCCTTTTACTGTTGGCTTTTCCCGCCATGCCGGCAGCGACCTGCTGCGGTTCTCTTACAAAAACGCCAATTTGATGCTGAATCCATTGAACCCTGCCTCCGTATCCGGCAGTGTCTACAAAAACACCATTACATACGAAAACATATATCCTAATACAAACATCAGATACACATTAGAGAAAAACCGGCTTAAAGAGGATATAATTGTCCAAAAGTATACCGGTGTTAATGAATTCAATTTTCAACTAAGCGTAAGTAATGCCGTTTATGACAATAAGTCCAGTGGAGAAATTAGTTTTTTAGATCCCGGCTCATCTACACCCCTTTTTTACATGGCCAAGCCATTTGCTGTTGATAAGAACGGAAATCGGTGTGAATTAGTTAACATCGTGATAAGCGATACTGGCTCACTAAAACTTACGGTTGATCCCGACTGGTTAAAGAAAGCCGTTTACCCTATAATTATTGATCCTACTATTTATTTGCCTGACGCAATATTTACCCGTTCGTCAACTGCTTACAACCTGGAAGGTGTTCAGGTTCAGGCAAACCAGCCACGTTATGAGGCAAGCAAATTTGGACAGGCAATAATGATTGAGGAAGGAACAACGAACCTTTTTGATCAAAGTCAATTATCCACATTTTATAGTTTTCCATCAAACACACATGCAATCCAGCAAAGCAATGGTTTTTGGCGATTATCAAAAGGAACTGATAATGAATTTCTCTGCAACTATAACATCAGTATTGTTAATGGAACTACTTATACAGAAAGCTTTTACTTTCACCATGATGGAACAATAACAGGGCTATATATTACTTTTTTCACTAACAATGGACATCACTTAGTGCCTGCGACAATAGAAGATTTAGGCGGTGGTCTAAAACGTGCTAGCGCTACCTACACGACAGTGATGAATGATAATTGTATTCGTGCTGTCGATATCTTTCAACCTTCCGGCACATGGACATATATTGAAATTGCTCGGGCACAATTAGAGGCAAAAGCTTATGCTACTTCATATCAAATTAATGGGGCTTCTCGAGCCGCTGAAGATTTGAATATTCCCACAGTGGGAATATTAAATAAAGATAAAGGCGCAATTGAGATACGTTTTAATCCTTTAACAATTAATAATTGGAACAACTATTTTTATATGGATATAAATACCGGACGGTTTCTATTGTTTTTTGACAATACAGGAAGAATTTCATGGGATTATGGTGCCGTCAATGACAGTATCTCCTCAGTCGCCGGTATAGCGGTTGCTCATCAGCCAATTGATATTTGTATGTCATGGGATGCAACTGTTGGTACCAGAGAATTAATGGTTAATGGCCAATCAATCGGTACGAAAGCTTTTACAGCACCAGCTGGTTTACCTGATTCCGTAGGTTTAGTTAATAATTTTGCCACTTTGCTTGATGATCTCCGCATCTCCTCTCGGGCCCGCACTTTAGCTGAGCATCAGGCTGCCTATAATAGTGGTCAGCCACTACCCATTGATGGCTTCACGAAATGTAAGATGAGCTTCGATGGTAATCTGTATACGGCATCTTATGGTGTGATAAATACAGGAATCACTGCGGCATTTTCTCGTTCATCAATTGCATATAAACAAAACGGCACACAAGTTCAGGTAAACCAGCCGCGTTATGAGGCAAGCAAATTTGGACAGGCAATAATGATTGAGGAAGGAACAACGAACCTTTTTGATCAAAGTCAATTATCCACATTTTATAGTTTTCCATCAAACACACATGCAATCCAGCAAAGCAATGGTTTTTGGCGATTATCAAAAGGAACTGATAATGAATTTCTCTGCAACTATAACATCAGTATTGTTAATGGAACTACTTATACAGAAAGCTTTTACTTTCACCATGATGGAACAATAACAGGACTATATATTACTTTTTACACTAACAATGGACATCACTTAGTACCTGCGACAATAGAAGATTTAGGCGGTGGTCTAAAACGTGCTAACGCTACCTACACGACAGTGATGAATGATAATTGTATTCGCGCTGTCGATATCTTTCAACCTTCCGGCACATGGACATATATTGAAATTGCTCGGGCACAATTAGAGGCAAAAGCTTATGCTACTTCATATCAAATTAATGGGGTTTCTCGCGCCGCTGAAGATTTGAATATTCCCACAGTGGGAATATTCAACAAAGATAAAGGCACAATTGAGATACGTTTTAATCCTTTAACAATTAATAATTGGAACAACTATTTTTATATGGATATAAGTACCGGACGGTTTCTATTGTTTTTTGACAATACAGGAAGAGTTTTATGGGATTATGGTGCCGTCAATGACAGTATCTCCTCAGTCGCCGGTATAGCGGTTGCTCATCAGCCAATTGATATTTGTATGTCATGGGATGCAACTGTCGGTACCAGAGAATTAATGGTTAATGGCCAATCAATCGGTACAAAAGCTTTTACAGCACCAGTTGGTTTACCTGATTCCGTAGGTTTAGTTAATAATTTTGCCACTTTGCTTGATGATCTCCGCATCTCCTCTCGGGCCCGTACCTTAACCGAATATCAAGCAGCCTACAGCAGCAACCAGCCGTTACCCATTGATGACGCCACAACATGTAAGATGAGTTTCGACAATAACTTATATACCACCGATATGTGGGGAACCGGCATTCTGCCCTATTGGAACTACAACACAGCAAGCCTGGGCGGAGGGTGGAACACCCCAGTAAACACCTTCAACCTGAACATGCTCTTAAACAAATCCCTTTTCTATCTCCCAGGTCATGGTTTACCCATCGGAGAAAGCATCACCTACAATTCCATTGACGGCAGAAACGGCCCCCTGGGCATTGGCTGGCATCTTGGTTCCGACACCGGCCTAACCGAGTGTAAAGACGGAAGCGTCATTTATAACGGAGGCGACGGCTCATCCCATGCCTTTACACCAAACGGAAGCGGCGGATATACCGCGCCTTCCGGTATCTATCTTACTCTGCAAAAAACAGCTCCGGGAAACTTCATAATCAACGACAAAAAACATAACACATACACCTACCAAAACAATAAACCGACTCAAAGCATTGACCGGAACAACAACATAACAACCTATACTTATGATAACAACGGGCGGCTTTCACAGCTTTACGACGCTTCCGGCCGTAAAATCACATACGCTTATAACTCCGCCGGCCAGGTGACATCTATAAGTGACCCGGCAAACCATGCATACAGATTTACCTACCAAAACAACAAATTAATCTCAGCAACCGATCCATCAAATAATACATTTACCCTCAGCTACGATTCAAACGGGCATCTGAATTCCTTTACCGATCCGTTAAACCGTAAAACCACTTTCAACATAAACCCAAACGGCCAGTTGCTGAGCTATAACGACGCACGTTCCAACGACCAGGACTTCTATACAACAACCTTTAACCAATTCCTCCAAAGCAATACAATGGTCACCACTATCACCGACCCAGGCAACAGGACAAACACCTACCATCATGACAATAATACCGGCAACCTTATCAAACAGCAGGACGGAGTCGGCAACACCTGGAACTATACCTGGACTGACAACAACCTTACCCAGTCTCAAGACGCTAAAGGCACAACAAACTGCCAATATGACAACATGGGCAATATGACCCAAAAAACAATTACCGTGGACAGCAACCCCGGCAACAACATCATCGAAACCATGACCTACAACAACTACAACGAGCTTCTAACAAAAAAAGACAACAACGGCAGAGAAACTAATTACACA
The DNA here is from genome assembly GCF_000024205.1 of Desulfofarcimen acetoxidans DSM 771. Classification (NCBI taxonomy): domain Bacteria; kingdom Bacillati; phylum Bacillota; class Clostridia; order Eubacteriales; family Peptococcaceae; genus Desulfofarcimen; species Desulfofarcimen acetoxidans. The sequence continues at coordinate 180,706 of NC_013216.1, forward strand.
TACAACAGCCAGGGAAACCTGCTCTCCACATCCGATCCCAACGAAAAGGCATCAAGCAGCTATAGTTACGACCAATATGGCAACATCATCCAATACAACCCTAACGTGCTGGGATACCACAATCTAGTCCTAAACGGCAGTATGGAGATGCTCGACACCAATGATAACCTGCCAGCCAATTGGGGCATGAACGGGAGCGCCACTGTGAGCCGGGATGATTCTTTCCACCCACATGGCAACTACTCGCTCAAAATCAGCAATACCACTGCACCATACTGTTATTTTAGACAGGATATAAATAACACTAACTTTAGCTTAGACGCATTAACACTGAGAGCAGAGGTTAAACTTAACAAAGTCACAGGCGGTATTAGTTCTGATGGTGAAGAACCATTTGGAGAAGATAGCTGCAGCGGCTTAAAAATTGGTTTTCTCTTCCATGACGATTACGGCAACTACGCATATGTATACGCTATATGTACCGGTTCCGGGAGAACCACGATTACCCTGCCGACCACAGTACCGTTTCTCCCTAGCCCACCTTACCATGGCGCTTTATATCATGTGCAGGTCTTCATGGGATTGAACAATTCAAGCGGTACCGCCTGGTTTGACGGAGTGCAGCTCCTGTGCAAGGGCAGCTGCAGTCAAGATCATATCATCAGTCAATTCAACTCCGTGGAAAACAGCAGTTTTGAAGACACCTTGGACTACTGGACTCCCGGAGGTGCCGCTACTGTTAACAGCAGCCTTTCCTGGGGAGGTTCCTACTCATTAAAAATGACCGCGGCGGGAACCACCTACCAGGACGTTCCCACCTACGCAGGGGAGCCGCTGACCTTATCCGGCATGATTAATACCAGCGGTGTCAGCGGCAGTGGTGCCTGCTATCGGATCGACTACTATGACGCCTCGAACAACCTGATCTCCGGGACTTCCGTACAAACCGCCTGTATCAGCGGAACTCAGGGCTGGACAAGAATGGCAAGTATGGCCAACGCTCCTGCAAATGCCAACCACGCCCGGCTCCAATGCATACTAAACGGTAGCGGTGCAGCCTATTTCGACGACGTGAAATTGACACCTATAAACAGCATGCAATATACTTACGATAAGCCCAGCGACTATACCAATCCCGGCAGCTATACCGGAGGAAACTACATGACCCTCTCGGAAGATGCCCTGGGTATTCAAAATGCTTACGCATACGATGCAAACGTCGGCAACATGATAGGACACGCCGATCCTCTAAATCATATTACCTGGTTTAACTATGACACACTGAACCGTCTCATCAGAGTAACAGATCCTTTAAATCGCAAAGCCTATTACCAGTACGATCCCGTAAGCAACCTGATTTATACACGCGACCCCAGGAGCGCGTCGTCATCGGACAACACATACAGCACATTCTACGGGCCAAACAACCTGAACCGGCTTTCTGCCCTGACCGATTCACAGAACCGGAGCGCCACCTATACCTATGACAGATCCGGTAACCTGACGGGAATTGCCCTGCCCAACGGCCAAAGCGAAAGCCTGGAATATGATAACGCCAACCGCCTGAGCAAAATTACACTAAGTGATGGCAAATACTATAACTATTACTATGACGGAGCCGGAGAACTGATCAGCGTTACAGATCAAAACGGAGCCGGTTGCTCCTGGAACTACGACGGAGCACACAGAGTAACCGGTACAACAGATCCATTAGGCTATCAGCTTAACTACTCCTTAGATAAAAGCGGCAATCTTGAGTTGGAATCTGGTATTGATTACAGTTGCCACTACAAGTATGACGGTGGCAATAATATATACAAACTATATCTACCCGGTGCAATAATCTACTATAATCGCGATGGTCAAGGGCGTGTTTTTAACGTTGAGTATAACCCGTCCTACATTGTTAATCACCAGTTGCATTATGCTACCAGCCAAAGAATAATCAACTATCTGGTCAATGGCTGGTGCATCAGTATCCAGGATCAATACTTCCCCTATCGATCCGGTTACTCATACGGTTACTATGCTGACGGTACTATCTCCGGCTACAGCTCGTGGAACGGCACACACAGTTTCAGCTATGATGCTGACGGAAGGCTTGCCTCCTGGACACACGGAGGAATTCAACAGAATTACACATATGATGCCGCCGGCAACCTCCTGACCAAAGGAAACAGGACATTTGCCTACAACAACATCAACGAGATCACGAGTCCGGGCTTCACCTACGATCAAAACGGTAACATGACCGGCGACGGCAGCTTCAATTATACCTACAACGCCTTGAATCAGCTCGTCCGGGTCAATAAAGCATCCGACGGGAGTCTGGTGGCCACCTATACCTACAACCACGACGGCACCAGGAGAAATAAAGTCACCGCTCAAGGAACAACCAACTATAACTGGGATGCCTCCGGGAACTTAATTAGGGAAATCGGCCCCAATGGTACCTATTGTTACTACTATGTGTCGGGCAAACTAATCGCCTTCGAGAATAACCAGCAGTTGTATATAGTGCACGATAACCTGCGGGGCGATGTCATCAGCTTATCAATGACGGATGACTACGGAAACACAGATCAGGAAAACAGGTATGACTACGACCCATGGGGCACTCCTATCTGTGAGGATGAATCGGTAAAGTCACCCTTCCGCTACGCCGGTTATTACTATGATACTGAGACGGGATTGTATTATTTAAAGAGCAGGTATTACAGCCCGGCGTTGGGGAGGTTTTTGACGAGGGACCCGCATAGTTTTATAAATCATGCTGACCCACAGACGCTTAATTTATATGCTTATTGTGGGAATAATCCTGTGAGCACTGTTGACCCAACGGGTCATTGGGATGAAGAACCCAGTGAAGGATATGTTGTTAGCCCAGATTATTTGGAAAATACCGCAACAGCTAGGATTATTAATAGTAACGTATTCCAGAATATATTAATGGGAATTAGTGTAGGTGAGGGATTAAGAGCTCTTAAGTTTTTTAAGGGCGCGGGTAATTTGAAACTTACTTCTGATGCTCTTAAAAAAATTGGGACAAAGGCTGAGAGTAGTGGAATTAGGGCTGTCAAAGGAACTGCTGATGATGCTTGGGATTTCTTTAGGAATCAGGTAAATATATCATCAATAAAAGAAGTGAAACCAGGTGTTTTTGTTGGGAAAGACGGTAATGGGCTGACCTTCACATATAGAGCAGCCTCAAAGTCAGGACCACCAACAATAGATGTTAACGGAATCCAAGGCTTAAGGAAAATAAAGTTCTTGCCATAGGAGGAGTAGTGATGATACGGGAAATAACTAATGAAAGTCAGAAACTAAAATTGAAAACCGAATTTCTAAAAGTATTTAAAGGAATAGATCCGTTTCATGAAGTATTTAATGATGCCGTCGTTGAAAGGCTGATAATCTATCCAACAGATGGATATTACCTTACTCCAGAACAGTTTGAAGCACTATTAAATGCCGCAAACATTGTAGGAGATAGCGAAATATATATATCTGAGGTAGAATCAGAATCGGACTGTTTTACAGCAGGTGAATCAGATAGAAAATATCAATGTAAACATTGGGTAGTGGAAAATCAAATTCAATTAAATCAATACTATGAGCTACCAATAGTATTAGAGAATGCTATATATTCGCCTCAAGGCAAGTGGGGTATAATAATTTCTCATGAGGAACATGCACTATTAGGTGGAATGAATGAATTCATGAAATACTTCAAAGCAAGTTACAATAAATGGAATGAAGATACTGAATCATTTATTGTAACCTGGGAGAGCAACAAAAAGCTATATGATTCAAACTTAGATTGGCTTCCAAAAATATTGAGGCATATTAATCAGAATGAAGAAATAATTTGATGTAAATACAACAAATACTTCCCTGAAAAACTATGCGAAGAATAGTATTCCTATCGGGCCAGCAATGAACCTTAACAAACACCTTAATAAGCTTGAAATTTATCGGCTTTTTAGCCAACCACAGCCACCTAAGGAAACTGGCTGCTGGCGGTTCAAATCTATAAGCGGTCGGCATTGCCGGTCGCTGTAAACCGGCGGGGGGCGCCTAAAGGTGCACCCGCCTTTAACCTGTATGGTTTTCGACCCCATGCTTCACCCCGCCATTGAGGGCAAAAAGCCATATTTAGGATCTGCGTTTTTGGGTGCAGGACATCTTGCATAAAGCCGCCAATTTTGCCCTCATTTCCACCGGGTGGGGGGGATAGCCTTATGGCGGCTGCCAAAACGCGATACAGCGGTACACAGTAGGCTCTTTATTTAAAAGCATTTTATATACGTTATGAAATTTCTTAGAATAGTAGGAGTTACACCGACAACCGTGAGGGGTTTTTTAAAGTGCTGTCAAGAGAATGGTGCTGAAGGCTTAAGTAAATTATAAAAAAATATACGCTTGTACGAAAAACGTGTACAAGCATATATTAAGCAGTTATCGCCTAATGTGGTCAGCTTAACTTACTAAGTAAATTTTCTTAGTCATAAATAAACTTAATTATGAATTAATGTTATTTCATGTAAAAAATTATCTAGAGTTGGGAAGGTCTAAACTAGTGTTACAGGGAATATGCCCTTTGATATCAGTCATGATAAGAACTTCTCCATCCGGAAATCTTTTGAAAACAGTATATATACTGCCCTGCAAAGTCTTTTCTTTTTTTCTTCCGGAAAAGAAATAATCCATATCTTGTTTCCCGTATCTAATATTTGCTCTGCAGCCGTTGACATTCTATACCTAAAATACCATATGCAATAAGCATAACATTGACTCTTATGACGTCCCTTCGGCAATGGGCTTTTACACATTTACGGCCGCCAGTGGATAGGCTATAATAAAATTAGAATATTATTACCTTTTTGAGACCAGACTTGTATTTATATACACCTGCATGAGTACTTGCTTTTTTCTGAAAGGCAAGTATTCATGCGGTAGTTATTTTGTCGTCTTTTTCAGATCAGTCCACATTTATGCCTATCATGGTTTTTTCGTCAATATTCATACATTAAATAATTCTTTACGCGATCAATTATATGACACAAATAACATCGCGTCAATACTTCCAGATGTTATTTGTGTCATGCAAAATAAGTTTGCACCTATTTTGTCATTCAAGGAGCCATAAATTTATGTCGGAATTATCTTTTTCAACGCAAGAGCTCGGCAAACGAGTTGCAGAAATACGGGGCAAGAATACTCAAAAGGAACTTGCCAAAGCAATCGGTGTCAGCCGAAGCTATATTGGTAACATTGAGCAGGGTATCACCGTACCAAGTCTGGAAGTTTTAATAAATATAGCCCAACAATATCATGTTTCTCTGGATTGGCTCGTTTACGGTAATACGAATTCATCCCCTGTAGCTGGTGCAACTGGTTACCAGCATAAATCACCGGATTTTTTCCTGCGCCGGCAAGCTACCGCTGTGGAACAAAATTTTTCTTCTGCCGCATTTCCGCCGAAAATACTCAAACAATTTAAAAACTTAACGCCAAATAACCAAAGGCTTGTCTTTGAATTCATAAAAATGCTGACCATGTACGAAAAAAACAATTAATGCTTTTTTAGGTCCTAACATTTATCACTGGTTTACGCAACAATACCCACGATGCATTTACATGGATGGGTATTTTACATTTTCTTTGAGTTTTCGTCTATCCTAATGCTCACCTTATCTTGTCAAACTATGCGTATTTTTCGTTCTTTCATGCATCTGTACGGTTTCCTGAATAGCCTTCGCCTTTTCTATCATACTTTTTCCCCAGAACCGTCCATATTCCGAACAATTTCTTTTTGCTTCTTTTTCATTTCTGCTTGCGGTTATTTGGGCCGTTTCTTAGTTTATGCCTTTTCGTCACAAGGACATTTCCATATCCCTATTGCAAAGGATAAGTGCGACCCAGACAAACGGATTAAACCAATGAATTGCTAGGATAAGAAACCCGGCGATTTTCACAATATGGTCAAAACGTCGGATATGTGTCTGTTCGTGTAGTACGATATAGTTTTGTTTCCGTTTCGAGAGTGTGGATGGCAGAAAGATATTCGGATGTATTCCAATAAGTTTTTTGTGCAACAACATAAGCGTAGCAACACTGTAAAGAATGAGCGCAGCAATACCAATAAGCCAAATGATTTCACCAAAAAATATCCATATCTGCAAAGGGTTTATACTCGCACCTAGTGTTGCCGGTGCTGGCAGAACAGCGTTTATCGTATTGTCAATAACGTCCAATCCTGTGGTAATCTTCGGATTTTGAGAATAAATTATATCCGTCGAAATCGGGTTCGGATTGACTGGAAGCAAACTCCATACACCTTTAAATGAGATAGGACAAACAAGATGAAACAGAACTATGCTCCATAATACATAGGAAAATATCTTAGGAGCTTTTTTAAGCAGCAATCTCGCAATTAGCACAAATATGATAACGAGGCTTGCGTTAAAACTCATGTTAAGTATTTGCAAAAAGACCCTATCAAACATACGCTTTACCCCCTGCTTTGATTGATGAGCTTTTGCAGCTCGTCGCTCTCTTTTTTTGACAGCTTCTTTCGCATAGTAAACGCGGCTAAAAATTGAGGAAGCGATCCGTCAAAGGTTTCTTCAATAAATTTTTCACTTTGCAAAGCCTTAAATTCTTGTTTAGACAGAATGGACGACACAACACCATCTTTGTTTTGAAAAATATTCCGCTGGCACAGGCGACGCAACATTGTGTAGGTAGTGGATTTTTTCCATCCTAACTCTTTCTCGCAGAGTTTTACTAAATCGCCGGAAGAAATCGGCTCACTATGCCACATAAGTTCTGCGAACTTCGTCTCCATAGCTCCTAATCTATAATCAAGCACAACATTTTTCCTCCTGAGGTTTAACTCCATTAAACTTCAATATAAATCTAACAACGTTAAACAGGATTGTCAATAATGATTTTATATGTCTGTCACGTTATTGTTGGTGCCTGATAGTTGCATCCTTATGCGCCTTGCGCATTTAATAAGATTGTATTTGCGGCAATGACTAAAAGGGTGACTTGGGAATATTCTGATCTGCCTTTCTTTTGTAAGGATGAGAATTTAATTACTTTTATTATATTTTTTAAAATTCATTAAATTTTTTGTCGAATTAATATTGATTTCAGGTTAAAAATATACTATTCTTGTAATAAGATATATTTATTGATTACGATAATTAATGTTTATTGTAGGCGGTAATTATTAAAAAAATTTGTTTATAGCACAACTAAATATGAGTCTATATTTAAAAAGGAGGGGAAATCATGTTTGGCGGACTCTTTCAACCAACTCATCTGATTCTTATTCTGGTAGTGGTGTTGATTATTTTCGGTCCCGGTAAACTGCCCGAAGTGGGTAAGGCTATCGGAAAAGGTATTCGGGAAATAAAAAAGGCTGCTTCTGATGAAACAAATGAAAATAAGACGGAACTGGCTCAACAGGAGGAGAAGAGTTCCAATGTTGTCGCTATTGCTAAATCCAGTGATTCTAAATAGTCAACAGTTTAGTTAGCTGCCGGAGAGGAGGTAGTGAAGATATCAGAGGACAAAGAGCTAACCGTAGTCCAACACCTGGAGGAACTGCGAAAGGTGCTGATAGTGTCTATTATAGCCACCCTTGTTATGACCCTGGTCAGCTGGTTTTATGTCGAGCAAGTTTTGAATCTCTTACTCTCACCTGTAACCTTTTCCAACCATAGGTTGGTTTATATCGGGGTTACCGAAGCAATCATGACCAAGATTAAGCTGGCTTTCTTTCTAGGATTTATAACTGCTTTGCCCGTTACCCTCTGGCAGGTTTGGAGTTTTCTTGTGCCGGCTTTGCGCAAAATAGAAAAAATCTATTTTACACTGTTTATATTTTTATCTTTCCTGCTTTTTGTAACGGGGTTGTTGTTCGGATTTCTGGTAGTCTTTGATTTATGCGTTAAAATACTGCTTCACTTTGGCGGGCCTGAATTGGATCCTATGCTGAGTATCGGTAAATATATATCCTTTACTGTGAATTTTCTTTTGCCTTTCGGACTGATTTTTGAAATGCCCCTGGCCTCCTTCTTTTTGGCCAAGTTAAGGCTTATCAACTACCGGGTTATGGTTAAGGGACGTAAAATAGCTCTTCTGGTTTCTATCGTAGCTGCCTCGGCACTAATAGCTTCTCCTGATATTTTTTCTGTCTTGCTTATGGCCGCACCAATGTATTTACTATATGAACTGAGTGCGTTAATTGTTAAACTGGTGGATTGGAAAGCAGCCCGCAAGCTTGGGCGGAGGGAGAAAGAGCTGATAGCAGCAGAATTATAAATATTTTGCCGGCAGTTGTAAGCCCGATATCTAAAACAAGTAAATCTTTAAGGTATAAAGGAGGAGGAATGAAATGGATGACCGGTTTAGTTTAGAAAAAGAAATTACCAGACGGTCATTTCTTAAAATGATGGGGGGCTTGGGCCTGACCGGTTTATCGCTAAGTCTTGCCGGATGCGGTGAAGGCCAACAGGAATTCGCCGGAGGGAAAGGATGGATGCCGCAGCAGTATCAGGTAGCCGGTGCCTGGCCGGCTCAGGTGCGGGGAAGGGTGCCGGTCAGTCCGGACAACCCGTCAATAGCCCGTGATGACCGGAAATGTATTCTGTGCGGTCAGTGTTTGGAAGTCTGTAAAAACACACAAACCGTTTACGGTCATTATGCGTTGCCGCTGGTTAATGACATTGTTTGTGTTAACTGCGGACAGTGTGCTCTCTGGTGTCCCACCGGGGCGATTAGCGAGTGCGACGATAGTGAAAAGGTATGGGAGGCAATACAGGATCCGGGTAAGGTGGTGGTTGTCCAGACAGCCCCGGCTACCAGGGTGGCTTTGGGCGAGGAATTCGGTTTGGAGCCAGGTGCCTGGGTAATGGGGCAGCAGGTAGCCGCTTTAAGAAGACTGGGTTTTGATGTGATTTTTGATACCAATTTCACAGCCGATTTGACCATTATGGAAGAAGCCACCGAACTGATCAGGCGTGTCAAGGGGGACTTGAAAAAGCCTTTGCCCCAGTTTACTTCCTGCTGTCCTGGCTGGATTAAGTTTTGCGAATACTTCTACCCGGATCTCTTTTTAAATTTATCTACCTGCAAGTCCCCGCAGCAGATGCTCGGGGCGCTGGTTAAAACTTATTTTGCCAAAGAAAAGGGGTTAAACCCTAAAAATATATTTTCAGTAGCTATTATGCCTTGTACAGCTAAAAAATTTGAAGCCAATCGGTCGGAAATGAAGGACAGCGGTTACCGGGATGTGGACTCGGTTCTTACTACCAGGGAGTTGTCCCGTCTGCTTAAAAAACATAATATTGATCTGACCAAACTGCCGGCGGAGAACTATGATCCGCTGATGGGAAAGTCTACCGGCGGGGCTGTTATTTTCGGAGCTACCGGCGGGGTAATGGAAGCCGCGGTAAGGACAGCTTATTTCTTTATTACTCAAAGTCCGCCTCCTTCCGGGCTTCTTCAACTGACACCGGTGCGGGGCCTGGCGGGTGTGAAAGAAGCCGCGGTAGAAATACCGGGTGTGGGCCGGATCAGGGTTGCCGTTTGTCATGGCATGGGCAATGCGCGGGAAATACTGGAGGCCACTCGCAAGGGTAACGCCCCCTGGCATTTTGTGGAGTTTATGTGCTGTCCGGGCGGCTGTCAGAGCGGGGGCGGACAGCCGCGTACTGCAGTGCCGCCTTCTGATGAAATTCGTTTAAAAAGGATTGCCAGTTTGTATAATGCCGATGCCAAAATGGTTATGAGGGAAAGTCATGAAAACCCGGATATTTTAACCATCTACCAGAAATTTCTGGAGCATCCGATGAGTGAACTGGCTGAGAGGCTGCTGCATACTGAATATATATCACGGGGTAAATGTTTCAGCCCGTTAAAGTCTGGTGCAGTTTAAAGAGGTTTAGGGGGTGAAAAAGTGGCAAAAAGTGTTTTAGTTGATATTACTAAGTGTGTTGGGTGCGGGAGTTGTGCCGTTGCCTGTAAACTATGGAATAGCCTGAAGTGGGATCAGAGTAAGCCTGTTAACGGAGAAAAAGCGGAAACTTCCGCAGAAAACTGGACCGTGGTGCGCCTGCACCAGGTGCCAAAGGAACGGGAAAAGGTCTGGCGCTTTACTAAACAGCAGTGCCTGCATTGTGAAGAACCGGCCTGCGCCTCAGCCTGTTTCGCCAGGGCTATTGTCAAAACGGAACAAGGACCGGTCATCTATCGGGCCTCACTATGTGTCGGCTGTCGCTATTGTATGCTGGCCTGTCCCTTTGAGATCCCTAAATATGAATGGGACAAGGTCTTTCCTCAGGTACACAAGTGCCAGATGTGTCCGGAAAGGATTGAAAATGGTGAGAGTCCGGCCTGTGTGGCCGCCTGTCCTACAGGAGCACTGAAATACGGTGAGCGAAGCCTGCTGCTGCAGGAGGCCCGCCGGTGTTTAAGCAGCAACAGCAATTATATTAAGCATATTTACGGTGAAAAGGAAGCCGGCGGTACTTCGTGGCTTTATATATCAGACACAGATTTTGCGGCTCTGGGTTTCAGAACCGGTGTTACCAGCAGGCCGCTTCCCGATTATACTTACAGTATTTTAAAGCTTACCCCTGCGGTTGCCCTGGGCTGGGGGGCGGTCTTAACCGGCTTGTATGCGTACAACCGGCGCAGGAAGGAAATTGCCGGGGAAACTAAGGAAAAAAAGAGAGAGAAACGATGACCGGAATTTGAGGAGGAAAATTATATGCAGAAGAAATGGCATTTTAGAATGACTCCGGTCAGAGCAGTGCTGCTGTGCCTGTCTCTTCTGGCCGTAGTCCTGGCGGTTTATCGCCTGGTTTTTGGCCTGGGCAGTGCTACCAACTTAAATGACCGGTGGCCCTGGGGGTTATGGATAGGCTTTGACGTTTTAACTGGTGTGGCACTGGCCGGAGGTGGTTACAGCACTTGCCTGCTTGTGCATGTACTAAGAATAAATAAATTTAAACCGATTGTCAGAAGTGCTATGTTAACGTCTCTAATAGGTTACCTGCTGGTTATGGGCGGCCTCTTTTTAGATATCGGGCGCTGGTTTAATTTCTGGGCTCCCTTTGTTTCCTGGGGCTACCACAGTGTCTTATTTGAAGTGTTCTGGTGTGTTTCGATATATACTTTGATTCAAACGCTGGAATTTGGTGAAATCGCGACAGAGAAAGTGGGCCGCTCCTGGCACGGTTTTTTCAAAAAAATAATGCCGGTACTTTTTATCGTTGGTATTGTTTTGCCCACCCTGCACCAGTCATCGCTGGGTTCCCTGTATGTTATTGAGGTTGGTAAATTATATCCCCTCTGGTGGTCTATGCTGCTGCCTCTTTTTTTCCTGATGTCTTCCTTTTTCGTGGGTCCGGCTATGGTGGTGGTGGAAACCACTCTGGCCGGTAAAGCGCACGGTCACCAGGTTGAAACCTCTGTTTTGCAAAGCCTGGTCAAAGTCTCCGGTTCAGTTATGCTGGTTTATCTTATTTTGAAAATTGCTGATTTGTTTTATCGCCATAAGGCGGGACTGGTCTTGGCCGGAAATTTCGAAGGGTATATGTTCTTGCTGGAAATGCTGGCCGGTATTATAATTCCTCTTATTATATGTTTCACCCCCGGGTTGCGCTCCACAAAGGGAGGGTTGCTTGCCTTCAGCTTGCTGGTGGTAGCCGGGGTAATCATTAACCGTATGAATGTTGTCTTTACCGGTATGTCCCGTTACATGGGCGGCAGCTACTTTCCTTCCTTTATTGAGTGGGCAGTCAGTATTGGCCTGATATCTGCCGGTGTTCTGGCTTACCTGTTTATTGTGGAGAATTTCAATATTCTTTCTGAGGAACCCCGGGTCAAAGAGATTGCGCATTAGATTCATATTTTTTAAATCAGAAGCTGCAGGTAAGCCGCCTGCGGCTTCTTTTATTATTAAGCCGGACCGGCGAAGCTGTTGCTGACGTTGCCGCATATATGATATATAATATAAAGATAGTATGAAAAGTGGTGATTATCTGTGAATATTAAACAACTGGAAGCCTTTCTCCAGGTAGCTAGACATAAAAATTTTACTAAGGCCGCTGTTCATTTAATGATGAGCCAGCCGGCAGTTAGTTTTCAAATTAAATCACTGGAGGAAGACCTGCAAATCAATCTTTTTGAACGAAGTGAAAAAAAGGTTGCGCTTACAGAGGCAGGGAGGCTGCTTTACCCCGTGGCTATGCAAATGGTGCGGCAGTATCATAAGATCCGGGCCAGCCTGGATGATTTGAGAAACTTAAAAACCGGTCATCTCCAATTGGGAGCCTGTCCGGCAGCCGGTGAAATTCTGCTGCCCCGGCTGATAGGAGCCTTTCGGGAACAATACCCGGGTGTTAAGATAAGCCTGCAGGTAGGGGGCAGTTCTCAAGTGAACCGCTGGCTCAAGGAACGGGATGTGGTAATGGGGATTTTGAGTATTCCGGTGCAAATCGACGGTGTTGAAGGTCAACCCTGGTTGCGCGATCACCTGGCATTTATTGCGCCAACCTGGCATCCTTGGAATGGCGCCGAAGTTAAGCCGAATGATTTGCTCAGAGAATCCCTGGTGATCAGGGAAACCGGTTCCGGCTCTCGTCAAGTAGCGGAGCAGCAGTTTCTCGAACTAAATTTATCTCTTGAACAGTTTGCGGGTATTCTTGAACTTGGCAGCAACCAGTCTATAATAAATGCTGTGCGGGCGGGGCTTGGCATAGGCCTGGTATCTTCCTGGACGGTCCGGGATGATATAGCAAGGAATAACATTGGGGTGTTTACTGTACCGGGTTTAACCTTTGAATACAATCTTTATCTGGCCTGGAATCAACCCGGAGCAGAAGGCTTGGCTGTCAGTACTTTCCGGCGGTTTTTGCTGAATCATGAAATTACCGGCCGTTTGCTTGATGACATTTCTTAAAAAGAGTTGTAACGATATCCACAAAAATTATGAAGCGGGATATTTATAGTGCACCCGGTTCATATATACAGGCTAAGAAAAGGCTTTGTTTAAATTTTTTGACAGGCATATAAATATATTATAGATGTAGGGGAAAAATGATTGCATTTGCAAAAGGAAAGAGAGAAACCTTCTCTTAAAGAAGTCTCTCTCTTTTAATGCAACTGATTAAACATGTCCTAAAGAATATTACTAAAACTTGCTTCTCTCTGTATAAACGGTATGCAGTAATTGATGGGACTTGTGTCCCAGAGGCTCGCCTAAAAATTCCTTGTAGAGGCTTTGAACAGCCGGGTTTTCATGGGATTTTCTTAAAGGCATGCTCTGGTCGGTGCTATATATGCCGGCGGCCCGCTTGAGCCTGGTTTCTTGGTCGGTGGGAATAGGCTGGCCGCCTCCGCCGATACAGCCGCCGGGACAGCACATGATTTCAATGAAGTGATAAATATCGCCATTCCTAATCTTCTCCAGCAGCTCGCGGGCATTGCCCAAACCGTGAGCCACAGCAACATTCAATATAGTTCCCTTCAAGTCTATGGCCGCTTCCTTAACACCTTCCATGCCCCGGACATCTTTGAATTCAATGGAAGCCAGTGTTTCTCCGGTAACCAGTTCATAACCGGTGCGCAGGGCTGCTTCCATGACACCTCCCGTAGCTCCGAAGATGACCCCGGCGCCAGTGGAGATGCCCAGCGGCTGATCATAGTTTTCCTCCGGCAGGGCCGTGAAGTCTATGCCTGCCTCCTTGAGCATTTTGCCCAGTTCTCTGGTGGTCAGCACCACATCCACGTCCTGATAGCCGCTGCTGTTCATTTCCGGCCGACCCGCCTCATATTTTTTAGCTGTACAGGGCATTATCGAAACAACGAAAATACTGCCCGGGTCAAGCCCTGCTTTTTCCGCGTAATAGGTTTTGGCCAGTGCCCCGAACATTTGCTGAGGTGATTTGCATGTGGACAGGTGGGGCAGCAAATCCGGGTAGTGGTGCTCTATAAATTTGATCCAGCCCGGACTGCAGGAAGTGATTAGAGGAAGTGCTCCTTTCCCGTTAAGTCGCCTGATTAGTTCACTGCCCTCTTCCATAATAGTTAGGTCGGCTGTAAAGTCAGTATCAAAAACCTTATCAAAACCCAAACGCCGTAAAGCTGCCACCATTTTACCTGTTACCAGGCTGCCCGGCTCCAGTCCGAATATTTCTCCGACACTGATCCTGGTGGCCGGAGCAGTTTGCACCACCACATGCTTGGCAGGATCAGCCAGGGCAGACCAGACCTCTTGCACCTGATTTTTTTCTACAATAGCCGCGGTCGGACAGACCAAAGCGCATTGGCCGCAGTTTACACAGGTAGAGTCGCTCAGAGAAGCCAGAAAAGCCGGGGCGATAACTGTATCAAAACCACGCTCCTGAGGTGCAATGGCGGTAACTTTTTGAATGTTCTCGCAGACACTGACACAGCGGCGACAGAGAATGCACTTGCGTGGATCCCTGACCAGTGAAGGGCTGGAGTTATCCGGTTGATAATGCCGGTTAGTGCCCTCAAAGCGCAGCTCCTTAAGACCGAGCTCCGCAGCCACAGCTTGAAGTTCGCAATTAGTGCTGCGGGGGCAGATCAGGCATTCCTGCGGGTGGTTGGACATAATCAGCTCCAGATTGAGTTTTCTGGCCTGTCTTACCTCCGGAGTATTGGTTTTCACCACCATACCCTCAGCCACGGGGGTTACACAGGAGGCCTGCAGTGTGCGTGCTCCCTGCACCTCTACCAGGCAGACCCGGCAGGCACCTGCTTCATTAACCTCTTTCAGGTAGCAGAGAGTAGGAATTCTTATGCCGATCTTTCTGGCGGCTTCCAAAACAGTAGTCCCTGCCCGTGCTTGTACCTGCTGCCCGTCTATGGTGAGTGTTATCTGAGACATTATATTTCCCTCCCTGCTGCAGATCATAAAATAAATATTGAATTGAACTTGCACTTGTCTTTGCATGTCCCGCACTTGATGCATTTGCCCGCATCAATAACATGCGGTTTTTTCTTTTCCCCGCTGATAGCGCCGGCAGGGCAATTTTTGCTGCACAAACCGCAGCCTTTACAGGCCCTTGCATCGATATAGTAGGTAACCAGTGCTTGGCAGGCTCCGGCCGGACATCTTTTGTCTTTTATATGGGCTATATATTCTTCCCGAAAATGCCTGAGCGTGCTTAAAACAGGGTTGGGCGCTGTTTGTCCCAGTCCGCATAAGGCGGAGCTTTTAATGCCCTGGCTGAGCTCTTCCAGCAATTCTATATCACCGTCTTTACCGTTGCCTTCGACGATTCGCTCCATTATTTCCAGCATGCGTTTTGTTCCTATACGGCAGGGAGCGCATTTGCCGCAGGATTCTTCCTGAACAAACTCGAGGAAAAACTTGGCTAAATCCACCATGCAGGTGTCTTCATCTACAATAATCATGCCGCCGGAACCCATAATTGTGCCCAGTTTAACCAGGGAATCATAATCTACCGGAGTGTCCAGATATTCTGCCGGGATACAGCCGCCGGAGGGTCCGCCGGTTTGTACGGCTTTGAATTTTTTGCCGTTAGGTATGCCGCCCCCGATATCATAGATGATTTCCTTTAAAGGAGTACCCATAGGCACTTCAACCAGTCCGGTATTGTTGATTTTGCCGGCCAGGGCAAAAACCTTAGTGCCTTTGCTGTTCTCTGTCCCAATAGCGCTGAACCACTCAGGTCCGTTGAGAATAATTGGGGGTATGTTGGCCCAGGTTTCAACGTTATTAATTACAGTGGGTTTGCCCCAGAGTCCCTCCTGTGCAGGGAAAGGCGGCTTTGGTCTGGGTTCGCCGCGCCGGCCTTCAATAGAAGCCAGCAGGGCTGTTTCTTCACCACAGACAAAGGCGCCTGCTCCTACTCTTATTTCTATATCAAAATTAAAACCGGTACTGAAAATATTTCGGCCCAGCAAACCGTATTCCAGGCATTTGCCGATGGCTGTTTCCAGCCTCTGCACTGCCAGCGGGTATTCCGCGCGCACATAAATAAAGCCTTTTTCCGCTCCGATAGCGTAGCCGCAGATAGCCATGGCCTCCAATACACTGTGCGGGTCCCCTTCCAGAATACTGCGATCCATAAACGCGCCGGGATCACCTTCATCGGCGTTGCATACCACATACTTGGGATTTCCGGAGGCCCGGGCAGTAAATTCCCATTTCAAGCCTGTAGGAAAGCCGGCCCCTCCCCTGCCCCTCAGACCGGAAGCTTTAATAGCCGAAATAACCTCCTCCGGTGAGTATTTTGATAACACTTTGCCTAAGGCCTGGTAGCCGTCCCTGGCAATGTATTCTTCTATGGATTCAGGATTAATCAGTCCGGTGTTGCGCAGGGTGACTCTGGTTTGACGCTTGAAGAATTCCATCCGGTCGAATGTTGCGACCTGTTCTGATTTTCCGGTAGGCCGGTGCAAAAGACGGTCAACTAATTTGCCCTTGAGCAGGTGTTCGGTAACGATATCAGCTGTATCTTCCGGTTTCAGCTTGCGGTAAAAAACCCCGTCAGGAAAAATCAGCACCACCGGACCCAGGTCACAGGGTCCCATGCAGCCGGTTTCCACGACTTTTATTTCATCTTTCAATCCTTGTGCTTGAATATTGGCTATTAACGCGCTTTGCACTGCTTTGCAGTCCGAGGATATACAGCCTGCCCCGGCACAGACAAGTACATGTGACCTATACATACTCATAACGCAATACCTCCTACTCCTCCGGTTTTGTCCACTGTTCTATGACTTTGCCTTCCAGCAGGTGCCTGTTAACAATTTGCCTGGCTTTTTCCTGATCTACATTAATGTAAGTAACTTTTTCCCCACCCTTTTGGATTTGCACCAGCGGTTCCTGTTGGCAGGCTCCCAGACAGCCTGTCTGGGTCAAAGCTATGTCTTTTATATTTTTACTGCTTATTTCTTCGATCAGAGTCTTCATTGTTTCCCTGGCTCCTGCCGCTATTCCGCAGGTACCCATACTGACATTAACGGTAATTTCCTGCTTTCTTTCCCGGATGCTAATTTCCGCCTGAAGTTTGTCCCTCAGCTTGTTCAGATCTTCCAAGGTTCTCAATTATTTCGCCTCCTCTTTAGATTTCTGATGCTTGAATCTAAGTATTCTTGCAGCCAATTCAGCACCGCCGGGGTTGTAAGGGGCACCTTCCCCAGCTGAGCCCGGATTTCTTTAGTATTAAAAACAAAATTTTTTCTTACATGCCGGTGGCGGTAAATCAGGTTAAAACAATGACCGGCAGCCAGCAAAACACTTATGGTAGAGGGCAGGTCACCCAGCGGAGCCCGGTCCATGTGATCATACGGAAAAGATGCGGTAACCTGAGTGCCGTTCGGGGACAGCGGCTCGATTTTCAGACTGCCGCCGCAAGCCTGCACAGCTTCTGACAGGAGAGGTATACCCAGCCCTATTTTTTTAGCTGCCTTGGTAGTGTAAAAGGGATCCGTTATTTTGTTGAGGGCATTTTCACCGATACCTCGACCGTCATCCTTCACCTCAAATTTCAGTAAATTTTTCGCCGGATCCTCTATAACATTGATTTCCAGATTTGCAGCGCCAGCCTCTATTGAATTGCGGGCCAGGTCAAGAATGTGATAAGACAATTCTTCCAATTTGCTCTACTCCTTAGAGTATTTAGCTAAAATACCGTCTATTTTTTCCGGGCGTACCTGTGCGTGAACGTCTTCATTAATTGTTACCACCGGTCCGAGGCCGCAGGCTCCCACGCAGCGAACCATGCCCAGAGAAAACTGTCCGTCACTGGTTGTCCCTCCGGTTTTAATATCAAGTTGATCCTGTATATTATTAATCAGCTGTTTAGCACCTCTTACATAGCAGGCCGTTCCGGTACATACATTAATAGTGTGTTTTCCCTTTGGCAGTACATTAAAGAATGAATAAAAGGAGACAACGCCGTAGACAATGGACAGGGGTACATTAAGTCCTTCCGCTACCCGTACCTGTACCTCGCGTGGGAGATACCCCACCAGTTCCTGGACCCGGTGCAGTACCTGGATCAAGTTGCCGGAGCGGCCGCTTGAAGGTTCAATGATTTTATCCACCTGGGAAAGCAGTTCAGCGCTTAGCTGAGAATGGCATTTGCATTTGTCGCCCACAATAACATACCTCCTTGATTTGGAATTCCGTTTAACTAATCTATGGATGATGTAATTCTTAAAAAAATCAAAACTATTCAGCCATCAGCAAATATTCGGCTAATATATTAGTCGGTTAGTTTTAATTCCAGCAAGTGATATAGCCGTCCCGCTGCGGCAAAATTATTCAAAGGGGTAGTGAAAATCGGAACACCTTCCATCTCCGCGGCTGCCAGTGTTTCTCTGTCAGGTTGCCGGTTGCCGGTAATTATTACCCCGCACAGGTTAAGCAAAGAGGCAACCGCAATAACATTGCGGTGACGGTGAATGGTTATCCATATGTTTCCGGAAAGTGAGTTGGCCAGGACATCGCTGAGCAGATCCCCGCAGTAAGCTCCCCGGATTTCCCGTTTCAAGAATGCCGGATCGGTTAATAGGGTTAGATGCAGAAACTTAATAATTTTTGACCACTGTTCCATCAGGCATCACCTTCTTTAAGTTCTTTTTCCCTCTCTCTGCCCATGGCCGGGGGCTGCTTGTGGGATAGGTCCACTATCTCACGGGCTAAAATCTGCAGCCTTTGACGGAGTTTGAAGATGCAGAAGCTGGTATCCGCGTAGCCCCTGACAATATCCTCCGCCAGTGCCCGGCAGTTTGGAGAGCCGCAAGAACCGCAATCCAGACCGGGTAAATCTTCCGTTATCTTTTCAACTTCTTCCAGCATTTCAATAGCCCGGTTAATATCCTGGTCCAGTTTTAGGGCGGGTCTGGGCAAAATTGGTTTATTCAGGCGTAAGAACTCCGGATCCGTTGATAAACTCTTTGGCCTGTCCGGTTGCAAACTCAGCTTTTTGACCAGGTTATCCATGCGAACGCGTGCTACGAACAGATTTTGAGGCGCCAGCGGGCCGCCGATACAGCCGCCGGTGCAGGCCTGTGCTTCCAGGTAATCTATATCGCTTAAGCCACCTCTTTCAATTTCCTCCAGCACGTTGATAATACTGTGAATACCGTCTACAGCCAGATGTGAGTGGCACCTGATGGCATGGTTTTCTCCTCCGGCTTTTCCCCAGCCCACACCCCTGGCTCCTGATAATAAAGGTAATTGTTTCGTTGATGGTGAATCAAGACTATGCAGCAGTTCGCCGTAGATTACGGACATTGAAATAGCGCCGTCCACATAGGATTTTTCCCCGAATGGTTGTTTTATGGCAGTTACTTTGGCCGGGCAGGGAGTTATAAAAAAGACGCCTATCTGGTTGTCACTGAAGCCATGCTGCTGACGGGCCTTTTCCCTGGCCAGCCCGGCTGAAATTTCCATAGGTGTCTCGATTGGCACTATGTGCTGCAATAGTCCGGGAAAACGCACCTGCATCAGCCTGAGTACGGCCGGACAGGCGGAAGAAATCATGGGCCTTGGATGATCGCGGCTAAGGTAATCTCTCAGAGCCAGTGAAACTGCCTCGGCTCCCAGGGCTACTTCGAAAATATCGTCAAAGCCTATGTTTAAAAGTGCGCCTAATATTTGTTCGGGACTGGTATTAGGCTCAAATTGCGCATAAAGAGAAGGAGCAGGCAGTGCGATGGTGTAATGAAAGTTTTGCAGCTGCTCCAGCCCGTCAGTTGTGGCCAGTTTAGCCCGGTTCGGGCAAATTTTTATGCACTCACCGCAGTCGATACAGCGTTCTTCAATAATTAGAGC
The DNA here is from genome assembly GCF_000024205.1 of Desulfofarcimen acetoxidans DSM 771. Lineage (NCBI taxonomy): Bacteria > Bacillati > Bacillota > Clostridia > Eubacteriales > Peptococcaceae > Desulfofarcimen > Desulfofarcimen acetoxidans. The sequence continues at coordinate 200,567 of NC_013216.1, forward strand.
CCGTCCTTCCCTTACCCGGATAGCCTCGGTGGGGCAGCGTTTGACGCAATTGGTGCAGCCTTTGCACTTATCTTCGTCCAGTCTTACAGAGTGAAAATATTTCTGCATTATTTCTCACCACTTGTCCTGTTGAATATTATGGCAGTGAGCAGGGTCCCTTGATTAACTTCGGAGGTTAGTTCCATTTGATCCGAGCAGCGCTCAATATTGGGAAGTCCCATACCCGCTCCGAAACCCATTTCTCTGATGTTGGAAGGTGCGGTGGAATAACCCTCCTGCATGGCCAGTTCAATATCGGCTATACCCGGTCCCTCATCCATAACCTTTATCTCCACGGCATCAGGGCTGATTTTTGCAGTCAGTGTACCGGCATAAGCGTGAATAACTACATTAAGTTCGGCCTCATAGGCTACAACTAAGGTTTTCCTGATGGTTTCGACTTCCATCCCAACCATTTGCAGAGCTTTTTTTATTTTTGCTGCCGCTTCCCCGGCCCGGGCAAAGTCCATGCCCTTAATTTCAAATTCCAACTGCAAATATGAACTCACTCCTTAACTGCTCGTTAGTAGCTGCGCAGACCATGCTGGTAAAGAATGCCGCAGCTTTCGAAAAGAAATCGCTTGGTGCTCATCAGGGGAATTTTTTTTTGTCGGGACATTTCAATTATTTCGGTGCCAGGTTTTTTCCCTCTTACAAATACTATAGCTTTAGCCTCAACCATTTCAGCCACCCGGATGATTTGAATATTGGTAAGTCCCGTTAACAACAGGCAGTCAGGTCTGGAAAAACTCAGTGAGTCACTGATTAAATCACAGCCAAAACCATAATTTACAGTAAGGTCTAAAAGTTCTTCACCTGTTATAACTTCAGCTTCTAAAAGTTCATTCACCTGATGCAGTTTGATACTGATCACCTGCCATAAAGTTAATTTATCATATATATGGGTTGTTAATAAAGTTATTGTATTAATATTAATAAGATATTCTTATTGAGTTAATAATAATGCTTTTATTTTGAAAAATCAATCGTTATTAATAAAATAATTACGCAATCTTAAGATAATTTCTATAATAGTTTGGAGCTTCCGGAGGTTTACTATATTATGTTTAAAAATTAATCTTATTTTTAGTCAAAAAAATATTGATTTTATAGAAAAAAAATAATATTCTTTATAATAAATACTTTTTATTGATAGCAATTAATTATGTTTATTGATTTTCTTGTTTTTGAATAAAAATGTTTATGGCTTAGAGTCCTAAAAGGGGCAGCATAAGAGTATAACTCTAAAAGAAGGATGACAGTAATGAACATAGCATCAGAATTTGCTAAAGCTATAAACAAGCAGTTGAGCGGCCTGGTTTTGGAGCACCGGGAAATATTGGCCCTGCTGGCAGCCGGACCCAAGGAACAGCAAGAGCTTTTTGCTTTGGCCGATGCGGTAAGGAAGCGGTATGTGGGTGATGCGGTGCATTTAAGGGGAATTATTGAGTTCTCCAATTATTGCTGCAGGCAGTGCCATTACTGTGGATTAAGGTCTGCTAATAAAGACGTAAAGCGATATCGGCTGGGTGAGGAGGATATTCTCCTGGCTGTCCGGAGGGCGGTTAAGGTGGGCCTTAAAACAGTGGTACTGCAGTCCGGGGAGGATCGGTTTTATTCTCTGGAGCAGTTAGTCCGTATAGTGCGGCTTATTAAGCAGAGTACCGGAATGGCGGTAACCCTGTCACTGGGGGAGCGTTCCTACAGCGACTATGAAAGATTGCGTGAAGCCGGTGCCGATCGCTATCTCTTAAAGCAGGAAACCTCAGATGAGGGGCTTTTTGTCCGGCTAAGGCCGAAAACCACTCTGGCCGGCCGTGTTCAGTGTCTGAAATGGCTTAAAGAACTGGGTTTCGAGATAGGTTCGGGAAATATGGTAGGACTCCCCGGACAAAGTACAGGCACTTTAGCCCGTGATCTGGAGTTAATGCGTGAACTTGATGTAGATATGGCCGGGATTGGGCCTTTTATAGCTCACCCTCAGACACCTTTGGCGGGTATGCCGGGAGGTACCCTGGACATGACGCTAAAAACACTGGCAGTGGCCAGGTTGCTTATGCCGGAGGTAAATTTGCCTTCCACCACGGCTCTGGAAACCCTTTACCCGGGAGGACGAAAGCTGGCCCTGCAATGCGGGGCCAATGTGGTAATGCCTAATATAACACCGGTAAGCTGCCGGCGGCACTATAGTATTTACCCCAATAAAGCTGGAATAAAGGACGAGCCGGAAGAATGTTTGGATAGTGTGAAGAAGCTAATTGCAGAGTTGGGAAGAGTTGTTGGTACGGATCGAGGGGACAGGAATAAAAAGTGAGTGTGGATTGCTGAACAGTTATAATTTTAACGGAAGGAGCTAATAAAATGACTGTTGCTGCGGCAGATTTTATTGATGATCAAAAAATATGGGGGCTTCTGGAGGAAGCTAAGAATGCCGATAATAAAAAAGTAAAGGAAATTATTGAAAAAGCAGTAAAGGCACGGGGGTTAACACCCGGGGAGGCGGCAGTACTGCTTCACCTGGAAGATGCCGCGCTGCTGGAGGAAATGTATGCGGCGGCAAATAAAATTAAAGAGAGTATCTATGGGCGCAGGCTGGTGCTTTTTGCTCCTCTTTATATCAGCAATTACTGTGTTAACAGCTGTGTCTATTGCGGCTATCGCACCCACAGCAAGATTTTTCGCCGCAAACTAACCATGGATGAAATCAAAGAAGAGGTTAAGGTTCTGGAGGGACTGGGTCATAAGCGTTTAGCTCTGGAATTCGGTGAACACCCAGTCGAGTGTCCCATTGATTATGTTTTGGAGGCCATTAGGACGATATATTCCGTTAAGGAGAAAAACGGCAGCATCAGGAGGGTTAACGTAAACATTGCTGCCACTACTGTTGAGGAATACAGGCTTTTAAAGGAGGCAGGGATCGGAACCTACATACTTTTTCAGGAAACATATCATAGGCAAACCTACAGCCGAATGCACCCGGCCGGTCCCAAGCGTGATTATGTCTGGCACACCACGGCTATGGACCGGGCCATGCAGGGCGGTATCGATGATGTCGGTGTGGGAGTCCTCTTTGGATTATATGATTATAAATATGAAGTTATGGGGTTGTTAATGCACGCGCTGCATTTGGAGGAGGCTTTTGGTGTTGGGCCGCACACTATTTCAGTGCCTAGGTTAAAACCGGCAGCCGGGATGGATCTGGAGCAATTTCCTCATCTGGTTTCCGACCGGGATTTTAAGAAATTAATCGCTGTCTTGCGATTGGCTGTTCCCTATACAGGAATGATTCTTTCCACCAGGGAGGGAGCGGACTTTAGAGACGAACTGCTGTCTATAGGTATCTCGCAGATTAGTGCCGGTTCTTGTACCGGTGTGGGCGGCTACCGGAGCCAGTACCGGCAAGGTGCCGGCAAGGAAGAAGATACCCGCCAATTCAATGTGGAGGATAACCGCAGTCCGGACGAGGTCATCCGCAGTATAGCTGAATCGGGCTATATACCCAGCTTTTGCACCGCTTGCTACCGTCAGGGGCGCACCGGGGACCGTTTTATGGCACTGGCCAAGACAGGTGAGATTCAAAATGTCTGTCAACCCAATGCTATTCTTACCTTCCAGGAGTTTTTGCTGGATTATGCCGCACCTGAAACCAGAATTGCCGGCGATAATTTCATTAAGGAGCAGATCAACCAAATACCGGATGGAATAATTCGCCGGAAAACAGAAGAAAAACTGGAGAAAATAAAACAAGGTTGGCGAGACCTATATTTTTAAAAAAAACGGCTATTAAGCCGTTTTTTTTAAATAAATAAGTACCTGATTATAAGAAAATGCTTTAATTTTAAATGTTTATGTCATTTCCTTGTTTTCGTATAACCTCAATACATCCGGGAAAGGAGCCAGCGCCCGCCGTAAAATACCGTGTACATAAGCTATTAAAACCCCGTAATTGACAATGGGTACTCCGGCTGCCTGTGCCGTCATAATGCGGCTGAGCATCTCCCTGCGGTTAATCATACAGCCGCCGCAATGTACAATTAATTTATAGCCGGATAAGTCAGACGGCAATTCAAGCCCGCTGGACCAAGAGAAATGTAATTCCCCTCCTACAATCTGGCGCAGCCAGCGGGGAATTTTTACGGTACCGATATCATCCGCAACCTGGTGGTGAGTGCATGCCTCGGCAATCAGCACTTTATCGCCGGGCTGCAGTTCTTCTACGGCCAGCGCGCCTTCCACCAATGTGGCCAGATCCCCTTTATAACGGGCAAAAAGAATGGAAAAGGACGTCATAAGCACGCCGGGCGGTGTATCCGCATCGACTTTTAAGAAGGCTTGTGAATCAGTGATTACCAACCGGGGGGGCTTCCGCAGCACGCCGAAGGCTGCTTTTAGTTCCCTTTCTTTGACTACCATAGTCAAGCAGTCGTTATCTAACAAGTCACGGATAGTTTGTACCTGCGGCAAGATCAAACGCCCTCTGGGTGCTGCCAGGTCTATAGGCACTACCAGCATGGCCAGTTCACCGGGAGGCACAAGATCTCCGGCAATAGTAGGAGCTACCCATTCCTTGGGAGCCAGTTTAACCATAGCCTGTTTAAGTTCATTAATACCTTTTCCGGTCAGAGCACTGACTTTAACCCAGGTCATATCCGGCAGTGGGAAAGATATTTCCTCCGGCTGAGGCAAAAGATCGATTTTATTGGCAACGCCAATTACCGGAAGTTCCTTTTTTCGGGCAGTTTCTATTAATTCCAGTTCGGTTTTTCCTAAACCTTTTTGCACATCTGCTACCAGCAGTACCAGATCAGTTTTAGCCAGCACGGCCATACTCTTGGCCACCCTTTTTTGTCCCAGTTCTCCTTCATCATCCAGTCCTGCCGTATCAATCAATACTACAGGCCCGATGGGCAGAATTTCCATTGATTTGTATACAGGGTCGGTAGTAGTGCCGGCCACGTTGGAAACAATGGCCAGATTTTGCCTGGTCAGTGCATTAATCAGGCTGGATTTGCCGGCATTACGCCGTCCGAACAGGGCGATATGCAGTCTGGTGCCTCTAGGTGTCTCGTGCATTTTTTCCATCTCCTTGACTGTTGGCCTTTTTAAAGCGATTGGCCAGCTGGCGTGCACCGGCTATACCGGGTCTGGTCAACTCGCGCGGTGCGGCGATAATCTGACACTCTTCTATAGTTAGCAGATTGCGGGCCTGTACCAACTCTACTATGGTTTTATTTTCTTCCCTGGCTTGCTGTGCCAGGGAGGTAGCCTGTTCATAACCTATATAGGGAACCAGAGCGGTAACCAGTACATTGCTTTCTTCCAGCCACCTGCGGCAACGTTCTTCATTGGCAGTTATGCCTCTTATGCACTCGCTGTTCAGAACTCTTGCTGTTTTGGCCAGCATCTCAAGAACATGCAGCAGGTTGTGGGCTATTAAGGGTAAAAAGGCATTTAATTCCAGCCGGCCTCCGGCGCAGGCCTGGCAAATTGTCTGATCAGCCCCCATGACCTGCCAGGACACCTGGATAACCGCTTCCAGGATAACCGGGTTAACTTTTCCCGGCATAATGGAAGAACCAGCCTGGCGGGGGGGCAGATTGATTTCAGCCAAACCTCCGGCAGGGCCGGCAGCCAGCAGCATCAGATCCCCGGCAATTTTGCATAGATTGACGGCGGCAGCTTTGACCAGACCGGAGACCTCGGCGAATATGTCAGCATTCTGGGTAAGGTCAACCATATTTTCTGCACGGGCCAATCCCAACCCGGTGATTTGACGCAGTTCCTCCACTACCTGGTAGATATAGCGGCGCGGGGCGTTGAGACCGGTACCGATGGCCGTACCGCCCAAGTTGATTTGGCGCAGCCGTTCCTCGACCTTGTATAACCGCCACCTGTCACGGGCTATAGCCTCGGCAAAAGCCCCGAACTCCTGCCCCAGGGTAATGGGCAGGGCGTCCTGCAGTTCGGTTCGTCCGAGTTTTAGTATTCCGGCAAATTGCGCTTCTTTTTCCTGCAGGCTTGTCTGCAGCTCGGCCAGAGCTTCGCTTAAATCCAGCACCAGCCGGATGGCTGCGATACGCAGTGCCGTGGGATAAGTATCGTTGGTGGATTGGGAGAGGTTAACCTTGTTTAAGGGGTGAACAAGATCATAATCTCCTTTTTGTCCGCCCAGAAGTTCAATAGCCCGGTTGGCCAGCACCTCATTCATATTCATGTTTGTTGAAGTGCCGGCACCTCCCTGCAGGGCATCCACAATAAACTGTTCAGCCAGCCCGCCCTCAGCCACTTCCTGTGCGGCTGAGCAGATGGCCCTGGCTGTTTCTGCCGGCAAAAGGCTGGCCTGAAGATTTGCCTGTGCTGCGGCCAACTTGACTTCAGCCAGAGCACGGAGTAAGTGTTTATTTACTCCGTAGCCGCTGACAGCAAAGTTTTGACTGGCTCTTAAAGAGTTAATGCCGTAATAAGCCGCTCGCGGCAGCTTAAGCTCACCAAGCAAGTCTTTTTCTACTCGGTAATTTGTCATTTTTACCACCTTAAAAAGTAAATTCTGCAACGGCGTGTTTTATTGAAAAACCGCTTAAAATGACTTTCTTGTTATATATTATTTCTGTTAGTGAATAAGTATATGATTAAGCCGGTGGTTTGTTGTACATTATTATAAATATTGCCGACTTAGGTGGTTTTATTAATATTTTTGATTTATAGAAAATCGCTCCTGAAAACCCACGGGCTTGTCCCGTGGGATGAAAGGAGCGGTCGCCCGGTAGGGCGACAAGTATATACACAAACACTTCCTCTACTGTATAATTGAATCATAAGTAATTACTATAAGCCGGCAACAATGGTAAACATTGAACTAAATAAATACGCTAATTCCCTTAACTACACATCATATAAGGCAATTAAAAGTAAAAATGCCAAATGGATACCATCCAATCAAGTTAATAATTTAATCAGTAGACATGAAAACTATACAACATGAATACCGGCAATACAATATGAAAAAATAACAATTGGTATCACTAGCCTTGGATTTGTCAAATGGGAAAAAGTAAATCTCAAAAATCCAAATGAAACATCATATACACCGGAAGGTAGGAAACTCTATAAAGAACGCGCAAATAAAACTAAATTACTAACGAGAGACGACATAACAATGAGCCTTACACTATCAGAATTGATAGACAATCCTTACCTATCACTATCTATAATAGGCACTGCCGGAAACGTCAGCACTGAGACCATTCGCAAATATATTGAAGCCCAGAAATATTCCGGGAGGAGGTGAAATTGTGAGCAAATGTAAAAATAACCAATCAAAGAAGTCAAAGTCAAAAGGCATCGACATTTTGGTGAATAAATTTCCTGTATACCTAACCCCGGAGCAAACTTCCCTGGCCCGTACCCTGCAAAGAGAGGCAGCCAAAGTATGGAACACAACTTGCATTGTTCACCGTACAATCTATATAAAACATCACTGCTGGCTCGACGAAGGTGCCATGAAAGCATTCGTTAAAGGCAAATACGGTGTTCATTCCCAGTCGGCGCAGGCTATAGTGGAAACTTACTTTGAGTGCTGTGAGCGCACCAGGAAGCTGCGCGAACAAGGGGTTACAGATTGGCGCTATCCCCATCGCAGGAAACGTTTTTTCACTGTAACCTGGAAGCCACTTGGTATAAATTACGAAGGAAAGATGCTGACTCTCTCAAACGGACGCGGCAGGGAATCACTCATACTTAACTTACCCAAAAGGCTCTCCGGAGCCGTCATTAAGCTGGTTCAACTTGTATGGCACCGTAACCTTTACTGGCTGCATGTAACGGTAGAAAAACCGGCCTTGAAAAAAGTACAGGGCGGCGTTACAGCAGCCATTGACCCCGGTGAGGTACATGCTGTAGCTATCACAGACGGTAAGAAATCTTTGGTAGTGAGCGGCAGATTGCTGCGTTCTCTGCACCGGCTCAGGAATAAGGTGCTGCGCAGGTTGCAAAAAGCTATTTCTAAAACTAAAAAAGGCTCAAAACAGCGCAATAAGCTTTTAGCTGCAAAGTACCGGTTTTTGAACAATATTGAGCGCCGAATTGAGCACGTCATACATACCATTTCAACTATTGTTTCAAAATGGTGCTTTGAGCATAACGTCAATACCGTCTATATCGGCAATCCAGAAGGCGTGCGCAAGAAAGACTGCGGTAAAAAGCACAACCAGCGGATGAGTCAATGGACTTTCGGTAAATTACGCAGGATGCTGGAGTATAAGTTAAAGCGTCATGGCATTAAGCTGATATCAGTGGATGAACGCGGTACTTCGGGTACTTGTCCAGCTTGTGCAGAGTATACCAAGCAAACAGGTCGCACCTATAAATGCGGCAAGTGTGGTTTCGCCGGCCCGCACCGGGATATGGTCGGTGCTTCCGGAATTCTGGATAAATCGGTTAACGGTAAATTCACCAAAGGCCGTAAGTTACCTGAGAAGGTCGAATATGCACGGCTGAAGGTGTTGGCACTGAAAAAAACTGCTTAAACGTATCTACGATGAGTAGTAGATGCCCATGGACCGGGCCAAGGCTGTGGTAACACAGTGCTGTAGCTCATGAGAGAGTGTAAGACCTTGCTTTGCCAGGGCAGTTCTCAATGAAATGAGAAACCTTACGGGTAGAAGCCTCCGGGCTCGTCCCGGAGGAGGTTCACTAAAGAGCTATTCTAAGTGAATGTGGTACAATTGCTTTATGTGCATATTATTTTAGCACGCTTTATTTATTTGTGGCAGACTTGCACGGCAATTTTCTGATATATTTGTAATATTTATGGTCAAATAAGAGATCGTATGGCTATATGGTGAAAATTATTATCTCTGTTTTATCCCTGTCCTTTTTTACAGGGGTAACAGTATAAAGCTTATTTTAAATTATCTTATAGCTAATGTAAATGGAGCTGTATATGCCCATAAAATGTTTTTGCCGATCGGGTATTTGCATCAGGACATGGAAATACCGTATTATCGCCATGAGAAGTGGGATGGTACTGGTTATTCCTGTGGTTTAATAGGAAAGCAAATCCCTCTGGCTTCCCGTATTTTTGACACTGCCATTAGACTAAGAAAGTGAGGTAAGTTATTGTGAGTAAAGCAGACGATGTTTTTATCGGAATGTGCAAGGAGATCCTTGATAAAGGAATTTCTTCTGAGGGTGAGGAGGTAAGAGCTAAGTGGACTGACGGTATGCCGGCCCATACTATTAAGAGGTTCGCCGTTGTTAACAGGTATAATCTTTCAGAAGAGTTTCCCATCCTGACACTAAGGCCAACCAACCTGAAAGCTGCAATTGATGAGCTGCTCTGGATATGGCAAAAGAAATCGAACAACATTAATGATCTTAATAGCAGTATTTGGGATAGCTGGGCTAACGATGAGGGTTCAATTGGAAAAGCTTACGGGTATCAACTGGGTATTAAACATAAGTACCGTGAAGGTGAATTTGATCAAGTTGACAGAATTTTGTATGATTTAAGGCATACCCCGTATAGCAGAAGGATTATTGCTAACATGTACAACCACAGTGACCTGCATGAGATGAACTTATATCCTTGCGCTTATAGTATGACTTTTAATGTTACCGGTCGAAAACTAAATGCAATACTAAATCAACGATCTCAGGATGTTTTGGTTGCAAATAACTGGAATGTGGCTCAATATGCCATTCTTATACATATGTTTGCGCAAGTAAGCAGCTTTGAAGCCGGTGAATTCGTGCATGTTATTGCTGATGCGCATATATATGACAGACATATACCGATAATAAAGGAACTTATCCAGAGAACTTCCTATCCGGCGCCCAGGTTATTAATTAATCCGGATAAAAAACACTTCTACGACTTTACAGTTGATGATTTTCTTTTAGAGGGTTATCAGACTAATGAACAGATAAGAAATATCCCTGTCGCTGTTTGATGAAATAGTGAGTAATAGCAAATATTAATCATTTCAACACCTTTTGCATATGGTTATGCAGGAGGTGTTTTATTATGCAGAAAGATATCCCGATAACAGTAAAATTAGACAATCATTTTCATATTTTACTCTTCACAGGAGATAAAAAAATCAGTGACATGCTCGTTTTTTTAATGTATCGAAAGTTAAAGCAATTAACAAGTCAAGAAGTTGAGGAAAAGGCCAGGCAGTTAAATCAAAAGACCGGTGGTTAGATTTAAAACCGCGCTCCAACAGAACTATGGAGGTGAAATATGTCTAAACATATAGCCTTATATGCTCGTCTCAGTGTTAATGAAAACGGCGAGAGGGATGAAAGCTTGGAAACCCAGTGTGATCTTTTGAAAAGTTATGTGCAGGAAAACATTCCGGGTACTTTTCAATATTACATAGATAATGATATTTCGGGTACCTATTTCGATCGGCCGGGCTTAATCCAGATGGTCGACAATATAAACAATAACCTCGTAGATACTGTTTTGGTCAAAGATCTTTCCAGGCTGGGCCGCAACAACGGGGAGACTCTCAGCTTTCTCGATTTCCTGAAAGAAAGGAATATACGTCTCATAGCCTTGACCGATAATTACGACAGTTTTCGTGATGATGATGAGATTATCGGCATCAAAACCTGGGTCAACGAACATTATGCCAGGGATATTTCCAAAAAGGTACGCTATAACCTGAAAAAAAAGATGCAGAACGGCGAGTATTTAGGGCGGCCGCCCTTCGGTTATTTAAAGTCTTCTTTGGAAAAAAACAAGCTGGTAGTGAATGAGCAATACCGTGAGCTGATCCCTAAAATATTCGAGTTGTATATAGAGGGCCTGGGTTACCGGGCTTTGGCCGAGTATGTGCAAAAGTTAGGCATTCCCACCCCGGGTCAGGATAAAAATTATGCTAATATAACCGGAAAGTCCCGCTGGAGTGAGCAGAACATCCGGCGCATTATCAGTAATCTTGTTTACTGCGGTATCAGTGTGCAGGGAGTGAGTGAGAAAATCTCATTTAAATCCCGAAAAACCAGGCGCTTAGACAGCAGCAGGTGGGTGGTGGTACCTGATGCGCATGAACCTTTGGTTAGCCGTGAAATCTTTGATTTAGCTAACCAAATAAGAAAAAAACGCCATCTTTCAGGAGAAGGCCGCAAGAAAACAAAGACAACTTGCTTACACCTGTTCAGCGGTTTTTTAATATGTGGCGGTTGTGGCTCTCCCCACATCTTTCGAAAAAAGACCAACCGCCCCTCGGGATATATCTGCGGACTGTACAATAGATACGGAAGAACGGCCTGTACCTCGCACCATATTAGAGAAGAAGATTTGCGTGGCCTTATCCTTCAAGATATCCTAAGAGTCAGCAAGGGGGTAGACTTCCATCATAAGCTTAAGGAAGAATACCGCAAGGATTTTTCGGTTAAGGGTTCCATTGAGGAGCTAAATACACTCTCTAACCGCCTGGAAAAATGCCGGAGACAGCAAAAAACTGCCTATCTTGACAGGCTAAGAGGCATAATTTCAGAAGATTTGTTTCTATCCGCTAACAGCTTGTTGGATAAAGAGAAAGATCTTTTAGCCGGCAAAATTGAGCGCCTGAAAACACTTTCAATGCAGAATGAAGAGAGCGCCAGTGCTTACGAATTGATAATTGAAAGCTTGAAATCAGATAACCTGACAAAAAATGATATAGATCGCTCATTCTTAGAACGTTTCGTAAAGAAGATAATTGTTTTTGAGCGGGATGAGAAGGTAAACCGGAATGTTAGAGATAAGTACGGGTTAGACAGGTTTTGGAGTGAAGACGAACTGAAGACTCTGACCCGATCATTTAAAAATACACTGATAATTTATGAGCTTTCTTTAGCTGATTGAATTTGTTCAATGTGTTGTACCAGCCCGGCCCTTATGACGGAGGAACCATGTCTGATCGAATCGGGGTGCTGCATCGTTTTATTCCCTTGGTTAGAGGTGAAGAAATATCCGATTGCCAGGTGGCGCAAAATATGGCCAGAAGCCTCAATCGCCTGATGCAAATTTTTAAACCAAATTATGGGGTACGCTTGTATAAAAGGCAAAGCACAGAAAATGTGGTTGATTGTGCTCTTTGCAAACCGGATAACCCTGAATTTATTTCACCGGAAATATATGAGATAGGTAAAATAACCGGCTTGGAGCAGGTAAGTCCCGGCATCTCGGTGGAGAAAAGCGGCAGAACCAGTGGATTAACCAGCGGCAGGGTAAGTGCTGTAGGAGTAACATTACAGGTGCAAATATCTGAGACAGAAATCGGCTGGTTTTCTGAGCAGGTAGTCTGTGATATGAACTCGCAGCCAGGTGACAGCGGTTCTCTGATTGTAAATAACAATAAAAAGGCTGTTGGGTTGCTTTTTGCCGGTTCGGATAAGTTCACAATTTTTAGCCCAATAGAAAATGTGTGCAAAAATTTAGGTGTTGAACTTGTTTACTAAAAATAGAATGAAGGGGGTAACCAGTGGCTAACTCAGAAACGCTGCAAGAGGTGGCTCTGGTCTTATTGGGAACCGGTATACCTGCTATTGGCCCCAAGCTGCAAAATAAAAAGGATGCGGAGGATGTTGTACGGAGCTATGTGCTGGCAATCCATAACCTGATAATGAAAGCCGGGGAGTCGCCCTATAAAGTTCTTTTTCAAAAACAGGAAGATGGCCGTTATTCCGTACTCATGGACGGATCCGGCGCTTCCGTAAAAATATTAACCAATCTGGATGAGTTAATGCTGCGGAGATTTCGCCATGCCTTTCAAAAAAATATGTTTATCTTAACCAGTTTTTGTGAAGAGGCTAACGGTTGTTTGGAATGTTTGGCTTTAACAGAAGGATTAGGTGCGGTCTTATACGCGCCTTAAATACCCAAATAATCTATTTGTTTTTGCACACTTGATAAAACCACTCATATATTATTATGAAGACTGTCGAAAGGAGGTAAAGCTTTATGTCTAAGAAGAGCGGAGCTATGCGCAATTATATGGATTGTAATTATGAAACAGAGTATTTAAAAATCAATATGATTATAGCTGAGGATACAAAACAGACTATAGTAAAAGGAAAAGTGAGTGTTCCTGATCCTAAGCCTGATGTTGAACAAATACTTTCTGTAGAAAAGTCAGCGAGAGTGAGAAGAATAGAAGTGCTGCCGGATAAAGTTGTAGTGCATGGTTCTTTAAATTTGCAGATAGTTTATGTTGCTCGGAAACCCGATCAGTCTGTGCATTCCATGCACCATATGCTTACTTTTACAACTTTTATAGATCTGCCGGGTGTCGAACCGGATATGGATGTTGATGTCAAGCTGGAGGTAGAGGATGTCAATGTAAAACAAAGACATGATTGTAATTGTGACAGAGATTTTGATGTTGTAGCAGTAATTAAAGTTGACGCCAAAGCTACCCAGCCTGAAGAACTCAATGTAGTAGTAAAGGTACATGATAACAATGCTATAATTGAATCAGAAAGATTAAAGGTAGATCATTTAATCGGCAATGCAAGAAAACAGATTATGGTTGATGAGGTATTTCGAATTCCTGATCCCAAGCCCGATATAGAGCAAATTATAAATGTGGATGCCGAGGTAACTATCACACATAAAAAAATTATTAGAAACAAGGTAATGTTTGACGGGGAAGTTCATTTGCAGGTATTGTATGTAGCCAGAAAACCTGATCAACCGGTGCATGAACTGCATAAAGTCATTAAATTCAGTGATTTTGTAGAAGTACCCGGTGCCGGTAAACACATGAAGGTTGAAATTAAAACGACTGTGGAAAGCGTAAATGTTGATCCTGTCAAGGGAAATCCCAGGCGGCTCGATGCCGGAATAGTGTTGGAAGTAAAGGTAAATGTTACCGATCCTAGAACGGTTTATGTGGTAACTGATGTAAAAGACAGTAATTGTAAGGCAACTAAATATAATTTAAGAGTTGATCAATTAGTTGGTGAAGCAAGTACCCAGGTGGTTGTAGAAAGCACCTCAGCACCTCCGGATCCCAAACCGTGCGCGGAGAAAATTTTGGAATGCCGCGTCGAGCATATCGACATAGAAAAAGTGGAAGTTCTTTCTGATAAAGTTGTTATACGGGGTACCCTGGAAGTTAAGGTTATTTATGTAGCGATGAAACCTAATCAGTCTGTTCATGCCATGCACAAGAAGATGAGTTTCAGAACCTTTGTAGAGGTGCCTGGTGCCAGAAAAGATATGGATGTCTCTGTAATGCCTATGGTAGAGTTCGTTAAGGCTGAAACCAGAGGCCCGAAAGTATATTGTGAAGCCGTAATAAAGATCTTAGTAAGAGTAACAGAAAGCATGGACCAATCAGTAGTCATTGCCTTAGATATGAGCGAAGAACCGGAAGAAGAGCCGGAAAGCCCCGTCTGTAAACCAGGTGATATGATTTCTTATACTATCAAGTCCGGCGATACCTTTTATAAGCTGGCTATGCAGTATGATATCCCCTTGCAAGACTTATTGGACGCAAATCCCAACGTAAACCCAAATAATTTGCGGGTAGGTCAGGTTATAAATATTCCCTGTGTTGCTAAAGGTTAGTTCGATTTAAAGCGACTTTCGAGAAGCCAAAGGCACTCGTACTCGAAGGAAATTATGCGGTATTAACTCAGCTTGTGCCATATGGAATTGCACTGCATAAGACAATAACTTGTTCACAGAGCTATAATAAGCATAATTTCCTGGAGTGCAAGAAAGTCGTTTAAAGCGACTTTTCGAGCAGCCACAGGCACTCGTACTCTAAGGAAATTATGCGGTATTAACTCAGCTTGTGCCATATGGAATTGCACTGCATAAGACAATAACTTGTCCACAGAGCTATAATAAGCATAATTTCCTGGAGTGCAAAAAAAAGCTGTTAAAGGCAGCTTTTTTTTGTCAAACTTTCGGATAAGGGAGCATATATTTAGAGTGTACCCTTACCCCATCAGCTTTAAATCAGGGGAGGTGAAATTAATTGTTGTCCGGTCAAGACCAGTTGTATGATATGCATAAAACTCTTAGCCGGTTGCTGGATGTACAAAGTAAACAGGGTTCGGATCAAAATTCATTAGTAATGTTGAGTCTGGTAAATCTTATGGGTATTATTGATATTTTGAACAAGAGAGTTCAAGCCTCGCCGGCGGCGGGAGTTTCCGGCAATTTGCCTCTGGATCTGTCCTCACTGCAGACCATGCTTGGCCCGCTTTTAAATATATTTGCCAAACAGGGTCAGGGTGACTGTAAGACACAGCCGGTTGAGCGCAACATTAGCCCGAATACTGATCAGGGTTGTGTCAAAAATAATGCTTCCATGAAAAACTCCGTTCTTGAAAGTGCTAATGACCAGTCTAATAAATCTGCCAATCAGGATATTAAACCCAGAGTCGTTAATCCTTTAGGCGGTTTGTTAAATTTACTGGGGGGGGGTGGCAGTCAACCTAATTTAGTGCCTCTTCTGGCACTATTGGGGTTATGCGGTGGGGCAAACCAGCCTGTTTTAACATCACTGTTATCCTTACTGAACAACCAGTCAAATCAAAAAGCTGATATAGGTGCATTAGTGAGTCTAATCAGTGGATTAGCGGGCTCCCACCAGGCTGCGGCTCAGAATAAGGTTACCGCTAATAAAGCTGAGAGCCCCTCAGCGGGAGAGGCTCGGGGAGAGGAAAGCTGTCGGGAAGAAAAAAATAAAATTATAGTTAAAAAAGGTATCTAAATTTAAAAATAATTAAAGGAGGTATTGGATTGCTGGAGAATTTGAGCGGAGTAATAGGTGATATACAAAAAGTCCAGGAAAAACTGAAACAGATGACTGTAGAAGCAGGCACGGAAAAAGGTACTGTCCGGGTTGTATTAAACGGAAATCAGGAAATTATGGAGTTTTATCTGGACCGGGATTACCTGCGCAAGACCCCGGCTGAGGAAATCCAAAATATTATAGCCGATGTTTTTGGCAGGGCAATAAAGGAATCTAAGCAAATGGTTAAAGATGAGGCATTGAAAATCTCGAACAATCTGGGTTTGCCTAATATTCCCGGATTAACTTAGTATTCCGCTTGCCAAAGCGAGAGTGAGGTGAGAGAGTACTGTGGATGCTCATAACTTTCCTAAAAATGAGGGAGTCAAAGAAACCCTGACTTTTTTGATGGATAAGCAAGCGCTGCCGGGCAGTGATCAAGAAGCCAACCTGCTTTTAATCTGCTTGGTCAGCCTGCTGTCAATTGTAGATATTTTGCAAAAACAAATGATTAATGAGATTGCATCTGCTGCAGTTTCTTCACAACCCGGATCCGGTTTTAGCAATAGAAGCGGAAAAGGCGAACGTGTCAGTGTTGCTGAGTTAAAAACGGAAAGAAAAGCGGAAAGTAAAAATAAAGCCGTCAGTGAGCAGGAATATAAAAGAACTGCCGCAAGTGATCATTTTGTTAAGGAGCAGGTTTCTCAGGAGCAAACTCCTGGTGACGGCAATAGTAGTGTTAATGATAAAATAGTTAATAAGGTGAAAAATAAAACAGGCGACACAACCTCCAAGATTATTAAGTGGGACTCCATGCTTAAAAAGAAAGTAAAAGAGCCGTTGTCTGTATAACGGCTCTTTACTCCAGAATTTTATTGCATTTTAAACTGGCCGGACATAGTTAAAAGCTCATTGGCTACCAGGTTCAAATCTTCCGCTGATGAACTTACTTCCTGCATGGAGGCAGTTTGCTGTTGTGTAGCAGCGGCAACGTTTTGCACGCCTATGGTCATCTGCTCTGCAGCGGCTGCTACCTGGAGTACTTGTTGCGTAAGTTTTTCAATATGCTCAATGATATCGATAAACTGAGTACCGGCTTCGTTCACTGTTTTGGTTCCTGAGCTGACATTATCCGAACTGAGCAGCATGATATTTTCCGCTTTATTAGAGGAATTTTGCACTTCTTCAATAATAGTTTTGATATCCCGGGCAGCTTTTGCCGCTTCCTGGGTATCGGTGTTTACATGATCCACGTTTGAGGCTATCTCATTCGTGGTTGCTGCTGTTTAAAAAAAGAGAAAATATAGTCGAGTAAGCCGATATGATTTTATTGTTTAGAGTATATGTTTATTGTAAAGACAAACAATAAAGCAAAAACTAATGTTGGAGGTAGTTTTATGAGTGCCAGGTTAGTTGTTTTGCTTATTGCCGCTTCTTCCGGTTTGCTTATGGCTCTACAGGGTTCTCTTAATGCTTCTCAGAGTAAAATCATAGGTTTATGGGAAACAACTTTCATTGTTCATTTATTGGGTTTAGTTTTGTCTGCCTTACTGTTATTTATTTTTAAGCTGGGTTCTATAACCTGGGCTAATTTGGCCCAGGCTCCCTGGTATACATATTTAGGCGGTATTTTAGGTGTTTTGATTATTTACATTGTGGCCAGAAGCATGCCTAAGGTTGGGGTAGCGCCGGCTACAACAGCAATTATCCTGGGGCAGGTTTTTACTGCCGGTTTGATTGATCATTTAGGATTATTCGGCCTTCAGAAAATACCCTTTAGCTGGCTTAATATTGTTGGTACATTTTTAATGGCAGGAGGTGCCTGGTTAATTCTTAAACAATAATGATTATTCTAATAAGGAAAGCAATAAGAAGAAAAGCATGCCGCAAAAACCGCCTGTGAGAGCGAGCCTGCGGTGCTGATTGAATGATTCCGGGAAGAGCTTAGCAAAAACAATGTAAGTCATAGCTCCGGCGGCAAAGGAGAGGAGAATTGATATGAAATAATCGGCCAGTTGCAGCAGCCAGAGGCCTGCCAGTGTCCCGGCAGGTGTCACCAGGCTGACCAGCAAGTTAATGCCGATTATACGTTTGGCTGATTGTTTGCCCAACCATAATGGAGCGGCGGTAGCCATGCCCTCCGGAATATTGTGCAATCCTATGGCCAGTACCAGGGCTGGGCCGAGTTTGCTTGCGGTAGCAAAACCGGCCGCGATAGCCAGCCCCTCAGGAAAATCATGCAGGGCAATGCCTAGGGCTATTAGATAGCCGGTTCTTAGGTGCCCGTAATAGGAATTGGTTGCAGGCTGCCGGTTGCAAGTGAGCAACTCCAGTAACAGCAATAGCAGGAGCCCCCCGCAGAAGCCGCCAAGACAGCTGAAGATATTTCCGTAAAAATAAGCTGCCGGCAGCAGATCAAAAAGAATAACTGCGATCATTACTCCGCAGGCCAGACCGAGAAAAACAGAGAGAGACTTGCTGTTGATCTGGCCAAATGTAATTACCAGAGCGGCTCCCAGGCAGGTGCCTAAACCGGCTATCAGGCTAAGGATCATTATTTCTGCCAAGGTAGTATCTCCTTTTAGTTTAAGGTATTATCACTGTCTGTCCAGGAAAAATATGGTCAGGGTTGATATGCGGGTTAGCTATGATTAACTTATCCAATAGAATATTATTTTTTTGTGCTATCAACCAGAGGGAATCACCTTGCTTAACGATATATTCAGTAAGTGACTTACCGTTAGATACCTCCGTTGGATTAGTGTAGTAATCATTTATAGTTACTCGTGTACCAATTGCTATGTAAGGGAATATCTCTTCTATGTCCTGGTTTTGCATTCTAATACACCCGTTAGATACCGCTTTCCCGATAGAATCAGGGTTATTTGTTCCGTGAATACCATATACGCCTCCCGGAATATTTAGGCCCAGCCATCTGGTTCCAAGCATTCCGCCGGGATTAATTATCTTGTTAACTACTGAATAATTTCCGGTTGGGGTAGGTGTTGCCGGTTTTCCTACGGCTGCAGGATAATTGCGCGACAGGTTGTTGGCTTTAATATTTAGTATACGGGTACCGGTATGTATGTTTATTTGGTTAATGGAATTTGACATATTGTGACTCCTTTATGTTGATTTTTATAAAAAAATCCCTCAGTAATTGTTTACAACTTATATATATAAGTATTATCTCAATATAATACATGAAAAATATGTAATGAGGTAATAGCGTAAGCGGTTTGTTTACCACTAATAATTGGACTGGTATAATGTTATAAATACTTGTTATAGATTTTTTAGATTATTGAAGTTTTGCTTATTTAGTTTAATAGAGGAGAATGAGATTATTTATGCCTTTGGTTATACCCGCTTATGCTAAAATCAATCTTTGTTTGGATGTGCTGGGAAGAAGGGATGACGGTTATCATGAGGTAGAGATGGTTATGCAATCTATTTCTCTGCATGATTTGCTGGAGCTGTCCCTCTCGGAAGAGCAGGAAAATAATAATATGGGCAAGATTATTTTGACTGTTGCAGGTGCTGATTTGCCTGTTGGTGAGGAGAATCTGGTATTCAGGACGGCCCGCATATTGCAGGAGTATACGGGATGCCGGTTGGGCTGCTCAATACTTCTGCATAAAAAGATACCGGTTGCTGCCGGTCTTGCCGGTGGGTCCGCTGATGCTGCTGCGGCACTGCTGGGTCTTAATAAGTTATGGAATTTGGATTTAACTGTTGCAGAACTGTATGCTTTAGCAGCTAAAATTGGTTCTGATGTACCTTTTTGTATCAAAGGCGGTACAGTGCTGGCAAAAGGAAGAGGCGAGCAGTTGGCTTTTCTGGAAGCCGCACCCGATATGGGAATTATTTTAGTTAAACCTGCTTATGGAATATCTACCGGGGAGGTTTATAGCAAGCTGAATAGCGCCGTTTATCCTCAAGTTATTAATACGATGCAAAAAAAAGATATTACTAATGATACTAATGATATCCATAACATGTTATGCCTTTCGGATTTGGGACCGCCGGTACTAAGAATGATTAAAGCCATAAAAAGCAGGCAATTGCCTGCTGTATGTAAGGCTTTATATAATATTTTGGAGGAACCGGCAATGAAAATGCACCCGAACCTTTTAGATATAAAAAACATACTATTTGAACAAGGAGCGATGGGTGTTTTAATGTCCGGCAGCGGATCGACAATTTTTGGCATCACTCCTGATTTAGAGGCCGCACATCTGCTGTCTAAGGGCCTGAGTCCTTCGCTTGGATCTATTTATGCGGTGAAATTGCAGGGAGCGAGAGAAGTATGACGTGTTTAACCGGCATGCAATCAGGTATTGAAATTAGTATATCAAAAGGTTAAAATAGGTTAATTAAGGCTAAATGGGTAAGTAGTTGAGGGGGGATATTGTGGATTATCCTAAATTAAAGGAAGAACCTAAATTAATTCCAATTAAACTGGATAATTATAAACCATTGCGGGAAGTGGTTTTTGAATCTTTACGGGAAGCTATTATAAATGGGAGATTATCTCCGGGCGAACGTTTGATGGAGATTCAACTGGCCGAGGAGATGGGTGTGAGCCGGACTCCTGTGCGTGAGGCCATTAGAAAATTAGAGCTGGAAGGTTTCGTGGTTATGATTCCCCGAAAAGGTGCTTATGTAGCTGGAATCTCCATAAAGGATATCGCTAATGTTTTTGAAGTAAGAGCGGCTCTGGAGGCGTTGGCAGCCGGTCTGGCTGCGGAAAGAATAACGGAAGAGGAACTGGATGAGCTGGAACGCTACCTTGTAGAAATATCAGAGTTGCGTGAAAGCGGGAATTTGGATGCTATAGTCGAGAAAGACACTATGTTCCATGATGTTATTTACAGGGCCAGCCGCAATGAAAGGTTGGTGCAGATAGTCACTCACCTGCAGGAGCAAATTCATCGTTTTCGTACCGCTTCATTAGCAAGGCCCGGCAGGACCAGAGATGCACTGGATGAGCACAAGAAGCTTGTGGAGGCTATATCGGATAGGGATGTGGAATTGGCTCAGAAGCTGGCCAGGGAGCATATTGAAAATGCTGAGAACAGTATGATCAGTGCTGTACAGGAGGCCGGTGTCTAAAATGGTGGATGCGGTGGTTTTGGCAGGCAGCGTTAATAACGGAAAGCTAAGGGCTATTAGCGATGTACCATATGATGCACTGCTGCCAATTGGGTCCAAGTTTATGATTGAATATGTACTGGAAGCTTTGTTGCGGGCTCGCTTGGTAAACAGAGTGATTGTAGCCGGTCCCGGCAATGATCCGAGTCAATATTTAAACAAACTGTTATCAAACAGGAACAACAGGGTTAAAACTGCCCCTGCAGGTGCTTCTCTCATGGAGACATTTTCTAGTGGGGTGGCCCTTCTGCCGGGAGCGGAAAGGGTTCTGGTGGTGACGGCGGATTTACCTTTATTGACACCGGAGGCTGTAGACTGTTTTATTGAATTGTGTTTAGAAGAAGCAGCAGATTTGTTTTATCCCATTATTTCACGTGAAGCAGTTGAGCGATGCTATTCTAAAACTCACCGTACGTATGTTACTTTGAGGGAAGGGGTTTATACCGGCGGCAATATTTTTTTGGTTAATCCATCAGCAGCTAAAACTTGTCTGCATAAAGGCCAGGAGATTGTTAATCTGAGAAAGAGCCCCTTTAAGCTGTGTCGTTTGGTTGGGTTTATGTTTTTGTTAAGATTTTTAACCAAAACCTTGTCTTTAGAAGAGGGCGAGAGAAAGGTTTCCAGTTTATTGGGTATAAAAGGACGGGTGATAGTACTCGACTATCCGGAGGTAGGTGTCGATGTGGATAAACCGGAAGATCTGGAACTGGTAAAACAAGTTTTGGGAGTTGTCTAGAGTTGAAATATGTTTTAAGAATTTTACCGGAGTATTAAGGAAAATCCTTGATACTCTATTTTAATTTTAACCTTCAGCTTCAAAGCAAGAGCAAGCCGGTTTTTCTGCAGGAATGTCGAATTTGTGACAAAAAGAGACAAGCTATTGTCATAATAAAAAAAATAAACAAAATTTATTGACAAAATAGTACAGATAAAAGCCCGTTATGAAATATTTTAAAAAAATATAGGAAAAGCTTGTTAAAAGAGCATAGTAAAAAGAAGGAATTTAATGTTTTTTGGAGAAAATGTTCATGTGAGATATATAACAAAACAGAATATAGGGATTGCAGGAGGGTGGTGAGGCATGATGCATGTTACTGATGTTCGTGTGAGAAAGATACTTGCTGAGGGTAAAATGAAAGCCATTGTATCAGTAACCCTGAATGATGCTTTCGTGATTCATGATGTCAAAGTGGTAGAGGGCCAAACCGGTTTGTTTGTGGCTATGCCCAGCAGAAAGACTCCTAACGGTGAGTTTAGGGATATTGCACATCCGATAAATTCGTCAGCCCGTGAAATAATTCAGGTAGCTGTCTTGCAAGCATATGAAGAGACTGTTTAATTGTCCGGCAAACAAAATTTACAGAAGGAAGCTTTAGCTTCCTTTTTTAATTTCCGGATTTACATATAAATTTTTAGTATTATAATGTTTCCGTACACTTATAGGCAAAACACTTATTTGTTAGTATAATGTACAATAGTGACAGTTATGCGGGCAATAATATTGCGAATAAATTTTAACTGCATACATTAGTTTTAATAGGTTCTTTGAGAAGACTAAAATCTTTTCTTTACAAGGAAAATGAGAATTCATATTGTAATTTAAAAAATTATAAAAGGAGGTCGCCAATATGAAACTGGCGGCGGTGGTCTTGGCGGCAGGCAAGGGCACCAGGATGAAATCAAAAATACCGAAGGTACTGCATAAAGTTTCCGGTCTGCCTATGATTAGCCATGTGCTGCATTCAGTCAGTAAAGCCGGCATAGAAAAAAAGGTTGTAGTTGTTGGCTATCAGGGTGACCAGGTGGCTGCTCAATTAGGGCAGGATGTAAATATTGCTGTGCAGGAGGAGCAGTTGGGAACCGCCCATGCATTGCTTTCGGCTGAATCGATGTTAAGAGACTTCTCCGGGCATATTCTGGTTTTATGTGGTGATACGCCTCTTATAAAACCTCAAACATTAAAGGATTTGGTGTCCTTTCATGTGGATTCGGCCTCGGTAGCCACGGTTTTAACGGCCAAGCTTGAGGACCCTACCGGCTATGGCAGGGTTATTCGGGATAAAGCTGGCAGTGTAGCCAAAATAGTTGAGCAGAAAGACGCCTCTCCGGTTGAATTAAATATACAAGAGATAAATACAGGTATTTATTGCTTCCAATCCGAGTTTCTTTTTGAGGCTCTAAGACATATTTCTCCTAATAATGCTCAAGGAGAATATTATTTAACTGATATTATTCAGCTATATGTTAGTCAGGGGCGTTTGGTAAGCGCCATAGCTGTAGTTGATGCTGCTGAAATACAGGGGATCAATGACCGTGTCCATTTAGCCGCTGCCGAGTCTGTTTTGCGCAGGCAGATGCTTGATAAATTAATGCTGGGAGGGGTAACGGTTATAGACCCTGCTTCCACTTTTATTGATCAGACGGTAGAGATAGGAACAGATACTGTTATTCTCCCTTATACTTGTATAGAAGGGAATACTGTTATTGGCAGTGATTGTATAATTGGTCCGCATACAAGGTTGTCGGATACGCG
The DNA here is from genome assembly GCF_000024205.1 of Desulfofarcimen acetoxidans DSM 771. NCBI lineage: Bacteria > Bacillati > Bacillota > Clostridia > Eubacteriales > Peptococcaceae > Desulfofarcimen > Desulfofarcimen acetoxidans. The sequence goes on from NC_013216.1 coordinate 224,036, forward strand.
AATTGGCAATTGCGTGGAAATACAGAATTCTGTTTTGCTGAAAAGTGATGTTGGTGATCAGTCTTCTATAGGACCTTTCGCTTATATCAGGCCTGATACTGTAATAGGTGAACAGGTGAAAGTGGGGGACTTTGTAGAAATAAAAAAATCTAATATAGGTAATAAGAGTAAGATTCCTCATTTGAGTTATATTGGTGACAGTGAAATTGCTGAAAATGTTAACATAGGTGCGGGCACTATTACTTGCAATTATGATGGAGTGGCTAAGCACCGTACTACTATAGAAGAAGGTGCGTTTATCGGCAGCAATACCAACCTGGTTGCACCTGTCAGTGTGGGTGCCGGTGCTGTTATCGGTGCCGGTTCGACTATTACAATGGATGTGCCTCCCGGAGCGTTAGGTGTAGCCAGGGGTAAACAAAAAAATATAAATAACTGGTTGTCCCGCAAAACACCGGAGAAGAGAGATTAGATATTAAAATCAGCTGATTAATATTATGGAGGTAGTAGAGGATGTCATCCCGCAATAAGAAACTGAAAATATTTACCGGCAATGCAAACCCGGAACTGGCGCAGGAAATAGTTCAATATCTTGGAGTGAATATGGGAGCGGCCAAGGTAACACGATTTTCCGACGGGGAAATTCAGGTTAAAATCAATGAAAGTGTGCGCGGTGCTGATGTTTTTATTGTTCAGCCTACCAGTGCTCCGGTTAATGAGAATCTGATGGAACTATTGGTGATGATTGATGCCGTGCGGAGAGCCTCCGCCCGGCGCATTACCGCTGTTTTGCCTTATTACGGCTATGCCAGGCAGGATCGTAAAGCCAGGGCTCGTGATCCGATAACAGCCAAACTGGTTGCTAATTTGTTATTTGCCAGTGGGGTTCGCAGAGTTGTTACTATGGACTTGCACGCCGGGCAGATTCAGGGCTTTTTTGATATTCCGGTTGATCACTTACCCTGTGTGCCAATCCTGGCTGAATATTTTCTCCAACAGCATATTGAAGACGTAGTTGTAGTGGCACCGGATGTTAGCGGGGTGACCAGGGCCAGAGATTTGGCCGAGCGGATTGGAGCGCCTATTGCCATTATTGATAAGCGCCGCCCGGAACCTAATGTTTCTGAGGTTATGCATGTAATCGGGGATATACAAGGCAAGAAAGTTATTATGATGGATGATATAATAGATACTGCCGGTACCATTACCCATGGGGCCCTTGCCTTGAAGAAAAGGGGTGCTGATGAAATATACGTCTGCTGTACCCATGCAGTTCTTTCCGGGCCTGCGATTAACCGGCTGCAAGAGGCACCGATTAAAGAAGTCCTGGTTACCAACACTATACCGGTAACCGAGGACAAAATGTTAAACAAAATCAAGGTTTTATCGGTGGCGCCGCTTCTGGGCGAAGCTATTATTCGTATTCATGAAGACCTGTCTGTAAGCAAGTTATTCGATTGATACTCAATGAATAATCCTATAGGTGCAAGTTTTTAATATATAGTAGTTTATACTATAGAAGCTTATTTTTTATTTTCAGAGGTGGTTTCCTGAGACTGTTCTTTTATTGGTTCTTCTTTAGCATCCTGCAAAAGACCGGACTGGTTACCGGATAATTTATCTTTACCTGTGTTAGTGTTCTTTTCAAAAGGTTTAGTAAGGCTGGTGCTAATGTTGGAGCTTAATTCCTTTGTCTTTTTAAGAGTAGAGTCCCATAAGCTTCCGGTGGAATGTTTGATTTGTTTTACTGTTTCCTGTATTCCACCCTCCAGCTTAATTATGTTATCCATCGCTTCTTCATAGACGACTATTACTTCTTTGCCTATAGTTCGTATAAAAGAACTGTCTAAGTAAGCTTTGCCTTTTAACATACTGTTAATTAGTTTACCTGAAAATTCTATACCTGCTATAGCACCGTCAGTCAATTGTACGTAATATTCATCTATATAGCCCAGTGCTGTGCCGGTTTCGGTAACTATTTTAGTACCATTTATTTCTAAATTGGCTTTGTAGAGCTTATAAATATCTGGCATTACGGTGCCTTTTTGAATAGTATTGCTTTGCTCTACGGTGATAGCATCATTACCGACACTGTTTATTTTATTAAAAGGAATGAATTTTTGTTCTTTGAACCAGCCTTTTTGTTCAATAACCAGAGCGCTGACAACCTTTTTAACCGGATCAATGATTAACCCTTTGATATTCCCGATCTGTTGACCTTCTTCGAGGCTAATGACAGGCATGGCCATGAACTGCTTGCTTTTTCGCATGATTGGCCCCCCTTGTGAAGCAGGATAATTTGTAAGTTTGCACAAAACCTAAAATTGATTATCGTCTGGATTTAACTAATTGCCTTTGGTAATACCTATATGTGCCTTGCAGGTTTTATATGACAGGAAAAAGGGAAGAATAGTGAGGAATTTAACAAGGGGGGTTGATCGACAGTGGCGGAAGATTTGCAAACAACCGGGGCATCGCTGGATGCCTACCCGCGTGAAGGCTGCGGCAAGGGTTATTCCAATAAGCTGTTCTCAAAAGGATATATGCCGGCGGTTTTATACAGTAAAAGCATCGGTTCCAAACCGCTGGAACTGGAAGCTCGGGCCTTGGAAGACGTGTTGAAATCGAAGACAGGTCGTAATTCTGTAATTGACTTGCATTTAAAAAGCGGTGACGGTGAAGACAGCTATAAAGTAATGGTTAAAGATTTGCAGTACCATCCGATTAGACGAAGCTATTTGCATGCTGATTTTTTAGAGATTTCTTTGACCGATCGGGTGCAGATTGCCGCTAAAGTTGTTCTGGTAGGAGAAGCACCTGGTGTTGCTGAGGAAGGCGGGATACTGGATCAGATTATCCGTGAAGTGGGGGTTAAGTGCTTACCCGGCAGTATACCCGATATTATAACTGTAGATGTATCCAAGTTATATATAGGGGACAGTGTAGCTGTTATGGATTTGCAGGCAGGTCCGGATATAGAAATTCTGGCAGATGAAGATCTGGTTGTTGCCAGGGTAATCCCGCCTCAGAGCTTGCAGGAAGAGCCCGGTATTGAGACTGAGGCGGGTGAAGGAGAAAAAACCGGGATAAAAACCGAGGAATAAATTAGAATTAAACGAGAATTAAGAAGGTAGGGTGGCACGAGTGCTTGTGGCTGCAAGAAAGTCGCTTAAGCGACTTTCTTGCAATATGCTTTGCAGCAGCTTTGCTATAAGGGGGCGGCGGCCGGTGAAACTAATTGTCGGGTTGGGTAATCCAGGGATTGAATACAGGAATACCCGCCATAATATCGGATTTATGGTAATTGATCAACTGGCCGAAAAATACGGGGTAGATGTGCAGAAGAAAATGATGAGGTCAGTGCTTGGACAGGGCTGGTTGGGCAGTCAAAAAGTTATTTTGGCGAAACCTCTCACGTATATGAATCTGAGCGGCCAGTCTGTGCAAGCTTTAATGAATTGGTACAAGTTGACTGCTCAGGAATTGCTGGTTATCTGTGATGACTTGAATCTTGAGGCGGGGCACTTAAGGTTGCGTAAAAAGGGAAGCGACGGTGGGCATAACGGGTTAAAATCTATTATTCAAGCACTTGGAACCAGTGATTTCCCCCGCTTAAGGCTGGGCATAGGACGCCCTTCGCATCCGGGCCAGGAACAGGTTTCTTTTGTTTTGGGAAAGTTTGCTCCACAAGAAGCAGAACTTTTGTCCCAACTAATTGGTCGAGGGGAGCAAGCTGCTGCTGTTTGGGTTGAGAATGGAATAGATGCCGCGATGAATGAGTTTAACCGTTCAAGGCGGGAAGATAAGGAAGATAAATAGACTGAATGGCAGTTGGTGCTAAGGATAGTTTAGCCCGGTTTAATGGTGCCTGATATTTCAAAACCCCCTGTTTTCTAATCATGCAACAGGGGGTTTATAATTATATATACATTATATATCTCATCATCAGCCAGAAATGGCTAAAACTTCCTGCCAGAACAAACAGGTGGAATATTTCGTGAAAACCTAACCAGCCGGGGATAATATTGGGTGGCCATTTGGTACCGTATAAAATGGCTCCCACAGTATAAAACAGCCCGCCCAGCACCATCCAAATGACTCCTCCAATTGAAATAGTATGGAGTAAGGGCCATAAAGCAAGGGCGATTAACCAACCCATAACCAGATAAAGTAATGTGGAGAACCATCGTTTAGCGCCTACCCAAAAAATCTTTATAATCATTCCGGTAATGGCCATTAACCAGATTCCTACCAGGAGGGTGTAACCCCACACTCCTTTCAGAGGAATCAAGCAAACAGGGGTATAAGTTCCGGCAATTAACACAAAAATCATCATATGATCTATGCGCCGCAAAATAAGAAGACCTTTGGGAGACAAGGGCAATAAATGATATAAGGTGCTGGCTGTATAAAGCAGGATTAGACTGGTTCCAAAAATAGCAAAAGAAACTATATGCAGTATTTTACCTGAGTAAGCTGCATTATACACTAGCAAAATTAAAGCTGCAATTGATAGGATTATGCCTGTTAAATGGCTGATACCACTAAAGGGATCTCTTAATTTGTCCATTTTGTTCACCTCGAATACTTAGATTTTTGAGAGGTTTTTTATACTCCGGGAAATTATGCTTATGACGAAAATGGTATTTCTGAGTTTATTTTCAGGGCGGCACGATTACCTGCGGCTGATTGAAAATCGCTTAAGGCGACCTTCTTGTATCTAAGATTTTTCCTTTGTACATATGTTTGGCCGCGAATTTTATTTTCAAAACCTTCTCATACTTATTGATCAGAGCAGCTTCCTGCCGGGCAACAATTGATATGGCCGTACCGGTTTTTCCGGCCCGTCCTGTTCTTCCTACACGGTGCAAATATGCTTGCGGATCTTCCGGCATGTCTAAATTAAAGACATAAGATAAGCCGGCTATATCTAAACCCCGTGCCGCAATATCAGTAGCAACCAGCAACTGTATTTTATTTTGACGAAAATCTTCAATAGCTTTTTTACGCTCCTCCTTCAGCAGACCGGCATGCAGGCCTGCAGTTTTCAAACCATGATAATTGAGCTTTTCAGAGGTTAATTCAATGTTATCCCCCCTATTGACAAAAACCAGTGCTCGCTCAACATTAATAATCCCAACCAGTTTTCGTAAAACTTTAATTTTATCACGGTATTCCGTTAAAAAGTATATATGTGAAATATTTGGTGTAATTTCTAAATTAGCTTGAATTGTTATTATTTGCGGATTTTGCAGCATCTCTTTAGCTCTTTCCAGTGTTTTCCCAGGTATGGTTGCTGAGAACAAAAGGATTTGACGATCCTTCAAGGTGGTTTTAATTAATGCTTTAATTTGAGCCAGATTTTTATCATCCAACAAGCGGTCAGCTTCATCTATAACAATTGTTTTGATTTTTTGCGCTGCTATTTTCTTTTTTTCAACCAGGTCTAATATTCTACTGCATGAGCCTACAATGATATGCGGCTTTTCCTTTAACTTTTCTACCTGGCGTGCTATGTTTACATTGCCTATAATAGGTGCAGAAGTTACCGGTATGTCCGAACCGCTGATCATTGCTTCAATCAACCTTTGTATCTGAATAGAAAGTTCCTGTGTGGGGGCCAAGATTACAGCCTGTGTTTCACGTTTAGTATTATCCAGCTTTTGCAGCAAAGGCAGCAGATAGGCCAGTGTCTTACCTGTTCCGGTTTCTGATTGGCCTATGATATCTTTTCCCTGCAGGGCCAGAGGGATAACTTTGGTTTGGATATCAGTAGGAACATTAATGTTTATTTTCTGCAGTCCTGTCACTAACCGGGCATTTGTACCCAATTTTTCAAATGTTGTGCCTATGTTTATCCCTCCTGTATTAGATTAGGGAGTCTATGGCGCTTTGATATATTATACCCTTTTTGAGTATTAAAAACTATAAGTATAAATGTTGCATATTAGAACGAATTCTGCATCCCGTTAAATTCTTAATTTTAAACCGTATTTTTTTGTTGCAGATCTGTTAATTCTCTGAGTATAAAAATAAAGACATTTATACATAATAGTCTTAAAAGGCGGGTATAATTGTTGTTTCTTCTTTCAGGACTGGCGTCAGCGTGTATTGCCTGGTGTATTAATTATCTGTTATTTCAGTTGCTAATAAATAAGTCAAAAGCTGTTTTGGCTGCCCCGGTTGTGGAGGAATTATCCAAAACACTGATTGCTATAAACCTGGGCGCGTCGATTCTTTACACTCATTTAGTTTTCGGTCTGGTAGAAGCGGTTTGGGATATTAGAAATTCGCACAAGCTGGGGCTTACCGCGGCCTGGATGAGTGTGGGTGGACATGCGGTGTTTGGTTTGTCGGCGCAAATTATTTATATGAACCAGCAGAAAATTTTATATTCTGTTGCCGCAGGATTAATTATACATCTTATTTGGAATCGTATGATTTATCGCTTGGTTATAAACAACAATTAAGTTATTTTGAGGCAGAATCGTAAAGAAGGAGTAATTAAACTATGAAAGTATACTATGTTTGCGAGTGTTGTGACGAAGTATTTGATATAGTCGATTCTGCGACTTGCCGCGAATCCGGGCAAGAACCGTCATTGACCGGAATAAGCGTGTGCGGTATAATAAATGGCGTAAGCAGCAGCGATGGCTATTATGTGTCGGGTATATGTCCGGACTGCCGTGAGGAAATAAACTGTGGATATGATACGGTCTTTTATCGTGAGCCGGTTATAAATTAATGTAATTATACCGGGAGCTTTAGCATAAGTTTAAGCTAAGGCTCTTTTTGTGGTGTAAGCAGGATAAAATTCTGCAATTGCGAATAATGCAGGCCGCTTGCTTAAGACAGGCTTTTTAAGCAGCGCAAATAAGGTGATGAAATGAATGGTTTCGTGAACGGGATTAAGGAATGGCTGCTTCAGCCGTTAATCAACACCCCCGAGTTTATCGACTTGCAAAACGGGTTGGCTAAAAACCGGCGGTGTCAGGTAGTGTCTGGTCTGTCCTCTGCACAGAAAAGCTTTGTTATAGCCGGTTTAGTACAGGCCATGAGACAGACAGCATTAATTATTACTGCCTCGGATCAAGAAGCTGCCGGATTGACAGAAGATTTGAAAAATCTGCTGCCGGACCTAAAGGTTATGACTTTTCCTGCTCGCCGGCTTTTACCCTATCAGGTTTTTGCCTACAGTAAGGAAATATTAAGACAGCGCATGGAAGTGTTGGAATCCCTTTGCCGGGGAGAAAATCCGGTTATTATTGCTCCCGTAGAGGCTTTAATGCGCAGGCTTGGCCCTTGTGCGGACTTTTGCTCGGCCCGTTTGGAACTGAATGTGGGACAGCGCTATGAGCTTCCGCAAATGGTTTCTTGTCTCCATGAGCACGGATATGAAAGGGTCAATCTGGTGGAAAGTCACGGGCAATTTAGTGTTCGGGGAGGTATTTTGGATATTTATCCGATAACCGGTATAAACCCGGTGCGGGTGGAGTTTTTTGATGATGAAGTTGATTCTATTCGTATATTTAACCCCGGCACTCAAAGATCGGAAGAGAATATGAGTCAGATGCAAATATTCCCTGTAAGGGAGATGGTCGTGCGGCAAGGTGATTGGGAGAGAGCTTACCAAGCATTATCACAAGAGTACCAGTACCGGCGGCGGAACCTGGATAAAAAATCTGACTCGGAGGTCTTGGACAATTTATCTCGCTGTGAAGAAGTGTTGGACAATATTAGCCAGGCTAAGTATTTTGATTCCATAGAGCAATATCTGCCCTATTTTTATGATGAAGACATTACGCTGTTAAATTATATCAAGGCTGAGTCTCTGGTGCTGGTGGATGAACCCTCACGCTTGCAAGAAAATACAGACCTGCTTCAGCGGGAGAGAACAGAAACTTATTCCGAGCTGATGAAAGCCGGCCGGGTCTTGCCCGGGCAATTTAAAGGCTATACGGACTGGGCGGGAATCCATAAGCAGATAACTGGTTTTAGGGCGATTTATTTTTCCTTTTTGCCGAGGCAAGCAAGTTTATGGCGGTCCTGTAATACAGTAAATTTTCCGGTTAAAACAATGCAAAATTTTATGGGTAAAGTGGAGATGCTGGCAGAAGAAATCAGGCACTATAAAATGTCCCGGTATGGTGTAGTTCTGCTAGTAAAAAACAGTGACAGAGCGGCCCAGTTAGTGTTATCTTTGCGGGATTATGACTTGGAGGCCCTGTATTTAAAAAAAGACCTCAGTGAGTATCCGCATTTAAATGTGCAGGAAGACATGCCGGACTCAAAAACAAAGTATAAAGTTGACCGGGGACGCGGGCAAATAGTAATCCTACCTATGCACTTGTCCAATGGTTTTGAGCTGGTTTCGGGTAAACTGGCTGTTATTACTGAGACTGAGATATATGGTCATAGAAAAAAACCTTCTGTGCAAAGGCAAAGAGTGCAGGACAAAATGGAGCTCTTTGCGGAATTGAAAACAGGCGATTATGTGGTTCATGTCAATCACGGAATCGGCAGGTATGACGGAGTTGTTCAGTTAACTATCGGTGATGTTAAGCGGGATTATCTATTAGTCAAATATGCAGGTGAAGATAAATTATACATTCCCACTGATCAGGTGGAAATGATCCAGAAATATCTTGGCTCTGAAGGCGGAACTCCTAAGCTGTCCCGTTTGGGCGGTGCTGAGTGGTCAAGGGTTAAGAGTAAGGTTAAAGAAGCTGTTAAAGAAATGGCCCAGGAACTGTTAGCCCTTTACGCGGCCAGAGAGGCTGTGCAGGGCCATCCTTTCAGCAAAGATACTGTGTGGCAGCAGGAATTTGAGGCCGCTTTTCCTTATGAAGAGACACCTGACCAGCTCAAGGCAATTGAAGAAGTTAAAGCAGATATGGAAAGACCCAGGCCCATGGACCGCTTGCTTTGTGGTGATGTTGGCTACGGTAAAACAGAGGTGGCTTTGAGAGCAGCTTTTAAGGCTGTCATGGATGGCAAGCAAGTAGCCGTACTGGTGCCGACTACCATCCTGGCGCAGCAGCACTTTAACACGTTTAAAGAGAGATTTGCCAAATATCCTGTAAATATAGCCATGCTAAGCAGGTTTATAACAGCCAGGCGGCAGCGTCAGATAGTTCAGGAACTTTTACTCGGCCAGGTGGATATAGTTATCGGTACACACAGATTGGTGCAGGATGATATCAAGTTTAAAGACCTGGGATTGGTTGTCGTGGATGAAGAGCAGCGTTTTGGTGTAACTCACAAGGAGAAACTTAAGCAGCTCAGGCAAAATGTAGATGTGCTGACATTGACAGCAACTCCGATACCCCGCACCCTGCATATGTCCATAGTTGGCGTGCGTGATACCAGTCTTTTGGAAACACCTCCAGAAGATCGTATTCCGGTTCAAACCTATGTCCTGGAGGAGGAACCTGTTATTGTCAGAGAGGCAATTCGGCGGGAATTGGGTCGGGGAGGACAGGTTTACTATGTTCATAACCGGGTAGCTGATTTAGACCGTGTTGCTGGCTGGCTGAAAGGGCTGGTGCCGGATGCTGCCATAGCCATAGGGCATGGACAAATGAAAGAAGATCGCCTGGAAAATGTTATGCTGGATTTTATGAATAAAAAGTTTGATATACTGCTCTGCACAACCATTATAGAAACAGGTCTTGATATTCAAAACGTAAATACTTTAATTGTCAAGGATGCCGACTATATGGGGCTGGCTCAACTATACCAGTTAAGGGGAAGAGTTGGGCGTACCAATAGGTTGGCTTACGCCTATTGCACTTTTCGTGGTGACAAGGTTATGAGTGAGCTGGCCGAAAAGAGATTGTCAGCTGTCAGGGAATTTACTGAATTTGGTTCGGGATATAAGATAGCTATGCGTGATTTGGAAATCCGGGGTGCCGGCAATATTCTGGGACCTGAACAGCATGGACATATTGCTGCAGTTGGGTTTGATCTGTATTGTAGATTGCTTGAGGAGGCTGTGCTGGAAGCGAAAGGAGGAGAAAACGCCAAGCCTATTGAAACACTGGTGGAACTGCCTGTAACTGCTTATATCCCGGATGAATATGTAATTGATCTGAATCAGAAAGTAGAATTATATAAGCGTATGGCTAATATCAGGGACATAAAGATGCTTTCAGAAATGGAAGACGAGCTTATAGACAGGTTTGGTGACATACCGGAACCGGTTTTAAACTTGCTTGCTGTAACCAGAATTAAGGCACTGGCTGTCAATTTAAAAATTAAGAATATTAGCCGTATTAATGGTTATTATCGCCTGCAATTTGCTGCGAGCCATGATTTAACCGGAGAAAAATTAATAACAGTCAGTGAAAAATACGGGGGCAAAGTTAAGTTCAACCATGCGGAGGGTGAATTTGAAATTCGTTTGCAGACTGTCAGTAAAGATCAGGAGACCAGGCTGACAATGTCTAGATTAGAATCATTATTGATGAATCTATTGTAGATATAAATAACTGAAATGGGCTATTTATGATAAAGCTCGTAGTTTAGTTGAATAAACAAATAAATTTTCGTATAATAGAGCCATTGCAATAGAAGGGAGATTTATTATGAGAAAGATACGGATTTCGCTGTTTTTATTGCTGGGTGTATTATTGCTGACAGGCTGCAACACTAATGTTGTGGCTACTGTAAACGGGGAAGAAATAACCCAGCAACAGTTAGACAAAAGAGTAAGTATAGTAAAAGACTATTATGAGAAGCAGTATGGCCAGAAAATTGAAGGTCAAGATGCACAGAAGCTGATAGATAATATGAAACCGGGCCTGTTGGACGAGATGATTAGTGATACTTTAAAGAGGCAAGAAGCCAGAAAAGTTGGAAAAGATATGACTGATCAGCAAATACAGGAGAAAATTGACGGGGTTAAAAAACAGTTTCCCAACGAGGAAGCCTTTAAGAACTTTTTAGCGCAGCAGGATTTAACGGAAAAAGATATGGCCTACATGCTTAACCTTCAGGATGTGGTGTTAAAGGATGTCAAGGCACCTACAGAAGAAGAAGTGCAAGAATACTATGATCAAAATAAAGAACAATTCAAGACTGCCGAGCAATATGAAGTTCGCCATATTCTCATTTCTACTGATCCAGATGATGCGGGAAATGTTAAGCACACTGAAGCGGAGGCGGAAAAGCTGGCAGTGCAAGTACTGGCGGATATAAAGAATGGTAAGGATTTTGCAGCACTGGCCAGAGAGAAATCGGAGGATCTCGGCTCAAAGGATAACGGAGGCCTTTATACTTTTAAAAAGGGAGATACCGTACCTGAATTTGAAAAAGCTGCTTTAGCCTTAAAACCGGGTGAATATACCAGGGAACCTGTTAAAACCCAGTTTGGTTATCACATTATTAAGCTGGAAAAGCTTATTCCGGCAAGAGATCAGTCATTTGCTGAAGTAAAAGACGGGATTAAGCAGCAGCTTGATCAGGAGGCCAAAAAGAACAAGTTTAACGCTTATCTGGAGGATCTTAAAAAGAAAGCTAAAATCACTAATAAACTTGCTGAAACTGGGGACAATAAGTCGAAGGATTAATTATAAGAAAGGATTTTGAAAATAATTTATTGTCTATTGGAAAAAAATGAATAATTGTTTCCGACGGGTTATATAATATCATATGAAAGTTAATTCGCGAAGACCTGGGAAAAGGAGGGAAGCAATAGAGCATGAAGGCAACAGGAATAGTCCGGCGTATTGACGACTTAGGCCGAGTTGTGATACCGAAGGAAATCAGGAGAACGTTGAGAATACGTGAAGGTGATCCCCTGGAAATATTTGTAGACAGGGAAGGGGAAGTCATTTTAAAAAAATATTCCCCTATTGGAGAGTTGGGTGATTTCGCTAAAGAATATGCGGATTCTTTGTACGAGGCTTTAGGACATATAACTTGTATCGCTGACCGAGATGCCATAATAGCAGTATCAGGTGCTCCGAAAAAAGAATTTTTAAATAAGCCTATCGGGCCTTTTGTCGAAAAGGTGATGGAAGAACGTAAAGCTGTTATTATAAATGGTTCAGCAGAAGATGTTTATTGCAAGGAATGTATTATTATGGATGAAGATGAATGCAGGTATTCTTGTGAAGTTATAGCTCCAATAATTGCTGAAGGGGATCCAATAGGTGCGGTTATACTTGCTTCCAGGGAGACGGATATCAAAATGGGAGAAATGGAGTTAAAGCTGGCTGAAACTGCCGCCGGTTTCCTGGCTAAACAAATGGAGCAATAAGAAGTGGCCGTAAGGCCACTTCTTATTGCTATGTTAGAAAACCATGCTTGTACAAGTCAAAGGCATGATGAAGCCGGTGCGTATATAACGGAAAAATATTTTATAGGATCCGAGGCATAAATATATGTTTAGAAAGTGTTTCTGTCTCTTTTGAACACATGATTCAGGAACTTTTGAAATTAATGTTAGGTAAATGAAAAATTTGCTATACTACAAGCAGGTATGTTATAAAGTTTTGGTGAATTGATAGTATAAGGCGGAGTGAGGGTGTGAAGAAAGAATGGAATGTGATATTTATGTTATTGGGCTGGGACCTGGGACAAAAGAATATCTGACTTTAGATGCTTGGAACAAGCTGCGTCAGGCGGCTAGAGTTTTTCTTCGTACGGGGATACATCCGATTGTTCCCTGGCTTAGGGAGAAGGGTATTTTATTTAAGACTTTTGACCATTATTATGATGAAGCAGCGGATTTTTCTCAAGTTTACTTAAGAATTGTTGAGACCTTACTGGAAGAAGCCGAAAGAGGTCCTCTGGTGTATGCAGTGCCGGGTCACCCGCTGGTGGCCGAGACATCAGTGGAACTGCTTTTGTCTAAAGCTGTTCCGGTGGGTAAAACAGTTCATATTGTGCCCTGCGTCAGCTTTTTGGATGTATTGTCGGTAGCCTTAAATATAGACCCGGCTAACGGTCTTCATATTTTGGACGGCTTACAACTTGACACGCAAAGACCTGTGCCTGACGTGGCTAATATTATTACTCAGGTCTACAGTCGCATAATTGCTTCAGACGTTAAACTTTCGTTATTTCAGTACTATCCTGATGAGCATTTGATTAAGGTGGTTAAGGCAGCGGGTGTTCCCGGTGAGGAGCGTATTGAGGAGATACCTCTCTATGAGCTGGACAGGTTGGATTGGATAGATCACCTGACTAGTGTATATGTTCCCCCCTGTTCTAAAGCAGATATAATTAGTAGTTGTCTTTATCCGCTGGATCCAATAACCTCCGTAATGGCGGCACTTAGGGCAGAAAACGGCTGTCCCTGGGATAGGGAACAAAACCATCATTCTCTGGGTACATACATGTTGGAAGAGGTTTACGAGGTGTTGGAAGCTGTTAATGAAGGGGATATGAATAAACTTTGTGAAGAGTTGGGAGACTTATTATTACAGATAGTTTTTCATGCGCAGATATCTCTTGAACATAATGGTTTTGATATGAATGACATAATCGCGGTAATAACAGAAAAGATGATCCGTCGTCATCCCCATGTATTTTCAACTGTTCTGGTTAAGGACAGTGCTGAAGTTTTGGTTAATTGGGAGAAGATTAAAAAAGAAGAGCGCAAGGGGAAAGAGTCTAAATCTAAATTGGATGGGATTCCAAAAGGGTTACCTGCTTTGGCGAGGGCAGCCAAGGTGCAGTCAAAGGCTGCTTTGGTTGGTTTTGATTGGCCTGATTGCAGTGGCGCTTTATTGAAAGTCGATGAGGAACTTATTGAATTAAAAGAAGCAATTAGTCTGAGTAATTCTGTACAGATTCAAGGTGAACTGGGTGATCTTTTCTTTGCGGTGGTTAATGTGGCCAGATTGTTAAAAGTGGACAGTGAAGCTGCATTAATTGCCACAGTAGAAAAATTTTGCAAGAGGTTTAAGTACATAGAGGAAATGGTAAAAACCTCCGACAAGGAATGGCGGCAATTTACTCTTAAGGAATTGGATAACTGGTGGAATGAGGCTAAAAAATTAGGTATGTAAGGAAAATTGTACTTATATTTTTTTATTAAGGAAGGAACTGCAAGATTTTTAGCGAATTAATGCAAATATTGCTCATTTTTAATTCGAAAGAAAATTGGGGGGGTAATTATGAATAAGGCAGATCTAATTTCGAGTGTTGCTGAAGAAGCGGAATTAACTAAGAAGGATGCTGAAAAAGCTGTTAACGGTGTTTTGAAATGTATTGAGATGGCTCTGGCTAAAGGGGAAAAAGTTCAACTGGTAGGCTTTGGTACCTTCGATATCAAATACAGAAAAGCACGCAAAGGCAGAAACCCTCAGACCGGTGAAGAGATTGATATCGAGGCAGCTAATGTACCTGTTTTTAAGGCAGGAAAGGATTTAAGGGATGCGGTGGAAACACTGGAGGTTGCAGAGTAACAGTAATAAAAGGTAAGAATAAACCTGGTGAACGGTAGGTTGAACAATGCGCTTAGATAAGTTTCTTAAAGTATCTCGCGTAATTAAGAGAAGAACCCTGGCCAAAGAGGTTTGTGATAGAGGACAGGCAACTTTAAACTCGCGCGTTGCTAAAGCAGGCAGCGAAGTAAAGGCCGGCGATATTTTAGAGATAAATTTCGGGACCAGAAAAATAAAATTGGAAATTCTTTTGGTTTTGTCCAATGTCCCTGCAAAAGAGGCTTCTACCATGTATTCTATATTAGAAGATATCCGGCTGGATTTCTAGCCGGATATTTTTTTTGCTCCTGTAAAAAATAAAGTAAAAGAAGTTAAGGAGGAAAAATATGAGTAGAAGACAAATGCATTTTTTGCTGGTAACTGTTTTAATTCTGAACAGCCTTTTCTTTTATGGCTGCAGCAGCAGCTCTGTCAGAAAACCTTCACCTGAAAGATTAAAGAAAGAACCTACTATTAGCTTGTACGTTAAAGAGACTGGTCAAAAGAAGCAGTTGAAGATGGAGGAATATGTAGCCGGCGTAGTAGCGGCGGAGATGGAGACGAACTGGCCTATCAACGCTCTGGCTGCCCAGGCAATAATAGCCCGTACCTATACTATGAAAAATATGGAGACAGGAAAAATTAAGAAGCTGCATGGCACCGATGCCTCTACGGATATAGAGGAGTTTCAAGCTTATGATGCAGCTAAGATAAATAGTAATGTCCGCAAAGCTGTACGTATGACCAGAGGGCAGGTAATAACTTATAAGGGGAAATATCCTAACGCCTGGTTTAGTGCCTGTTGTGGCGGCATTACAGCTTCCGCGCAGGAAGGGTTGGCCTTTACTCAGGAAGCCACCCCATATATTAAGGCTGGAGTGAGGGATAATTGTTTATCCATAACAGTGCCTGAGAACAGGCACTGGCAGGCAAGTGTGCCTAAAGAAAAGGTGTTGGCCGCGGTGCGGCAATTGACAGGTGCAAACCCGGGTTCATTGGCACCGGTTAAAATAACGGAAAAAGGCGATTCAGGCCGTGCTGTAAAAATAAAGCTGGGCGATACCGAATTGGGCGGACCGGCCTTGCGCAATGCTGTTGGCAGTGATGTTGTAAGGTCCATACTTTTAAACCGCTTATTTATGCAGGGTAATAATGTGGTTTTTACCGGGAAAGGCTTTGGCCACGGGGTTGGTTTGTGTCAGTGGGGGGCCAATCTAATGGCCCAGAAAGGCAAAGGACCGGAGGATATTATTAATTTTTATTATCAGGGAGTGCAAATTGAAAAAAAATGGGAATAAAAAAGGCGGCGTTTGCCGCCTTTTTTATTCATAATCTCACTGCGTGATAAATAGGTATGAAAGGAGGATCTGTATTTTAGTATAAAATCAGGAGGCTAATAAAGTGGAAAAACAAGCTAAAAATAAAATGATACTGACTGATCGTAAGCACCTGGTTTTAGAGGGTGTACAACAGGTAGGCAGTTTTGATGAAAAAGCTATCAGCCTGGATACTAACCTGGGTTTTCTGCAATTAAAAGGTGAGGATCTGCACATTACTCATTTGAATTTAGACGAAGGAAATTTAATAGTAGAGGGTTTTATCTCTTCAATAGAGTTTTTAGAGGTGCGCTCAGCTAAAGGAAAAGGCAAGGGTGTTTTAAGTCGTCTACTCAAATAATATAAAAGCGGAGATTAGACGTAAAGGAGAGCGGGCATGCCATTAAGTGAACAGATCTATGCTTTTCTGGTAATAGTCTTAACCGGTATTGCATCGGGCTTTTGTTATGATTTTTATGTAACGCTTAAAACGAGTTGTAAATTTAAAAAAATAGCCATTGGTATCGGAGATTTGCTGTTTTGGTTGACACTAACTGCTTTAATCTTCAGTTTGCTGATAGTCAGCAATTACGGAGAAATACGTTTGTATGTTTTTATAGCGCTGGGGTTGGGACTGCTCATATATTTTAAAATACTAAGCAAAAATATGATTAATTTGTTATATAAGTTATTTTATTTAATAGAAAAACTCTGGCGCCTAACAGTAAAAGTAGGTTGCTTTCTTTTTAAAGTGATTATCTTGCCTCTTGTTATAATAAAAAAAATTATATTTTATCCCCTTAATATTATAGTCAATATTATTTGTAAAATTAAACTTTTGTTTTATAAAGCGATAAGACAAATATTATACCGACCGGCTATAGCGCTAAAATCTCGTATAAAGAAGATAATTAACGGCATATTCAAAAGAAAACCTAAGTGAGTTTCTGACAATTAATAAAACAACAAATTGAAAAAGAAAAATATCTGGCTATTTTTTGAAGGAATAATAGTTTTCGCGTAGAAACACTTTAGGTAGTTTATTTGAAGTTTGATGGTTTTAAATATAACACAGGTTGTAGATATTTTGATTAACGATCTTTATCAGAGTGTACGGATTGAGTATTTAGATTCGAGGAGTGGAAAACGTAATGATATCATCATCGCAGCAGGAAAGAAATATGTATATTCCACCCAAGGGTGACCAGCAGAAAAAAGTCAGCTTTCGTTTAACAAAGAATAAAATACCTCTTATCGTTGGGATTATAATGGCTCTTTATTTAGGTTTGTCTTTAGTTAACCAGTTTAATAAGCTGCAATTAATACATAATGACCTAGAGGTGATGCAAAAAGAAGTAGATAGTTTAAAAACAAAAAATCAATCTCTCAGGGAAGAGTTGAAGAATGTGCAGTCCAATGCCTATATTGAACAAGTGGCACGTGAAAAGTTGGGTTTGGTTAAGCCCGGAGAAAAAAGGATTGTACCCGTTGATAAGAACCAGCCTCAAATACCGGATTAGAAAAAAGATTATCCTTTTTCGTTATAATAACTGCGCAGAAGTCAGAGTTGAAACTGAAACTTTTGGATAAAAGATTAAGCAAAGTTTCTTGACACTTTTCCCTTGTTCCGCATATAATTACGATAATTGTACTGGGTTTAAGGGGGAGTTTTTTTTTAATATGTCAATCGTAGTAGGGAGCATATTGGAAGGTGTGGTTACCGGAATTACCAGTTTCGGAGCCTTTGTAGGATTGGCTGATGGACAAACAGGTCTGGTACATATTTCTGAGGTTGCTGAGGCGTATGTTAAAGATGTAAACGAGTTTTTAAGAATCGGTGATAAGGTTAAGGTTAAAGTTGTTGCCGTTGATGTTAAAGGCAAGATAGGTTTATCAATCAAGCGTGCTAAGGTTACTGCTTCTTATGACAGGCGTAAGAAATCTGTTTCTTTCGAGGACAGGTTGTCGAAATTCCTTAAAGACAGTGATGAGAGACAGCAGGATTTAAAGAAAATAATTGACTCGAAACGCGGCGGCAGGGGTGCTGCAAAGCGTGCTTCTGTGGTGGTAACCAATAAGAAATGATAATGCATTCCTTTATAGGAATGTTTTTTATTGTATATAACCAGTGGGGTGAAATGATGACTATTGTGGGAGCCATTGATATAGGGACTAA
Organism: Desulfofarcimen acetoxidans DSM 771; assembly: GCF_000024205.1. Lineage (NCBI taxonomy): Bacteria > Bacillati > Bacillota > Clostridia > Eubacteriales > Peptococcaceae > Desulfofarcimen > Desulfofarcimen acetoxidans. Next base: position 241,963 of record NC_013216.1, read on the forward strand.
TTCTACCAGATTATTGGTTGCTGAGATTAGTGAGGCAGGTAAAATAAGGGTTTTACACAGCGATATGAGGACAACCAGGTTAGGGGAGAATATACGGGAAAGAGTACTGCTCTGGCCAGCGATGGAGCGTACTTTAGAAGTTTTGAAAAAATTTATACGGGATGCCGTAGATTTAAATGTTGCATGCGTAATTTTAGCCGCTACAAGTGCGGTAAGGGATGCTGCAAATAAAGAAGAATTTATTAGTTTGATCAAGCGGGAAACTGGTCATGAGATTAACATATTATCCGGAGCGGAGGAGGCCAGGCTTAGTTATCTTGGTGTTGTATCCGGTTTGGATAATAATTACGAGCAGGTAACAGTTATGGATGTGGGTGGAGGCAGCACTGAGTTTACCTGGTCAGCCCCCAAAGGCCTGGTTTTTAAGAGTTTCAATGTTGGCGCTGTGCGTATGACTGAAAGTAATGATAGCTATGAGCAAATTTATGATAACTTATCTAATCAGATTAAATTAGCGGGGGAAAGCCTCATGCCGGAAGAGACTGCCTCTTTGCCAACCGCTTTGGTTGGCGTTGGCGGCACGGTTACGACTATGGCGGCCATTAGGCTCGGGCTGAGGGTATATAATCCCGAGTTGGTGCATGGCAGCAAGCTAAATATAGGGGATGTTTCGGCAATCTTGAATTTATTGATAGGATGTGATTTGGAGGCCAGAAAGCAAATATATGGTCTGCAGCCTGAGCGGGCAGATATTATTATAGCCGGAGTAAGAATTGTACATTGTGCCATGACTATTTTAAAACAAGCAGTTATTACTGTAAGCGAATCGGATATTCTTCATGGGCTGGCCCTCGCGGCAGCAAATATTGTCGAAATAAAATTATAATAATTAACCCAAAAATGACAAAATATTCCCATACTATTGTATATAATAAAACTGTTGGTAAATTATATACAAGGGGTGGCCTTATTTTGTTCGAAAAAACAGATGCGTACCCTTATTCGAGAGAATATGGCACTAAGAAAACGGCAACTCCTAAAACAAAGGAGATGTTCTCCGATTATCAATGGTTCCGGTTAAATCAGTTATTCAATTGGAACAGTCTCATGGTATTTATACTAGGTTTCTTTATGGGACGGGTTGTTTTACTCGGTGAATTAATGCCTTTTGGACCTGCTTTCGTTTCTGCCGGTCTTTCTCTGGGGTTTGGTCCCGCAGTAGTTTTGGGTGCGGTTGCAGGCCTTTTTTCCGTATTGCAAGGTATGGAACTGGTGGCCCGTTTCGTAATTATTGTTTGTTTGGTTGGGGTATATTATTCTGTTCCCAAAAATCTACGGGCTCATCCGGTTGTTTTGCCAGGTGTGGTAGGGGCTGTAGCTCTGGTTGTAAGAACGGTATATCTTTCTATGAGTGATCCGGTACCTTACAATTATGTCAGTTCGGCTTTTGAAGCCTTTATAGCTGCTCTTTTGTCCTTTGTGTACTTGAGGTCACTCCCGCTGTTGACTTTAGTTTGCGGGGAAAGAACCAAAAAGCTTTCTGCGGAAAGAGTTTTTTATTTGCTACTGCTGCTCGGCGGCCTAATTGCGGGGTCGGCAGGGATTGGTTATGCTAATATTACTTTGCAGGGTCTTTTAAGCAGGTTGGTCGTATTGATTGCCGCCTATGCCGGCGGTACGGGAATGGGTGCCGCAGTAGGAGCGCTGGTTGGCGTATTGCCCGGTTTGGTTTTTACAGCTATGCCCGCTCTGGTAGGGGCCTATTCTTTTGCCGGATTACTGGCCGGTTTCAGCAGACGTTTTGGTAAAGCCGGATCGATTTTGGGTTTTGTCCTGGGCAATATTATCTTATGTGTCTATATGTCCGGATATGATAGATTAACAGGGGTCCTGGGGGAAACCGGACTGGCATCACTTATCTTTTTTCTGTTGCCTGACAGGATAATGAGGTGTTGGTCCAGCTTGCGGACTGAAAATCATATGCCGTTGGTAGATTCAGGAGATAAGGATTGTCCGCAGAATAACCGCTTTAAGGAGATTCTGGCCTATCGCATACAAGGCATGGCCACAGTCTTTCAAGAATTATTTAAGAGCTACGAACAGTCTGCTTTAGCAGATTTATCAACTCATGAAGACAGGAGTCCCCAGGATTTGGTTGATGAGATTGTTCGCAGAGTTTGCGGTGATTGTCCACTGCACCGTATTTGTTGGGAAAAAGACTTTTATCGTACTTACCAGTATTTGTTGGATATGCTGGCCAGGGCTGAAGCCTCCGATAGCAGGGACTTGGATAATATTCCGCAATTTTTGCGCAGTCGCTGTACCAGAATTAAAGAACTGTGGTTGACAGTGCTTTGCTTAAACGAGCTTTATAGTGCGAAAAAATTATGGTTTGGTCGTATGAAGAAGAGCCGGGAAATTATTAGCGAACAGCTCAAAACCGTATGTCATATTACGGATAAGCTGGTAGAAGAATTGCAAGCGAGCGCCGGATTGTTCGAACATCATGATTTTGATTTGTTAGCATCGCTAAAGGAAAAAGGCTTGGATATATTTGATGTTTATACAACCCGACAGCCCGGTGGGCATTTAGAAGTTGTTATTAACATGCCTTCTTGCCGTGGAATGATAAACTGTCGTTATAAAGTAGCACCGGTTTTGACGGAGTTGTTGGGACAACCTTATTCAGTTGTAGGAATGAATTGTTTTTCCCATCAAAAGGGAACCGAGCGAAATATCATGGGTCAGGAATCTGCCGGCTACTGCAATTTTAGGCTGTATCCTTCTTTATTATACCGTCTTGAGGTAGGTATGGCCAGATCAGGTAAAGGTGGCAGTGATATTTGTGGAGACAGTTATTCGGTTGTATATTTAAACCAGGGTAAGGTAGCGTTGATTTTGAGTGATGGCATGGGCAGCGGGGTTTCGGCTGAATTAGAGAGCAGCATGACAATCAGGCTTTTGGAGAGACTGCTGAAGTCTGGATTGGAACGAGAACCTGCTATCAGAATGGTTAATTCAGTAATGCTAATGCGTTCAGCAGAAGACAGTTTCGCTACTATTGATTTGGTGATTATTGATTTATGTAACGGGAGCAGTGAGTTTGTTAAAATAGGCGCGCCTCCAGGTTATCTGGTTCGTGGGAAAAGGGTGGCACCAATAACCTCGTCAGCCTTGCCTATTGGGATTATTGATGATATAGAAATAACTACTGTTGCTAAAACTCTGGTTGACGGGGACATGCTGGTTATGGTTACTGACGGTGTAACAGACGCTTGTCGTACCTCTGACCATGAGGAGGACTGGTTGCTTAAGGTTCTGCCTGAGACAAGAAATTTGCCGCCACAGGAAGTAGCGGAATTTATTATGCAATTGGCACAGACTTGCTCTGAGAAAGACAATAAATACGATGACATGATTGTTATGGCAGTAAGAATTGAAAAAGAAGGTATATAAGTTGCTTTATACCGCTCTGTGGAGCGGATTTTTTTTACTCTAGGAAATTATGCTTATGCTGGATTTATGAATAAGTTAAGGTATACCGTATAATTTCCGACGATCACGAGCGCCTGTGGCTGCAAGAAAGTTACTTAAAGCAACTTTCTTGTGACTTTGCATATTAGTTCGCTTTGTTAAGTATATGAATTAACAAGGGTAAAATAACAAATACAAATATAGAAATCTGTTAAAAAAGGTTTGCCGGCCAATTTACTGCAAGTATGGCTGTTTCGTAAGAAGCTGTGGCAAGCTTCTGGATAAAAAAATGCTCACTGTGGCAGACTGGTTATGCATAAAATATAGAATGTTTTTATACTTTCTTAAACTTTTAGGAGGAAATACTTTTATTTATGTTGAATTAGCAATGTGTAGCATTAATAAGCAGCATTAATAAATAATGAGTTAAGGTGGTTTTTCTTTTTTGACCGGTACATTGAAACAAGTTCTTAAGTATATAAATAAACATCGGATGGTTAACAAAGGAGATAAAATTCTGCTTGCTGTTTCAGGTGGCCCGGATTCGGTAGCCATGTTGGATGTGTTGTTTTGTCTCAGACATGACTTGGGTATCTCATTGCACATAGCTCATTTGAATCATATGTTTCGTGGCGAGGAGTCTTTGGGTGATGCTGAGTTTGTCAGGGAACTGGCTGTGCGTTATAATTTGCCGGTTACTGTGCGACATATAAACGTCCCGTCCTTTATGGAGAAAACCGGCCTTTCTTCACAACCGGCAGCGCGAACGGTGCGGTATAGTTTTTTAGATGAAACTGCCGCTCAGGAATCCGCATCCAGAATTGCACTTGCTCACCATGCTGATGATCAGGCAGAAACAGTGATGCTGCATTTTTTGAGGGGTAGCGGAGCTGCCGGGTTAAGGGGAATGCTTCCGGTGCGCGATAATTTTTATATCAGGCCGATGCTTTGTCTTAAAAGGCAGGATATTGAGGATTATTGCAAAAAGAAAAACCTGCGCTGGCGCGTGGACAGCTCAAATCTTAAAACTGATTATCGACGTAATAAAATTAGGATGTATTTACTGCCGCTATTAGAAAAAGAATATAACAATAACCTTACAGCCACACTAAATCGCTTGGCAGATATCTTTCGGGAAGAAGAAGATTATTTGGAATTAATGACGCGTAATGAGTATAATAATTTAACTGTACTAAAAAGTGCAGGGGAGATTTGTTTGAATCTAAAGGGGTTTCAGCAAGTTCCTTTAGCCTTGCAAAGGCGTATTCTGCGCCTGGCCTGGCGAGAAATCACCGGTGGCTTTCGGGACTTGGCTTTTGAGCAACTTGGTAAGGCGGTTATTCTTTTGACAAATCATGTAGGCAGCGGCAGCCTGGAATTTCCTAGAGATGTTAAGGTGGTAAAAAGATATGACAGCTTTTCATTTATAATTGGCAAGGATAAGCAGGATGGATTATCCTATTATTATGACTTGCCGGTGCCCGGTAAAGTATACCTTGCGGAAATAAACAGAACGCTGTTCTGCGAGGTTGCAGACACTCAGGCAATGGATGAAAAGTATGATAAGAGTTTTTTAAATCGCCGCCGATTCTCACAAGACGAAGCCTGGTTAGACTATGAACGAGTAGCTTTTCCTCTCTGCGTACGGGGCAGACAGCCCGGAGATATTTTTGAACCGCTTGGTTTGACCGGTTCGATGAAACTAAAGAAATATTTTATTAACCAAAAGGTTCCCTGTGAGGTAAGGGATAAGGTTCCCCTGGTCATTGGAGAGGGCAAAATAATTTGGGTCGGAGGGATGCAAATTTCAGAAAGTGTCAAAATTAATGAAGTAACCACAAAATTTCTTCATCTGTTTTTGGTTTAATTGCGGAATAATTTTACTTAAGTAATGACTATATATTGATTTCATTGCAGCATGCAATTATTATATATATTGAACGCTCTGTAACGGCGATTGAGAGGAGTGACTTTGTTGAACAAGGTCATAAAGAACCTTAGTATTTACTTGCTGATTGTACTGGTAATCATAGTCTTGATTAAATATGCTTCGCCTCAAGAAACACCGGTACTCCCGATAAGATATGATGAGTTTTACCAGCAACTCCAGCAGGGACGGATTAGTAAGGTGGTAATACAAACTGAGCCCACAATAGATTTCGTTAATGGCGAATACAAGGATGGAACCAAGTTTTCTACCAAGGTTGACCGCCCTGACGCCACGCTAAAGCAAATTCTATTGGAGAAAAAAGTAAAAGTGGAGTATAAGGAACCACCTGAACCAGGTTGGTGGACGGGGCTTTTAACAACTATGCTGCCTATTTTGGTTTTTGTCCTGCTCTTTTTCTTTATGATGCAGCAAACGCAGGGGGGCGGCAACAGAGTTATGTCTTTTGGCAAAAGCCGGGCCAGAATGCATACTGACGAGAAGAAAAAAGTGACTTTTAAAGATGTTGCCGGGGCTGATGAGGTTAAGGAAGAACTGGAAGAAGTAGTTGACTTTTTAAAAAGCCCCAAAAAGTTTACCGAATTGGGGGCCAGGATTCCCAAGGGAGTCTTGCTGTTTGGCCCTCCGGGTACAGGTAAGACATTATTGGCCAGGGCTGTTGCCGGAGAAGCCGGTGTACCCTTTTTCAGTATCAGCGGTTCCGATTTTGTAGAAATGTTTGTCGGTGTGGGTGCCTCCCGCGTGCGGGATTTATTTGAGCAGGCTAAGAAAAACGCGCCTTGCATAGTTTTTATTGATGAGATAGATGCTGTCGGAAGACAGAGAGGTGCCGGTTTGGGTGGAGGTCATGATGAGCGGGAGCAGACCTTAAACCAGTTATTGGTTGAAATGGATGGATTTAATCCTAATGAGGGGATTATTATAATAGCTGCAACCAACCGTCCTGATATTCTGGACCCTGCTTTGCTTAGAGCCGGGCGTTTTGACCGGGAGATTATTGTTGATAGGCCTGATATTATTGGCAGAAAAGAAATTTTGAAAGTCCATGCGAGCGGCAAACCTTTGGAAGCTAGTGTGGATTTGGAAGTGCTGGCACGACGTACCCCTGGTTTTACCGGTGCGGATTTAGCCAATTTGATCAATGAAGCGGCGTTGTTGTCAGCCCGTTATAACAAAAAAACTATCGGGATGAATGAACTTGAAAGCGCGATTGAGAGAGTTATGGCCGGGCCGGAGAAAAAATCTAAAGTTATCAGTGATAATGAGAAAAAGCTGGTTTCTTACCATGAGGCAGGCCACGCTCTGGTAGGGTATTTATTGCCTACTACTGATCCTGTGCACAAGGTTTCCATTATTCCACGCGGCCGGGCAGGGGGGTATACGCTTCTTTTGCCTAAAGAAGACCGCTACTACATGACAAAATCTCAGCTGCTGGATCAAGTGACCATGTTGTTGGGAGGCAGAGTCGCAGAAGATTTAGTGCTTAAAGAAATTAGCACCGGGGCCCAAAATGATTTGGAACGCTCCACAGGGTTAGTCAGGAAAATGATTATGGAATACGGGATGAGTGATGCTTTAGGTCCCCTCACTTTAGGACACAAGCAAGAGCAAGTCTTTTTGGGCCGCGATATTGCCCGCGATATAAATTATGGAAAAGACGTTGCTAATGCTATAGATAAAGAAGTAAGGAGAGTTGTGGACAGTTGCTATAGCAATGCCAAGGATATGTTGAGTAAGCATATAAAAACCCTGCACTTAATTGCGGAAACATTGATGGAAAAAGAGACTATAGGAGCGGATGACTTTATTAAGTTAATGGAAGATGCCGGGGAAGAAGAGCAAAAGCTGTGATTTGCTGTAAATGCCTTGCAATTGACATTAGTTTTGCAACAGAAAAATTATATAAACGGGGGTTTTATTCTTGGAACGTACTTTTGTTATGGTTAAGCCTGATGGTGTTCAAAGAGGGCTGGTAGCTAAAGTTATCAATTCCTTTGAACAAAAAGGCTGTAAGCTGGTGGCTTTGAAGATGATGAAAATTGACCGTGAGCTGGCAGAAAAACACTATGGCGAGCATAAAGGCAAACCATTTTTTACCCCACTGGTGGATTATATTATTTCCGGACCGGTGGTGGCTATGGTTTTGGAGGGTAAGGATGTAATTACTGCTGCCAGAAATGTTATGGGTGCAACTAACCCTTTGCAGGCAGCGATTGGAACGATAAGAGGCGACTACGGCATGGATATAGGGCGCAATGTAGTTCACGGTTCTGACTCCCCCGCCAGTGCCCAGAGGGAAATTAACCTGTTTTTCCTTCCCGAGGAGATTACCGAGTGGTCAAGAACGCTGGAAACATGGATTTTTGAGTAGGCTTTTATAGCCTACTCTTATTTTTAGACTAAATTTTGGGTGTGTTTGAAGTGATTAACTGATTTTATATGAATAAATGTTTTATATTCGGTGAAATTATTAAAAACTTTGCAATTAACTTAAAAATTAAAATTTTCTTTAAATGGAAGCAGGAAAATCGTTAAATAAAAAGAATAAGTAATCTAATAATAATAACTTGAATCCGAAAAAAAATTTTGCAGATCCCGGCTTTTACTCAATTCTCAAAAAATATTGAAAATTGAGTAGCAGATAAATTATGAAAGATAGGCTGAGAATATAAATTGGCTTATCGAGATATATTTCTTAAAAGAGGAGGAAAACATTAATGAAAGTTGTACCTAGCGATCTTGAAATTGTACAAGCGCACAAGATGACCCCGATTGGGGAAATTGCTGCAAAAATGGGTCTTACCGAGGACGATTTTGATTATTATGGCAAGTATAAAGCCAAAATTAGTCTGGACGTAATTGAAAAGTTTAAGGATCGTCCTAACGCAAAACTAATCGATGTTACTGCTATTACTCCCACTCCGCTGGGCGAAGGTAAAACCGTTACCACCATCAGCTTGACTCAAGGTTTAGGACATATTGGCAAAAAGGTTATCTGCACACTGCGTCAACCTTCTCTGGGCCCTGTTTTTGGTATTAAGGGCGGTGCCGCTGGCGGCGGTTATGCTCAGGTAGTTCCTATGGAAGATCTGAACATCCATTTCACCGGTGACATTCATGCTATTGAAACTGCTAACAACCTGCTGGCAGCTATGATTGATACTTCAATCCTGCTTGACAACCCCCTGAACATCGATCCGATGTCTATCATGTGGAGACGCGTTTTTGACTTAAACGACCGTGCGCTGCGTGACATCGTTATTGGTTTAGGCGGTAAAGAAAACGGTTATCCGCGTCAGACCGGCTTTGACATTGCTGTTGCTTCCGAAGTTATGGCTATTCTCGCATTAACCACCAGCTTGCAGGATATGCGTGAGCGTTTTGCTCGCATCATCTTTGGTTTTACCTATGACGGAAAGCCTGTTACTGCTGAGCAAATCAAGGCTGCAGGCTCTATGACAGTTATTATGAAGGAAGCTATCAAGCCGAACCTCGTACAGACCTTAGAAGGCCAGCCTTGCATTATGCACGCAGGCCCGTTTGCTAACATTGCTCATGGTCAAAACTCCGTTCTGGCTGACATGATTGCCCTCAAGTGTGCAGACTATGTTGTAACCGAGTCCGGTTTCGGTGCTGACATGGGTATGCAGAAGTTCATGGATATCAAATGTCGTCAATCCGGCTTGCGCCCGAACTGCGTAGTAGTAACCTCTACTGTTCGTTCACTGAAAATGCATGGTGGCGTAGGTAATATCGTTGCAGGTAAACCGCTGCCGAAAGAATTGACAGAAGAGAACCTGCCGGCTCTGGAAAAAGGCGCGGCCAACATGATGCATATGATTAAGATAGCTAAGGGTTATGGAATACCGGTTGTTGTATCCATTAACCGTTTCATCACTGACACCGACAATGAAATTAACTTGCTTAAAGATAAGGCTAAAGAAGCAGGCGCCTTTGGCGTTGGCGTCAACACTGCCTGGGGTGACGGCGGCGTTGGATGTGCTGAAGTGGCTGAATTGGTTGTTAAGGCTTGCGAAGAACCGACTGACTTCCAGTTCCTCTATCCCGACAGCTTTACCATTAAGGAAAAAATCGAAACCATGGCTAAGAAAATCTACAACGCTGACGGCGTATCCTATGACCCGCTGGCAGAAAAGAAAATTGCTCAGTTTGAAGAACTCGGCTTAGGCAATTTACCGATCAACATGGCTAAGACTCACCTGTCCATCTCACATGATCCGGGAATGAAGAATGTTCCGAGCGGCTACATTTTCCCGATCCGTGATATTCGCGCATCCGTAGGTGCGGGCTTCCTGTATCCTCTGGCAGGCGCAATGAGAACTATGCCTGGTTTGGGACGTGCGCCTTCCGCTATTAAGGTTGATATTGATAAAGACGGCAAGATAGTTGGTTTGTTCTAGGAAAACATTTAAAAGCCCCGGAAAAACGGGGCTTTTAAGTATTTTTAGGCATTATCCCTTTGTTAAAAATACTGATTATAAACTTACCCGTATATTAAATTATTTTTTTAAAACCCACATTCCGTACCCTTAAGGAAATAAATCAATAATTATTACAAACAGATAAACTTAGGCTGAAATTTAAATATTTTTTGTTGAAAAATGCAATGGTAATAGATGTTTTTTTGCAGGAGAAACAAGCAATGATGTCAAATGCCTCCTTAATAGATTAGGAGGGTAAGTAAATGGAAAACCAAATACTACAAAATATTAATAGCTTACAGGTGGGGCCCAGCGCAATAATAGCTGCACTTACCCGAGAAATAAATTTAGTACAAATCATTAACAATCAGGTAATCTGGGATGAAAAACAATGTAATAATTCACCAGGCCTTTATGTAGAAGCTATGATTATAAACATATTGACAGACCGAAAACCTTTGTACCGAGTATCTGAATTTTTTAAAGATATGGACGTAGAAGCATTATTTGGTCCAACGGTACAAGCAACTGATTTCAACGACGATGCTTTAGGAAATACATTGGATCGATTAGCTGAATCAAATCTAGACCATTTGTATTCTAACATAGTTTTACAAGCACATTTAAAACACCGTTTTAGAGTAGATTTAGCACATGGTGATACTACATCCATTACTGTTTATGGAGATTATGCCAATGCTTCGTCGGAGACATTAAACATAGTTCGAGGATTTAACAAAGACGGCCATCGGGACTGCAAGCAGATAGTAGCTGGTGCAGTAGTAACTCCCGAAGGAATACCTCTTATGGGAACAATAAACGATGGCAACTTAAACGATGTGAAATGGAATCAACAAATAATCGAACAATTGCCGGAAATGTTAAAATCACTTAATAGTCCAGAAACCATATACGTAGCTGACTCAAAACTGGTTACCATAGATAACCTAAAACATTTAGCCAAGAAAAACATTCGCTTCATATCCCGAATTCCTGAGACATTTGGAATAGTACCGTCACTTAAAGATTGGGCCTTTCGCCAAGATAAGTGGCAAGAAATAGAGAATATATTGCCGGATAAAAACGCTGCTGTATATAAGCTTCAGTCCATAAAAGTGAAATTGGGCGACCGTCGTTACCGGTTTATTATCGTACATTCATCAAATCTTGATCAAAAGAAAGAAAAAACATTGAAGCGTACTGCTGAGAATGAACAGAAAAAACTAGAAAAAATCTGTAAAGAAATTGGTAAACAAGAATTTGCTTGCGAAAAAGATGCCATCTCGTACTTAAGACATATGAAAAAGAAACAGGACGGACAGTTCTACCATTTAGATGCAGAAGTAATTGCTGAAGAAAAAAAAGGTGTAGGGCGCCCCAAAACAAAAGAAAAGTCCCCCATAAAAATAGTTTATCGCATAAAGGCTATAGTTAGTGTAATGGATGAAACGGCCTGGCAAATGGCAAAAGAAAGGGCATCAACATTTGTACTGATCACCAATTTAAAAAATCCAAGGGAAAATACAGCAGAAACAATCCTTCGGCATTACAAAGAACAAAACACAGTGGAAATGCGCTTTCGCTTTCTAAAAAACCCCGCAATATTAGGTCAAGTCTTTTTGAAAAAGCCGTCAAGAGTAAAAGCACTTGGATATATATTCTTGATAACCATGTTAATTTATGCACTTATGGAACGTAGAGTTAGACAAAATCTAGCCGCAGAAGGGAAAGTCCTTCAATTAAGCTATCGTTCAAAAGTTAAACAACCAACAGGAATGTTGATTTTGCAAGAGATGACGAACTTTACAATAATTCATATTACCCGTAAATTAGGAAGAAGAGAGAGGTATCTACCAACCAAAACAAGCAAACAACAATTAGAAATAATCCGATTGACAGGATTTGATGAGTCGATATACCTAAAAGAATTATCTATAGTATCATAAGCCCATAACTACTCACCCTAAAATGTTAAATTTGTTCATTAAAAACATTAAGGTGTTTTACATTTATTACAATGTAAATATATTTAATTAATGTAAATATAAAGTTCAATAGTGAGGTATAAAAAGTGCAAATTCAATAATATGTCATGTTAATAAAAGTAAATTTATCGGCCTAAAGCAAAATTGCTTGTGTTTGTATATGCTAGATGCGGAACGTGGGTTAAAAGACTCGACGGTATAATTTTTTGCAAGCATGGGAAGTGTGGCTGTGAAGGGAAGCCCCTTTAGAGACTAACTTGATAAACTCCTGATAATCTAATTACGATTCAGAGCTTATGATGCTGCAGCTTAGAACCTGGTACCACCTGATTGTAACTTATGATATAATTAAAACAAATTACGATTATGATAGGAGTGCTATATATGTCAAGACCACCAAAATGCCGGAGGGTTGAGCATGTGCCTCATTTGACCTATTTTAAGCCGGCAGGTGTGCCTTTGTGTGATTTGGAGGAGGTTTGCCTGACTGTAGAAGAATTAGAGTCAGTGCGACTCAAGGACTATGAGGGTTTAGAACAGGAAGCTTGTGCTGAGAAAATGGGAATCTCCCGTCCAACCTTTCACCGTATTGTGATTGCCGCACGGGCTAAAATAGCTGATGCTTTAGTTTATGGAAAGGCCATCCGTGTGAATGGAGGCAACTTTGAATTGGCTATGGAAAAAATTGTATGTTCAAATTGTAATCACGAGTGGGAAGCTCCCTACCGGCATACGCATAAACGAGGTAAATGTAAGGGAGGCTCGGAGGTTAAACAAAGAAGAGACGTTGAATGTCCTCGCTGCAGGGAAAAATTAGCTGATATGCATTCTGCAGAGAAAAATGATTGAGAGAATTGATTTGCTTTTAAAGCATCCAAGATATTTTTTTTATCTAAGTGAAAATAGCAATAGGGAGCAGAAGAGACGTTATTGCAGGCATGACTGGCAGCACATGAGGGACGTAGCCAGAATTGCTTATATATTGGCTATGGAGGAAAAGGTGTTATTAGGCAGGGATATTATATATGCCGCAGGTCTTTTGCACGACATAGGTCGTTGGAAGGAGTATGATACAGGTGAGGATCATGCTGTAGTTAGTGCAGTTTTAGCAAGGGAAATACTGGATTGTGCAGGTTATTCCGGAATTGAGTGTGAGCTTATATTAAGAGCTATTCAAGAGCACAGGCGGGCGAGCAGTGGATCCAGTCCTCTTGGCCAATTGATATGTCGTGCCGATGATTTGTCGCGTCCTTGCCTGATGTGTGATGTGAAAGCGGATTGTTATAAATCTAATAAAATGGAAACAGCTAAATACTTTTTAGTATATTGAACCGGGAGGATATATTTTTATGTCGGTAACAATTCGTAATGTAATTGTACATAATAAAAAGGAGTCTTTGGCGGAGATAATATCTACCGGTGCTGATATATCCGGGTGTCGCTTAATGGCTCCTAAAGGAGTGCACAGGCTAATTAAGTTAACCGGCTTAAGTCCCAAGCAGGCTAATATAATTAAGCAGCAGATGTTGAGCAGAGGTGGGGAGGCCGCAGTATCCAGAGGAGTTATAGACTGCTCTGCCTCTGAGGCAATAGTATTGATTATGGGTACCTTAAAGCAGTTTGACGGACTTGTGAATATATTAAAAATGCAGCCCTTTGGTCTGCCCAAAATCGGTGCACGGATTAAACAAGTATTAAAAAACCTGGAAGGCAGATCTCCTGTGGAAATAGACTGCCGGGGAAAGATCCTCCTTCTGGGTGAACGCACATTAATCATGGGAATTTTGAATGTGACTCCGGATTCTTTTTCGGATGGGGGAAGTTTTTATAACCATGAAGTTGCAATTGAACATGCCAGGGCAATGGTGTCCGAAGGAGCGGACATAATAGACTTGGGAGGAGAGTCAACACGACCGGGTCATGAATCCATCAGTGTGGAAGAAGAATTAGACCGGGTAATACCTGTTTTGGAAAAACTGGTTAGAGAAATTGATGTTCCTGTTTCCATTGATACAACCAAGGCAGAAGTAGCGCGTCGCGCTTTGCTTGCCGGTGCTCATCTGATTAACGATCAGTGGGCTTTAAGGGCAGACCCGGATATGGCTCATGTAGTAGCGGAATACGATGTTCCTTTAATTATCATGCATAACCAAAAAGGTACAGAGTACAATGATCTCATGGGTGATATGGTGCAGTTTTTTGAAGAAAGTATAGATACAGCGGTAAATGCCGGGTTAGCCAGAGAAAAGATAATTGTTGATCCCGGCATTGGTTTTGGCAAAACGCTGGAACAGAATCTTGAAACCATGCGAAGATTAGATGAATTGTCTTGTTTGGGTTGTCCGGTACTCCTGGGTACTTCGCGTAAGTCAATGATCGGCAAGGTTCTTGATCTGCCTGTTGATGAGCGGGTGGAGGGTACTGCGGCTACGGTAACACTGGGCATAGCTAACGGTGCTGATATTGTGCGGGTGCATAATGTTAAAGAAATGGTTCGTGTCGCCAGAATGACTGATGCGATGGTGAGAAGATAATGAGGTGTGTAATGAGCGACAAAATTATACTGAGCGGGTTGGATTTTTACGGTTATCATGGAGTTTTGCCGGAAGAGCAGCGGTTAGGTCAAAAATTTATTATTGATTTGGAACTTTCTTTGAGCCTGAGAGAAGCAGGTATAAAAGATGATCCTGATCTGACTGTAAACTATGCCCGAGTATTCGAGACAGTGAGAGAAGTCGTTGTTGGAAAGCCGTTTTTTTTGATAGAAGCTTTAGCTGAGGCCATTGCTTTTAAGGTTTTGAAAAACTTCAGCATAGAAAAAGTTTTAGTAAGGGTAAGAAAACCCCAAGCACCGGTACCAGGATGTTTCGAACACATGGCGGTGGAAATCACCAGAGAAAAAGAGGTATGACTTGTGTCAAAGAGGGCATTTATCGGAGTAGGTTCAAATATGGGGCAAACCCATGATAATATTCACAAGGCTATAAACCTGCTCTCTCAAACACCGGGAGTTGAGGTTATTAATGCAGCGCCTTTTTATGAAACTGAGCCAGTGGGATACACTGAGCAAAACTGGTTTGTCAATTCCGTTATAGAAGTTTATGCCGACCTGTCCCCTCAGGATTTATTGGTTAGGTTGCAGGAAATTGAAAATATGTTGGGACGTGTGAGAACTGTCCATTGGGGACCCAGAACAATGGATTTAGACCTTTTGCTTTACGGGGATGAGCGTGTGGAAGAGGTTAATTTAATTGTTCCTCACCCGAGATTGACTGAACGGGCCTTTGTGATGGTGCCTTTGGCCGATTTGGCTCCGAATTTAGTAATGCCCGGCGGGGAAACAGCAGCTATTTTGGCAGAAAGGTTAAAAAAGGAGCAGCTTGTGACTAACGCAGAAAAAACCGGTGACAATTAGAGGTTTTGTATTGGAAGTTAGATCTATTTAGCCAGACCGATGATATAAATAAACTGATAACTTTGTAGGATAAACATAAAATACAGTTAACTATTAATCTTCATTTTTTTGCAAATGAGGTTAATTGATGACTCTTTATTTAGTCAATTGCAAATAGAAAAAATTCCAGAATCGGAACGGTGATTGCATTATTTCACTTACCACTAAAATAGCCTCATTTTCAAAAATATACATCTCATCCATACTATCCACTTTTTAGGTGGATTTTTTTTGCCCACCCAATCAAGATATTTATAAGCGAAAGTCTGCTGTCTTTTTAGTATGGACGACACATGGCACATTGGATAAACCAGTTTTTGTTTGGATAGTATAACTTCAAAATTATAATTATTTATTATCCAGTAATACGAAGCAGGTGATTTTTAGCATGACTTACCAACCGCAAAGAGTATATTTTGAGAGAGAAGCCTTAAATTACCCTTTGGGTGAACGTTTATACCGGGAGTTTTCGCAACAAAAAATAGATATTAAGTTAACCGGTTCTCATAACAGGGTTACAGGTATTCCTGGCAAGACAGCCCGGGAGGCTTACTTGGAGGGTAAGAACACAATGGTTGTGGGTGTGCGGCGCACTTTAAATTTTGAGACCTGCAAGCCTTCCGCTCATTATCAACTTCCTCTGGTTACAGGCTGTTCCGGGATGTGCGAGTACTGTTATCTTAATACTAATATGGGTAAAAAACCTTACATACGTGTTTACGTCAATATAGAAGAGATTTTACAACAGGTAGATAAGTGTATCGAAGAAAGGAAGCCGGAGATTACATTTTTCGAAGGAGCGGCTAACTCTGATCCTTTATCTGTAGAGAAATATACAGGCTTATTAGAACGTACGATTGAATTTTTTGCCAACCGATCTTATGGCAGGTTTAGATTTGTTACTAAGTTTTCAGAAGTGGACAGCCTTTTGGGGATTGAACACAATGGGCATACCCGCTGGCGCTTTAGCCTAAATGCGGAGAATATAATTAAAAAGTACGAGCACAGGTCAACTTCATTGAGGGATCGTGTAAAGGCCGCTTCTAAGGTTGCTCAAAGCGGTTACCCGTTGGGATTTATTATAGCTCCGGTTATTTATTATCCGGGCTGGCAGAAAGATTACCGTGACATGCTCTTATTGCTTAGCAGTAAATTGAGTACTTTTGATGAAGCCGCGACAGAGTTTGAAATAATCACGCATAGATATACGGCACGGGCTAAAAACAATATCTTAGAAATATTCCCTGACACCTCCCTTCCCATGGTGGAGGAGGGACGCAGGTTTAAGTTCGGCCAGTTTGGCTATGGTAAATATGTTTACCCTCAGGAGCAAATGACAGAAATTAAAGAGTTTTTTTCGGCTCAGCTTAACGAGCTATTTCCTCAATCCAGGTTAAAATACTTGGTGTAAAAGATAGAAACTCAAACTACTTATTTCTTTTATGGAGAAATATGCTTATGGCGGATCTGTGGATAAGTTATTGCGACGAAAAGCAAACTCATAATGTGACAAATATTTGTTTTTTCTGATAAGTATGATTTTGAAAAACAAATTGTTTTCAGAAAATTATTGTGATAGAATGTCCGTGTACAGGATGGTATCCTCTGGGGAACCATACCGCTTCAATAAACTCATAATTCCAAGTATTATAACTTTTTTTCAATTAAATGAGGTATGGTACCGCTTGGAGCCGGGACGGACCGAGACGGGGGTATGATTAGTATGCCTTTCGGATTAACCCGGGAGGCTTTTTATTTTTCGACAAGTTTTTATACAAATGTTTTTAAGGGGTAATGAATATGCAAAAGCCTTCTATAGCTATTGTCGGAGCGGGAAAGGTAGGTACCGCGCTGGCTGTCTTGTTGAAAAGCAAGGGTTACCCTGTGGTGGGTATTGCCAGCAGAACCAATCAATCCGCTAGATTGGCTGCGGCCAGGGTATTAACTGATGTAGCGGAAAAGCCTGAGGATATTGCAAGTAAAGCGGAGGTTGTTTTTATAACCACACCGGATCGGGTTATTGCCGAAGTAGACCGAGAGATCATGCAAAACGGCGGCTATAGGCCGGGAACTATAGTGGTACATACCAGCGGCTCACAACCGGCTTCCATATTGAAATCCGCCAGCGGGGCCGGAGCCTATGTTGTCTCGATCCATCCTTTGCAATCATTTGCGGATGTACAGGTGGCAATACATAATATTCCCGGTTCCTATATTGCTCTGGACGGCGACTCTGAGGCAATGCCCGTGGCTGAAATGATTGTCAGCGATCTGGAAGGCAAAAAGTTTATTATTGCAGCCAAAGATAAACCTCTGTATCATGCGGCGGCCTGTATCGCATCTAACTATCTGGTTTCTTTGCTTCACTTTTGTACAGGCCTTTATGAAAAATTTGGTCTGACCAGGCAGCAAGCTTTAGAAGCATTATACCCGCTGATTCAGGGCACGCTTAATAACACAACTCAGGTTGGCCCGGTCAGGGCTTTAACTGGTCCGATTTCCCGGGGGGACACGCCTACAGTGGAAAGCCATCTGAAAGCTTTTACCGGGTGTAATGCACTGGAAAACGATTTATACCGCAAGTTGGGGTTATATACGGTCAAGGTGGCTTTAGAAAAAGGTACTATTAATGATGAACAAGCTTTTGAATTAAACCAACTGCTGGATATGTAGGAAAACCTTAAAGGAGGATAAATATATGACTGGTTCTAAAGTAACTACAGCAACTTTCAGAAATATGAAGCAGGAAAAAAGGCCGGTAACTATGCTGACGGTTTATGACTATCCGATGGCTAAGATGCTTGATGCAGCAGGCATTGATGCCTTGCTGGTGGGGGATTCTCTGGGCAATGTGGTACTGGGTTACGATTCTACTATACCGGTAACCATGGATGATATGGTGCATCATGTCAAGGCTGTTTGCCGCGGTGTGCAGAAAGCTATGGTTGTAGCCGATATGCCTTTTCTATCTTATCACCTGTCCAGAGAGACAGCCGTGAAGAATGCCGGGCGTTTTTTACAGGAGGCAGGAGCCCAGGCTGTTAAGTTGGAAGGCGGGATAGAGGTTTGTGAAAACGTGCGGGCTATTGTTAATGCGGGTATTCCTGTCATGGGGCACCTTGGACTGACCCCGCAATCCGTTCACCAGATGGGTGGTTACAAGGTGCAGGGTAAGGATGAGACAGCCGCTGAAAAGCTTTTGTCTGATGCCAATGCCCTGGTTCAGGCAGGGGTGTTTTCCATTGTCTTAGAATGTGTGCCGGTTCCGCTGGCTAAGCTGGTTACAGAGTCGGTGCCGGTAACAACTATCGGGATTGGAGCAGGCCCTTTCTGTGATGGCCAGGTTTTAGTAACACATGATATGTTGGATATATATGGAAATAAGGCGCCTAAATTTGTTAAGCGGTTTGCCAGTCTTTACCAGATTATTATGGACGCTCTGTCAGCTTATAAGGAAGAAGTACAAAATGGTAGTTTTCCCAGTGCTGAATATGGGTTTAGTATGTCCAATGATGTTTTGGAAAAGATTAAAGGCCAATAAATGCTATGAAAGGGAGTTTACCCTGTGAAAACAATAAAAACCATAGCTGAAGCGAAAAAATTTTTAAAGCAGGCCAGGTTACAGGGCTTAACAATTGGTCTGGTTCCTACCATGGGGTATCTGCACGAAGGACACCTGACCCTGATGCGGGAGTGTAAAAAAAAGTGCGATTTGACGGTGGTCAGTATCTTTGTTAATCCTCTGCAGTTCGGACCCAAAGAGGATTTCAGCGGTTATCCCAGGGATTTGGGGAGAGATAGCTCACTGGCAGAAGGTGTGGGAGTTGATTTGCTTTTTTGTCCGGAACCGCAGGAAGTATACCCGGCCAATTACAGTACTTATGTGGACGTTGAGGGGTTAACCGGCGTACTGTGCGGTAAGTCCAGACCCGGTCATTTTCGTGGGGTAACTACTGTTGTTAATAAGTTATTTAATATTGTAAGGCCTGATTATGCTTTTTTTGGCCAGAAGGATGCGCAGCAGGTACTGGTGATTAAAAAGATGGTGCGTGATTTACTTATGGATTTGGAAATTATTACAGTACCTATTGTCAGGGAATCCGACGGTCTGGCATTAAGTTCCCGCAATGTTTATTTGAGTCGCGAAGAGCGCCGTGCTGCTTTGGTGCTGTCGCTTAGTTTAATTATGGCCCGGGATGCGGTGAAATCGGGAGAAAATAATGTTGCACTTTTAAAAGATAGGGTAAGACAAATGATCAGTGCGGAGCCTTTGGCCAGGATTGATTATGTGGAAATACTGAGTCTGCCGGATTTAGCTGAGATTAATTCGCTGGAAGCACCGGCTTTGCTGGCGCTGGCTGTTTTTTTTGGTAAAACCCGTTTGATAGATAATGTTGTGCTGGAATCATAAAGAGTTATGCCGCTGTTAAATGTCCTTTGCAGCAGCGCCAGATTAAACTTTGGAGGTATCGGGTTGTGTTTTTGACTATGTTTAAATCAAAAATTCACCGGGCAACAGTTACTGAGGCCAATCTTAACTATATGGGAAGCATTACTGTTGACCGGTCTTTGCTGGAAGCAGCCAATATTTTGCCCCATGAGAAGGTGCAAATAGTTAATAATAATAACGGTAACAGGTTTGAGACATATACTATTGCCGGTCCCAGGGATTCCGGTGTTGTTTGCCTTAACGGCGCGGCTGCCCGCATGGTGCAGCAAGGTGATACAGTCATTATTATTGCTTACACCATGCTTGATGCGGAAGAAGCTAAGACTTTTCAGCCGAGGATAGTATTTTTAGATGAGAAAAACCGGGTTGAACGGGTTGCCAATGGCGAAAACCATGGGGATATTGGGTAGGTTTGGGAATTAATTGATTGGTGAAAAGGGTTTTTATTGAGATGATTTAAGCCGTTTATTCTATTAACCGGGGATAAACGGTTTTTATCTTACTCCAGCAAATTATGCTTATGATGGATCTGTGTATAAGTTAAGGTTGGTAATGAATAATCTCCATCAAACTGAGTGCCTGTGGCTGTTCTAAAATCCAATTTTTCACTCAAAAAAATGTTCTAAATCAATCATTTTATCTCTTGAAAATCGGAATTTATATGTTGCATATTCCTTACCGTATACTAACCAATCCTCCGTGACACTGCCATAGCTAAGGAAGCGGACATAATAGCTTTGAGCAAATCAAAACCTACAAACGGTAAAAAAGCAATCTTTATAACTGACATTACCGGCATAGCTTTGCCTATGTAAAAATTGAAAATCAAATAAAAATAAGGCAAACCTATTGCATAAATTATAAATAGGCCCGCCAGCATCGCCATAAAGTAACAGCCAAAGCCGGATTTTTTACCCTCAAGAAGTTTACCAATAACGTAAGCAGCTGCGATAAAAGCTATTAAAAAGCCAAATGTCGGCTGCAATATATAAGCCGGGCCACCAAAAGGCGGCTTCTCAAAAACCGGTAGACCAATCAAACCCATCAGTACATATACCGATATGCTCATAGCACCTAAACGGGCTCCCAACAACCCACCGGCTAGCAGCACCACCAGGGGCTGCAGGCTAAAGGGAACAATGGCCGTTATACCAAACCTGCCTAAGACAGCTACAATGGCGGCCAAAGCCGCAAACATGCCCGCCAGTGCAATATCCCTGGCTGAAAACTTCATAACATTGCCTCCCCAATATTCATTGTTTATTCAACTCACATCACCCGAAACAAATTTTTTTATTTCCCCGTTATCAAGCTTCAATAAAAGCGCACCGTCACTATTCACATCCATCGACCAACCGGTATACACTTCATGCAAGGTTTTTACCGCTACCTGTCGATTCAAACTATTGCAGTGGCTTTTCCACTCCTCCAAAAGTTCGGGAAAACCACCCGCCAGCCAACTATCATAACAGGCTTCCAGCTCTTGAAGGACCTCCTGCACCAGTTTGACACGACTCACAGGCTTACCGGTTATCTCTGATAATGACGTCATCTGATGTGTTATTTGAGGCGGAATCAAATCCCCGGCAGAGGCCGTATTTATACCTATACCGACTACAATGTAATTTACCCGGTCAGCCTCAGCGCTCATTTCAGTTAAAATGCCGCAAAGTTTTTTCCCCTCATACTGCAAATCGTTAGGCCATTTTATTTCGGGAGCAATACCGCACACTTCACGTACAGCCCTCATCACTGCAACAGCAGTAATCATAGTCATCTGATAAACAATCTCAAGGCAGACCTGTGGCCTTAAAAGAACCGACATCCATATCCCCTTACCGTAAGGAGCATGCCAACTGCGCCCCAATCTGCCCCGTCCGCCTGTCTGCTCTTCCGCTATGACAAGCATGCCTTCAGCGGCAGTCAAGCCCGCTTCATGAGAAAGACCTTTAAATCCGGCCAACTCTTTGGCCTTATTATTAGTCGAATCTACTATTTCAAAATACCTGACATCCCTGCCCAGGCTCTTCGTTAACAGGCCAGACATTATTTCTTCCGGGTAAAGGCGGTCGGGTATTGCGGTTAAACAATAGCCTTTACTTGGCATAGATAAGATTTTATAACCCTCGTCCCGCAAAACTTGAATATGCTTCCAGACAGCCGTTCGGGAAACACCGAGTATTCGGCAAATCTCCTCGCCGGAAATGTAACTCTCCCGGTCAAACTTCAGCAATTCCAAAATCCTATTTTTCAAATATTTTCACTCCTTTGCCCTATTATAAAAGTTCCCCCTGCTCATTGTCAACCAAAAAACAGGTTGCGGTTAACACTAAGGAGCGACTTTAATTACAGAAGCCGCCCTATAATTCCATTTTCCCCAATAATCATCAAAATCCACCATCAGCTAATGCCAAAATACTGTCTGCTAATGGATGGTTAATTGTGGCAGTATTTTTACTCATCTTATAGATAATAAAACGAGAAAAATACAAAACACATTATGAAGAAAAATATGGACTTCATAATGTGTTTTGTATTTTAGTGAGTATTATCTCCTTCATCCCTTTTCAGGCCTTTGAGCAAAGAAACAGTGTTTTCTGCCTGGGATAGAAGAATGCTGCCTAGAAGGTCGAGCAGTTTAAAAATTTGTTGGTGTTTTACTTGGTAGTTTACCCTAAGACCGTCTTTCCTTGAGACTACGATATCAAGTTTTTTTAGTACAGCCAGATGTTGTGAAACATTTGACTGCTCAATGCCCAGGTCATCAATTATCTCACAAACGCATCTTTCTCCTTCGCGCAAGTTCTCTAGTATTTTTACACGGGTAGGATGTGCAAGTGCTTTTAAAATATCAGCTTTCATTTTAATAATATTTTCTTCCACTCTGAAAAGCGTCCCTTCGATTAAATTACTTTAGTTTAATATTTTAATATTTGCTTGTGCTATTGTCAATTAGTATAATCCGTAATACAATGATATATTGTTGCATCTAAGTTACTGCTTTGCTAAAATTAAACTTAGACCAAAAAATCTGTCTATTATGTTTATATACGGACATATAGATCATATATCCGCACATTTAGGTTAAATTATTGACAAGGGGATGGTGAAAATGCTTCTGGTGTTTGATGTTGGCAATACCAATATAGTCTTGGGCCTCTATTCTAAAAAGAAACTGCTGGAGAACTGGCGAATCTCCACTGACAGGGGTTGTACAGCAGATGAATACGGTATATTGGTAAGATCTTTGTTTGCCAGTTGCAGTATTCCTACGGGGGAAGTAAGAGCAATGGTGATATCTTCGGTTGTGCCTCCCCTAATGAGCACTTTGGAAGAGATGTCTAAAAAATATTTTAAAGTTGCGCCCTTGTTTGTTGGACCAGGCGTAAAAACCGGTATAGCAATTAAATACGATAATCCAAAAGAAGTGGGTGCTGATAGAATTGTTAATGCAGTAGCCGGTTATGAATTATACAGAGGACCCCTGGTAATAGTAGATTTCGGAACAGCAACGACCTTCTGTGCTGTTTCGGAAAAGGGTGAGTATCTGGGCGGTGCTATAGCACCTGGTATAGGTATTTCTGCTGAGGCGCTTTTTTCGAGAGCTGCCAAGCTGTCGAGGGTGGATATAGTGAAGCCGGAACTGGCTATAGCTAAAAATACGGTGAACAGTATGCAGGCAGGCATTTTCTATGGTTTTGTCGGACAGGTCAAGGAACTAGTCAGGCGTATAAAGCAAGAGATGAGTGGTAATCCTTATGTAGTGGCTACCGGGGGTTTTGCAGCTTTGATTGCGCAGGAAACCGATAATATTGATAAAGTAGATCCTTTTCTAACCTTAACCGGCTTAAGAATAATATACGAGCGTAACTGTTAGCCTAAAAAGCAATGTGAAAAAACGGTGGTATCGATATGTTAAGAATAGGCAATGTTACAATAAAAAACAGAGTAATCTCTGCCCCAATGGCAGGCATTACTGACAGGGCATATCGTATTCTAGCTAAAGAGGCTGGTTGTGGCTTAGTCTGTACGGAAATGATCAGTGATCAGGCTTTATTATATGGCAACCCTAAAACTAATATATTATTAGACTGTACAGGAGAAACCCCGCCCATCAGTATGCAGATTTTTGGCTCCAGTCCTGAATATATGGCACGCGCCGCCAGTATAACAGAAGCACGGGGGGCCAGTATTATTGATATAAATATGGGCTGCCCCACACCCAAGATAGTAAAAAACGGTGAAGGTGCAGCCCTCATGAGAAAACCTGAACTAGCGCAAAAAATAATAAGCGATGTTGTGCAATCTGTACGAGTACCCGTAACCGTTAAAATTAGGAAAGGGTGGGATGAATCCTTTCCTAACGCCGTGGAAATGGCGCTTTTGGCCGAAGAGGCGGGAGCAAAGGCGGTTACAGTACACGGCCGAACCAGATCGCAATTTTACAGCGGCAAAGCTGACTGGGATATTATTAAAAGTGTTAAAAAGGCAGTAACTATACCAGTTATAGGCAACGGTGACATTCGAGAACCGCGAGACGCCGTTCGTATGCTTATGCATACCGGTTGTGATGCAGTCATGATAGGACGTGCATCTTTGGGTAACCCATGGATATTTTCTTCCACCGTTCATTTTTTGGACTGCGGGGAGAATTTGCCGGCACCTTCTCCCCGCCAAAGGTTATCTGTAGCATTGCGCCACTTGGAACTGCTGATAGAGCTAAAAGGTGAATACATTGCCATACGTGAAATGCGTAAACATGCAGCCTGGTATACCAGAGGGCTGCGGGAAGCTAACCGTATAAGAGAAAAAATTAACCGCGCAGTTTCTTTGAGCGAAATTAGAGAACTTCTGAATTATTTTATACTAGTTAAAAATTGATTAAGGGATAAGGTTCTTCATCATTTTTTACTGCACCAATGGTATCAAGACGTGTGGGAAGTCTGGGATGTAGTAGTTTAATCTTATTATAATAACTGTTAAGCATAATAAAAACCCCCCTACATATTAGTTCCAAATGCGATTTGGAGTCCTGCTCATAAATTCTCCAAAATGATTAATTCGCTTTCAGGCCTTAATACTAAACAGGTATTATGCCTGTGAGATTATTTTTGAATATTAAATTTTGAAGACGGCTAAACTACGGTACGGGTTTTGGGGTTTAGTAACCCTGTTTGGAGTGATTGTCTCTCCGGATATTATTCTCCCTTTTAGGTTCCGTAGAACATTAGCCTTAATTAATTATTTACCTCCTTTGTAATTTATTTACTAATTCAAAATTATAATAACACAGCAAAGCAATAACTATAAAATGCCAAATTCATTTATTTATTCAAATTATTACCTTAAGACATTGTTTATCTTTATTTATCTTATTCTTGCGCTGTGAATGTTATTTTTGTTAACTTGGCGTAAAAGTCTTGCAAAATATGGCAAATATTAATAAAATAGATGTGCACCTCGTAGTTATCATTTTTTTGGGAGGAGGCAGGCAATGGAGAAATTTGCATTTGTAATACACCCTTTAGATATTAGAGACATTTATAGAAAATACCCTTTTGCCAGGTACCTGCCTGATAAGTTGGTGGAGAAAGCAGTTACCTGTCTACCGGCTATGAAGGTATCGCACATCACCGGTGTAGCTTCCTCATATAATAAAGCTGAAGGTTGGTTTGTTACTTGTCCGCTCACAGCTAAGCAAATGGTTGAACTGCCGGAGGGGTATGTCATTAATAGAATAATCGGTGCTGCCCGTGTGGCAGAAAAGCTGGGTGCCAAAATACTTGGTTTAGGCGCGTTCACATCAGTAGTTGGAGATGCGGGGATTACAATAGCCCAAAACTCAAACATTGCGGTGACTACCGGCAATAGTTATACAGTAGCATCAGCCATTCAAGGAGTTAAAAAAGCTGCTGCTCTGATGGGTTATGATATTTGTCAGGCTGATATTGTGATTATCGGAGCAACCGGTTCAATCGGCAAGGTATGTGCCAGGTATTTGGCCAGAGAAGTAAAAAATTTGACCCTGGTAGCTCGTGACACATCAAAATTAGAGGAAATTGCTGCTAAAATATTGTTTGATTATGGACTGGCGGTAAAAGTAACACCATATAGTCGCAGTGCTTTGCGGAAAGCAGATGTGATTATAACTGTAACTAGTGCTGTAGATACTATTATCGGCCCCGGCGACTTGAAGCCCGGTGCAGTTGTTTGCGATGTTTCCCGCCCGCGAAATGTCTCGAAAAAAGTAGCGGAAGAAAGAGATGACGTACTGGTCATAGAAGGTGGTATAGTGGAAGTCCCCCATGGGGTTAATTTTAATTTTAATTTTGGCTTTCCCGAAGGCACAGCGTATGCTTGTATGGCTGAAACAATGATTTTAGCCCTGGAGGGCCGCTATGAATCTTTTACTTTGGGAAGGGATTTGACTCTGGAACAGATTGAGGAGATAGAGAGACTGGCGAATAAGCATGGGTTTAAGGTAGCCGGTTTCAGAAGTTTTGAGAAGGCGGTTTCTTTGGAAGAAATTAAAGCAATTAAGCAAAAAGCCTTTATAAAAAATTGCTCCCAGATCAAAAAACCACAGGTAGTGAGTAACCTTCCTTAACTGTTAGATGGGGTAAGAAAATCTTGACAAACTAAAAGCGGCTTTTTATAATGTTTAGGATTGGTGAGGAGAAGTATATAAATAGCCGACATTTTTTAAAGTCGTTTTTTACAGGGCTATTGGGGGATAATAGGGTTTAATTCTTTAAGCAATGGTTGATTAAACACCGGCATTAAAAATGAGTAGGGAGAAGGTTGGGATTATGAAAGAAAAAGAAGTTATCCTGACAGTTGCGGGTCTTAAAAACCTTGAAGAAGAACTTGAACAGTTAAAATCAGTTCGTCGTAGGGAAATTGCCGCACGTATTAAGCAGGCTATTGAATTTGGTGATATAAGTGAAAACTCCGAATATGAAGATGCTAAGAATGAGCAGGCATTTATTGAGGGACGGATTTTAACCCTGGAAAAAATGCTGCGCAACGCTAAAATTATTGACGATGAAAATATCGATATTGAAGCAGTGCATATTGGCTCTAAGGTTTTGTTGAAAGATCTGGAATTCGGTGATGAATTTGAGTATACTATTGTTGGTTCTGTTGAGGCAGATCCTGGTGCAAGTAAAATATCAAACGAATCCCCGGTTGGTAAAGCTATCTTAGGTAAACCAAAGGGAAGTGTGGTAGAGGTTAACGTACCTGCCGGCATATTGAAATACGAAATTATGGATATAATTGCATAGGCTTGTTTGGAGGTTTTGTAATTGAGTATCGAAGAAGAACTAAGTTCCGCAGAAAATCTCAATGAATTAAGTGAATTAATGCGTGTGCGCAGGGAAAAACTGCAGGAACTGATTGATAAGGGTTATCATCCCTACGGGGACAAATACGATCGGCTTCATTGCTCAGCAGAGATTATAAACAATTTCGAGCAGTATGAAGGGCAGGAAGTTTCTGTTGCCGGCCGTCTGATGGCTAAGCGGGGTCATGGGAAGGCTGGGTTTGCTAATTTGCAGGATACTGCCGGAAGTATCCAGGTATATGGTAGGCTGAATAACCTTGGTTCAGAAGATTACGAGCTCTTTCAAAAGTTGGATATTGGAGACATAATAGGTGTTAAAGGTAAGGTTTTTAGAACACAGAAGGGTGAAATCACGGTTGAGATACAGGTCTTGACCTTACTTTCTAAATCTCTTAGGCCTTTGCCCGAAAAATGGCATGGCCTAAGAGATGTAGAGCTGCGATACAGACAGCGGTACGTGGATTTAATAGTTAACCCGGAAGTTAAAAATCAGTTTGTAGCAAGGAGTCAGATAGTTCGTTGTATTCGTAATCTATTGGATGAAAAGGGTTTTCTAGAGGTGGAGACCCCGATGATGCAGTCAATTGCCGGTGGTGCTGCCGCACGTCCTTTTATTACCCATCATAATGCGCTTGATATGGAACTTTATTTGCGCATAGCTCCTGAATTATACTTGAAAAGACTTTTAGTTGGTGGTTTTGATAAAGTGTATGAAATAAACCGCAACTTTCGCAATGAAGGTATTTCTACCAAGCATAATCCTGAGTTTACTATGTTGGAGCTTTACCAGGCTTATGCTGATTATTATGACATGATGGAGATGGCCGAATATTTAGTGTATAACACTTCTTTAAGAGTGAACGGGACTCCTGTTATTAGTTATCAGGAGCAGGAGATCAATCTAGTTCCTCCCTGGAATAGAATGCCCATGCTAGAGGCAGTGAAAAAATACAGTGGTTTGGATTTTTCCATGCTCAAGTCTGATCAGGAAGCAGTTAAAGCAGCGCAGGGCCTGGGATTAGGTGTGGTGCAGCCTTCCGATACCTGGGGAGAAGTTTTAAATAAAGTTTTCGAGGAAATGGTGGAGCCTAAACTAATTCAACCAACTTTTATTATTGATTATCCGGTAGAGATATCACCGTTGGCTAAGAAAAAAGATGATGATGCCAGTCTTACCTATCGTTTTGAACTTTTCATATATGGCAGGGAAATGGCCAATGCATTTTCTGAGTTAAATGATCCTATTGATCAGAAAGCCAGATTTCAAAAGCAAGTTGAACAAAGACGCAGTGGTGATGATGAGGCTCATATGATGGATGAAGATTATATCCAAGCCCTGGAGTATGGAATGCCCCCGGCTGGGGGGCTTGGTATAGGTATAGATCGCCTGGTTATGCTTTTAACTAATGCTGCCTCAATCAGGGATATTATTCTTTTTCCATTACTAAAGCCACGAGAGTAGCATTTAGCTACTCTTATTTTTTTGTTCTGAAAGGTTAAAAAAGATTTGCAAACTATATAAATTGCTGCTTGACAAAGCTGTGTTATCTATGTTAATATAATTTCTGTCAGTCGGGACTGAAAATTATAAAATTAAAGTTCTATTGACAACAGGGTTAGCATATGATAGTATTTTGCTTCGAGGGATAAATAAGGTCTTTGAAAACTAAACAGTGTAAGATGGATGAAATTTAACATACCTCGTCAAAAGTTTTAACTTTTAACGAAAATCTATAAGCCAATTTTAATGAGCAATCAAACTTTTCACATATTTAACGGAGAGTTTGATCCTGGCTCAGGACGAACGTTGGCGGCGTGCTTAACACATGCAAGTCGAACGGAGTTAAGAAAAGAGTTTACTTTTTCCTTAACTTAGTGGCGGACGGGTGAGTAACGCGTGGATAATCTGCCTGTAAGACAGGAATAACGCCGGGAAACCGGTGCTAATACCGGATAACCTCTTTTTATCGCATGGTGAAAAGAGAAAAGGCGGCCTCTTTACAATGCTGCCGCTTACAGATGAATCCGCGTCCCATTAGCCAGTTGGTGGGGTAACGGCCCACCAAAGCGACGATGGGTAGCCGGCCTGAGAGGGTGATCGGCCACACTGGAACTGAGACACGGTCCAGACTCCTACGGGAGGCAGCAGTGGGGAATCTTCCGCAATGGGCGAAAGCCTGACGGAGCAACGCCGCGTGAGCGAAGAAGGTCTTCGGATTGTAAAGCTCTGTGATATTGGACGAACAGATTTCTTGTAAACAGCAAGGAAAAATGACGGTACAATAAGAGGAAGCCACGGCTAACTACGTGCCAGCAGCCGCGGTAATACGTAGGTGGCAAACGTTGTCCGGAATTACTGGGCGTAAAGGGCGAGTAGGTGGTTTATTAAGTCAGAAGTGAAAACTCCGGGCTCAACCTGGAGACTGCTTCTGAAACTGGTAGACTTGAGTGCAGGAGAGGGAAGCGGAATTCCTAGTGTAGCGGTGAAATGCGTAGATATTAGGAGGAACACCAGTGGCGAAGGCGGCTTCCTGGCCTGTAACTGACACTGAGGCGCGAAAGCGTGGGGATCAAACAGGATTAGATACCCTGGTAGTCCACGCCGTAAACGATGAGTGTTAGGTGTCGGGGGTATCGACCCCCTCGGTGCCACAGTTAACACAATAAGCACTCCGCCTGGGGAGTACGGTCGCAAGACTGAAACTCAAAGGAATTGACGGGGGCCCGCACAAGCGGTGGAGTATGTGGTTTAATTCGACGCAACGCGAAGAACCTTACCAAGGCTTGACATCCCGTGACCGCCGTGGAAACATGGTCTTGCAAGTTTACTTGCACACGGAGACAGGTGGTGCATGGTTGTCGTCAGCTCGTGTCGTGAGATGTTGGGTTAAGTCCCGCAACGAGCGCAACCCCTACAGCCAGTTGCCAGCACTTAGGGTGGGAACTCTGGCAGAACTGCCGTTGACAAAACGGAGGAAGGTGGGGATGACGTCAAATCATCATGCCCCTTATGTCTTGGGCTACACACGTACTACAATGGCCTGAACAGAGGGAAGCGAAACTGTGAAGTAGAGCCAACCCCTAAAAACAGGTCCCAGTTCGGATTGTAGGCTGCAACTCGCCTACATGAAGTCGGAATCGCTAGTAATCGCAGGTCAGCATACTGCGGTGAATACGTTCCCGGGCCTTGTACACACCGCCCGTCACACCACGAAAGTCGGCAACACCCGAAGCCGGTGA
Organism: Desulfofarcimen acetoxidans DSM 771; assembly: GCF_000024205.1. Classification (NCBI taxonomy): domain Bacteria; kingdom Bacillati; phylum Bacillota; class Clostridia; order Eubacteriales; family Peptococcaceae; genus Desulfofarcimen; species Desulfofarcimen acetoxidans. The sequence goes on from NC_013216.1 coordinate 272,301, forward strand.
CTTAACTCGCAAGAGAGAGAGCCGTCGAAGGTGGGGTCGGTGATTGGGGTGAAGTCGTAACAAGGTAGCCGTATCGGAAGGTGCGGCTGGATCACCTCCTTTCTAAGGATATTGGAAGCAGAGGCAAGTAAATGGTGATGAGAACTCTCACAGCTAATTTCTTACCTACCACTTCTCAATATTGGTCGACATCCATCGACAAACTGTTTAGTTTTGAGAGGCTTTTTCCGGTGGCAATAGCGAAGAGGTCATACCCGTTCCCATCCCGAACACGGAAGTCAAGCTCTTCAGCGCTGATGGTACTTGGGGTTACCCCCTGGGAGAGTAAGACGTTGCCGGAAACTAATTTTACCCCTTAAACAGGGGTTATTTAACCAAACCCCGCCAGAATTCCCTCACCTCTAAGGTGGTGGGATGAATGGCGGCTTAGATTATAGTTTGTAGGGCGGGGACCGCCCGAAATCATGCCTGCTGGAGGCCGTGTAAGACCTATTGCTCTTTGTAACGGTAGGCCGTGGCTGATGAATCAGGAAACGCTCGTTGATGTTCCTTTGGAAGCCCCCGCTTCTTAGTGGAATGTAAGCGGGGGTAGTTCACTGCAAGAAATAAACTGAAAATTATCCGGTATTTGTGCATTGGTTTAGGGAAAAGCAAGTGATAAAGTATCCTTCGCCGTTGCTAACGGTGTGAAATTTCGGGCCTATAGCTCAGTTGGTTAGAGCGCACGCCTGATAAGCGTGAGGTCGGTGGTTCAAGTCCACCTAGGCCCACCATTTCTCAAAATTCAAAGTTCGAAAAGATCTTTGTATATTGAAAGATGAGAATGTTGCTTATTCTTAATAGTAATTGCATAGAAATTGGGGTTTATGGTTTGAAGCAGTATGTTGAGAATCGAGTGGTTTTAATCGAATCTCTAACGTTGAACTTCAAATATTGATTATGGGGGTGTAGCTCAGCTGGGAGAGCACCTGCCTTGCAAGCAGGGGGTCAGCGGTTCGATTCCGCTCATCTCCACCATAAAAATTTATTAATATTGTTCTTTGAAAACTACACAGCGTGAAGCAAAAGAAAAGCTCTATTTAGTAACACAAATAGAACTCTCAAGCGCAAAAGATAGGTCAAGCAAAAAAGAGCATACGGCGAATGCCTAGGTGCTGCAGGCCGAAGAAGGACGCGGCAAGCTGCGAAAAGCCACGGGAAGCCGCAAGCAGGCAACGATCCGTGGATATCCGAATGGGGCAACCCGGCGAGGCAAACCCTCGTCACCTATAACTGAATCCATAGGTTATAGGAGGGCACCAGGGGAACTGAAACATCTTAGTACCCTGAGGAAAAGAAAGCAACAGCGATTCCCCGAGTAGCGGCGAGCGAAAAGGGACCAGCCAAAACCTAAACTGCTTGCAGATTAGGGGTAGCGGGACACTCATCACAAACCATTGCTTTAGCCGAAGCGGCCTGGAAAGGCCCGTTATAAAAGGTAACAACCCTGTAGGCGAAAAGGCGAGAAGTTTAGAGTGGATCCCAAGTACCGCGGGACACGAGGAACCCCGTGGGAAACAGGGAGGACCACCTCCCAAGGCTAAATACCTGCAGCAACCGATAGTGATTAGTACCGTGAGGGAAAGGTGAAAAGCACCCCGGAAGGGGAGTGAAAAAGAACCTGAAACCGTATGCTTACAAGCCAGTCGAAGCACGTTAAAAGTGTGACGGCGTACTTTTTGTAGAACGGACCGGCGAGTTACATCTAACGGGCAAGGTTAAGTCAGAAAAGACGGAGCCGAAGCGAAAGCAAGTCTTAATAGGGCGGCAAGTCCGTTGGAGTAGACCCGAAACCGGGTGATCTACCCATGTTCAGAGTGAAGCTTTAGTAAAATAAAGTGGAGGCTCGAACCGACCTTCGTTGAAAAGGAGGCGGATGAAACGTGGGTAGGGGTGAAATGCCAATCGAACCCGGAGATAGCTGGTTCTCCTCGAAATAGCTTTAGGGCTAGCCTTGAGAAAAAAATCCGGAGGTAGAGCACTGACTGGGCTAGGGGCCTTCACCGGTTACCGAACTCAATCAAACTCCGAATGCCGGATTAAAGAATACTCAAGAGTCAGACTATGGGTGCTAAGGTTCATAGTCAAAAGGGAAACAGCCCAGACCGTCGGCTAAGGTCCCAAAGACATGCTAAGTGGAAAAGGATGTGGGGTTGCACAGACAACCAGGATGTTGGCTTAGAAGCAGCCACCATTCAAAGAGTGCGTAATAGCTCACTGGTCAAGTGGCCCTGCGCCGAAAATGTAACGGGGCTAAAGCATGTCACCGAAGCCACGGATGTCGCAAGACATGGTAGAGGAGCGTTCCATATGCAGCGAAGTCGTACCGTAAGGAGCGGTGGAGCGTATGGAAGTGAGAATGCCGGTATAAGTAAGCGAAAAGGCAGGTGAGAATCCTGCCCGCCGAAAACCTAAGGATTCCTGGGGAAGGCTCGTCCGCCCAGGGTAAGCCGGGACCTAAGCCGAGGCCGAAAGGCGTAGGCGATGGACAATAGGTTGAAAATCCTATGCCACCAAAAGTCATTATCAGGATGGGGTGACACAGGAGGGTAGGCCAAGCGCGCGGATGGAAAAGCGCGTCCAAGCTCGTAGGGCGTCAGACAGGCAAATCCGTCTGACATAAAGCCTGAGAAGTGATGGGGAGGGAAAATAAGTACCGAAGTGGTTGAACCCATACTGTCAAGAAAAACCTCTAACGAGACTAATTGGTGCCCGTACCGCAAACCGACACAGGTAGGTAGGGTGAGAATCCTAAGGCGCGCGAGAGAACCCTCGTTAAGGAACTCGGCAAAATGACCCCGTAACTTCGGGAGAAGGGGTGCCTCACTAGCGTGAAGATTTAACATTCGGAGCGTGAAGAGGCCGCAGAGAAAAGGCCCAAGCGACTGTTTACCAAAAACACAGGTTCCTGCTAAATCGCTAAGATGAAGTATAGGAGCTGACGCCTGCCCGGTGCCGGAAGGTTAAGAGGAGAGGTCAGGGGAAACTCGAAGCTTTGAATTGAAGCCCCGGTAAACGGCGGCCGTAACTATAACGGTCCTAAGGTAGCGAAATTCCTTGTCAGGTAAGTTCTGACCCGCACGAAAGGCGTAACGATTTGGGCACTGTCTCAACGAGGGGCTCGGTGAAATTGAACTGCCGGTAAAGATGCCGGCTAACTGCGATAGGACAGAAAGACCCCGTGGAGCTTTACTGCAGCTTGATATTGGATTTTGGTATTGCATGTACAGGATAGGTGGGAGGCAGAGAAGTCAGGGCGCCAGCCTTGGCGGAGCCAACGTTGGGATACCACCCTTGCAGTATTGAAGTTCTAACATACGGCCTTGAATCAGGCCGGTGGACATTGTCAGGCGGGCAGTTTGACTGGGGCGGTCGCCTCCCAAAAAGTAACGGAGGCGCCCAAAGGTTCCCTCAGCGCGGTTGGAAATCGCGCTCACAGAGTGCAAAGGCAAAAGGGAGCTTGACTGCGAGACATACAGGTCGAGCAGGGACGAAAGTCGGGCTTAGTGATCCGGCGGTATCGAGTGGAAGAGCCGTCGCTCAACGGATAAAAGCTACCCCGGGGATAACAGGCTTATCTCCCCCAAGAGTTCACATCGACGGGGAGGTTTGGCACCTCGATGTCGGCTCATCGCATCCTGGGGCTGTAGTAGGTCCCAAGGGTTGGGCTGTTCGCCCATTAAAGCGGTACGTGAGCTGGGTTCAGAACGTCGTGAGACAGTTCGGTCCCTATCCATCGCAGTCGCAGGAAACTTGCAAGGAGCTGTCCCTAGTACGAGAGGACCGGGATGGACGGATCACTGGTGTACCGGTTGTCGCGCCAGCGGCAATGCCGGGTAGTTATATCCGGAAGGGATAAGCGCTGAAAGCATCTAAGCGCGAAGCCCACCTTAAGATTAGGTTTCCCTTCGCAAGAATAAGACCCCTGGAAGACCACCAGGTAGATAGGCCGGGTGTGTAAGCATAGTAATGTGTTTAGCTGACCGGTACTAATAGGTCGAACGCTTGACCTTAATATTCACGCTGTGCAGTTTTGATGGAACAAAGCGTATATTCCTCGATAGCTCAATGGTGGAGCAACCGGCTGTTAACCGGTAGGTTGTAGGTTCGAGTCCTACTCGGGGAGCCAGTAAAAAGCTTACTTAAGTTTAGTAAGCTTTTTTTTATGTGTAATAATCTGTTTTGACTGTAAGAACAATATATTGGACATAATAATTTTGCTTGTTAAAATATGGTTATAAAATATCATGCTTAATTAAATTGTTTTCTGATAAGCGTTTAAAATAATTATATCAAAATAAAATCATGACCATTAACAATTTTAAAATCAAAAAAGATGAAAAACGTAGAATTATTGATTAAAAATAAGATAGGAGCTAGTTAAATAAAAAAATTAACCAGTAACCGGATTTGAATAGAATATATATAGAAGTGATATACTAAGGTTAAGGTCAATCAAAGTCAGTTAAAGGAGTGGATAGAAATGTCCAGTCTTTCTAACCTCATTGAAAGGCATCTCAGGCAGCTTCTAAAAGAAAGTATTAAAGGATATATCGAAATTAGGAGAAATGAACTGGCAGAGCAGTTTAGATGCGTACCTTCCCAGATAAACTATGTTTTGTCCACGAGATTTACCTATGAAAACGGTTTTTTGGTCGAAAGCCAGCGGGGAGGAGCCGGTTTCGTACGCATAGTTAAACTTATGTTAAACAGGGAGGATACTTCGTCTTCCATTTTGACATATCTAACTGAGATGATAGGCAATTCAATTTCACAGTCGGCGGCGGAAGGGATAGTGAATAGATTGCTGGAGGAGAACACTGTCACCCAGCGTGAAGCCAGTTTGATGAAGGCGGCTATGCACAGGAATGTACTGAAAGTTGACTTGCCCTGGCGTGATAATGTAAGAGCCCTAATATTAAAAGCCATGCTTGTTTCGCTTTTAAGGGACAACAAATAATGAGGTGAATAATATGATGTGTGAACGCTGTCAGGAGAGGCAGGCTAATGTTCAGTTTACTGAGATAATAAATGGCAAGAAAAAAACTATTCGTTTGTGTGAAGTATGTGCCAAAGAAATGCATATGGATAATTTTGGATGGTTTCCTCAGCTTGGCCTGCATACCTTTTTGGCAGGTTTACTGGAGCATGAATTTGGTAATGGGAATTCATTAAAAACCTCCCCGGGAGAAAATATTAGTTGCAGCAAATGCGGTTTATCAGGTGAACAGTTTGCCAAGAGCGGGCTGTTGGGATGCGGCTATTGCTACGATGATTTAGCCAAGCAAATTGATCCCCTGCTTCGCCGCATTCACGGTAACTCCAGGCATACGGGAAAGGTGCCGGAGCGTACCGGGGGCAGCATTCGCCTGGTAAAAGAAATGGAAAATCTCAAGGCGGAACTTGCCTCTTGTGTCGCACGTGAAGAGTTTGAACGGGCTGCTGTATTGCGTGATCAAATAAGGCTATTGGAGAAGGACATTTACCGAAAGGGGTAGAGATATGAGTTTGAGGGATATAATAAATAATACTTTCAGCAACTGGATGGATTCTACGGCACCTGAAGCGGATATAGTGATCAGCAGCAGAATTAGAATTGCCCGTAATCTAAAGCAGTGGCCCTTTCCTCATATGCTGCCCGTGGAGAATGCCGAACAAGTTATTCATGCAGTTAAGGCTGCTGTCAGCAACGAAAATTTTATAAATAGTTTTGGCTCGCTGGAACTGGTTTGGATGAGTGAATTAACACCTGTAGAAAGACGTATACTGGTCGAAAAACACCTGATTAGTCCGGATCTGCTTGATAACTATAACAAGAAGGCTGTTATTTTGCGTAGTGATGAGGCGGTAAGCATTATGATAAATGAAGAAGATCACCTTCGTTTACAATGTGTGTTGCCTGGTCTGCAGCTTAAAGACGCCTGGTCCCTTATGAATAAATTGGATGACGGGTTGGAATTTACGCTGGACTATTCTTATTCCGATCGCCTGGGATATTTGACAGCCTGTCCTACAAATGTTGGAACCGGTTTGCGCGCTTCTGTGATGATACATCTTCCTGGTTTGGTGTTAGCTAACCAAATTGGCGGTGTGCTTTCGGCTATTGCTAAGTTAGGTATAACTGTTCGAGGAATGTATGGAGAAGGAACTCAGGCATTAGGCAATATATTTCAAATCTCCAATCAAATTACGTTAGGTCAGGCCGAGGAGGAAATAATAAATAATATTATATCTATTACAAGACAACTTCTGGCTCAGGAGAGGGCTGCCCGCCAGGCACTCTTGAAAGAACGGAATGAGTTTTTGGCTGACCGTGTTTGCCGGTCACTGGGGATTTTGAAACATGCCCGCATGATTAATGCTGAAGAGACTATGCGTATGTTTTCAGATGTTAGATTGGGTGTTGATCTTAATATTATTGAGGGGATAGATACGGGCCTGCTATCTGAGTTAATGGTTTTATCGCGTCCGGCATACTTGATAAAAAAAGCAGGCAAAGAAATAACAACAGTGGATCAGGATATTTTGCGGGCAGAATTAATTAGGGAAAGATTAAACGGTTAGATAAGACAGTCAATTATAATGTATTAATGGTTTATCTAACAATCATATTAAAAGTTGACTTATTTTCCGTCGGATATAATTGTCAGGAAGTATATAATGTTTTTTATAAAATAAAGGGAGGTGCTATTATGTTTGATAAATTTACGGAACGTGCTAAGAAAGTATTCGTGCTGGCACAAGACGAGGCCAAAAGGATGGCTACTCCATATATCGGTACGGAGCATTTGCTGCTTGGATTAATCCGTGAGGGTGAGGGTGTTGCTGCAAAAGTGTTGGAGTCACTTAATATTGATGCGGAAACAGTTCGCCAAGCGGTAGGGCAGCTTGTCGGTCCAGGCAAAGGTGTAGCTCAGGAAATGTTTCTGACACCTCGCGGCAAAAAAGTTCTTGAACTGGCTATAGCTGAAGCCAGGAGTTTAGGACATAATTATGTTGGCACCGAACATCTTTTGCTGGGATTAATCAGCGAGGGCGAAGGAGTGGCAGCACAGGTATTAAACGCCTTGGGTGCTGATATTGAACAGGTACGCAGTATGATTATGCAGATGTTGGGTGGAGGGCAGTCGTCGCAGGGTGGCTGCGCTTCCGGCCAGTGCGGCAGCAAAGCTGGGAATGTTCAGACAAAGGCCCTGGATGAGTACGGTCGTGATTTGACAGAAATGGCTCGCGAAGATAAGCTTGACCCTGTAGTCGGAAGAGAAAAAGAAATTGAGAGAGTTATACAGGTATTAAGCCGCAGAACTAAAAATAACCCTGTTTTGCTTGGTGATCCGGGAGTAGGGAAAACCGCTGTTGTAGAGGGTTTAGCCCAGCGGATATCTTCCGGCAACGTTCCTGAGACGCTGCTCTCAAAAAGGGTCGTTAGTTTGGATTTAGCTGCTCTGGTTGCCGGCACCAAGTACAGGGGAGAATTTGAAGACCGTTTAAAAAAAGTGACACAAGAAATTACTAAAGCGGGCAACATAGTACTGTTTATTGATGAGCTGCATACTTTGATAGGTGCCGGTGCCGCAGAAGGTGCCATAGACGCGGCAAATATATTAAAACCCGCTTTAGCACGGGGCGAAATGCAATGCATTGGAGCTACAACATTGGATGAGTATCGCAAGTATATAGAAAAAGATGCGGCACTGGAACGGCGTTTCCAACCAATTAATGTTGAAGAGGCAACGGTGGAAGAAACCATTGCTATTCTTAAGGGATTAAGAGATAGGTATGAAGCCCATCACCGTGTTCGTATCAGTGATGAGGCTCTGGTTAATGCAGCTAAGCTGGCTGACCGCTATATATCAGATCGGTTTTTGCCGGATAAGGCCATAGATTTAATGGACGAAGCAAGTTCCAGAGTTCGTATGCTGGCTTTTACTGCACCACCGGACTTAAAAGATCTGGAGCGTAAAACGGAAAAGGTGCGGAAGGAGAAAGAAGAGGCTATTAACAGCCAGGAATTTGAAAAAGCGGCCCGGCTAAGGGATCAGGAGCAGTCCCTGAAGAAGGAACTGGAAGACCGCCGGGAAGCCTGGAATCTAACAAAAGGCGGCAATGAACTGGCTGTCAGTGAAGAAGATATTGCTCATGTTGTAGCTTCTTGGACAGGTATACCTGTTAAAAAGCTGGCCGAAGAAGAGTCGGATAGACTTTTGAAAATGGAAGAAATACTGCATCAAAGGGTAATCGGTCAGGAGGAAGCTGTTCGGGCAGTTTCCCGTGCTGTACGCCGTGCACGGGCAGGCCTAAAAGATCCTGGCCGTCCTGTAGGCTCCTTTATTTTCCTGGGTCCTACCGGGGTGGGCAAAACTGAGTTAGCCAGAGCACTGGCCGAAGCTCTTTTTGGCGATGATGATGCCTTGATTCGCATAGATATGTCTGAATACATGGAGAAGTATGCGGTATCCAGGCTGGTTGGCGCTCCCCCAGGCTATGTAGGGTATGAAGAGGGAGGTCAACTGACCAAGGCGGTTAGGAGGAAGCCTTATTCAGTAGTATTGCTGGATGAAATAGAGAAGGCGCATCCGGATGTTTTTAACATTCTCCTACAAGTTCTGGAAGATGGGCGGCTTACTGATTCTCAGGGTCGTGCGGTGGATTTCCGCAATACTGTTATTATTATGACTTCTAATGTCGGAGTAAGTCATATAAGAAAGATTGGCTCGCTTGGTTTTCAAACCGCCGAAAATGACAGCTATAGTAAAATGAAGGGCGATGTTACCCAGGAATTGCGTAAAACTTTTCGGCCGGAATTTCTCAATAGGGTGGATGAGACTATTGTGTTCCACTCCTTAGAGCAGAAACATCTAAATGAAATTGTCGGTCTGATGCTAAAAGATGTGCTTGGCCGATTGGCGGAAAACGAAATCAAAGTGGAAGCGACGGAAGCAGCTAAAGAACTCTTAGCCAGTAAGGGCTTTGATGAAACATATGGTGCCCGCCCCCTGCGCCGTGAGATTCAAAAACAGGTTGAGGATAGACTATCCGAAGAATTATTAAAAGGAGCGGTTAAAAAAGGAGAACATGTTGTACTCAATGTGGTGGATGGCGAGATTTTAATTGAGAAAAAATAAAAGCGCCCTTTCTCAGGGTGCTTTTATTTAATAACCTATTAAATTATCTTTATTCTATTACCAAATTCACCCTCATGACTTTCTTGTTACAGGAGTTGCTAAATGTTATAATGAATTTATATTTGGTATTGGAGAACGTGTGTTTATGAAACAAAAGACCATCTATTGCTGCCAGGAATGTGGTAGTCAAAGCCCTCGTTGGGTAGGTCGCTGCCCGTCTTGTGAGGCTTGGAATTCTATGGTGGAAGAGATGCCCGTTAAAAGTGCGGGTGCGGTTCTGCGGGGGAAAACAGAGCCTGTCAGGCAGCCGGTTTTGTTAACAGAGGTACTGCTATATGCAGAAAATCGCATACCTACCGGTATTAAGGAAATGGATCGCGTATTGGGTGGTGGCATTGTGCCGGGCTCTTTAATTTTATTGGGCGGTGAGCCTGGTATAGGCAAATCCACGCTTCTTTTGCAGGTAGCTTTTTTAATAGGCAAAGATAATAGGGAAGTCATATATGTCTGTGGTGAGGAATCAATGCAGCAGGTTCGTTTGCGGGCGGAGCGGCTTAATTCCATAAGCGAAAACGTATTGCTTTTAGCGGAAAATAATGTGGACCGGGTTGAATTGCAGATAAAAGAGCGCAAGCCATTTTTGGTTATAATTGATTCGGTTCAGACAATATATAAAGAAAGCCTCTCTTCTTCTCCCGGCAGTGTTGGTCAAGTTAGGGAGTGTGCCTCACAGCTAATGAGGCTGGCAAAAATGATGGACACAGCTATTTTTTTGGTCGGTCATGTGACAAAGGACGGGGCAATTGCCGGTCCTAAAGTGCTTGAGCATATGGTAGATGCTGTTTTGTATTTTGAGGGAGAGAGGCACCAGTCTTTCCGCTTGCTGAGAGGAGTTAAAAATCGTTTTGGTTCGACCAATGAAATAGGTATTTTTAATATGGCAGGTAATGGTTTAATTGAAGCAACTAATCCCAGTTCTTTATTCATGCAGCATTGGCAGGTACCCGTACCCGGTTCAGTTATAGTCCCTACGATAGAGGGGACTCGGCCTCTTCTGGTAGAGATTCAGGCATTGGTTTGTCCAACAGGTTTTGGTTTGCCCAGGCGTATGGCAACAGGTGTCGACTATAATCGGGTGGCCTTAATCATAGCAGTTTTGGAGAGAAGATTAGGATACCAATTAAGTAAGTATGATATTTATGTAAATGCTGTGGGCGGTGTGAAAATAGAGGAACCCGCGGTAGATTTGAGTATTGCTTTGGCCATAGCCTCCAGTTTTCATGATCGCCCATTGGGGTTGGGGTTGGCTGTGGCAGGTGAAATTGGCCTTACCGGGGAGGTCAGACCTGTAGCTTCTATAGAAAAAAGACTGTCTGAGGCCGGAGAGCTCGGATTTAAGAAAACTATAGTTCCTGAAGCTAATATAAATCCTGCCATTGATTGTAAATCAAAAGCAGTGGGAGTGAAAACTGTGACTGAGGCTGTTCAAGTAGCCTTGCAGTCTGGGGGGATTGTGTAATGAAAGAAGAGAAAGCTGAGGATCAACTATTAAAAGTATTACGCTTTGTGGCACCAGGTACATCACTGAGAGAAGGCTTGGAGAATATACTGCGGGCTAAGACGGGTGGTTTGGTTGTTGTGGGTGACTACCCTGAAGTGCTTGATATAGCCGAAGGAGGCTTTGCTATTAATGCCGACTATTCTTCCGCCAATCTTTATGAATTAGCCAAAATGGACGGTGCAATCGTTCTAAGTGAGGATGCCAAACGGATTTTAGCGGCCAATGTGCAGCTAATTCCCAGTCAAAACATACCCTCCAGTGAAACAGGCATTAGGCACAGGACCTCAGAGAGGGTGGCCAGACAGACAAATGCTCTGGTGATAGCCATTTCTCAACGTAGAAGTGTTATCAGTGTTTATAAAGGCAATTTAAAGTATGTATTACGCGACTTGGGAGTAATCTTAACCAAGGCCAATCAGGCAGTACAAACGTTGGAAAAGTACCGGGCCGTATCGGATAAGGTTTTGGTTAACTTAAGTATATTGGAATATGATGGGGTCGTGACCCTATTCGATGTAGCCAAGGTTATACAGAGGGTAGAAATGGTGCTTAGAATTGTTAAAGAAATTGAAAAATATATCAGTGAGTTGGGTACAGAAGGAAGATTAATCACCATGCAGTTGGAAGAATTATTGGCAAACGTAGCCGAGGAAGGGTTTTTGGTTATACAGGACTACGGTACTGTGCTTGAAGAGAAACCACCGCAGAGTATTATGAAAATAATCGGGAGTTGGCCTGCGGAGGATCTGCTGGATCTCTCTTTAATCGCCCGTGCTTTGGGTTATCCCGGTAGTTCCGGCATATTGGATCAGAGTGTATTTCCTCGTGGTTATCGAATTTTAGAGAAATTACCAAGGCTGCCTTTCCCCGTTATAGAAAACCTTGTCCAAAGATTCGGTACACTCTCCAAGGTACTGGTCGCTACCATAGAAGAACTGGATGAAGTGGAGGGTATCGGTGAAGTGAGGGCCCGCTCTATAAAAAAAGGCTTGTCCAGGTATCGGGAGCAATTGCTTACACAAGAAAGACATACGTAAAAAAACGGCGCATGATCGCGTCGTTTCTTTATCTCTAAGAAAGATTAAACATACCCAAAATCTCCATTTGCTTTTGTTTTTTAATAAAAACATCGTATAAATTTATATCTAACAAGTTACAAATAGCGGCTATATAAAATAAATGTTGTCCTATTTGATTTTCAATGCTTTCTTGACAGTGCTCACAGGCTTTGCCGGACAGGTGGGTCTGAAAGTATCGTTTTAAATCGCCTAAAGGTGTGTCCTTGGGAATAGCCTGTTTCTGGGCATTAATCTGTAGGCACCCGCAATTAGTAACCGCTTTAATCACATCCCGGCTAATATTGGCATTGGCTTGCTGTAGTTTAGATAGAAGATCCAATATGCTCCGGTGATAGACCAGTGATTCGGAAACCGTATTTTGAAATTCATCACAAATCAGATCTTTAAGCACGGTTTCACCCCTCTTTAAAAGTTTTCTGCTCAGTTTCTACTAAGGTCATTATACCGATGAAAAGGTTGTCCTGTCAAACTTAACATTTAGTAAAAATTATTATTGACACTGCTTAATAGCTGTGCTAAAATATTAGATTCTTGACAAGATAGGCAAACAGTGTTATACTTTTATCAGTATCTAGATAAAGGGGGCTTAGTGTATTGTTCAAAATTGGTGACAAGGTTGTCTATCCTATGCACGGTGCCGGAGTCATTGAGGCTATTGAGGAAAAAGAAGTGCTGGGTGAAATAAAGCATTATTATATTTTGAGGCTCCCAATAGGAAATATGAAAGTAATGATTCCTATTGACCACGGTAGGGATGTGGGATTGAGACAGGTCATCACCCGGGACGATGTACAAATGGTTTTGCGAATTTTATCAGATAAATCCACCAGTATGCCCCCCAACTGGAACCGTAGGTACCGAGCCAATTTGGAAAAAATTAAGAGCGGTAATATTTATGAAGTTGCAGAAGTGGTAAGAAACCTTATTAAGAGGGATAAAGAAAAGGGTTTGTCCTCCGGGGAAAGAAAAATGCTGGAGAATGCGCGTCAGATTTTAATTAGTGAATTGGTGTTGGCAACAGAACTGGAAGAAGATAAGGCTCAATCACTGGTTGACGGGGTTTTTGCTTAGTATACGTCAGTTTTGCTGGCGTATTTTTGTTTTTTGGCAAAAGAACTAAAAATCAAATGAATTTTCATATTAATTTAAGATTTTTATTTTAGTATGAGGTAAAATTCGCTATATTTTTGTTGAAGCACACTGCTGCACAACATATAATATGAGTAGTCCTTGCCTGAATTTGGTTGGAAAGGGGGTGTGGGAATGGTTAAAAGAGTGGTGTTCTTTTTATTGGTAGCTCTTTTTGCGGCGGGTGGATTTTTTTCCGGGTACTATGTTGTAGAGTCAGGAATTATAGATTTTTCCGGTTCCTCATTAAACTTAAGAGTGGGAGTATTCGCTCTGGCTACTCTGATTGGGGTAGTTGTTGGGATTTTGGCAGCTCCTTGGATAATAAAAAGTACGGTTTGGGCAACAGCTAAGATAGAACGTTATTTTCAAAAAACTCCAACGCAGGATCTTGTCATGGGATCCATTGGCTTGATTACTGGACTTATAATTGCTAGTTTATTTTTTAATATTCTCCCCAACTGGGGATGGGTTTCCGTTATAAAAGTACTCGGCGCGATTCTACTTGGTTATCTGGGTATGAGTTTGGGCGTTAAAAAAAGAGAAGAAATATTTGGTTTATTTGCCACTATCCCAAAGTTTGGTAAGGAAAAGCTCTCAAAATCTGACAGCAAGGCTAATGTCGATAAGATATTAGATACCAGTGTGATTATCGACGGGAGAATTGCTGATTTATGTGCCAGCGGCTTTATAGAGGGAACACTCATGATACCTGTTTTCGTGCTGGAAGAATTGCGTCATATTGCTGATTCTCCCGATCTATTGAAGCGAAACAGGGGGCGTAGAGGCTTGGATATTTTGAATAACCTGCGTAAAAACTCTGATATTAAAGTGCAGATTTATGAAAATACCCGTGGTTTGGAAAATGTCCCCGAGGTGGATATGAAACTGGTTAAATTAGCCCAGAAACTAGGAATTAAGGTAATGACCAATGATTATAATTTGAATAAAGTTGCCGAATTGCACGGTGTTAAGGTATTAAATATTAATGAGCTGGCCAATGCTGTTAAGCCGATTGTATTGCCAGGAGAAGAGATGGTGGTGCAGGTTGTAAAGGATGGCAAGGAATCCGGCCAGGGTGTGGCTTATCTTGATGACGGTACTATGATAGTAGTTGACGGGGGTAGAAAATATATAGGACAAACAATTGTGGTTGTGGTTACCAGTGTTCTTCAGACAGCTGCGGGGCGGATGATTTTTGCCAAGTCCAAAAATGAGCTTAAAAAAGGTGAAAACGGTGGTGGGCAGTTGTCTTATAACGAGGTGAATTATTTTGAGTCTAATTAGCACGATTATAACAGCCGCGGGACAGGGTTTACGCATGGGGACTGATACAAGAAAGCAGTACCTCAGCTTGCAAGGTAAACCTATTCTTTCTTACGCAATTGAGACCTTTATTGGAATGCCGGCGGTTAACAATATTATTTTAGTGGTTAGTCCCGGAGACGAGTCTTTTTGTCTGGAGAATATTATTCCCATACACGGAAGATCTAAAGTACAGGCCGTAGTTGCCGGCGGTGCGAGCAGGCAGGAATCCGTATATAACGGGTTGCTTGCATTACCGCAAGGGACAAACCTGGTAATAATACATGATGGCGTTCGCCCGTTGTTCGAGGGCAACGAAATTGATGCCTTGCTGGAGGCAGCGGCTGTAAATGGTGCGGCCACTCTGGCCGTGCCGCCAAAGGATACTGTAAAGCTGGTAAATGAGTATAATAAAGTAGTGCGGACTTTACCCCGTGAGAGATTATGGTTAACTCAGACACCACAGGTTTTTAAATATGATATAATTATGAATGCACACCAAAAGGCGCGCCGGCACGGCTTTGAGGCTACTGATGATGCTTCGCTGGTGGAAGTCAGCGGACAACAGGTAAGGGTTATTGAAGGATCTTATGAGAATATTAAAATCACAACCCCGGAGGATATGATAATAGCCGAGGCTATTTTAAACAGGAGAAAGCATAAATGAGAATCGGTTTTGGTTATGATGTACACCGTCTGGTGCCGGGGCGACTCCTGGTGCTGGGCGGTGTAAACATACCCTATGAATTGGGTTTGCTTGGTCACTCTGATGCTGATGTGCTGGTGCACGCTATGATGGACGCGCTGCTGGGAGCAGCCTCAGCGGGCGATATAGGACGTCATTTTCCTGATCAAGATTCTAGATATAAAGATGCTTCCAGTTTGCTCTTGTTGTCGGAGGTGCTGCGAATTATAACAAATAAAGGCTATAAAGTGGGAAATATTGATTCAGTAATTGTTGCTCAAAAGCCAAAACTGGCTGCTTTTATTCCCGGAATGACAGATAACATTGCGGCTGTTTTGCAAGTAAGCTCCGATCAGGTAAATATTAAGGCAACAACTACGGAGGGCCTGGGCTTTGCCGGTGCCGGTGAGGGAATCGCTTCGTATTCGTCAGTATTATTGTATAGCATATAATTAGATTGTAAAAGTTGCCTGTCAGGTCTGGCAATGGTATAATAACAGACTAGATAATGCAGTAAGGGAGATGTTTATTTTGTCCGGTATTCGTGTAAGATTTGCGCCCAGTCCTACCGGGCCTTTACATATAGGGGGAGCGCGTTCAGCGCTTTTTAATTGGTTGTTTGCCCGTAACAATAACGGAGTTTTTCTGGTACGTATTGAGGATACTGATTTGGAGCGATCTTCACGCGCTTCGGAAGAGAATATTTTAAATTCCCTGAAATGGTTGGGCATGGATTGGGATGAGGGAATCGAAGTGGGTGGTGAAAACGGCCCTTATCGCCAGACAGAACGCCTGGGGATTTATCATTCCTGCATTAAAACCCTGCTGGATAGCGGAAATGCTTATTATTGCTACTGTTCGGAAGAAGAATTGGCCGCAGAAAGAGAAGACTTGATGTCACGAGGGGAATTGCCACGCTATTTAGGTAAATGCAGAAATTTAACCGCTGAAGACCGTTGTCGTTACGAGTCGGAAGGTCGAAAGCCTGTATTGAGATTTAGGGTTCCAGTCGGACAGGTAATTACAGTTAATGATCAGGTTAGGGGAAACGTCTCTTTTGAATGTGAGGGTATTGGCGATTTTGTTATATTAAAATCAGATCAAATACCTACTTATAATTTTGCTGTGGTTGTTGACGACCATTATATGAAAATATCTCATGTTATCAGAGCGGAAGAACACTTATCCAATACCCCAAGGCAAATCCTTTTGTACCAGGCTTTAGGTTGGGAAGTGCCGCAGTTTGCCCATATATCACTGATTCTTGGACAGGATCGGTCTAAAATGAGCAAGCGGCATGGTGCTACTTCTATAGAACAATATATTTCGTTGGGCTATCTGCCGGAGGCACTGGTTAATTTTCTGGCTTTACTGGGTTGGTCACCGGGTGGCGAAGAAGAAATATTTACTTTGGATCTGTTGAAAAAACAGTTTTCGCTGGACCGGGTAGCAAAAAACCCGGCAGTCTTTAACATGGAAAAATTGAATTGGTTGAATGGTTATTATATTCGCAATGCCGACATAGATCGGATAACTGAACTGGCCGTGCCTTTCTTGAAAAGTGCGGGTTATCTGGTTGGGGATGTTTCACAGGAACAATTTAGCTGGTTAAAGAAATTAATGTCTGTCGTAAGGGATTATATATCCTGTTTGAGTGAAGTCCCCTTATATGCAGACTTGTTTTTTAAAGAGAAAATTATCTATGATGAAGCCGCGTGGGACATTTTGCGTCAGGAGCAGGCACCGGTCGTTTTGAGCTGCTTGCGGGATAAAATATCCTCTATGGAGAAAGATGATATAACGGAAGGTGCTATTAAAAAGACTTTGAAAGCTATAACAAAGGAGTTGGGTCTTGGGGGTAAACTGGTGTATGTGCCGATAAGAATTGCTTTGACCGGCAAAACTCACGGTCCCGAGTTGTACCAGGTGATTCCGTTGTTTGGCCGTGAGGTAACTTTAGCCAGATTGGATGACTCTCTTAAAGCTTAGTATAACTGGTCCCCCAAAGAAATCAGCTCGCTGGCAGGTGAAAAAATGTTCGACCGTTTGCGAAACGAAATAAGGGCAGTTTTTGAACGTGATCCAGCCGCTAAGAATATACTGGAGGTTATCCTTTGTTATCCGGGGTTGCACGCGATCCTGATTCATCGTATTGCACATTCACTATACAAGAAGCGCTGGTTTGTTTTAGCTCGCTTCATATCACAAATCTCCAGATTTTTAACCGGAATAGAAATTCACCCGGGAGCTAAAATTGGTGAAGGACTTTTTATTGACCACGGATCAGGCGTAGTCATAGGTGAAACAACGGAAATCGGAGATAATGTGACAATTTATCAGGGTGTTACTCTGGGGGGCACAGGCAAGGAAAAGGGCAAGCGCCACCCGACTATCGGAAATAATGTGGTGATTAGTGCCGGTGCCAGAATCCTGGGTAGTTTTGAAGTGGGTGACAATGCCAAAATAGGGGCGGGCTCAGTTGTTTTGAAGGCTGTGCCGTCTAATAGCACTGTAGTGGGTGTGCCGGGTAAAATAGTGGTGCGTGACGGACAAAGGGTAGGGGATACACATTCTAATATAGATTTAAGACACGATCAATTGCCGGATCCAATAAGTGAAATGTTGCTGGTAATGCAGGGTAGAATTAATGATTTGGAAGACAGGCTTAAAGCGCATGAGAAGAAGGATGGGATAAGCAATAAACTTGAGCTTTAAACCGGAAAAGTGGTAAAAGGAGGGTGTGCCATGTTATTATATAATACCCTGTCCAGGCAGAAGGAGGAATTTGTGCCGGCAATACCGGGCAGGGTCAGTATGTATGTATGCGGACCTACCACGTATAATTTTATCCACTTGGGCAATGCCCGGCCACTGGTATTTTTTGATACCGTGCGCAGATATTTAATCTATAAGGGTTACCAAGTATTATATGTGCAGAATTTTACAGATATAGATGACAAAATAATTAAACGTGCTGCTGAAGAGAAGCTGGATCCTTCAGCACTTGCCTTTAAATATACGGAAGAATACTATATTGATGCCACCTCGTTAAATGTTATGATGGCAGATATTCACCCCAAGGTATCCGACCATATGGCGGAAATAATTGAGTTGGTGGAGAAACTGGTGCAAAAAGGGTTTGCTTATCAGTCTGACGGTGATGTATACTTTGAGGTACGCCGATTCAAAGATTACGGTAAGTTGTCTGGGCGGGCACTTGAAGACATGTTGGCAGGAGCCAGGGTGGAGGTCAATGAAAAGAAACGGGATCCGATGGATTTTGCTCTCTGGAAAGCGGCAAAACCAGGCGAACCCTCCTGGAATAGTCCCTGGGGGCAGGGAAGACCGGGCTGGCATATAGAATGTTCCGCAATGTCACTTAAATATCTGGGAGAAAATTTTGATATGCACGGTGGAGGAGCGGACCTGATTTTTCCTCACCACGAGAACGAAATTGCGCAGTCTGAGGCTGCTACAGGTGAACCGTTGGCCCGCTACTGGCTGCATAATGGATTTATTACAGTTAATCAGGAGAAAATGTCTAAATCACTGGGAAACTTCTTTCTGGTACGAGAGATATTGGATAAGTTTTCGCCCGAAGTGGTAAGATTTTTTCTTTTAGGAACACATTACCGGAGTCCGCTGGATTTTGATGACGAGAAGTTGGCAGTGGTTGAAAAGGGTTTAGATCGTATAAGGACCAGCATACAGCTTCTTGGTGAGGCCTGCCAAAGAGCTGGGGTAGATTTTTCAATGATAAATGCAAAAGAAAAGCCTGCGCGGGTAACTTCAATTATTGATACAAGACACAGCTCAATGAAGGCGTTTATAAAAATTAAGACCTCTTTCGAGCAGGCCATGGAGGATGACTTTAACACCGCACTGGCAGTGGGGTCATTATTTGAATTGGCAAAGGAAACTAATATATTGGTGCAGAGTTTAGGCCCTAAAATCAGTGAGCAGGAAAAAGCATGTTTGCTGCAGGCTGCGGAATTATTTAAATTATTTAACCAAGTGCTGGGTATTTTTAAAGAAGATTTGTGTACAGGATATCCGCTGGTTACCCCTGTTGATGAATCAGGTGACGGAATGCTGGAAGCAGTTATGCAAATGTTGCTGGACATTAGAAATGAAGCCAGAAAGAATAAGAACTGGGCTTTATCTGATCGAATAAGGGATGCTTTGAAAGATATTAATGTTATTCTGGAAGATACGCCGCAGGGTACCCGTTGGAAGAAGCAGGCATAGGCTATGACGTTCGAAAAATTAAACGGGAATATTGCAGATAAGAGACAGTCTTCAGAGCGACCTGAATTGCTGCCTTCTTTAGTCTTGGCATATCTCGGAGATGCTGTATATGAACTGGCCGTGCGTGAGTATCTAATCAGAAAGGGTTTATGCACGGTGCATAAACTGCATCGTTCAGCGGTACATTATGTAAGAGCTTCTGCTCAGGCAGGCGTCCTACATAATTTAGAGACTATTTTGCAGAATGATGAACTGGATGTAATTAGGCGGGGGCGCAATGCCAAGCCGGGCCACTGTCCAAAAGGTGTATCACAGGAGGAATACGGCTATAGCACTGCCTTAGAGAGTCTGATTGGATATCTATACCTAAGAGGAGATTTTTCTCGTTTATCAGAGCTTTTGGAAAAGGTTTTTTCGGTTATAGATAAACCATAAACCAATAAATAAACTATTAGGAATAATAAAGCTTAAAAGCGCATTAATAATTTAGTACAACTCTTTTTATACTCCAGGAAATCATGCTTATGATGGATTTGTGGATATGTTAAGGTGGTACTGCATAATTTCCGACGAGCACAAGTGCCTGTGGCTGCTCGAAAGTCGCTTAAAATGATTTCCGAGCTAATGATTTCTCAGCAGTACCGGTGGAAAGGGTGAAAAACTTGAGTGACGTGATAGTGGGTCGTAACCCTGTTAAGGAAGCTTTAAAATCACAGCGACCCATTAACAAGGTGCTGGTGGCTAAAGGTAAATTATCCGGTTCACTTGCGGAAATATGCAGCTTAGCCAGGCAGAACGGTATTCCTGTACAAGAGGTAGACAGGACTGCTTTGGAAAAGATATCTGCGGAAGCTGTACATCAGGGTGTAGCTGCTTACGCAGCAGCCAAAGAGTATGTGGAGTTAGAGGATATCCTCGCCCGTGCAGGTGAGCAGGAGCCATTTATTATTATGCTGGACGAAATTACGGACCCGCATAATTTGGGAGCCATAATCCGTACTGCTGATGCCGCAGGCGTTCACGGCGTGGTAGTAACCCGTCGACGTTCTGCGTTGCTAACACCGGTGGTAGCTAAGTCTTCGGCAGGTGCGGTGGAATATGTGCCTGTGGCCAGAGTAACTAACCTTGTGCAGTCAATAAAAATCTTGCAGGAGAATGGCATATGGGTTGCCGGGGCTGATATGGAAGGTGACAAGGTGTATTGGGAAGCGCCCTTGAGCGGGCCTATTGCTATAGTAATTGGGGGCGAAGGAAAAGGTCTGGGGCGCCTGGTAAAAGAAAAGTGTGATTTTCTGGTGAGATTGCCTATGCAGGGGAAAATAAGTTCCTTGAACGCATCGGTTGCAACTGCTCTATTAGCCTATGAGGTGGTTCGCCAGAGGAGTTCCGGGTGAAATGAAAGAGTACCTGGTTATTGATGGGTATAATGTAATATATACTTGGCCCAAATTAGCAAGACTGTCCGATACAAGCCTAGAGCATGCCAGAGTTAAACTTGTCGATATAATGGCCAGTCACTCAGCCCTGTCAGGGCAACTGATTAAAGTTGTTTTTGATGCCCACCAGGTGAAAAATATCACGCAACGACAGGAACAGGTTAACGGTATTGAAATACTATATACCCAGCAAGGGGAAACCGCAGATGCGCTAATCGAAAGAATAACCGGAGATTTAATTAAGCTCGGTAAGGTTTATGTAGTAACTTCCGATTGGGATGAACAAAGAATCATATTTGGTCGCGGGGCTTACCGGATGACACCGAGGGAATTATGGGAACAGGTTAAAAAGATACGTCAAAAAAATATGTCTGAATATTCAATAAATCTTCCCACTGAGGGATACCTTGAAAACAGGCTAAATGAAAGTGTTCGTGATTTATTGGAAAAATTGCGGAGAAAAAAGTTCTGAAATAGCTCGGATATACCTTATTTTTATATCTTGACTAGCTAATTCATTATACAGTATAATAAAACGTGTGCTTATAAAGTAAAGTTCTTTCTAGAATCTATTATAAATTTTTGCCCCGATATAAATAATCAGTTAGCAAATGTCGTAGTTTCCTGTCGTGTTGGAAAAGCTGTATAGAAGCGGGGGATTATAGTGATAATTTCTGCTCAAAGAGAAGAAATCGCCGGTTTCGAGGTGTTAATCGACGAAGATGTTGTTGAGTTTGCTCGTGAAGGTGACGATATCGCGTTGGAGTATTTAATTAATAAATATAAAAATTTTGTGCGAGCTAAAGCCCGGTCTTATTTTCTAATTGGTGCGGATCGTGAGGATATTATCCAAGAGGGTATGATCGGTTTGTATAAGGCTATTCGTGACTTTCGTATGGACAAACTTTCTTCATTTAGGGCATTTGCTGAGTTGTGCATAACAAGGCAAATTATTACGGCTATTAAAACAGCAACCAGACAAAAACACATTCCTCTTAATTCCTATGTTTCCTTAAACAAGCCCATTTATGATGATGATTCGGATCGGACGCTGTTGGATGTGATATCAGGAACAAAAATTACTGATCCTGAAGAACTTATTATTAGCAGAGAAGAATTTGATGATATTGAAGAGAAAATGGGGGAAATTTTAAGCTCACTGGAGTGGAAAGTGCTGATGTCTTACCTGGAGGGTAAATCATACCAGGAGATAGCTGAGGATTTAAAGCGGCACGTAAAGTCTATTGATAATGCGCTTCAAAGGGTTAAAAGAAAACTGGAAAGATATTTAGAAAAAAGAGAAATATAATAATAAAATTTGGGTTTAAATTAATAATATGTTGCTGTGCTGCTCAAGCGACCGGCAGTAAGCAACAAAAATTTACAGCCTATATACTGTTGACATGAGTAAATAAATTTGCTAAAATTTATATTGTGCTCAGTTCACTATGCAGTATTAAGTAAGCTGGCGTAGCTCAATTGGCAGAGCAGCTGATTTGTAATCAGCAGGTTGCGGGTTCGAGTCCCATCGCCAGCTCCAGATTTAAATGTTCGGAGGAGTTCCCGAGCGGCCAAAGGGAGCAGACTGTAAATCTGCCGGTAGACACCTTCGTAGGTTCGAATCCTACCTCCTCCACCAAGTATAAAAAAATATTTAAAAAAGCTTGTTTTTGTTAATATCTTATAGTATAATCAAAAAGTCGTCGCGGGGTGGAGCAGTTGGTAGCTCGTCGGGCTCATAACCCGAAGGTCGTAGGTTCAAGTCCTACCCCCGCAACCAAATGCCGCTGTAGCTCAATAGGTAGAGCGCATCCTTGGTAAGGATGAGGTAACCCGGTTCAATCCCGGTCAGTGGCTCCATAGTATGGCGGTGTAGCTCAGTTGGCTAGAGCATACGGTTCATACCCGTAGGGTCGCTGGTTCAAATCCAGCCGCCGCTACCAGAAGACACTTTCTGTTTGCCGGAGGGTGTTTTTTTATATTCCTTTCTCGGATTGTTTGAAGGATTTTAAGCGATATATGTAGAAATATATATGTATTTGCCTTGTTGGTATATTTTATGAAAAAGTGGAAACAATCTTGGTATGATGAGCACAATTTAAGCGGCCTCTAGATGATTTAAGAATTTGATAAAAGGAGGAAGAACCAATGGCAAAAGCAAAATTTGAGCGGACTAAACCGCACGTTAACATTGGCACAATCGGTCACGTAGACCATGGCAAGACCACATTGACAGCGGCAATAACCGTATGTTTAGCTACAGTAGGCCAGGCTACAGTTAAGAAATATGACGAAATCGATAACGCTCCTGAAGAAAGAGAACGCGGCATCACCATCAACACAGCGCACGTAGAATATGAAACCAGCCAGCGCCACTATGCGCACGTAGATTGCCCGGGACACGCCGACTATGTAAAGAACATGATTACCGGCGCAGCGCAAATGGACGGAGCAATCCTGGTAGTGTCAGCGGCGGACGGCCCGATGCCGCAGACCAGAGAACATATCCTCTTATCCAGACAGGTAGGTGTACCCTACATCGTAGTATTCTTGAACAAGGCTGACATGGTAGATGATCCTGAACTGTTAGAGTTGGTAGATATGGAAGTAAGAGAGCTTCTTTCCATGTATGAATTTCCCGGAGATGACACACCGATCATCGCAGGTTCCGGCTTAAAAGCTTTAGAATGCGCCTGCGGCAAAAGAGAATGCGAATGGTGCGGCAAAGTATGGGAACTGATGGATGCGGTAGATGAATACATTCCCACCCCGATGCGCGATAAAGATAAGCCTTTCTTAATGCCGGTAGAAGACGTATTCACCATTACCGGACGCGGTACAGTAGCCACGGGAAGAGTGGAGCGCGGCCAGGTGAAAATCGGTGATGCCATAGAAATCGTTGGTTTGCAGGATGAGCCGAGAAAAACAGTAGTAACCGGCGTAGAAATGTTCCGCAAACTGCTTGACTACGCAGAAGCAGGTGACAACGTGGGTTGTTTACTGCGCGGCGTGGACAGAAAAGAAATCGAACGCGGTCAAGTACTGGCTAAGCCAGGCAGCATCAAGCCCCACACCAAGTTTAACGCGGAAGTGTATGTGCTTAGTAAAGAAGAGGGTGGCCGGCATACCCCGTTTTTCAACGGCTACAGACCCCAGTTTTATTTCCGTACCACTGACGTGACCGGTATTGTGAAGCTTCCGGAAGGCGTGGAGATGGTAATGCCGGGAGACAATATCAAGGTGGATATTGATTTGATTACGCCTATTGCTATTGAAGAAGGTCTGCGCTTTGCTATTCGTGAAGGCGGCAGAACTGTGGGCGCCGGTGTTGTAACAGGTATTAATGAGTAATGGTGGGAAACCCCACCATAAATTTTTAACGTAGTTGTATGCAGCCTGCTTTGAGTAAACTGATATTAAATATTGACATTAAATTTCAAGTATGATAAATTTATTAAGGCTGTTTGTGAATTTGTCGCCCGATTTTTTGGTTTTTAGGAGGTGGTATCGATGAGAGTAGGGGTTACACTGGCTTGTACCGATTGCAAACGCAGGAATTACACCACCATAAAAAATAAGAAGAATGACCCCAGCCGGATCGAGATGAAGAAGTATTGTCGATTCTGTCGAACTCATACAGTACACAAAGAAACACGGTAATGCAGTAATCTCTAAGCGCCACCGTTTATATTATAAGGAGTTTTGACGGGCAGATTGTATAAAACATGATTTTTTGCTGCCGGGTCGGGGTTATTGGATTATAAAACAAGGATGTGGCGTACTTAATGGCCTTATCAAAAAATGATACAAAGAAGAAGGGTGCGGTCAAGAAGTTAAAGGTTGATACTTTAGCTAAAGCGGCGCCTCAGGAGGAACCTAAAAAAATCAGCTTAAAAAATATGAATTTTCTGTCCCGGGATGCTATCAAAAAGAGGTTGCCGGTTAAGAGAGATGGTGTTAAGGGCAACCGTATTGAGAGTTTACAGAAGTTTTTCAAAGGTGTTTATAATGAGCTGAAAAAGGTGCACTGGCCCAATCGGCGGGAAATTGCTATTTACACCTTGGTAGTTCTTGTATCTGTTGTTTTTGTTGCTGTTCTTATATGGGTTTTTGATTCCGCTTTAAGTCAGCTCTTAAAGCTTATTTTGCCTGCGTAGTATAAGTAAGTTAAGGAGGTGAGGGGCCTAGGGCAAATTAGGTCCCTTATAGTTATGGATAAACAATGGTATGTAGTGCATACCTATTCGGGTTACGAGAATAAAGTCAAAGCAAACCTGGAAAAACGGATAGAATCCATGAATATGGAGGACAAGATTTTTCGTATTTTGGTCCCCATGGAAGATGAAGTGGAAATTAAGAACGGCAAAAAAAAGATTTCTAAGAAAAAAGTATTTCCCGGTTATGTGCTTGTAGAAATGATAATGACCGATGATTCCTGGTATGTGGTACGAAATACGCCCGGGGTTACTGGTTTTGTCGGATCAGGTTCGAAGCCGATACCTTTGAATGATGCCGAAGCTGCTCAGATCATTAAACAGATGGGTTTGGAGGAACCAAGGGCCAGATATGACTACAATACGGGCGAAATTATCAGGGTTATTTCCGGGCCGTTTGAAGGGTTTGAGGGGCATATTGAAGAATTGCTCTTAGACAAAGAAAAGGTAAGGGTTATGATTTCCATGTTTGGCCGGGAGACGCCGGTAGAACTGGATTTTACTCAGATTGCCAGGTTGGATTGAGATATAAAATTGATTTAACTGTTCAAGCAATATTATGTTGGTGAGGAGGTGTAAATTATGGCTAAAAGGGTAAAAGCAATAGTCAAACTACAAATTAACGCCGGAAAAGCCACCCCTGCTCCTCCTGTCGGCCCGGCGCTCGGTCAGCATGGCGTAAATATTATGGGCTTTGTTAAAGAATACAACGAGCGTACAGCTAAGAATGCTGGTCTGGTAATTCCGGTTGAAATCACTATTTATGAAGACAGGACATTTTCTTTTGTAACTAAAACACCGCCTGCTGCTGTCTTGCTGAAAAAAGCAGCCGGAATAGAAACTGCTTCCGGTCAGCCCAATCGCACCAAGGTTGGTAAGGTTAGCAAAGACCAGGTTAAAGAGATAGCGCAGCTCAAGATGCCCGACTTAAACGCCGCATCACTGGAAGCTGCTATGAGTATGGTGGAAGGTACCGCTCGCAGCATGGGAATTGTTGTTGAAGGTTGATATTAAGTTTAACAGCTTATAAGGGCCATGCATAAATGTGGGAGGAAATGGTTTCCGATTTACCACAAGGGAGGAATATTATTATGCCAAAACATGGGAAAAAGTATCAGGATGCCACCAAACAGGTAGAGCGGCACCGCCTTTATGAAATGACTGAAGCACTGGATCTGGTAAAAAAAGTTGCGCCGGCAAAGTTTGATGAGACAGTAGAAGTAGCCATTAGACTGGGTGTTGATCCCAGACATGCTGATCAGCAAGTGCGTGGTGCTGTTGTATTGCCCAACGGTACAGGAAAAACCCGTACAGTACTGGTATTTGCCAAGGCAGATAAGGTAAAAGAGGCTGAAGAGGCCGGAGCTGATTTTGTAGGTGCCGAAGACATGGTTGAAAAGATTCAGAAAGAAGGCTGGTTAGGTTTTGATGTGGCTATCGCTACTCCTGATATGATGGGTCTGGTTGGCAAGCTGGGGAGAATTTTAGGTCCCCGCGGCTTGATGCCGAATCCCAAGACAGGTACCGTTACTTTTGATGTAGCCAATGCAGTTAAAGAAGTTAAAGCCGGTAAGATTACCTACCGTGTTGATAAAGCAGGTATTGTACATGCCCCTATAGGTAAGGTTTCTTTTGATACCGCTAAAATTGTTGAGAATCTGCGTACTCTGGTTGATACCTTAATAAGGGTAAAACCTGCGGCTGCAAAAGGACAGTATATCAAGGGAGTTACTGTTACATCGACCATGGGTCCCGGTGTTAGCATAAATACCCAGAAGATAACTGGTTAAAGACCAATCTTAAACTTAATATAATTTTCCTTTCTGTAGAAAGTCGGTGTCAAAAGACTTAAGGGTGAAAACCGCCGGCCGAGGTAAGGGTCTGTTTCTCATGCACATGAGTGGGCCTCTGTTTTCTGCAGGGGTCTTTAATATTTTTGTGGTGAATCTTTTGAAAGGAGGTGTAGTTTTTGCCGACAAAAAAGGAAAAAGAGATATTTGTAGAAGTGGTTTATGATAAAATGCGCTCATGTAAGTCTGCTATACTGGCTGACTACAGGGGGTTAACCGTTTCTGCCGTAACAGAACTGAGAAACAAACTGAGAGAAAGCAATTCGGATTTGAAAGTGGCCAAAAATACTCTGATCAAAATCGCGGTAGACAAGATAGGCATTGAAGGACTCGATCCTTACCTGGAGGGACCTACCGCTATAGCTTTTGGGTATGATGATCCGGTGGCACCTGCAAAAATTTTGAGTGAGTTTGCCCGTACAAACAAGGATCTGGAAATTAAGGGCGGTGTGTTGGAAGGCCGCGTAATTACAGCCGATGGTGTAAAAGGATTGGCCAGTTTGCCTTCACGTGAGGTTCTTCTGGGCAAAGTTCTTGGCGGTATGCAGGCTCCGCTATATGGTTTTGCAAATGTACTGCAAGGAAATATACGCAATTTTGTCTATGTGCTTGAGGCTGTTCGCAAGCAAAAAGCAGGCGAAGCATAGTTTTTAACAGGAAAGCTGTTAGTTATTCTTAGCATGTTAAAAAAATAGTTTAAAATTATAGGAGGTTTCATTTATGTCTAAAATCAATGAAATTCTGGAAGCCGTTAAAGGGCTTACCGTGCTTGAGTTATCTGAACTGGTTAAAGCTTTTGAGGAAGAGTTTGGTGTGACCGCTGCTGCTCCGGTTGGCGTTATGGCAGCTGCACCTGCTGCCGGAGCCGCTGCAGCTGAAGTAGAAGAGCAGACCGAATTTGATGTTATTTTAACATCTGTAGGCGATAAGAAAATCAACGTAATTAAGGTTGTGCGTGAAATAACCGGACTCGGCCTGAAAGAGGCCAAGGAAGTAGTTGACAACGCTCCCAAGCCGATTAAAGAAAAAGTAAGCAAGGAAGAAGCCGAATCAATGAAGGCAAAGTTAGTTGAAGCAGGCGCGTCCGTGGAAATCAAGTAAATAATCTTAGAGGTGTTGAGAATCTGTATTAACAAAAATAAAGCTGTGGGCTAATCCCGCAGCTTTTTGCATAAATAAATACTTACAAGAAAATTGCTTCAACCGGTTTTCGAGGCAGCTATATGCGCTTGTGCTCGTCGGCAATATAAAAAAATTAATATAGTTCTTGACAACCAATACCACCTGTGCTATTATTATAAAATGCCATTTAGGGTTTTCCTGCCATGGATTGGTTAGTATGTGTATGAGAGGAAGAATTGATGCAAATACTAAGATATATGGCTAAATATTAATACCGGTTTTAAAGCGAGGTATGGTAATTAACTGACCTTGCTTTTCGTTGTCGATGACTTTGGTTAACTGGCTGTTTTTAATTTTATGGGGGGCGTGATGCACTGGATGGTCTATGCTGAAAAGCTGGGTACTAGAGAGCGGCTGAATTTCGGTAAATTTAAAGAGGTACTTGATTTACCCAACCTTATTGAGGTGCAGAGAAATTCTTATAAGTGGTTTCTTAAAAACGGCTTGCGGGAAGTATTTCATGACATTTCTCCTATTCAGGATTTTACAGGAAATTTAGTACTGGAATTTTTGGATTATACTTTGGGTGAACCCAAGTATTTTGTGGAAGAATGTAAAGAGCGTGATGTAACCTATGCTGCACCGCTGAGAGTTAAAGTGCGGTTAATAAATAAAGAAACCGGTGAAGTAAAAGAGCAGGAAGTCTTCATGGGTGATTTCCCTTTGATGACAGAAAAGGGAACCTTTATTATTAATGGTGCCGAGCGGGTAATTGTCAGCCAGTTGGTAAGGTCGCCCGGTGTGTATTTCGCTGAACAAATAGATCCCAGCGGAAAGAAACTATTCTCCGCTACAATAATTCCTAACAGGGGTGCCTGGTTGGAGTTTGAAACAGATGTCAATGATCATGTTTTTGTGCGCATTGATCGCACCAGGAAAATCCCGGCAACAGTTTTGATCCGCGCCCTTGGCTACAGTTCTGATGCCATGGTAATGGAAGAGTTCGGTGAGGATAAGAATATCCAGGAAACCTTGAGCAGGGACAACACCGGTTCCGAAGAGGATGCTTTGGTAGAAATTTATAAAAGACTGCGGCCGGGTGAACCCCCTACTGTGGAAAGTGCTCGCACCTTACTGGAAACCTTATTTTTTGATCCGAAGCGCTATGATTTAGCCAATGTAGGGCGTTATAAATTACATAAAAAATTGCAGCACGGAGTACTGTATCGTTACCCGGAAGAACAAAGCGGCAAGATAGAATATGATGAGATTCTCAAACAGGAATTGCCGGTTGAAAGAGAATTTATCCGTGAACTGACGCCAAAGGATATTCTGGATACGATAAAATACCTGCTGCGTTTAGTACAGGGTATTACAGAAGAAAAAGACCCTCTGGGTAGAAATATAGAGTATACGGTTGATGATATCGATCACTTGGGCAACAGGCGCTTGAGATCTGTTGGTGAACTGTTGCAGAACCAGTTTCGTATTGGTTTATCCAGGATGGAAAGGGTTGTTCGTGAAAGAATGACCATTCAAGATGTGGATGTGATTACACCACAAGTTTTGATCAATATCCGGCCTGTGGTAGCATCCATAAAAGAGTTTTTTGGTTCCAGCCAGCTATCACAATTTATGGATCAAACTAACCCGCTGGCCGAATTAACACATAAGCGCCGTTTATCTGCTCTGGGACCGGGTGGATTAAGCCGTGAGAGAGCCGGTTTTGAGGTGCGCGACGTACACCACTCCCACTACGGGCGTATGTGTCCTATTGAAACTCCTGAAGGTCCTAACATTGGATTAATAGGTTCTCTGAGCACATATGCGAGGATAAACCAGTTTGGTTTTATTGAAACACCATACAGACGTGTAGATAAGGAAAAAAGAATTGTAACCAATGAGATAGAGTACCTGACTGCCGATGTTGAAGATAGGAATATCATCGCTCAGGCTAACGCGCCGCTGAATAAAGAAGGCTTTTTTACAGAGCAGGCGGTCAATGCCAGACATGGCCATGAGATTCTAAAAGTGCCGGGTGAAAAGATCGACTTTATGGACGTTTCTCCTAAGCAGGTGTTTAGTATTGCCACAGCTTTAATCCCGTTTTTGGAGCACGATGATGCCAACCGTGCTTTGATGGGAGCAAACATGCAGCGCCAGGCGGTTCCTCTTGTTAAGGCCCAGGCGCCTGTAGTCGGCACAGGTGTTGAATATAAAGCTGCCCGTGACTCGGGTGTTGTGCCTTTGGCCAGGAAAAGCGGCATAGTCGAAAAGGTTACGGCTAATGATATTATGATTAGGTCAGATGACGGTACATCTGATTATCATAAATTATTAAAATTCACTCGTTCCAACCAGGGCACTTGCATTAACCAGAGACCCATTGTAACTAAAGGCCAGAGAGTTGACGAGGGAGACATAATAGCAGACGGTCCGGCTACGGATAATGGTGAGCTGGCGTTGGGCCGCAACATTTTGGTGGCCTTTATGCCCTGGGATGGTTATAACTATGAAGATGCTATATTAATCAGTGAAAAAGCCGTTAAAGAGGACTTTTTTACCTCTATCCATATAGAAGAGTATGAGTGTGACGCCCGTGATACGAAGCTTGGTCCGGAAGAGATAACTCGCGATATTCCAAATGTAGGAGAAGAAATTTTAAAAGATCTGGATGACCGCGGGATTATACGGGTGGGAGCCGAAGTGCGTCCAGGCGATATTATGGTTGGCAAAGTAACGCCCAAAGGTGAAACAGAGTTAACCGCGGAAGAAAGACTCCTGCGTGCTATTTTTGGCGAAAAAGCCAGAGAAGTACGGGATACATCCTTGCGTGTACCGCACGGTGAAGCAGGTAAAATTGTAGATGTTAAGGTGTTTTCCCGTGATAATGGGGACGAATTGCCTCCCGGCGTGAATCACCTTGTACGGGTTTATATAGCCCAGAAAAGGAAAATATCAGTGGGAGATAAGATGGCTGGGCGGCATGGCAACAAAGGGGTTGTAGCCCGTATTATGCCGGAAGAGGATATGCCGTTTTTGCCGGACGGTACCCCCATAGAGATTGTATTGAATCCACTGGGCGTGCCTTCCCGCATGAATATCGGGCAGGTGCTGGAAACACACCTCGGTTGGGCAGCCCGGAAACTTGGTTGTTATGTATCTACCCCAGTTTTTAACGGTGCCACAGAAAGTGATATTTTAGAGTTTTTGAGAAAGGCCGATTTGCCTGATACAGCTAAAACGACGCTGCATGACGGGAGAACAGGTGAACCTTTTGATAACCCGATTACAGTTGGTTACGTATATATGTTAAAACTGCACCACCTGGTGGATGATAA
The DNA here is from genome assembly GCF_000024205.1 of Desulfofarcimen acetoxidans DSM 771. NCBI lineage: Bacteria > Bacillati > Bacillota > Clostridia > Eubacteriales > Peptococcaceae > Desulfofarcimen > Desulfofarcimen acetoxidans. The sequence goes on from NC_013216.1 coordinate 303,434, forward strand.
GATTCATGCCCGTTCTACCGGCCCTTATTCACTGGTTACCCAGCAGCCTCTTGGCGGTAAAGCTCAATTTGGCGGTCAGAGATTTGGTGAGATGGAAGTTTGGGCGTTGGAGGCTTACGGTTCAGCTTATACCTTACAGGAAATCTTAACGGTGAAGTCAGATGATGTTGTAGGACGAGTTAAAACCTACGAGGCAATTGTAAAAGGTGAAAATGTACCTGAGCCTGGTGTGCCGGAATCTTTTAAGGTGCTGATAAAAGAGTTGCAGAGCTTGGGGTTGGATGTAAAGGTGCTTTCCGAGGACGACAGGGAAATTGAAATTAAAGAGATCGAAGAAGATATTGTGGAAACAGCCAAGGAATTAGGTATTGATTTGCAGGATGGAGGTTCCAAGTCTACGCAAAAAGAAAGGATTGATCCGCCTGGTTGCTCAATTGAGCGGGTCGATGATGATCTGGAGGATGAGTTGGAAGAAGATGATGAGGAGTTTAACGAAGACTTTTTGCTCCAGGAGGTTAAGCTGGCTCAAGGTGGAAAATTATCCGAGGATATTATTGATGAGCCGGCAGATGAAGAGGATTTTCTTGATGCTGAAGATGAGGATTTTGCCGATGATATTGTCGGCGTAAAATCTAAGCGGCTCTCCAATACTGATGAATGGGACGAAGATTTAGATTACCCGGACGAAGATTATGACCTGGATGATGAATAATATATGCACTTGTGATTACGGTCTGATTTGACGACCAATTTCTATAGGCATTTTCACAGACACTTTCCTTGAAGGGAGAGAGGTCCATTTGCTGGATCTTAATAATTTTGATCGTATTCGGATTGGATTGGCATCCCCTGAACAGATTCGCGAGTGGTCAAGCGGTGAGGTTAAGAAACCTGAGACTATCAATTACCGGACATTAAAACCGGAAAGAGATGGCTTGTTTTGTGAACGTATTTTTGGACCCACCAGGGATTGGGAATGTCATTGCGGCAAGTACAAAAGGGTTCGTTATAAAGGAGTGGTTTGTGATCGTTGCGGTGTGGAAGTGACTCGTTCCAAGGTGCGTAGAGAAAGATTGGGACATATTGAACTGGCTGCGCCGGTATCGCATATTTGGTACTTTAAAGGTATACCCAGTCGAATGGGTTTACTGTTGGATATGTCTCCTCGCGCTCTGGAAAAAGTATTGTACTTTGTCTCCTATATCGTAACTGATCAGGGTAATACTACTCTTATTAAAAAGCAGCTGTTAACTGAAACGGAATATCGTGATAATAAGGAAAAGTTCGGCAACGAGTTTCATGCCGGCATGGGTGCCGAAGCGATTAAGATTCTTTTGGAAGAAATAAATTTGAATGAGATGAGCAGGGAGCTCCGTGCTGAACTAAAGGAAGTTACAGGGCAGCGAAAGATAAGAGCAATTCGTCGGCTGGAAGTTGTCGAAGCTTTTAAGAAATCCGGCAATCGGCCGGAATGGATGATTATGGATGTGGTTCCTGTTATTCCGCCTGAACTAAGGCCAATGGTGCAATTAGACGGGGGGAGGTTTGCCACCTCGGATTTAAATGATTTGTACCGTCGTGTGATTAACCGGAACAACCGTTTAAAGAGACTGCTGGATTTGGGTGCACCGGATATCATAGTTCGTAATGAAAAGAGAATGCTCCAGGAAGCAGTGGATGCTTTAATTGATAATGGCCGGCGAGGCCGGCCGGTAACAGGTCCGGGCAACCGTCCTTTGAAATCCTTAAGCGACATGCTGAAAGGCAAGCAGGGCAGGTTCAGACAGAACCTGCTGGGTAAGAGGGTAGACTATTCGGGTCGCTCGGTTATTGTAGTTGGTCCCCGCCTGCAGTTGCACCAGTGTGGTTTGCCCAAAGAGATGGCGCTGGAATTATTTAAACCTTTTGTAATGAAAAGATTGGTGAACGAGGGTTGCGCGCATAATATAAAAAGCGCCAAGCGTATGGTTGAGCGGGTTCGTTCAGAAGTTTGGGACGTTCTGGAAGATGTTATTAAGGAGCACCCGGTCCTGTTAAACCGTGCCCCGACTTTGCACCGTTTAGGAATTCAGGCTTTCGAACCGATTTTAGTAGAGGGTAAAGCTATTCAGATTCACCCGATGGTGTGTACTGCCTATAATGCTGATTTTGACGGCGACCAGATGGCTGTGCACGTGCCTCTTTCCGCGGAAGCCCAGGCTGAGGCGAGATTGTTAATGCTTTCTGCCAATAATATTTTAAATCCTAAGGATGGAAAACCGGTTGCAATCCCAACGCAGGACATGGTGCTCGGTTGTTACTATCTCACGGTAGAGAAAAAAGGTGATTTTGGGGAAGGTAAAGCCTTTAAGGATGAAGATGAAGCTATTATGGCTTATTACAATAAGGCCTGCAGCCTACACGCCAGAATCAGAGTGAGGCGTTCCGACGGCAAGCTTCTTTCCACAACTATTGGCAGGCTAATTTTTAATGCGGTTATTCCAGAAGAATTGGGCTATATTAATAAAGTAGTTGACAAAAAGGTCTCCAGCAAAATAGTAGATGATTGTTACCGCAAGCTGGGCTACGCTGCTACTGCTAATCTACTGGACGGCATCAAGACACTTGGGTATGAGTTTGCTACCAGGGCCGGTGTGACAGTTGGTGTGGCTGACGTAACTATACCTGAGGCCAAGAAAGAAATATTGCTCGAATCCGAACAGAAGGTTCGCGATATTGAGAGGCAGTACAGGCGTGGTTTGATTACTGAGGATGAGAGATACCGGCAAGTGATCAATATTTGGAACAGCGCCACTGACCGGGTGACTAAAGCTCTGATGACTTCCTTGGATAAGTTTAATCCCGTGTACATGATGGCCACCTCCGGGGCCCGCGGTAATATCCAGCAGATTCGACAGTTAGCCGGTATGAGAGGCTTGATGGCTGATCCTTCGGGCAGGATTATTGACTTACCGATTAAGGCTAATTTCCGTGAAGGTCTTACTGTTTTGGAGTACTTCATTTCCACGCACGGTGCCAGAAAAGGATTGGCCGATACAGCTCTCAGGACCGCTGATTCAGGATACTTGACCAGGCGTTTAGTTGATGTTTCGCAGGACGTCATAGTAAGAGAAGTAGATTGCGGCACCGCGGAAGGCATCGAAGTGGGTGAGGTCAGGGACGGTACGGAAATTATTGAGAAGATTGAGGATCGTATTGAGGGCAGAGTACTTGTAGAGGATATTATTGATCCAAGAACCGGAGAAATACTCGTGGCCTGCCGAAATGAGGATGGAACTCCCCATGAGGTTAGCAGAGAAGATACAGAGCGAATAAAAGATGTCAACGAAAGAGAGAGCAATGAAGAAATACAGAAAAAGGTTGAAAGCATTAAAATTCGTTCGGTCTTAACCTGCAAAAGCAGGTACGGAGTTTGCATTAACTGCTATGGCCGCAACCTGGCTACCGGGAGAAAGGTGGATATCGGAGAAGCGGTAGGTATTATTGCCGCTCAGTCTATCGGTGAACCTGGTACACAGCTTACTATGCGTACCTTCCATACCGGGGGTGTGGCAGGAGATGATATAACTCAAGGTTTGCCGAGGGTAGAAGAATTATTTGAAGCCAGACGGCCCAAAGGCCAGGCTGTGGTAACTGAAATAACCGGTAACGTGGAAATTAGGGAAGTAAAAGGACGCCGTGAGATTGAGGTAACGGCTGTCGATTCCGGCGAGGCTACAGTTTATGCCGTTCCTTTTGGAGCTCGCATTAAAGTTAGGGATGGTCAGAGGGTAGAAGCGGGAGATGCCCTGACCGAAGGCTCGGTAAATCCACATGACTTGCTTAAAATTAAAGGGACGCGGGGGGTACAAGTGTACCTGCTGCAGGAAGTTCAGCGAGTATACGGTTTGCAGGGCGTTGACATTAATGATAAACACATAGAAGTGATGATCAGGCAGATGCTGCGCAAAGTAAAGGTTGAGGAACAGGGTGACACCTCATTGCTGCCGGGAGGTTTGATTGATATCTTTGAATTTGAGGAAGAGAATAGCGCTGTGATAGCTGAAGGTGGCGAACCTGCCACGGCCAGAGCCGTGCTCTTAGGTATCACCAAGGCTTCCTTGGCTACCGACTCCTTCTTGTCAGCCGCCTCATTCCAGGAAACCACCAGAGTGCTGACTGAGGCTGCTATAAAAGGCAAGCTGGATCCCCTGTTAGGCTTGAAGGAAAACGTTATTATCGGTAAATTGGTGCCCGCCGGCACAGGTATGTCTCGTTACCGTAACATCGAACTGCTGTCAGGTAACAATGACCAGGATGATGCCGGTGTTATGGATGAGAGGCAATAGGCTATTGATAATTATTTTTTAGATAAGAATAAGATCATTGCTTATTCATAAATCAGTGACATATATAATCGGTTGCAGGGTTCAATTAAAATTTAAAAGGACCTTGCAACCAGGCAGCTTCTTTGCAGATCCGTTAAGGGCATAATTCCAATGTGGGTGAAAAGGATAAATATTGACAATGATTCCTGATGATGATATTATATATAAGTGTCTGAAATCGGGAGGTTTTTGCTATGCCTTATGAGCGGTTGAAACTGGCACAGAAGAAAACTGTCGGGCTGAAGCAGACCTTAAAGGCTTGCCATCGCGGAAACGTTGAGTGTGTCTATATAGCTACAGATGCAGAAGCAAATGTAACAGCGCCTGTCCAAAAGCTGTGCCAGGAGAAAAGTATCGCTGTTGTAAAGGTAAAATCAATGCGTGATTTGGGTAAAGCTTGTGGAATTGAGGTTGCCTGCGCAGTTGCAGCTGCTATAAAGTGAATTTTTGGCGGTAATAACCGTCAATTATTAGTTATTATAAAATTACATGGCGGGGAAGGAGGTGGATGGTGTGCCGACTATTAACCAATTGGTGCATAAAGGGAGAAGCAGTCTTATAACCAAGTCAACTGCCCCCGCACTGAAGGAATGTCCCCAAAAACGGGGAGTATGTACTAGAGTGTACACTACAACACCTAAAAAACCAAACTCTGCATTGCGTAAAGTTGCCAGGGTAAGGTTGACCAATGGCATTGAGGTTACTTCCTATATTCCCGGCATTGGTCATAACCTGCAGGAGCACTCGGTGGTTCTTGTCAGGGGAGGAAGGGTAAAAGACCTGCCAGGTGTCCGTTATCATATTGTGCGCGGAGCTTTGGACACAGCCGGTGTTCAAAATAGGAACAGAAGTCGTTCCAAGTATGGTACCAAGCGACCGAAAAAATAGGATTCAATAATACGCCAGGGTATTTAAAAAGCAAAGGGGGGATATAAATGCCAAGAAGGAGTCGACAGACAAAAAGGGATGTTATGCAGGATCCGGTTTATAATAATAAAATAGTGACGAAATTAATTAACCAGATTATGCAAAGCGGAAAAAAAGGTGTAGCTGAGTCTATTGTTTATGATGCCTTTGATATTATAAAAGAGAAGACCGGAAAAGATCCTTTGGAAGTTTTTGACCAGGCACTGAAGAATGTTATGCCGGTGTTGGAGGTTAAGGCGCGCCGTGTAGGTGGAGCCAACTACCAGGTTCCGATAGAGGTGCGTCATGATCGCAGGCAGACACTGGCAATTCGTTGGTTGACCAAATATTCCCGCGATCGTTCCGGTCGGACTATGAGAGAAAGACTCGCCAGTGAAATTCTGGATGCAGCTGCGTCAACCGGTGCAACTTTTAAGAAGAAAGAAGATACACATAAGATGGCAGAGGCCAACAAGGCATTCGCGCATTACAGGTGGTAAGGGAGGATCTTTATGGCTCGCAAGTATGCTTTGGAAAATACACGCAACATAGGTATTATGGCCCATATTGATGCCGGTAAGACAACCACCACTGAGCGCATACTTTTTTATACGGGTAGGGTGCACAAACTCGGCGAAGTGCACGATGGAGCGGCGACTATGGATTGGATGGTGCAGGAACAAGAGCGGGGGATTACAATAACCTCTGCTGCTACTACTTGTGAGTGGAGGGATCACTGCATCAATATTATCGATACGCCAGGTCACGTGGACTTCACAATGGAGGTTGAGCGTTCCCTACGGGTACTGGACGGTGCTGTAGCAGTATTTTGTTCGGTAGGAGGCGTTGAACCGCAGTCAGAGACTGTTTGGCGACAGGCAGATAAATACAGGGTACCCCGGATTGCCTATATAAACAAAATGGATCGTATCGGGGCTGATTTTTTTCGTGGACTGACAATGATTAAGGACAGATTATCAGCCAACCCTGTAGCAGTTCAGCTTCCTATCGGTGTAGAAGAGAATTTTCGTGGAATTGTAGACCTGATTCGCAACAAGGCTATTATATATCTCGACGATCTGGGTACGCACAGTGAAGAAAGTGAAATTCCCCCTGAAATGATGGAGATTGCGGATCTTTACCGGGAAAAGCTTTTGGAAGCTGTGGCCGAATCAGATGAAGAATTGATGATGAAGTATTTAGAAGGGCAATCGTTAACACCTGAGGAGATCAAGTTAGGGATTCGCAAAGCGGCTTTGGCTGTAAAGATAATCCCGGTATTATGCGGTTCCTCATTTAAAAATAAGGGAGTGCAGCCCCTGCTGGACGCTATTGTGGATTTTCTTCCGGCCCCTACCGATATTCCCGCCGTATACGGGGTAGACCCGGAGTCAGGTGAGGAAGACAATCGTACGGCCGGCGACGAAGAACCGTTTTCGGCGTTAGCCTTTAAAATCATGGCAGATCCTTATGTTGGTAAGCTGACTTTCTTTCGGGTGTATTCCGGACACCTGTCCTCCGGTTCATATGTATATAATTCAACCAAAAATCGTCGTGAGCGTATTGGACGAATACTGCGCATGCATGCTAATCACCGTGAGGAAATAAGCGAAGTTTTTGCAGGTGATATAGTAGCGGCCGTAGGGCTTAAATCAACCACTACCGGAGATACGCTTTGTGATGAGGAGCACCCGATAATATTAGAGTCTATGGAATTTCCTGAACCTGTTATTGATGTCTCTATTGAACCAAAAACTAAAGCGGATCAGGAAAAAATGGGATTGGCTTTACAGAAGCTGGCCGAGGAAGATCCTACTTTCCGTATTTCCACAAATGACGAAACGGGGCAGACAATTATCTCGGGTATGGGTGAACTGCACCTGGAAGTCATAGTGGATCGGCTTCTAAGAGAATTTAAGGTAGCTGCCAATGTAGGACGGCCGCAAGTAGCTTTTAAAGAGACTATAACTAAAACTGTTAAAGCTGAAGGCAGGTTTGTGCGCCAGTCAGGCGGGCGAGGCCAATACGGGCATTGTATGATTACCCTTGAACCTATGCCGCACGGTGACGGCTATGAATTTGTAAATAAGATTATTGGTGGAGTTATACCTAAAGAATATATACCTGCTATAGATTCGGGAATCCGTGAAGCTATGACTACCGGGCAGCTAGCCGGCTATCCGATGGTCGATATACGTGCCACTGTTTATGACGGTTCCTTCCATGATGTTGATTCATCCGAAATAGCGTTTAAGATTGCCGGTTCAATGGCTCTTAAGAATGGTGCGCAAAAAGCCGCGCCAGTGCTAATGGAACCGATTATGAAGATCGAAGTAGTAGTAATGGAAGAGTATATGGGTGACGTTATAGGCGACATCAGTTCTCGCAGAGGCCGTATTGAAGAAATGGAGCCAAGGTCTAATATGCAAGTAATACATGGTTATGTTCCCTTGGCTGAGATGTTTGGTTATGCAACTGAGTTGCGCTCCAGAACACAAGGCAGAGGAACATATACAATGCAGTTTAGCCATTATGAAACAGTGCCGCAGAATATAGCTGAAGGCATAATCGCTAAGCGGCGGGGTTAACTTTATACTCTAGGAAATTATGCTTATGCATAGATATATATGAATAGCTGTAAGATTATTCCCGGTGATAATTCGGATTAGCTAATAGAAAATTTGTGTCCGCATGATTTTTTTTGAGCACGAGTGCCTATGGCTGTCTCAAAAGTCGCTTAAGCGGCTTTCTCGTATATAATTATTGGCTAAAGCCAGTAAATATGCCAGTCTTATGTACATTACAGTTTTGTTTGTTTCAAGTTGATAATTGAAGGAGGAAGAACCAATGGCAAAAGCAAAATTTGAGCGGACTAAACCGCACGTTAACATTGGCACAATCGGTCACGTAGACCACGGCAAGACCACATTGACAGCGGCAATAACCGTATGTTTAGCTACAGTAGGCCAGGCTACAGTTAAGAAATATGACGAAATCGATAATGCTCCCGAAGAAAGAGAACGCGGCATCACCATCAACACAGCGCACGTAGAATATGAAACCAGCCAGCGCCACTATGCGCACGTAGATTGCCCGGGACACGCCGACTATGTAAAGAACATGATTACCGGAGCAGCGCAAATGGACGGAGCAATCCTGGTAGTGTCAGCGGCGGACGGCCCGATGCCGCAGACCAGAGAACACATCCTCTTATCCAGACAGGTAGGTGTGCCCTATATCGTAGTATTCCTGAACAAGGCTGACATGGTAGATGATCCTGAACTGTTGGAACTGGTAGATATGGAAGTAAGAGAGCTTCTTTCCATGTATGAATTTCCCGGAGATGATACACCGATCATCGCAGGTTCCGGCTTAAAAGCATTAGAATGTGCCTGTGGCAAAAGAGAATGCGAATGGTGCGGCAAAGTATGGGAACTGATGGATGCGGTAGATGAATACATTCCCACCCCGATGCGCGATAAAGATAAGCCTTTCTTAATGCCGGTAGAAGACGTATTCACCATTACCGGACGCGGTACAGTGGCCACGGGAAGAGTGGAGCGCGGCCAGGTGAAAATCGGTGATGCCATAGAAATCGTTGGTTTGCAGGATGAGCCGAGAAAGACAGTAGTAACCGGCGTAGAAATGTTCCGCAAATTGCTCGACTACGCAGAAGCGGGTGACAACGTAGGTTGTTTATTGCGCGGTGTGGACAGAAAAGAAATCGAACGCGGTCAAGTACTGGCTAAGCCGGGCAGCATCAAGCCCCACACCAAGTTTAACGCGGAAGTGTATGTGCTTAGTAAAGAAGAGGGTGGCCGCCATACTCCGTTTTTCAACGGCTACAGACCTCAGTTTTATTTCCGTACCACTGATGTGACCGGTATTGTGAAACTTCCGGAAGGCGTAGAGATGGTAATGCCGGGAGACAATATCAAGGTGGATATTGATTTGATTACGCCGATTGCTATTGAAGAAGGCTTGCGCTTTGCTATTCGTGAAGGCGGCAGAACCGTAGGCGCCGGTGTTGTTACCGGTATCAATGCGTAATGATGGCAGGACAGGGCAATACCGGGGGGCAAGCAAGGTAAACGGCCTTCTCCTCCCTTCTTGATTGCCCGTTTGGTTTCGCTTATACCAGGCGGAAAAGGAGGGTTAAAATGAAGAATCAAAAAATCCGGATCAGGTTGAAGGCGTACGACCACTTTATGCTGGATCAATCTGCCAAGAAGATTGTTGAAACAGCTAAGAGAACCGGCGCACAAGTAGCAGGGCCTATTCCCCTGCCGACAGAAAAAAATATATATACTATTCTGCGCTCACCTCATGTAAACAAAGATTCCCGTGAGCAGTTTGAGATGAGAACGCATAAGAGATTAATTGATATTTTGGAACCCACCCCTAAAACAGTAGATTCCTTGATGCGCCTGGATTTACCTGCCGGTGTGGACATTGAGATTAAATTATAAAAGGTTTTTTGTTTAGCATGACATTCGAGAAGGCGCAGGAGGTGTTTATTAGATGCCGAAAGGAATATTAGGTAAGAAAGTCGGTATGACCCAGATATTTACCGAGGATGGCCGTGCGCTTCCCGTAACTGTAATCGAAGCCGGTCCTTGTGTGGTAGTTCAAAAGAAAACTCCCGAGCAGGATGGCTATGCTGCGGTTCAACTGGGATTTGGTGAAAAGCGCGAACGACTTTTTAATAAGCCTTTAAAAGGTCACTTTAAAAAATATGGTGTTACGCCTATGAGATATTTAAAGGAATTGCGCGTGGAAGATATTGATTCCTATGAAGTCGGTCAGGAGATCAAAGCTGATTTGTTCTCCAAAGGCGACAAGGTGGATGTAGTCGGAATTTCTAAGGGTAAAGGTTTTGCCGGCGGGATCAAACGCCACAATTTCCATCGCGGCCCCATGGCTCATGGCTCCAAGTATCACCGCAGGCCCGGTTCACTGGGTGCTAAAGGCCCGGCACGAGTATTTAAGGGTAGAAAATTACCTGGACATATGGGTGTTGAAAGGGTGACTGTGCAGAATTTAGAGATAGTTAAGGTGGATGCGGAAAGAAATATCCTGGCAGTTAAAGGAGCCATACCTGGCAATAAGAACGGCTTGGTTATGATACTAACCAGCAAGAAGGCCAGGTAACAAAGCGCTGTGGAAAGGAGGAGCGATAATGCCTACAGTAGCACTGTTTAATATAAAGGGTGAGCAGGTCGGCGAAGTAGCTTTAAAGGATGAAGTATTTGGCATAGAAGTTAATGAATCTGTACTGCATGATGCAGTGGTCATGCAATTGGCAGGCCGACGTCAGGGAACCCATGATACAAAGACCAGAGGCGAAGTACGTGGCGGTGGTAAAAAACCTTGGCGCCAGAAGGGAACAGGACGTGCCAGGCACGGTACAATACGTTCACCCATATGGCGGGGCGGTGGGATTGTGTTTGGACCCCATCCCAGAACTTATAAATATAAATTACCTAAAAAAGTTCGCCGCTTAGCTTTAAAGTCAGCTTTATCCTCTAAGGTTTTGGCTGGCAATATCAAAGTTTTGGATGCCTTAAGTATGGAAATGCCAAAAACCAAAGAGATGGTGGGCATTTTGAAAAACCTGCAGGTGGATAAAGCATTGTTGGTAATTGCTGATAAAGATATGAATGTTATTAAGTCAGCCCGTAATATTCCAGGCATTAAGCCGGTGGGAGCAGCAGGCGTAAACGTATATGACCTTTTAAAGCATACTACTTTGGTTATAACCAAGGATGCGGTGTCCAAAGTAGAGGAGGTGCTGTCATAATGGAAGCCAGAGATATTTTGAGAAAACCGATTGTGACAGAAAAAACCATGGCTTTGTTGGAAGACAATAAATATAGTTTTCTGGTTGATATAAAAGCTAATAAAAGTGAAATTAAAAAAGCCGTGGAGCAGATATTTAAGGTGAAGGTTGAGAAAGTTAATACCTTAATAGTTAAGGGAAAACCCAAGCGAGTAAGAAATTCAGTTGGCAGAACCTCTGATGTAAAAAAAGCTATCGTCAAGCTTAGAGAAGGTGACAAGATAGAGCTTTTTGAGGGTATCTAGTAGGTCGGGTAATTAAGGAGGGAAGCTCATGGCAGTAAAGAAATTTAAACCGACGTCACCCGGCAGGCGGTTTGTGACAGTATCCAGCTTTGAGGAAATTACTGCTGATAAGCCGGAAAAGTCTTTGCTGCGCCCCCTAAAAAAGACCGGTGGCCGTAACGCCCAGGGCAGATTGACGGTGCGCCACCAGGGGGGCGGACATAAAAGAATGTACCGGATCATCGACTTTAAGAGAGATAAAGATGGTATACCGGCAAAGGTAGCGACCATTGAGTATGATCCTAATCGTTCAGCCAGAATAGCATTATTGCATTATGCCGATGGGGAGAAGCGCTATATTATTGCACCTGCGGGAGTAAAACCCGGCATGGTTTTAGAGTCCGGTCCGCAGGCTGACATTAAAGTCGGCAATGCCCTGCAGCTAAAGAATATGCCTGTAGGTACAATCATTCATAATCTTGAACTATATCCCGGACATGGCGGTCAATTAGTGCGTTCAGCAGGGACATCAGCACAGTTGATGGCTAAAGAAGGCAAGTATGCACACGTCAGAATGCCTTCCGGTGAAATGAGATTATTTTTACAGGAGTGCCGGGCTACTATCGGCCAGGTCGGCAATCTGGAGCATGAAAATATAACAGTAGGTAAGGCCGGACGCTCACGCTGGTTGGGTATTCGCCCGACAGTGCGCGGTGTTGTAATGAACCCGGTTGACCACCCGCACGGCGGTGGTGAGGGACGCTCACCTGTGGGACGCAACCCTGTAACACCTTGGGGTAAGCCTGCTCTGGGAGCTCGTACCAGAAAGAAAAAGAACAGCGATAAACTTATCGTTAAGAGGCGGAACAAAAAATAATTATTAGGACTTAAGGCGCCGTGTATGCGAAAGGAGGCGTAAATATGGGTCGCTCCTTGAAAAAGGGACCTTATTGTGAAGAACGGCTGTTATCTAGGATTGAAAAGATGAACGAAACCGGTGACAAGAAAGTTATCAAAACATGGTCCCGTCGTTCCACAATTTTCCCGCAGATGATCGGTCATACAATAGCAGTGCATGACGGGAGAAAGCATGTGCCTGTATATGTAACTGAAGATATGGTTGGTCACAAACTTGGGGAATTCTCACCAACCAGAACATTCAGAGGACACGGATCACACACCGAAAGATCTACATCATTGAAATAGATTTTAGAAAACTGCTCGAAAGGGGGGCTTGTGATGGAAGCCAGAGCTGTTGCCAAATATATCAGAATCGCCCCGCGGAAAGTGCGCCAGGTCGTTGATTTGATTCGTGGCAAACAGGTAGCGGAAGCCTTGGCAATTTTAAAGTATATTCCTAACCGGGGTTCAGTGGCGGTGGCAAAGGTTGTAAAGTCTGCGTCAGCCAATGCTGAGCATAATAATGATGCAAATAAAGATAACCTCTATGTAGCCGAAGCTTTCGTGGATCAAGGTCCGACATTAAAGCGTTTTAATCCTAGAGCTATGGGAAGAGCGGATCTGAAGCGCAGGAAAACCAGCCACATAACAATTGTGGTAAGGGAAAAGAAGGAGGGATAACGTGGGGCAGAAGGTTAATCCCAAAGGCTTGCGGATTGGCATAATCAAAGACTGGGAAGCCAAATGGTTTGCTGATAAAAAGAATTTTTCCGGCCTTTTGCTGGAAGATGTAAATATTAGAAAACACATTAAGAAGAAGTTATACCCGGCCGGTGTTTCCCGGATTCAAATAGAGCGGGCTGCCAACAGGGTTAAGATATCTATCCACACAGCTAAACCGGGTATTGTAATCGGTCGCGGCGGTACTGAAGTTGAATCTCTGAGAAAGCAACTGGAAAAGCTGACCGGCAAACAAGTTAATATTAATATAGTTGAGATTAAGGTACCGGAAATCGAATCGCAATTGGTTGCTGAGAACATTGCACAGGCTATTGAAAAGAGAATAGCTTTTAGAAGAGCAATGAAGCAAAATGTATCACGCGCCATGAAAATGGGTGCCAAAGGCATCAGAATAGCTTGCAGCGGCAGGTTGGGCGGTGCCGAAATAGCCAGAGCGGAGTGGTATAGTGAGGGCAAGGTTCCTCTACATACTTTAAGAGCTGATATAGATTACGGTTTCGCCGAGGCCGATACGACCTACGGTAAAATCGGCATAAAAGTATGGATTTATAAGGGAGAAGTTTTGCCGGAGGCTAAAAAAGCTGACGCAAAAGGAGGCGAATAGGTGAATGCTGATTCCAAAGAGGGTAAAGTACCGTAGACCACACAGAGGCGGTATTAAAGGGAAAACTAAAGGCGGCAAAGAAGTAAACTTTGGCGAATTTGGATTGCAGGCGCTTGAGGCATCTTGGATCACCAACCGCCAGATTGAGGCAGCACGTATTGCCATGACCAGATATATCAAGAGAGGCGGTCAGGTTTGGATTAGAATTTTCCCTGATAAACCTATTACAGCTAAGCCGGCTGAAACACGTATGGGCAGCGGTAAAGGTTCACCTGAGCACTGGGTGGCTGTAGTTAAGCCTGGCAGGATTATGTTTGAATTGGCTGGGGTATCCGAGGAGATAGCGCGTGAAGCCATGCGGTTGGCATCGCATAAACTGCCTATTAAAACCAAGTTCGTTAAGCGCGGGGAAGTAGGTGAGGCCAATGAAGGCTAAGGATAAAGCTAAAGAGTTGCGGGAAATGACGGAAGATGAATTAAATAGAAAACTCACGGATTCAAAAGATGAGTTGTTTAAACTGCGTTTTCAGTTGGCTACCGGACAATTAGATAACCCTATGAAATTAAAAGAAGTACGCCGCAGAATGGCTAAAGTAAAAACAATTATACGTGAGCGTGAACTAGGCATAAGGTAGGGCTTTACTGCAGAGGGGGTAAGTGCATGGAAGAACGTAACAACCGCAAGATTCGTGTGGGCCGGGTTGTTAGTAATAAAATGGATAAAACAGTTGTAGTATCGGTTGAAACAATAACACCGCATAAGCTGTATAATAAAACCATACGAACATCAAAAAAATTTAAAGCCCATGACGAGGAAAACAGTTGCCGGACGGGTGATACTGTTCGTATCATGGAAACAAGACCACTCTCTAAGGAAAAGAGATGGAGAGTTATAGAGATATTGGAAAGAGGCAAGCAGATTTAACGAGGACGTCTCGTAAATCTACTGCTTAAAGGGGGTAAGGCAAGTGATTCAAGCTGAAACCAGGCTTAATGTAGCAGATAACACGGGAGCGCGCAAACTGCTTTGTATCCGCGTACTGGGCGGTGCTCATCGTAAATATGCCAGAATAGGTGACACGATAGTTTGTTCTGTTAAAGAAGCTACACCTGGCGGCGTTGTTAAGAAAGGCGATGTGGTTAAAGCTGTCGTGGTTCGCACTAAAAAAGAACTAAGGCGGAACGACGGAACCTATATCAAGTTTGATGAAAATGCCGCTGTAATTATTAAAGATGATAAAAGTCCTCGTGGGACACGTATTTTTGGACCTGTAGCCAGAGAGCTCAGAGATAAGGATTATATGAAAATTGTTTCACTGGCACCCGAGGTAATTTAAGTCTTTATTTATAGCTAAACTAAAAATTACGGCAAATGTAATTTGTTCGGGAGGTGTAACATATGCCTAAAGTACATGTCCGGAAAGGTGATACCGTATTGGTTTTGAGCGGCAAAAGTGAAGGCAAAAAAGGTAAAATAATATCCGTTTTGCCTAAAAAAGAGCGAGTTATTGTTGAAGGACTTAATAAAGTCAAAAGACATACCAAGCCCACTCAAACTATGCCTCAAGGTGGTATCGTGGAAAAAGAGGCACCTATTCACAGCTCCAATGTGATGCTTATTTGTAATAGATGCAGCAAACCAACCCGCATTGGCAAGCGTGTACTGGATGACGGAAAAAAAGTGCGCACATGTAAAAAATGTGGTGAGGTAATTGATTAGCGCTTTTGGGAAAGGAGGTAAGAAACTTTGGTCAGGTTGAAGGATAAGTATAATAATGAAATTGTATCAGCAATGCAAAATAAATTCGGCTATAAAAATATTATGGAAGTTCCCAAGCTGGAGAAGGTAGTAGTCAATATGGGTGTAGGTGAGGCAGCCCAGAATTCAAAAGCGATTGATGCCGCTGTTGGAGATATGGTTAAGATTACAGGGCAGAAGCCGATAGTTACCAAGGCTAAAAAATCTATCGCGGCTTTTAAATTGCGTGCCGGTATGCCGATAGGCTGCAAGACTACTTTACGAGGCGAGCGCATGTACGAATTTGCGGACAAATTAGTCAGTATTGTTTTGCCCAGAGTCAGGGATTTTCGCGGGGTATCTCCCAAATCTTTTGACGGCAGGGGCAACTATACATTAGGCTTGCGCGAGCAGATTATCTTTCCGGAAATTGAATATGATAAGGTTGACAAAATAAGAGGTATGGACATTATATTTGTTACCACGGCCAAAACTGATGAAGAGGGACGTGAGCTCTTACGTCTCATGGGCATGCCTTTTAAGGCCAACTAAGAAGGCAGCCTAAAAAGGAGGTACTTTAATTGGCTAAAACATCCATGAAAATCAAGGCACAGCGGGCATCCAAGTTTAAAGTTCGTGATCACAACAGGTGTAAGCTTTGTGGTCGCCCGCATGCGTATTTGCGTAAATTCGGTATTTGCCGGATATGCTTTCGTGAACTAGCTTATAAAGGTGAAATTCCGGGCATAAGAAAGGCCAGTTGGTAAGCAGGAAGGAGGTAGTTTTCATGGTTATGACCGATCCGATTTCCGATTTCTTGACACGTATTCGCAATGCTAATATGGTTTTCCACGATAAAGTGGAAGCACCCGCATCGAAGGTAAAACGTGCTATCGCCAATATTCTGAAAGAAGAAGGCTTTGTCAGAGATGTTGAGTATATTGAGGACGGAAAACAGGGAATAGTTCGGGTTTATTTAAAATACGGAACAACCAAAGAAAGAGTTATAACCGGTTTGAAGAGAATCAGCAAGCCTGGCTTAAGGGTATATGCCAGAAAAGATCAGGTTCCCAGAGTTTTAGGTGGTCTTGGTATTGCTATTATTTCCACTTCGAATGGTATAATGACCGATAAAAAAGCAAGAAAACAAGGTTTAGGCGGAGAAGTCGTTTGTTATATCTGGTAGACGCCGCACGTAAGGAGGTGTAACAGTATGTCGAGAATTGGTAAGCTGCCTATTGCCGTGCCGCAAGGAGTCGATATTTCTATAGAGGGTAATAAGGTAAAGGTTAAGGGACCCAAGGGGGAATTGGAACGGCAACTGCATAAAGACATGATTCTGAAAAAAGAAGATAATGTTGTTACAGTTGAACGACCGTCCGAAGACAAAAAGCATAAATCTTTGCATGGCTTAACCAGAACCTTGCTCTTCAATATGGTTACAGGCGTAACCCAGGGCTATCAGAAAACCTTGGAACTGGTCGGCGTAGGGTACAGAGCGAGTTTACAGGGGAAGAAACTGGTGTTGGCCGTAGGTTACTCACACCCTGTGGAGTTTGAACCGGCTGACGATTTGCAAATAGAGGTTCCTGCTAATAACAGAGTTATTGTTAAGGGCATTGATAAGGAAAAGGTCGGCCAATTAGCAGCCAAGATAAGGGCTGTGCGTGAGCCTGAACCTTACAAGGGTAAAGGTATTAAGTATGAGGGCGAGTATGTTCGTCGTAAAGCAGGTAAAGCGGGTAAAGCCAGATAAGCCTGCGGGTTTTAAGCAGTAGCGGGGAAAGGAGTGACATAAGGTGATTTCCAAAATTGACCGTAGTGTAGAACGGGAAAAACGGCGCAGACGTGTACGTAAAAAAGTATCAGGTACTGGCAGCCGTCCTAGATTAAATGTTTTTCGCAGTTTGAATCATATTTATGCTCAGATTGTTGATGATGAAAAAGGAATTACCTTAGCAACAGCATCGTCACTTGAGCCTGAAGTGAAGAGCAAACTGGATTCATATGGGAATGTAGTGGCTGCGTTGGCAGTTGGCGAACTGATAGCTAAGAAGGCACTGGAAAAAGGAATTAATACTGTGGTTTTTGACCGGGCCGGGTATCTTTATCACGGGCGGGTTAAGGCGTTGGCGGAAGCAGCCAGAAAAGGCGGCTTGGAATTTTAGGACAAGGGGGGATATAGTTAGAATGGCAGCGATTGATCCCAATAAGCTGGAGCTCTCTGAGAAGATTGTATACATTAACCGTGTTGCTAAAGTAGTAAAAGGTGGACGCAGGTTTAGTTTTTCGGCACTTGTTGTAGTAGGTGATGGCAACGGTCACGTGGGAGCCGGGCTGGGCAAGGCCGGAGAGGTGCCGGAAGCTATTCGCAAAGGTATTGAGGATGCTAAGAAACATTTGATTCGGATTCCTCTGTCAGGCACGACGATACCGCATGAAGTAATAGGGCGGTTTGGCGCCGGCAGAGTTTTGCTGAAACCCGCTTCAGCCGGTACCGGTGTAATAGCCGGAGGCCCGGTTCGCGCGATTCTTGAGTTGGGCGGAGTAAGAGATATTCTTACCAAGTCGCTTGGCTCCAATAACGCAAACAATATGGTGCATGCTACTATGGCAGCTATTGAGAGTTTGAAAACACCTGAAGAAGTTGCCCGTAGCAGGGGGAAAACACTGGAAGAACTGCTAAGTTAGGGGGGAAGGCTGTGGCCGACTTAAAGATTACCTTGGTCAGAAGTTGCATCGGCAGGCCTCAGAAACAGCGGGACAACGTGAGAGCCCTTGGTTTGAGGAAGCTGAACAGTAGTGTAGTAAAAAAAGATACACCTATCGTACGAGGTATGATTAATAAGGTTTCCCATTTATTAAAGATTGAAGAAGTATAGGGGGTGTAAGCGTTGTTTTTACATGAAATAAAGCCTAACCCCGGCGCCAGAAAAGAACCTAAGCGCAAAGGGCAGGGCATAGGTTCCGGTAACGGAAAGACTGCCGGGCGCGGACACAAAGGACAGAACGCCCGTTCCGGCGGTGGTGTAAGGCCCGGTTTTGAAGGTGGTCAAATGCCTTTACAGCGTCGCCTGCCTAAAAGAGGTTTTAATAATATTTTTGCTAAAGAAATTGCCGCTATCAATGTAGACGATTTGAACCGTTTTGAAAACGGTGAAACAATAACACCTGAAATGTTAAAAGAGTGCCGGCTGATCAGAAAATTTAAGGACGGCGTAAAAATATTGGGGCATGGAGAATTAAAAAAGTCACTTACTGTACAGGCAAATGCTTTTAGTAAAGCTGCTGTTGAGAAGATTGAGGCAGCCGGCGGCAAAGCAGAGGTGATTTAATTTGCTAAATGGCCTGCAGAGCGCTTTTAAAATAGGTGAACTGCGCAATAAGCTTCTTTTTACACTGGCTATGTTATTTGTCTTTCGGTTGGGAGCGCACATACCCGTACCCGGTGTAAATCCCTCGGTTATAGCTGATTTAATTAAAAGCGGTGCGCTATTCGGATTCTTTGATGTAATTTCCGGTGGTGCTTTTAAGAACTTTTCTATACTGGCTATGAGTATCACACCGTATATTAACGCATCAATTATTATGCAGCTTTTAACGGTTGTCATACCCCATTTGGAAAAATTAGCTAAAGAGGGCGAGGAAGGCAGGCGTAAAATTACCCAGATTACTCGTTACACCACTGCTGTTTTAGCCTTCATTCAGGGTATAGGAATGGTTTTTGCCCTTCGCAATAAAGGAATTCTGTTGCACCCCAATGTCACCTCATATCTTACGGTGGCCATAAGCCTAACGGCTGGCACGGTATTTCTGATGTGGCTAGGCGAACAAATAACGGAAAAGGGCATCGGTAACGGTATATCACTATTGATTTTTGCCGGTATAGTATCCAGAGTTCCTGCCGGAATTGTAAATATCGTACAGTATTTTAAAACAGGAACTATTAATATATTCAGTGTACTAGGCTTAATAATCATAGGTGCGGCGGTAATTGCGGCTATCGTGGCAGTACAGGAAGGGCAAAGGAGAATCCCGGTTCAGTACGCTAAGCGTGTGGTAGGTCGCCGGGTATATGGCGGTCAAACAACACATATACCTTTAAAAGTGAACCAGGCAGGTGTTATACCTGTAATCTTTGCTTCATCAATTCTTTTGTTCCCGCAAACAGTTGCTGGCTGGTTTGCAGGTCACGCGGTGGCTGATTGGTTTTTAAGCGTCTTTACGTGGGGCAGTTTCTTGCATACAGTTTTCTACGCTCTCTTAGTTATTGGCTTCACTTATTTTTATACGGCTGTAATTATGAATCCGATTGACATTGCCGATAACATAAAAAAATATGGCGGGTTCATACCCGGACTAAGACCGGGAAGGCCAACAGCCGAGTATATTGGCCGGGTGATGAGCAGAGTCACTTTGGCCGGAGCAGTATTTTTAGCTATAATTG
Source organism: Desulfofarcimen acetoxidans DSM 771 (assembly GCF_000024205.1). NCBI lineage: Bacteria > Bacillati > Bacillota > Clostridia > Eubacteriales > Peptococcaceae > Desulfofarcimen > Desulfofarcimen acetoxidans. The sequence continues at coordinate 323,200 of NC_013216.1, forward strand.
CTATATTGCCTAACTTTGTACTGCTGGCTACCAGAATACCGAATATCTATTTCGGAGGCACGGCGCTTCTAATTGTTGTGGGCGTAGCTTTAGATACCATGAAACAGGTTGAATCACACCTGTTAATGAGGAGCTACCAGGGTTTTATAAAATAAAGGTTTTTGAGAGGGCTTTATGATTACATGCAAATCCGAAAGGGAGTTAATGTACATGCGGGAGGCCGGTAAAATTGCTGCTGAAGCACTGGCTAAATTAGCAGGTGCCGTGCAGCCCGGTGTTACTACAAAAGAACTCGACCGGCTGGCGGAGGAGTATATCAGAAGCTGTGGCGCAAGACCGGCATTTAAAGGTCTATATGGGTTCCCTGCTACTATCTGTTCGTCTGTGAATGAGGAAGTGGTGCATGGTATCCCTGGTTTAAGAAAGCTGGAAAACGGTGATATTATAAGTATAGACATTGGCACGGAGGTAAACGGTTATTTTGGGGATTGTGCGGTTACTTTGGCGGTAGGCAAGGTGTCCGATGAAGCCTGGCGGCTGATTAAGGTTACTGAGGAATCATTTTATGCCGGAATTGCCAAGGCCAAAATCGGCAACCGGCTCTCTGACATATCGAATGCTGTTCAGAAATATGTAGAGGAACATGGTTTTTCAGTTGTTCGTGATTATGTGGGCCATGGAATAGGAAGCAGCATGCACGAGGAACCTCAAGTACCTAACTTCGGTAAGCCGGGCCGGGGGCCCAGGTTGCAGGCTGGCATGACATTAGCAATAGAACCTATGGTAAATATGGGTACTTATGAAGTGCGTACTTTACCCGATAATTGGACAGTAGTTACCAAGGACCGTAAACTGTCGTCACATTATGAGCATACCATAGCTATTACTGATAATGAGCCTGAGATATTAACCAGGCTCAAATAAGGCTATGAATGTGATAATTGTGCAGGGGGGTTTCACTTATAAATGAGTGGTAAACTCAAAATCGGCCAATTAGTTCAGTCAGTATCAGGCCGGGATGCGGGTAAATACTACTTGGTTTGGGATGTGGCAGATACATCCAGAGCCTTATTAGTGGATGGACTGGGACGCAAAGCAGACCGTCCAAAAAAGAAAAATGTGAAACACCTAAAGGCATACCCTGTTATTATAGATGAGATAGAAAAAGAACTTCTTGCGGGCCAAAGAGTGTCTGACTTAGAGGTGCATAAGGCTCTAGAGATCTTAATAAAGAACCGAACTCGATAAAAGCCATGCAAAAAGTTTTTTCGTAAGTAAGGGGGTTGGGTTAGAACTAATGTCAAAGCAAGATGTAATCGAAGTTGAAGGTAAAGTTATTGAGCCGCTGCCCAATGCAATGTTCCGAGTTGAATTAGATAACGGACATAAAGTGCTGGCACATGTATCTGGAAAAATAAGAATGAATTTTATCAGAATCCTGGCAGGGGATAGGGTGATGGTTGAGTTGTCACCATATGATCTTACCAGGGGGCGGATTATCTACAGGTATAAATAAGTATATTAACCCGTCAAGGGAGGGGTTACAGTGAAAGTAAGAAGCTCAGTTAAAGCCATATGCGAAAAGTGTAAGATTATTCGTAGAAAAGGCAAAGTCATGGTTATATGTGACAACCCCAAACACAAGCAGGTTCAGGGGTAGAAACGGAGGTGCAATGCTTATATGGCCAGAATTGCTGGTGTTGACCTGCCCAGGGAAAAACGTGTGGAAATAGGTTTAACTTATATATATGGCATCGGTAAAAAGACATCGCAGAAAATCATCGAGAAAACCGGGGTTAACCCGGATACACGTATTCGTAACTTAACTGAAGATGAAATAAACAAGTTAAGAGAAGAAATTGAAAAGAACTGTAAAATTGAGGGTGACTTGAGACGTGAAATTGCTTTAAATATTAAGCGTCTAATCGAAATAGGCTGCTACCGAGGCCTTCGTCACCGTCGTGGGTTGCCGGTACGTGGGCAGAAAACTAAAACCAATGCCCGTACTCGCAAAGGCCCGAAGAGGACAGTAGGCGTACGCAGAAAAAAGTAGCGTAGGGGGGATAAGATGTGGCTCGACGCACAGTAAGAACCAAACGTCGTGAACGAAAAAATATAGAGCAAGGTGTTGCCCATATTAAGTCGACCTTTAATAATACTATCGTAACCATAGCCGATATTAAAGGAAATGCTATTTCATGGGCTAGCGCGGGTGGCGTTGGTTTTAAAGGTTCCCGTAAGAGTACGCCATTTGCCGCTCAACTTGCAGCTGAAACAGCAGCTAAAGCTGCCATGGAACATGGCTTGAAAGAAGTTGAAGTAATGGTTAAGGGCCCCGGAGCCGGAAGAGAAGCAGCTATTCGCTCATTGCAGGCAGCCGGTTTAGAAGTAAACCTTATAAAAGATGTTACTCCTATTCCGCATAATGGCTGTCGTCCACCGAAGCGCCGGAGAGTCTAAAGGAGGAATCAACCAAACTATGGCAAGATATACAGGCCCTCAATGTAAACTTTGTCGCCGTGAAGGCTTGAAGTTATATTTAAAAGGTGACCGTTGTTACTCTGACAAGTGCGCCATTGATCGGAGAAGTTATCCTCCCGGCCAACACGGGCAATCCAGACGAAAAGTGTCTGAGTACGGTACACAGCTCAGAGAAAAACAAAAAGTGCGCCGTATCTACGGTGTGCTGGAGAAGCAATTCCGTACCTATTTTGACAGAGCCGATCGCCAGCAGGGTATTACCGGTGAAAACCTGCTCCGGCTTTTAGAAAGACGTATGGACAATGTAATATTCCGTATGGGTTTAGGTGCATCAAGAGTGGAAGCAAGACAGCTGGTAACTCACGGTCACTTTACTGTTAACGGCAGAAAAGTTGATATACCGTCATTCCTGGTAAAAGTCGGCGATGTAATCGGCATTCGGGAAGGCAGCAAAGATTCTCCCAGGATAAAGGAATTAATGGAACGGGCAGCAGAAAAGACACGTCCGGCATGGCTGGAATATGACAGTGACGCGGCTCAGGGCAGGATTGTAGCATTGCCGAGGCGGGATGAAATTGACGCACCGGTTCAGGAACACCTGATTGTAGAACTCTACTCCAGGTAAGTCGGCGGTCTGATACAGGCAAATCCGGCTAAAGGAGGGTTATCGAAAGAAGTATGCAAATTGAGAAACCACGTATTGAGTGTGTTGAAACAAATGAAGACAATACTTACGGTAAATTTATCGTTGAACCGCTGGAGAGGGGATACGGTATTACGCTGGGTAATTCCTTACGGCGTATATTGCTTTCCTCTTTGCCAGGGGTGGCGGTAACTTCGGTAAAAATCGATGGAGTCTTACATGAGTTTTCAACCGTGCCGGGGGTTAGAGAAGACGTTACCGACATTATCCTGAATCTGAAAAGCCTGCGTTTGAAAATGCATGGCGAAGCTGATGAAAAAATCTTACGGATAGAAGCTCAGGGTGAAGGTGAAGTGAGGGCCGGTGACATAGTTCCTGACAGTGACGTGGAAATATTAAATCCGGATATGTACATTGCTACCCTGGCTGCTAACGGTCGTCTATCTATGGATATAACTATTGCGAGAGGTAGGGGCTATTTTTCGGCTGAACGAAATAAGAAGGGTGAGCCGATAATAGGTGTTATACCGATAGATTCTATCTTTACACCTGTCTATAAAGTAAATTATTCAGTGGAAAATACACGTGTCGGTCAGCGTACTGATTATGACAAACTTTCTATTGAGATATGGACAGACGGAAGTATTCATCCTGATGAAGCAGCCAGTCTGGCAGCTAAAATTATGAGTGAACATCTGCAGTTATTTATAGGACTGACTGAAGAAACCAAAGATGTTGAAATAATGGTGGAAAAAGAAGAAGAGAAAAAAGATAAGATCATGGAAATGACTATTGAAGAACTCGATCTTTCTGTTCGCTCATATAATTGCCTGAAGAGAGCATGTATTAATACAGTAGAAGAATTGATTCAACGTAACGAAGAAGATATGATGAAAGTTAGAAACCTGGGTAAAAAGTCATTGGAAGAGGTTATTCAAAAACTCAATGAACTAGGTGTGTCCTTGAAGGAATCTGAAGAGTAAGGGGGGAATACGGATGGGATACCGCAAGTTGGGGTTGCTTTCCAGTCATAGAAGAGCAATGTTTCGTAGTTTGGTAACTTCACTTTTAGATAAAGAAAAAATTACAACTACAGAGGCCAGAGCTAAGGAAATCAGGCGTATTGCTGAGAAGCTGATCACCCTGGGTAAGCGCGGCGACCTGGCTGCCCGCCGGCAGGTATTGCAGTATGTTTGGGACGAAAAAGTCGTAGGTAAACTTTTTGACACTATTGCTCCTAAATATTCTGAGAGGCAAGGCGGTTATACCAGAATAATTAAGCTGGGTGCCAGACGTGGTGACGCGGCAGATATGGTAATACTGGAACTCGTATAATTAGTATCGGTTTATTTTGCAGAAGGTATTGTTTCAACTGAATGACCTTTGCTTTAGTTACTTCCAAAGGACTATCGAAAAACAGGTTCTAAATTTTATTAATAAGCAAGTCCGTGCAGGTGAATATTTGGCTTTGATTGGCGGGAATGGTTCGGGGAAAACCACTCTGGCCAAACACCTAAACGGGTTGTTGCTTCCTACGAGCGGAAGTTTGGCGGTTGACGGTATGGACACGGCCAATCAAAATAATCTGTTAGCAGTCAGACAAACAGTAGGTATGGTGTTTCAGAATCCCGACAACCAGATAGTTGCGTCAGTTGTAGAAGAAGATGTAGCTTTTGGTCCGGAAAATTTGGGAGTAGATGCGGCCGAAATTAAACAAAGGGTAGTAATGGCTTTAGAAACTGTTGGATTGGCAGGCTATCGCAACTTCACACCTGATTTTCTGTCAGGTGGTGAAAAGCAGAGATTAGCCTTAGCCGGGGTACTGGCTATGAAACCAAAATGCTTGGTTTTAGACGAGGCTACTTCTATGCTGGATTGTGCGGGTCGCTATCGTTTATTGAAAATAATATCCAATCTGCACAAGGAAACAGGTTTAACAGTTGTAAATATAACGCACGATATGAACGAGGCAGCCTTGTCAGATAGGATATGGGTTTTAAACAAGGGCCAAATAATACTGGACGGGCCGCCGAGAAAAGTTTTTCAACAAAGAGAACTTTTGCACGAATGCGGCTTGGATCTTCCTGATATACCTGAGATTTGCCGGAGGCTGAGTATTTCCGGGCTAGCTGTACCTTTAGATTTGCTTGACTCAGAGGATCTGGTGAATTATCTATGTCAATAATAGAATTTTGTTCCGTAGATCAAATTTATCATGCCGGCACATCAATACAAAAGAAATCATTATCCGCTGTTAGTTTTAACGTTGAGCAGGGTGAAATGGTTGCGGTTGTCGGTGCTACCGGGTCAGGCAAGTCTACTTTAGTGCAACATATTAACGGTATTTTACTGCCTTATAAAGGCCAGGTACTGGTGAAAGGTGTAGCTACCTCAGAAAAAAAACACCGGCGTTCTCTTTGGCGTATGGTAGGTTTGGTATTTCAGTACCCGGAAAACCAACTTTTTGAAGATACAGTGTATAAAGATGTAGCATTTGGACCACGTAATCTCAAACTGCCTAATACTGAGGTTGATAGGCGTGTAAGATATGCACTTAAAAAGGTTGGTTTAGATTATGAATTTATAAAAGACGAATCACCATTAAATTTAAGTGGTGGTCAAAAACGCCGGGTGGCAGTTGCCGGTGTTTTGGCTATTGAACCGGAAATCCTGGTATTGGATGAGCCTACGGCGGGACTGGAACCGAGGGTTGCCATAGATCTGTTGCGTCACTTAAAGGAATTGCAATTAGAAAATAATACAACTGTGCTTATAGTCACTCACAATCTTAAAGAAGTTGCTTCGATGGTTGATAGAGTGCTTGTACTGCATCAGGCTAAGGTTCTTTTTAGCGGTACACCGCGTGAATTATATTCCAGATATTATAATCTGCCTGGTTCGGGTTTGGCTTTACCGCCTGCGTTAGAGCTGATGTTGGGATTAGAAAAACGCGGTAAAAAGGTGCGTACCGATGTTCTGACAATTGACGAAGCAGTGGCGGAAATATTGAAAGCGTGTAAAAAATAGTACGTGGAGGATTAGTTTTGCGTGAGGGTATTTCTTTTGGCAGGTATTTGCCCGGCAATTCATTTATCCATTTTTTAGATCCACGGGCTAAACTTATTGCATCCTTATTTATAGGAGCATCCGTTTTTTTAGCTGAGAGCTGGTTTAAGCTTATAGCATTGTCAGTAATATCAATCGTAATTGTATATTTGTCGGAGATACAACCGAAAATAATTCTCAGAGCTTGGTCAGCTTTGTGGCTGTTTATGATTTTTCTACTGATTTTTCAGTTACTGTTTACACCGGGCTCAATTATCATTAAGTGGGGTTGGTTCAAAGTTACGAGGGAGGGTATTAGCCTGGGTGGCATGTTGCTGTTGCGCATGACTCTGGTAATGACTCTTGCTTCTGTTCTAACTTTTACAACATCACCGGTGAGTATAGCCGGGGCTATGGAAATGCTTCTTCAGCCCTTAAAAAAAATAAAATTTCCGGTACATGAGCTTTCTTTAATGATGACTGTTGCCATTAGGTTTCTGCCTACTATTTATGGTGAGGCCGTGAGGATAATTAACGCGCAGAAATCCAGGGGCGCTGCCGGTGGGCAAAGTGGTATAGCCGGAATATATAAGACTGTTATTCCCATTATAGTGCCGTTGTTTGCCGGTGTTTTTCGCAGGGCGGAAGAGCTTGCTCTGGCCATGGAGGCACGGTGCTATCATGGTGGTGAAGGACGCAGCAGTTATATTCAGTACAAATATAATAAAAAGGATTATATTGTGATTAGTGTTGGTTTGTTGATACTATTCCTGGCGGTGTGGAAATAGAACGGAGGCTGAGGCAGGATTAACCGTGGTAGAAATATCAAAGTTATTTTAGCTTATGATGGCACAAATTATCACGGTTTTCAAATACAGAAGGGCAAGCGGTTGCCTACAATACAAGGTGTCTTGCAGCGGGAACTGAGCCATTTGGCCAAGGAGACCATTACTGTTACAACTGCTGGACGTACAGACAGCGGTGTTCATGCCAGAGGTCAGGTTTTTAACTTTTTTACTGGCAATTGGCAAATTCCTGTAGATCGTGTGATTTATGCCTTAAACAGTGTATTACCGCCTGATATAAGAGCGCTGTCGGCTGAAGAAGTGGATTTGGGTTTTCATGCCCGTTATTCGGCTTTAGCTAAAACCTACTGCTATTATATAAGCAGAGATCAGATAGTATCCCCCTTTACCAGACTGTACAGTTATCAATACAACTATCCTCTGGATTTGGATGATATGCGCCAGGCTGTTTTGCATATTACCGGAGAGCATGATTTCAAGTCCTTTATGGCCAGTGGCAGCCTGGTTAAATCAACAATAAGGACAATCTATCAGATAGATTTAATAGAAAAAGATAAAATGCTTATCTTTACTTTTCGTGGCAATGGTTTTTTATATCACATGGTAAGAATCATTACAGGCACACTGCTTCAGGTTGGTACCGGTAAAATTCACTACAGTGAGATAGAAACAATACTAAAGAAATGTGATAGAAAATCGGCCGGCGCTACAGTGCCCGCCCTGGGTCTGTTTTTGGAGCGGGTGGAATACTGATTATGTCGTTTGCAATCGGCCTTGACACTGGAAATCCTTTGTATTAAAATAACTTTATGTGACCGGCAGTCCACATGCCCCGTGTTGCCGTGTACATAGCTTGTTTTGCCGATTTAAGGAGGGAAAATGTTTGAAAACCTTTATGGCCAAGTCCAATGAAATAAAGCGTAAGTGGTGGGTTATTGACGGAGAAGGCAAAGTGCTCGGTCGTTTGGCAGTTGAAGTTGCGAAAATTTTAAGAGGAAAACACCATCCACTGTATACACCGCATGTGGATACAGGTGATAACGTAATTATTGTTAATGCCGACAAGGTTATTTTAACCGGCAAGAAAATGCAGCAAAAACAGTATATACGTCATTCAGGCTACCCAGGCGGTATTAAAATGACCAATTATGAAACCATGATGCAAAAAAATCCTGAGTTAATGGTAACTAAAGCAGTTAAAGGAATGTTGCCGCACAACAGCTTAGGCCGCAGCATGATTAAGAAGCTCAAGGTATATAAGGGTAGCGAGCACCCGCATGAGGCTCAGAAGCCAGAAGTTTGGCCGCTGTCGTCGGAAGGGGGAATATAAGTGGCCCAGGTGCAATTCTATGGAACAGGTCGGAGAAAAAATGCTGTTGCCCGCGTTTATTTATTGCCGGGTGATGGGAAATTTAATGTAAATAATCGCTCTATGGAAGAATATTTTGGCCGGAAGTCACTATTAAAAGTAATTGGCCAGCCGTTGGAATTAACAGGTACCACCGGCAAGTTTGATATAAAAGTTATGGTTATAGGCGGCGGTGTTAGCGGTCAAGCAGGCGCGGTTAAAATGGGTATTGCCCGTGCATTGATTCAGGCGGATCCTAACCTAAGACCTGTATTAAAGAAAGCAGGTTTCTTAACCCGTGACCCGCGTATGAAGGAAAGAAGAAAGTACGGTTTGAAGAAAGCCCGTCGTGCACCTCAGTTTTCCAAACGTTAATAAAAAACAGGAAGGGATGCCCTTCCTTTTTTATTTTCTGAAATTAAAATAATTCAAGAAGTCGCATATGTGGTATTGCTGCATTTAGGATTGAGCATGAGTTTATAATTATACAAAGGTTTAGTATAATAGCTTTAAGCAATAAATTTGCGTATATTTTATCTTAACCCGGCGTATCTTTATTTAGATAATACCGGGGGGGTTCTAATGTGGCCAAAAATATAATCAGAGTGTTTAGGTTTAAGAGGAAAAATATTTTTCTGTTTACAGTAGGAATTGTATTAGCCGCAGTTATAATTAATTTATATAATATATATGCTGAGAACAGGTACATTGCTGCCTTGTCCTGGACAGTGGCCGGCAGAATAATTGTTATTGATCCGGGACACGGAGGTATTGATCCTGGAGCAAAAGGGAAAAACGGAGGAGTGGAAAAAGAAATAACCTTGGAAGTAAGCAAACGTTTGGCTGATTTATTTACACAGGCGGGGGCAAAAGTGATTCTCACACGCCAAAATGATACGGATTTAAGTGACCCGGGCAGTGGAAGTCTCCTGGCCCGGAAGAGGCAGGATTTAATCAGGCGGGTGGCTATGGCCAATGAAAGAAATGCTGATTTATTTTTGAGCATTCATGTCAATAGTTTTGTTTCAGATCCGGGACAAAAAGGTGCTCAGACTTTTACTCAACCTGGTTCTGTTGAGAGTAAGGAAATAAGTGAAGTGATTCAGGCTGAATTATCCAGTTTTTTGCATAACAGCAAAAGGAAAGCTAAAGAGGTGGATTATTTTACTACCAGAATAGCCAGAGTTCCTGCAGTGATTGTTGAGATCGGTTTTGTCAGTAATCCTCAGGAAGAGTCAGCCATGGTAAAACCGGATTACCAGAGCAAGATAGCCTGGACAATATACAGTGGTGTAGTAAAATATTATGCACAAAAAGCATCCTGATATTATTTCAGGATTTTTTATTTTAGCAGGAAATCCATAAATAATACAGAACATAGAAATAGAGCTATAATGAAAAATCAGAGAATAATTTTTCGGAAATTTGATAGCCGCTCATATTGGGGGTATTACATGGACAATGCAACAATATTTACAACAGCACTATTGGTGGGTTTTTCCGGAGCTATCATGCCGGGTCCTTTGTTGACTGTAACTATTATGCAAACAGTTGTTAAAGGATTTAAAGCCGGGCTGCTGATTGTGTTGGGCCATGCTATACTGGAAGCTTTGCTGGTTGCCGCTTTAGTTTTGGGATTAGCCTCTTTCTTGGTTCAATCAGAAGTAAAGTCTCTTATTGCAGTAGTCGGTGGGGTGTTTTTAATATATCTGGGTTTTAGTATGGCCCGCTCTTCTCGCGTCAGCTTTAATGCTGTAAACCCGTCACTAAAAATAGAAAACATTTGGCAGCAAAATGTTGCCGGTGAATATGACAAGCAATGCAAACTAAGAAATGAGCATTATGAAGAATCTTTACCATCTAACAATGGCGGTCCTGAGAAGGAGCGACTGAGTCATCATGATAGCCGGTATAACTCTGAGACATCATTTAGCGGGAATATAAAAGCAGGTGGTCTCCACGGTGTCTCAATGCATCCTGTGCTTGCCGGGATACTGGTATCATTGTCCAACCCGTATTGGTCTATCTGGTGGGCCACACTGGGATTAAGTTATATTACACTGGCCCTGGAAAATGGAACAGCCGGCCTGCTTTCTTTCTTCAGCGGTCATATACTGGCGGATTTTATCTGGTATGCACTGGTCGCAGCAGCTGTTGCCGGGAGTCGAAACTTTATAAAACCTGCAATATATAGGGTTATAGTTCTGATCTGTGCTGTATTTCTTGTTGTTCTGGGAGGCTATTTTATACACAGTGGAATATGGGTGCATGTCTAAGAATGATTCCGAAGAGAAGAAGTATATTAAAGTATAAATTCTGTTATGCTAAATTTGCATAACAGAAGATTAGTATCCTGATGAAAACGGATAAATAACAGATCAAAGTCTATTTTCTCATTGAATCCTTAAGTCACTAATGAAATGTGCGAAGGGAAGTGTTTTTATATGTCACTGGTTTATAGTGCAGTGTGTCCTCACCCGCCTATAGTTGTCCCGGAAGTTGGAGGAAAGGAAGCCGCTCAGGTTAAAAACACGGCGGAGGCTATGTTGGAAATAGGCAGGAGAATTAAAAGCAGCGGTGCTGAAATATTAATCATGATATCACCTCACAGCCCGGTGTTTGAGGATGCGATAGCTATTCACGGCAACAAGACTTTGCATGGAAACTTGGGACGGTTTGGCGCTTCACAAGTGGCGTTTACTTTAACCTGTGAGACCGGCCTGGTTGAACAAATTATAAAAACGGCCAATGAAAACGGGATACTGGCAGTTGAGCTCAATCAGCAGCTAGCGGGTAAGTATAAAATCAGTTTGGAACTGGACCACGGCTTAATGGTTCCACTGTATTTTCTGCGACAGTCAGGAGTGGAACTGCCTGTGGTAGCAATTGCTGTGGGATTACTGCCTTTTGAAGAACTATATGCCTTTGGTATAGCTGTCCAAAGAGCAGTGCAGAATTATAGCAAAAAGGCTGCTCTTTTGGCCAGCGGAGATATGTCTCATTGCTTAAAAAAAGGTGCTCCTTGCGGCTATGATCCCAAGGGCGAGGAATTTGACCGGGCGATTGTACGTCTGACCGCTGCTGCTGATGTCGAAGGAATAATCGGGATGCAGCCGGAACTGTTAGAGAGAGCCGCTGAGTGTGGCTTTCGCCCGCTGCTGATGCTGCTTGGCGCATTAGACGGCTATAAAATCAAATCGGAAGTTCTTAGTTACGAAGGCCCGTTTGGTGTGGGTTATATGGTTGCCTCTCTGGCACCGCAAGAAATATCGTTAGATAGAAAATTCAGCCACAGGTGGTTGGAAATAAGAGAAGAACAAGTAGCGCTGCGCCGCAGTAATGAGAGTTATTTGGTGCAGCTTGCCAGAAACAGTTTGGAAAGTAATATATTGGGTAAGTCTATGGATATGGATACAGGGCAGGCGCCGCCCGAATTTAGAAAAAAGTCCGGAGTTTTTGTCTGCATCAAAAAAGAAGGTCGCCTAAGAGGTTGTATTGGTACAGTTTTTCCCCAGCAAAAGAGTATTGCCGACGAGGTAGTTGTCAACGCGGTGAGCGCCGGTCTGCACGATCACCGTTTTCCACGGGTGCAGCCAGAGGAACTGTCTGATCTGGTTTACAGCGTGGATGTATTGACTGAACCTGAAGCTATAAGCAGTATTAAACAGCTTGATCCCGCGAAATACGGTGTAATAGTTCGCAGCGGGCATAAGTCAGGATTGTTATTGCCTAATTTGGAAGGCGTGGACAACGTGGAACAACAGGTGCAAATAGCCAGAGAAAAAGCCGGTATTCGGGTTGATCAAGATGTTTCACTGGAACGCTTTGAAGTAATTAGATACAGTTAAGTTCTATACGGCACCGGAGCAGCTGCTGTCCGAATATTAATCGTCATAATTTTCAACGACCACAAGTGCCTGTGGCTGCTCAAAAGTCACTTAAGGCGACTCTCTTGTTTATTTATTTTTTAGACGGTGGATGTGAGAATAATTATGCGGGAAGCAATGTATTATGAAAAAAAAGAAAATAATTTGGCAGCCTGTCGTCTCTGTCCTAAGCTTTGCACCATAAGGGAAAACAGGACAGGCTTCTGCCGGGCGCGAAAAAATATCGGAGGTACACTTTACTCTTTAAATTATGGGGAGTGTTCTTCACATGCTATCGACCCTATTGAAAAAAAGCCGCTTTACCACTTCTATCCCGGAACAAATATACTTTCACTGGGTACTTTTGGCTGTAACCTGCGCTGTGGTTTTTGCCAGAACTGGTCTATTGCTCACGAAACCCCTCATACTGTAGGGATAACTCCGGAGCAGGTGCTAGATATCTTCCGGCAGCAGGCAGCTGATGTTAACTGTATCGGTTTGGCCTATACTTATTCTGAGCCTCTCATGTGGTATGAGTTTGTCCTTGATACAGCAAAACTGATTCATGCTGCGGGATTTAAAAATGTCCTGGTTACTAACGGGTATATTGGGGAAGAACCTCTTAGAGAAATAATACCATATATTGATGCCATGAATATAGATATAAAGGGATTTACTGAAGAGTACTACCATAAAACCTGTATCGGCAATTTGTCCCCGGTTTTGCGTACTGTGGAGATAGCTGTTTCACAAAATTGCCATGTTGAACTAACCACTTTATTAATCACAGGCTTAAACGACAGTGAAGAGGAAATAAGTAATCTTGTGAACTGGATAGCGGGAGTAAATAAGAATATACCGCTGCATTTCTCAAGATATTTTCCTAATTACCAAATGAATTTACCGGCAACGCCACTGGAAACACTTAAAATAGCCTGCAGTATGGCAAAAGAGAAGCTTAACTATGTGTATGCCGGTAATGCTGCGGAATTAAATGTGAGTAATACCGTGTGTCCCCAATGCGGTGAAGTAATAATCAGTCGCTTAGGTTACAGAACAAGGATTGAAGGGCTAAAGGATAGCAGGTGCATGCACTGTGGGGAAAAAATATATATTGTGCAGGATTAATTGTAAAAGCACAAAATTAGTACAATTACTTATAATAGTAGTATAAATGCTAACGCAATAATGCAGCAGTAGCTAAGGAGTGGGAGAATGATTCCCTTAAAAGATGATATCCCTTCAAGCCGGTTTCCTCTGGTTAATATATCTTTAATCATAGTTAATTTAGTTATATTTGTATATTTGGTTTTAAATAATAATTTGGATGTTTATATTATGACACATGGTGTGGTACCGAAAGATTTTTTTAGTGATTTTTCCCCTTTTACACAGTTTTATTTGTTTACCATTGCTATATTCCTTCACGGCGGATGGTTGCACGTGCTGGGAAATATGCTGTATTTATGGATATTCGGTGATAATGTCGAGGATCGTATGGGGCATTTTCGCTATCTGATTTTTTATATGATTTGCGGTTATACAGCTACACTGGCGCATGTGTTGGCAGATCCGCTTTCTACTATGCCTATGGTTGGTGCCAGCGGTGCCATTGCGGGTGTATTGGGAGCATATTTGGTATTGTTTCCGCGGGCCAGAGTTTTAACATTGCTGCCGATTTTTTTCTTTATAACCTTTATTCGTATTCCGGCCGTATTGTTTCTGGCCTTTTGGTTTATTCTACAAATATTCAATGGTATGGTTAGTGGTTCTGCCGGAGTGGCCTGGTGGGCCCATATCGGAGGATTTATTGTAGGCATGCTTTTAGTGAAATTCATGGAAAAAAAGAAGAACAAATATTTTTTCTCTTAGAAAAAAAATAGTATTGAAAACAGGGAAGGAATTTTATAGATTATGGAGAATATATTTTAAAATAGCGGTACGAAGCCGTGCGAGATAGAATTAAAGGAAAATGAGTGTTTGTTAAACTTAATAAGCATATTTTACCATGAAGGTTTAACTCTCAGTAGAGAGTTGTTTCATGGTTTTTTTATTTTTAAACAAGAGAGGAAGATAAAATTGCAAATATCACAAGTAAGGAGCCGTGAGTTTTGGGAAAACGCTTGGAAAGAAGCCAGGGACAACTCACCGATGGTACGCAGGCGCTGCCGCATTGAACAGGAAATGGTAGATAACTGGAACCGGCGTGCCCAGTGGTTTGCCCGGCGTACAAGCGGTGCGAGGGGCGAGCAGAGGCAGAAAGCAGTATTTGATATGCTGGAACAGCAGGGTGTTTTAAATTCAGAGGTTAAGGTTTTGGATGTCGGGGCAGGTCCGGGTAATTTTGCTGTTCCTATGGCTCGCTTGGTCAGGGAGGTTACCGCTTTAGAACCCGCTCAGGAAATGATTAAAATCATGGAAGACAGGGCCAGTACCGAAGAATTAAGTAATATTAATATAATCCAGCGCACCTGGCAGGATATAAATGTAGAGGAAGACGGTTTGGCAGGAGGTTTTGATTTGGTATTTGCCTCAATGACACCTGGGGTTCAGGATCCGGAAACACTGCAAAAACTAATTGCCGCATCAAAGAAATACTGCTATTACAGTTCTTTTTCCGGTAATCGCTGGAGTAAAGCCTATCATGATCTCTGGCGGTGTTTTTTCAATGAGGATATGGGTGATAATCCGGGGGACATCATTTATCCCTTGAATTTACTCTATGCTTTGGGTTACCGGCCCAGCCTTCACTTTTTTACCAACCGGCAGGTGCAGGAACAGCCGGCGGCGGAAGCAGTTGAAGAGCTGCTAAAATTTTTCTGGAGTTATATTGACATTACTTCAGAGGTCAGACAGGTAGTAGAAGAGTATGTGCAGAAAAACGTTCAGGATGGTATCCTTTGCCAATCAACCACCGTTAGTTACGGTATGTTGCTGTGGCGGGTTGATTAAGGTTTCGGGTAATAAAAGTAAGGTTTCAAATGCGGCAGAGTACGCTTTAGAGGTTAATTCTAATGGAAGGGGTGAAAAGTCGGATTTGGTAATACCGGGAAGATGTTAATTATTTATGCAATAGTTTGTTAATGAGCCCGGTCAATTCAGTACATGTCAAGATTAAGTATGTTATGAAAGTAGGTGCAGTAATGTTCAGGAAAAATTTATTAATAAAAATTGTCCTGACCTTGCTTTTTTCACTCAGTTTGCTCCTGTCGGGTTGTGGCACGGATAAATCAGGGAATGTCAAAGAAACTAATGCAGATGGGGGAGAAGCACAGGTAGACCTTATTAAGTTGGGCGGAGGGGACTGGGGTTACCCGACTCCATATGCTCATTATCCCAGGGGTCCCGGTTCATTTAAAATGGCTATGATTTTTGATAGTCTTTTAGAGCGGGATGAAAAAGGACTTATTCCCTGGCTGGCTGAAAAATATGAAATTAAGGAAGACGGCAAGCAATACTTGTTTACCGTTAGAAACGGTGTCAAGTGGCAGGATGGGAAACCTTTGACCGCTGAGGATGTTAAGTTTTCTATTGAATATGCAAGTAAGTATCCTATGGTGTCGTCGGATATTGGAAGTAAAGACATTGAAAAAGTAGAGACGGCAGGGGAAAAGCAAGTTTTGGTGACGGTAGCGCAGCCCTCCGCCGGAATGCTCTATAATTTGGGCCATACCCGTATCATTCCCAAGCATATATGGGAAAAGATTGATAAGCCCAAGGAATTTACTCAACCGGAGGCAGTTATTGGCAGCGGGCCTTACCGTTTAACAGACTACAATAAGGAACACGGTACCTATCGTTTTGAGGCTTTTGAGGATTTCTGGGGACCAAAGCAAAGAGTTAAAGTGGTTGAATTTGTACCTGTCAGTGAGAGTATTCTGGCTTTTGAAAACGGTGAAATTGATTTAGCAGGCGTTACACCTGATGTATTGTCTCGTTTTCAAAAGGATCAGCAGTATAAAATTGTAAAAAGCCCTGGTTTCTGGGGATATCGTTTGCTCTTCAATATGAAAGATAATCCCATATTACAGCAAAAGGAACTGAGACAAGCAATCAGCTATGCTATGGATAAAAACGAACTGATCGAAAAGGTTGCCCGTGGGGCTGCTATTCCCGGCAGCGCAGGCATTCTGCCTCCTGATCATGTAATGTACAATCCTAAGGCTAAACAATATGAATTGAATCTTAAAAAAGCGGAAGAATTATTGGTTCAATTGGGTTATGACAGTTTGGATGAAAAAAGTATTCGTAAAAATAAAGATGGTTCCAGTCTTTCTTTCAACCTGTTGGTTGGCGGTGAAGTTAGACTGGCGGAAGTACTAAAAGAACAGTTGGCTAAAGCAGGTATTGGATTAAAAGTACAAAGTGTAGACAGCAAAAGCCGGGATGCTCGAGTGCTGAAGAATGAATATCAGCTTGCTGTTACCGGACATGGCGGATGGGGTGGCGATCCTGATTACTTGAGCGAAAGATTTACCAGCGTGTCTAAGGGAGCAAGTTCCCCTTCTGCCGCCGCGCTGCGTGGCTACAATAATGTTGAGTTGAATACTTTATTAGAAAAACAGAACCTGGCAATGGATGAGCAGAAGCGTAAGAAATTAGTTTTTGATATTCAAAATATTTTAGCTGAAGATGTACCGGAAATCCCTATCTACTATACTACCGGTTATTCTGTCTATAAACCGGCCAAGTATGATGGGTGGATGTTTATGTTTGATCACCATGAATTATCACACAGCAAGCTTTCTTACCTGGAAAGGAATTGATTTTCTTTGAACAAGCAAAGGGTCACCAAACTGGCGGAATATGTTTTTACTGTTTGGATTATAGTGACTATCAATTTTATGCTTCCCCGGTCTATGCCAGGTGACCCCTTTTTGCACTTGTCAGCTGATGAAGGTGAGGAGATTACGGTATTTTCGGAAGAACAAAGGAAATACTATCTTGCCTATTATGGTTTGGATCGTCCTGCCGGTGAACAGTATCTTTCCTATCTTTCTGAATTGCTGCAAGGAAATATGGGCTACAGTCTCTATTACAATGAACCGGTAAGCACGATTATTTTGCGCAGGCTGCCGTGGACAGCCTTTTTGGTAACGGCAGCAGTGGCTTTAAGTACTGTTATAGGCGCTTTTTTAGGCAGCATATCGGCCTGGTACCGGGGAAAGTGGGCCGATAAGTTCTTGTTTTTTAACTTAATTTTATTATCAGAGATTCCTGCTTTTCTACTGGCGCTTATCTTACTTTTTACCCTGGCTGCAGGTTTAGGCTTATTCCCTTTATCGGGTGCTATGACACATTTTGCAAATTATGATAGCTGGTTGGAAAAGCTTTGGGATATAATACACCATGTTTTTTTGCCCACTATGGCCCTGACAGTCACCAGGTTGGGCAGTATGTATTTGCTTTCCAGAAACAGTATGATAACTGTATTGGCAAAGGATTATCTGCGTACTGCCCAGGCTAAGGGGCTTTCCCGGAAGCGCATTATTTTTAGCCATGCTTTGAGAAACTCCCTGCTGCCCATAGTAACAAGAGTCTTTTTAAGTCTTGGTTCCTTGGTAGGAGGGGCGATTTTGGTGGAAAATGTATTTGCTTATCCTGGATTGGGACATCTAATGAGAGAAGCGGTGATGTTTCACGATTACCCATTGGTTCAGGGAATTTTTTTAGCGGTTACTGTGTGTGTTTTAACGGCTAATTTTTTAGCTGATTTAATTTATAGAAAGATTGACCCGCGGATTGCCGGTTAAGCAAAGCACGGAGAGGATAAGATTGAGGAGAGCACAGGAGTTGCTTGTAAAAACATTTAAGCACAAATGGAAGTCGTCTGGATTTCCATTAAAATCTTTACCCGGGTTTTTGTCCAAACTTTCTTGGTCGGGGACAGCCGGTATAGCAGTGATTTTAGCGGTTCTGTTAATAGCTGTTCTTGCACCCTGGATTGCTGTCTACCCGCACAATCTTTCTTCCGGTGCACCTCTTTTACCGCCTGGTAAAGAACATTTTTTAGGCACCGATGAATTAGGTGTTGATCTCTGGGCCCAGATATGTTTTGGAGCCAGGGTCAGCCTGCTGGTGGGGCTGGGCACAGCTTTGCTGGCGGCTCTGGGTGGTGGTCTGATAGGCATTGCAGCAGGATATTCGGGTGGCTGGATCGATAAGCTGTTAATGAGATTAATAGATATTATGATTGTATTGCCTGATTTGCCGGTAATGATTGTTCTGGCAGCCTTTATCGGTCCCAGCCTGACGAACATTATTTTAGTGCTGGCTCTGTTTTCCTGGGTTTTTCCGGCCAGGATTGTGCGTTCCCAGGTACTGATGTTAAAAGAACAGAATTATATTAAGTCAGCGGAGACCTATGGAGCGGGTACCTGGTATCTAATACGGAGGCATTTTCTTCCCGAGCTTTTTCCTTTGCTGGCTGTGAATATGATCAGGCTTACGGGAAGAGCAATTGTTGCTGAAGCAGGACTTTCTTTTTTAGGGCTGGGAGATCCTACTTCAAAAAGTTGGGGTTTGATTTTACATCACGCTACCAGTTTTCGAGGAATCTATTATACCGATTTTTGGAAGTGGTGGCTTTTGTATCCCTGGCTGGCTCTGATGCTGATGGTAACTTCTCTGGCTTTTATCAGCCGTGAGCTGGAACGGATAGTTGATCCTCGTATGGGAAGGTAAATTGGTTTTTCAAAAGGGGATAGAACAGTGACTGCAGATGTAAAGTATTTGCTGGAAATAAATGATTTGTCGGTAACTTATGATACTGTGCACCCTCCGGTGACAGCTGTTGACGGTATTTCCCTTCAGCTTAGAAAAGGGGAAAGTCTGGGAATTATCGGCGAATCAGGCTGTGGAAAAAGTTCTTTAGCTTTGGCAATTATGGGCTTGATAAAAGAGGGTAGAGTTACTGGTAATATAGTTTTTAAAGGTCATAATTTAACAGGTTTGTCGGAAAGTGAACTGCGCAAATATCGTTGGGACAATATTGCCATGGTATTTCAGAATTCGCTGGAGGTTCTCAATCCCGTGCTCAGCATTGGGAAGCAAATAGGAGAGCCTCTAAAGAGCCACTATGGCTTAGATTCAGCAGAGATTAACCGCAAAGTTATTGAATTATTAACTGCAGTAGGTCTGGAACCTGAGTGGAGAAACTGTTATCCGCATCAATTGTCAGGAGGTATGAGACAGAGGGTTCTCTTAGCCATGGCTTTAGCCTGTGAACCGGAATTGTTGCTTGTGGACGAACCTACCACGGCGTTGGATCCTTCAAGTAAAAATGAAATACTGTATCTACTTAAAAAATTACAGAAAAAACTTAATTTTACCATGATTTTAATCTCTCACGATTTGGGAACTATTAAAAAGCTCACCTCCAGGGTTATGACCATGTACTGCGGTCAAGTGGTTGAAGCAGGGATTACTTCAGAGGTAATCAAAAGCCCTATGCATTGCTATACCAGGGGTTTGATGAATTCTTCCCCCAATTTTTTTAAATATAAAGATTTGTGGGGTATTGGCGGGGAACCACCTTCGGGAAGTATAGCGGAGGGCTGTACCTTTTATTCACGGTGCTGCCAGAGGGAAGAAACCTGTTCTCAGTCCAGGCCTTCTCTGGAATACGTGGCTCTTGAACGACTGGTGGCCTGTCACAAGGGAGGCATTGAAACCTTACTTAAGGCTGAAGGGATTAGTAAAAAATATACTTTGATCAACAAAGAAATTGAAGCGGTTAAAGGAGCCAGCCTGGAAATCAGAAGTGGTGAGGTAGTAGCGTTGGTGGGAGAATCCGGTTCAGGCAAATCTACACTTGCTCATATTTTAGCAGGTGTTTTGCCGGTTGATGCGGGCCAGGTATTCTTTAAAAACAGAAAAATTGAAGGAAGATGGTCCACTAAAATGATAGGCGGGATGCAGATTATTTTTCAGGATTCTTTTTCTTCCACCAGTCACCGTATGAAGGTTTTGGAGGTTGCCAGGGAGCCGTTGGATATAATCAAATGGGGCAGTAAGAAAGAAAGAGAACAGGCAGCGACAGAGGCTTTACAGACAGTGCAGCTTCCGGTTTCCCCTGAATTCTTGCAGCGGTATTGCTGTGCTTTGAGTGGAGGACAGAGACAGCGTTTGGCTATAGCCAGGGCACTGTCAACAAAACCAAAGTTATTGATTGCAGACGAAGTAACGTCGATGCTGGATCCTTCAACTCAGGCCAATCTTTTAAGAGAACTCAAGTGGCTGCAAAATAGCTGTGGTTTTGCCATGCTGTATATTACTCATGATTTGCACCTGGCCAGAAAGATATCTGATAGGGTATATGTTATGTACCAGGGTGAAATTGTGGAAACGGGCGCAGCCTTTGAAATATTTGAGAATCCTGAGCATGTGTACACTAAGCAGCTTTTGCAAGATGCTTTCAGTGATTTGGTTTAATGTCAGCCGGAGAACAGCAAGAAGGAATTGTAATATCATGTGCCGATAGAAGGATAAAACTGTGAGTGATAAAGAGAAGAATTAATCAACTATGTTCGAACATATGAGTTTTAAATTGGTTATTCTTTTGAGGGACTATGATGTATCCAATAAGAGAAAAATGATAGTTAAAGCCGGAGCTGTTTTTAACAACAGATTCCGGCTTTATAAACTAATAGAGTCAAATAATGAATTTCGAAATTTGATAATTATGTCCAATAATCGGATCAATACATGTTTGCATTTTTATTTACATTAATATTGGTGCTCAATAAACTTTTAGACTATATAAATTTTTAGCATATGTATGTATTGAAAGTCCTGTCAATTAACCCATCCTACTACAAAACCAGTTCTTGGGCCAAAAGCCTTCCAAATAAACTTAATAATATCTTTGTGACCGGAAGCTCGAATAGCTGCTGCTGAACCAAGAAAAAAGGATCCTCCTATTTCAATTATCTGTAGAAATACTATGCCATAGATAATTGTTTCATTTGATAAACTAAAAAACTTTGTTATACCTATTGACATATAATAGAAAAAAATATATAAATAATATTAGTTATTAATCAAGAATAATTACTATTTAATATATGCACATAAAGATATTAGCAATTACTAGTATAATAATTTCTAGTGGTAATATAAATTAGTAAATAATAATAATTATTATTTAGGAGATGAATCATGAAGGAAGCTTTTGAGCTATTACGAAAAAATGGATACAAAATTACACCCCAGCGACAGGAGATATTAAATACTATTATCGATACTGATAATAAAACCCCCCTAAGAGCTGAAGATATTTACCGAAAGGTTATCAAAAGGTATCCCAACGTTAGTGTTGATACGATCTACCGTAATCTGATTATCCTTTTAGATTTAGGAATTATCAAAGAAATAAATTTTAGAGATAGTAAAAGTCAGTATTACGAATTAAATTTAGCAGATCACCACCATTATCTTATATGTTTAGGGTGCGGTGTTACGCAATCAATAGATTGTCCGCTTAAATCAGTGGATGAAGAAAAAATTGCTGAAGAAAAAAATTTTGAAATCAAAAAGCATAACCTTGAACTCTATGGGTATTGTGTCTTATGCCGGGAAAAAACCGAGGATAAATCATAAAATGAAATATTATGATTTTTGAGAGGGGGGGATAATTTCTTATGGTATAAAGTATAAGCTTTTAGGAGGTGGCAGCTTAATCATTCTGTTGGAAGTAGAGATATGTCGGTTATTAAAAGCATTAGCATTATGCAACCAGACATATATTTGATTATTGGGGTAGTTGGGCAGTAATTATGAGACCGGATTCAAGAATGTTCCGCATGGAAATATAATAATTAGGAGGGCTGGCTAAATGCGTAAAAATGTATTATTGATCACAATATTAGCAATTGTTTTTACTGTTTTTTTATCGGGTTGCCAGGTACAACCTACTATGGCTCCGGGAAAAACAGAAGCTAACAAAACACTTAACATTGTCACATCATTTTATCCTATGTATATAGCAACTATTAATGTTGCCAATAATATACCAGGTGTAAAAGTTATTAATATGACACCACCTATGACCGGTTGTTTGCATGATTATCAATTAAGGCCTGATGATTTAAAAACACTTAGTGATGCTCAGATATTCGTTATAAACGGCGCCGGCATGGAGGCATTTATGGATAAAGTAGTAAGTCAACAACCAAATTTAAAAATTGTTGATGCAACCAAGGGTATACAACTTATTAAAGGCCACGGAGAGGAAGGCGATAATCCTCACGTATGGGTAAGTATAACAAACGCTATGCAGCAGGTAAAAAACATTGGCTTGCAATTGGCTGCTCTTGATCCGGAGCATGCTGCTCAGTATAGTGCTAATACCAACATTTACACAAATAAGCTTGAGGTTCTCCGTGTTAAAATGCACCAGGCAATAGATGGAGCTAAAAACCGGGATATTATTACTTTTCACGAAGCATTTCCCTATTTTGCCCAGGAATTTAACCTCCGCATTGTATCTGTTATAGAAAGGGAGCCAGGTTCAGAACCAAGCGCTGCTGAATTGGCAGATACCATTGAAATCATTAAAAAATCCAATATTAAGGCACTTTTCTC
Organism: Desulfofarcimen acetoxidans DSM 771; assembly: GCF_000024205.1. Lineage (NCBI taxonomy): Bacteria > Bacillati > Bacillota > Clostridia > Eubacteriales > Peptococcaceae > Desulfofarcimen > Desulfofarcimen acetoxidans. The sequence continues at coordinate 345,973 of NC_013216.1, forward strand.
TGAGCCCCAGTATTCTGTTAAAGCTGCTGAGACTATTGCCAACGAAACCGGGGCAAAAATGTATACTTTAGATCCAGCGGTAACCGGTCCCATGGAACCGAATGGGTATATAAAAATAATGGAATCCAACATGGAAATCTTACAAAAGGCGTTGAATTAAATGACTTCTACCGGCATTATAGAGCAATTAAATAGAAAAAGTTGTGGTTTGTGTTGCACCAAGTTAAAAAACTTTGGAGTAACTGTAGGCGGAAAAAAAATCATACATGATATAGATATCCATATTCATTGTGGTGAATTAACGGCATTGATTGGCCCCAATGGGGCCGGCAAAACTACGTTATTAAAGGCCATTCTTGGTGAAATTCGTTATACCGGTGAATTATTATTCCTTGATGCTGATAATTGCCGCAGGAATCCCGTTGTAGGCTATGTACCCCAAAAGATTGATTTTGATGCCAGTGCGCCAATCAGTGTACTGGATTTGTTTGCAGCAAGTATGTCAGCTTGGCCGGTTTTCCTCGGCTATTCTCGCCGGTTTCGGGAAGATGTGGCTGCAAGCTTGACTGGTGTTAACGCGGAACACTTATTGGACAGGCGCCTTGGTGAGTTATCGGGAGGAGAACTGCAAAGGGTTCTCCTTGCCATGGCTCTCAATCCTAATCCTGATCTTTTATTGCTCGATGAGCCGATTTCCGGTATTGATGTACGGGGCAGAGAATTATTTTATGAACTGGTTTCTAATTTACGTCAAAATTATGACTTGTCTATTATATTAGTATCGCATGATTGGTCATTAATGTCACAATATGCAGATCGTATCGTTTTCCTTGACCGGACAGTTCAGTTCTGTGGTAAACCGGATGAGGTCTTTGCCAATGAAAACTTATTGCGTTATTGTGGACCGGTTCTTATTAATAGTATCAACCAAAACCGCCTAAAACCAAAAATTTTTTCCAGATATGGGGATCTTGTATGATGGCAATATGGTATAATATGGTTGATTATGTTTTGCCCTTTGCCTGGGCACATCATATCTTTATGAAGAACGCTTTGTTGGCAGTATTATTGGTTGGTCCCATGTTTGCTATTATAGGAACAATGGTTGTAAGCAATAGGATGGCTTTTTTTTCTGATACAATAGGACATTCTGCTTTGACTGGCATCGCTATAGGTGTAATTCTGGGTTACCAGGATCCGTTGTGGATTATGACGTTTTTTTCTATATTTCTGGCTATTGTTGTTTCAATATTAAAATCTGTTTCTTCTGTTTCCACTGATACAATTATAGGGGTGGTTTCTGCTACCATGGTATCTTTGGGAATTGTTATTCTCTCTCGCGGAGGTGGTTTTAACAAGTTTTCACGCTTTCTAATTGGCGATTTATTGAGTATTACCCCCAGAGAGGTATTATTGTTGGCGCTTACGCTTGGTGGAGTCATTCTTCTTTGGTTTATCATGTTCAACAAGTTCTTAATGGTCAGCATAAACCACTCCCTGGCGCTCAGCAGAGGTATTCCGATCCGCTTGATAGAAATTCTATTTTGTATTGCAACTGCGGTTATTATAACTATTTCGATTCAATGGGTTGGTGTTTTAATTATCAATTCACTATTGATTTTACCGGCTGCTGCAGCACGTAATATAGCAGAAAATATGCGACAGTACCATATAATTGCCATACTGATAAGCATTATTTCAGGAATAGCAGGACTGATATCATCATACTACTTATCAACAGCAACAGGAGCAACCATAGTGTTGTTTGCAGCGATGTTTTATATAGGTACGTTTTTACAAAAATTTAGGCTATTTAAGTTTAGGTAATAGCAGCTATTATGATAAACAATAAAATGCTAAAGTCTCGATTACATAATTTAATAATAACCGGTTTTTTTTATAAGGAGTTTTATGATGTATCAAACGGCGACAATAAAGCGAAGCCTAAAATGCTTTTTCTTTGTTTTTGTTTTTGTATACCTGATAATATTGTTGGGTCCACAAACTCGACTGATATTTAATGCAATTCAGAAAGAGACTTTTAGCAATTTGCATTTGATTTTTTTTAGCATCATCGTGGAAGCTCTGCCTTTTGTAATATTAGGTGTTATAGGTTCTATGCTTCTTGAAACATTTGTTTCCCCGGATTTAGTCCGCAGATTATTACCCCGGACCTGGTTATTAGGCATACTTGTTTCCGGATTATTGGGTATTCTGTTTCCGTTTTGTGAATGTGGTCTTGTGCCTATAGTTCGCCGGCTTATGGAAAAAGGCGTTCCTGCACCTTTGGCTACGGTTTTTCTTTTGACGGTGCCTGTTATAAACCCTGTGGTTGGAGCAGCAACCCACTTTGCTTTTTTTAACCGGCCGGATTTTATGTACTGGCGGCTCGGAGGAGCATATATTATAGCAATCACTGTTGGTTTTATAATTCTTCGTACCTGGAGAGGGAAAAACCCTTTAAAACAAAGCAATTATTATCATTCCTGTGGCTGTGGTTGTGAGTATGGTTATTCATATAAAATTAATAGACCTCTTGGAAATCGATTAGTGGGTGCTTTTGAGCATGCGCAGCAAGAATTCTTCAGTATTATGCAATACCTGATCATCGGAGCTTTTTTAGCGTCGTCCGCTCAAGTATTTTTACCGAGATTGTGGCTGACCGCAGCAGGTTCACACCCTGTCGGCTCTGTCGGTGTAATGATGGGACTGGCTTTTTTCCTGTCAATTTGCTCCGGCGCAGACGCATTTGTCGCCAATACCTTTGTAAATATTTTTACACCTGGATCTTTGGTAGCTTTCATGGTTTTTGGTCCAATGGTTGATCTGAAAAATCTTATGATGATGTTATCAGCCTTTAAAGTGAGATTTGTGGTAAGGTTGGTTTTCTCTGTAACAATACTGGCGCTTACCCTTGGGGTTATGATAAACAAAATGGGGGTGATAGCCAGATGAAGTCTCTTGTTCGTTTACTGGCCCTGTTAATCTTAAACTATACTTTATTAAAACTTTTAAAAACAGAGCAGATCACATATTATATAAACCCCCGCTTTATTCCCTTAACAAAGTTTGCGCTGGTATTTTTAATGATTTTATCTTTGTTTACTTTAAATGATTTACTCCGTGCATTTAAATCAAAAGAGAATGGTTTTTGGTCCCTAAAAGGTGTTCCCTTTTTATTGCTGCTGGCTGTTTTGACCCCCTTAGCTTTTTCCCCAAAGGTTTTGGACAGTTCCATGGCTAACCAGAAGGGTATGATTTCATATCAACAGGGATCTCAAGATCAAGCACAGGATAATAGTATTAATAGAACGAGTACATCGCCAAACGAGAACGACCTGCAAAGTGTTCAACAATTAGACGATAGCAGCAGTAAAAATCGAGCGACCCAGACCGGCCCGGTAGCCAGTACTAACGGAGTTTTTCAACTTAATGATAACAACTACTATATATTCATAGGTGACCTGTATAATAACAAGGACAAATATATTGGCAAAGAAATTGAGGTCGACGGGTTTATCATGCACATAGATCTACTGGGGCCCAATCAGTTTCTGGCGGCTCGTTATTTAATGGCATGTTGTGCAGCAGATGCTTCCGTTATTGGGTTTGCAGTTGAGAGTAAAGCTCCATATCCTGATAATACATGGGTTAGGGTACGAGGTAAGCTGACAAAAATAGATGATAACGGTCCATATCTAAAGCTGACTAAAATACAACGGATTACGCAACCTGCTGATCCGTATATTTATCCATAGCTACAGTAAAAATATGTAATTATTTAGACTTATTGTAAGGAGGGTGAGCTTAATGGGTAAGAAAATTCCTGTTACTATTATTTCAGGTTTTTTGGGAGCAGGTAAAACAACTTTGATTCAAAAACTGTTGGAGGAATGTTTTCAAGGCGAAAGAATTTTTTTATTGGAAAATGAATTTGGACGGGTAGGCATAGATGGTTCTTTACTTTCTCAATATAAAGTGGAGATGAGAGAAATATATTCAGGTTGTATATGTTGTTCCTTGAAGGGTGATTTTACTAACGCATTGATTGATGCACTGGACAAAGTAAAACCCCAAAGAATTTTAATTGAGCCCACCGGAGTAGGTAAACTTTCAGAAATCATTAGTGTTTTGGAACAATCCATATTTCAAGATAAATTAGCAATAGACCAGATCATCACGGTAGTTGATGCCCAAAAGTCCCTGAGCTTTCTTAAGAACTTCGGTGAATTTTTTAAAGACCAAGTGCGTCGTGCCAAAACCCTGATTTTAAGCAAAACACAAAAGGTAGCCTGGCAAGAGGTCCAGACACTGATACAGGAGCTTCGTATTTTAAATTCGGAGGCCTTATGTGTGACTACTCCCTGGAACCAATTAACCGGAACACAAATTCTCTCCAAGGGCACCTCTTTAGAAAAATATTTAAATCTTGTAAATTCACCAGTCTCGGCAAAACCCACGTTTCGTATAAAATTTGGTACCCAGCACAGAAGTGGACACTCCGGTGTAGCCCACACAACAAAAGAAGCTTTCCAGAGTTGGTCCTGGGAAAGCCCAAAGGTTTTCAAAGAAGCTGCCTTAGAAAAATTATTGTCAAGGCTGGAAAAGGAGACGAGCTTCGGAACGGTTATACGTGCTAAAGGATTTGTGCCGGGATTGAATGGATGGTTGCATTTCGAATATGTCAGCGGCGATTGGAACATTTCTACCGGGTCCCCGCAGTCTATCGGACGGGCAGTTGTTATTGGTCAAGGTTTACAAGAGGAACGCTTGAAACATCTCTTTGGAGGCGCGGTTTATGAGGGTTGTTGATATAGTTCAGGGTTTTCTTGACTCCGGTAAAACTACATTAATTGATGTTTTGATTCGAGAGGTATTATCCAATGAAACCATTCTGGTTATCCAAACTGAGTGTGGTGAATGCCAACTCCCCGATTATGGCTCACGCGTGAAGGTTGTATCTTGGGATTGGGAAAAGGGGTTTCCCTTGACTGAAATGCGTAAGCTGGTGCTTATGCCTGGTTTTAACCGGGTTATCTTTGAAGTAAACGGGATGGCTCCGGTAGAAGAATTGCTTGACAGTCTGGAGGTTATGCAAAGACGGGGCGAAATTACTATTGGCGGACGCATGGCTGTTTTTTACGGTCCTATATGGCAAGTGATGGGTAAGCCTATGGAGGATCTTTTTCGCCGTATGGCTTTATCTTCCCAAGGGTTTTGGCTAAGGGAGGGAAGCAATGATCTTTATAATTTTATTTCGCAGGTTCAACCCAAAGGGTGCAAAACTTCCGGTGGCGAATGGTTATCCTGGTATTACAGTACCGTTGATTCTGACCGCTATTTCCCGGTTAAAAAAATAGCTAAGGCGGCGGCAATTGTTGTAGGAATGCTTCTTTTTTATGGATTTCTTTATCTCAAGATTTAATAAAAAACTGAGTAATGTGTGTAAACAGCTTAAAAAATACTGTTGATAAACAGGTAAGGTGTTTTATAAATATAGATAGTAAATATAGCGATAAGTTTGAAGGAAAAATGTGTGCTTGTCAAAACTTAATAGATGTATTTTTATAAAGCCGGAGCCGATGTTATAACAGGTTCCGGCTTTATAAACTGGCTGGTTTTTGACAATTTAGATGGATGCTCGTTAATTCTGCAGAATTAAATATTTTAATCTGTCAGCACTGTTACTATTTAACTTCCTCCATTATGCCAAGCTTAATCAAAGGATTTACTCCCGCTGCTTGGAGTGCTGTAAGTTCCTCTGCACTGGCAACGTTAAATTGTTTCAATGTTGAAACCATGATTTCCGGCTGATTTACATAATCCATCATGGTTAACGCGGTTTTTAGTTTCACAAAAGGACCCGCAGCGTTTTGCACCCCTGCCAATTCACTGGCTTTATCAAAGTCAAAAGCCAGAACCAACCCGCTTCCGGTATTTGTTTTTGCGTCCCAGCGAATGTATATTCCGGCAACTCCTTTGGCATTGTCAGGAAGCATTTTCTTCTGTTCTTCAGTCAGATCGCTTGCAAACATACCCTTTTTCCCGACCGTTGCATCATATATTACCTGTAGAGCGTCATCTTTGCACCAGGATGGGACAGCAAAAATTTTATATGATTGTCCTTGTTGTAAAGGTAAATTCTTATCCAAATATTTACTTATTAAATACCCGCTGTTCACACCCGGGCAGATATGATTATGAAATTGGGCGGCCTGCAAAAAATCAAAGGTGCATTTGGGGTGTGCCCAAATACTGGCGATGCCTATTAAGCTTGATTCATTTCCACCGAATACTTTGTTATTTATTTTTTCATTCCATTTATCAGGATTATTATATAAGTCATCTAACTTTATATTTTCTTTGGCAATAATATTAAATATCTGGTTGTCGGCAAGTTTATTAAGTTCATCTACGGATTTATTAACAACTGCGCTGTTTACTTGCAGGTAGATAAAATCTCTGGTGTCTTCCTTGAAAAAAGCAAACCAAAGAGGCAGTTCTTTACTGCGGTGAATCATCAATAAATTGCTCCCGCCTGTGGTACATCCTGAAGCGGCTATTACACCGTCAATACATTTTTCGGTAGTTTGACCGCTAATAATCGAATAACCGGCATCAGTCATGGCCAGTACATTAGCATCGCCTTTAGTAAAGGATAACTGCTGCATTGCAATATTTGTCGCTTTGACGCCTAATAAATGCAGGGAGGTTACCTTTCCTTTACCAACTAAATTTTCTATATCCGCTGTTGTCCCCTGGGCTAAAACAAGGCCCGGGAGAACAAAAAGCATGCACAGCAATACACATACTGCTGTTGTTTTTCTCATTGACTCATACTCCTTTCCGATTTAAATAGTATACCTAATCTGTTATTGTTTGGCTGACTGTACTGATTCCAGCCATCCTATACACGCGTCTGGAACCATATCTACCTTATTGCTGTAAGGTTTTATGTCCAAAAGAGGACTTTGATCCAACGCATCAACGCCCTTAACTTTCAATATATTGTCCTTTACTTCCAATAATTGTGCCACACAAACAGCTACCGGATTAGGACGGTTTGGGGAACGACAAGAAAATACACCCCGCGGTTCTTCACCAAAAGGGGTTTTAGCCAGCAGTGTTTCGCGGTCACTTAAGTGCCCCCAATACAATACGATGATGTGAGATACTGTTTCAATATCTTTTAAACCGGCCATGTATTCCTGATTTATTTCCAGATAAGAGATATTCTCTTTAAAACGACCCTGAAAAGGCGCCTGGCTTTTTTCCTTATAATCGCTGATTATTCTGCCGATTGGTTTTAAAATATAGTTTACCATATTTCCCTCTCCAAATATGCCTGAATGTCCTTAACAGCTTCTATCGCTGTATCACCTTCCACCGGAGTGCCGTTTAAACAAGCTTCCGCCACAGCTTGATCAAATGGGATAACTCCAATCGGCATAATGCCCCTTTTTTTCAACTCTACCTGCATGGACGGCACAACATTTGGGTTAGCTTTACTGATAACTGCCTGGCAAGGAATATTTGCCTCACTTGTCATAGCAAATACTTTCTCGGCCAGCAATACGGATTCGAAAGAAGGTTCTATACTAAGCAGAACCATGTCTGCCGCTGCATCAATGCCGCGACCCAGGTGCTCAATACCGGCTTCGGTATCTACCAGTACCAGCTGTTTTTCTCCCGGTATCTTAGAAAAAAACTCGCGAGCTACAACACCCATCGGGCAAGCGCAACCTTCTTTGACATGGTGCACTTTTCCTACAACCACCATCGATATGTTTTTGCCGTCAGAACTGATGCAATCAGGATCTATTGATTCTGTACTGCTCAACAATGAAAACTCCACTTCTTTCTGCTGCTGGGACAAAGCTGCTCTTAATTTGCCGCCAACCTCCTTTTTGCCGCCAAGATAATCCAATAAGGATTTTTCCGGCATGGGTATGCCAAGCATTCGTGAAAGCCCTAGATTTGATTCATCAGCATCAACTATCAGCACCTGATACCCTTTGTCCGCAGAGACTTTCGCCAGAAGAGTTGTCAAAACACTTTTTCCACTACCGCCTTTTCCGCATACGACAATTTTAGGCATGTAAATCATCCTTTCCCTTTTTGTAATAATGTATATTTACTCCTTTTGAGCAAATAATCTTATCTTATCAGTCCAGTTATTAGTTGAAACTGTTCTTTAAAGAGCTAAATGCAAATAAAAAACCATGAAAGACATTGTCTTATCCCAACAAGACAATGACCTTCATGGTCATTAATTGATCTTTAATCTTTGTAAATTAAGATTTTAAACTAAATTGCAATTATCTTACATAAAATACCTTCATGGTATTATGTTATCATATAAATAGTATTCTACATTTTTATAAATAATCCTTTAGCCAATAATAATTTTTTGTTGGTTAAATAAACTATGGGTATTTCTCATCCTAGTTCGCATTGATTGCTAATGCTTTTTTGCGGTCCATGATTACTCAGATTCCGTACCCTTGACTTACTGAGTTTAATGATGTGTGTTTTGCTGCCGCAAAACAGGTTCACGACTTAAAACTCGATCATTTCTTCCAACCAAGCCTGTATAGAGCCTGGATCGGCATGGATAAATAAAAAATTGGCAGTTGAAGATACGGGTTGTCTTTTATTAAGAATTGTTGTAAAATTCTATAATAGAAGCAGCATGAAGCTGCTTCTATTATAGAATTTCTTAGTGTCCTTAGTGTCAATTGAATATTAATAATTAGACCATGAAGGTTATGTCGCTTTAGCGGTATTTTTTCATGGCCTTTTTTATGTGCTTTTTAAAGATTATGTAACTATTCAGCAGGGTGTAGGATGTGCTATGGTTATTCTAAGACAAAATGAAAGCTGCACAAAAACTAATGCTGCAATAAGGCAATAAAAGCATTATGCGCATCAAGGGGTTATCAGTTCGGTCCACAGTCCGTCTTAGGGCCGTCCTGTGCGAAGCACGGAACAAGAATCTATGAAGCTGAATACTTACAAGATTATTTTTGAAGGGGGAAATGTTTTGTGGATGCAAAACAAAAATGGCTCAGGCAGTTAATTACACTATTACTTATGCTGGGCCTAACAGTGGTTGTGCTGTCAGGTTGTGGCACAAACCGGGCTGTCGAGAAAAATGCCGGCGGGTCAGGTGAAGTTGCTGTTTATACTATCGCCGATTCAACGGGTGACTGGGGTTTTCCTTCTCCTTATACTCACTATAACCGGGGACCTGGCTACGTAAGAATGAGTTTTCTCTTTGACACACTGGTGTGGAAAAACGATCGGGAGTATCTGCCTGGTCTGGCCGAAAAATGGCAATACCTGACGCAGGAAAATGCTTATTTGTTTAACCTGCAAAAAAATGTTACCTGGCATGACGGGGAAAAATTTACTTCCGGAGATGTGCTGTTTACGTATAATTATGTTAAAGCCCACCCTTATCAATGGGCCGATGTCGGCATGATTAAGAAAATCGAGGCTTTGGACGATTATACTGTAAAGATGTATTTAAACAAACCCTATGCTCCGTTCTTGGATACCGTGGTTGGCAGCATGCCCATTTTGCCCGGGCATATTTGGAAAAATGTGCAAAATCCAATGCAGTTCCAGAAGGAGGAGGCATTAATCGGGACCGGTCCTTATAAGCTGTTGGATTACAATAAAGAGCAAGGTACATACCTATATGAGGCCTATGATAATTATTACCTGGGAAAACCCCGGGTGAAGCAGTTAAAGTTCATTAAAATTAGCAATGAAATGGTGGGGAATGCTTTAAAACAGAAACAGGCTGACGCGGCGCAAGTTCCGCCGGAACTGGCCAGTCAAATGGAAAAAGAAGGATTTAATATTTTAAAAGGTTCTCACGATTCGGTAGTCAAAATACAAATAAACCACCGGAAAGAGCCCCTGTCCAATAAAGAATTCCGGCAGGCGCTGGCTTATGCCGTAAACCGCCAGGAACTGTTGGATACTACCCTGCGGGGTTATGGTCTGGTAGGCAATCCGGGCTTGGTGCCGCCGGATAACAGCTGGTATAATCCTCAAGTGGAACAATACTCTTATAACCCGGTCAAAACGGGGGAAATACTTGCCAAACTGGGATATGTTAAAAAAGGAATGTATTTTGCGAAGGACGGAAAACCGCTGGAACTGGAGCTTTTAATCAGTGGGGCAGGTTCAGCTAATACTCCGGGAGTGCGCCAGGGCGAAATGATTAAGGAGCAGTTGGAAAAGGCGGGCATAAAGGTAAATTTGCGCAGCCTGGATCCCAAGACACTCGACAGCATGGTGGGAGAATGGAAATTTGATCTGGCTTTAATCAGTCACGGCGGAATGGGCGGGGAACCTAAAGTATTAAACACAATGATTACAGATAAAAGCTTTAATAGTGCCAGGTATCTGAAAAGTGAAGAACTCAACAGTCTTTTGCAGCAGCAATTGGAGAAAATAAACCAGCAGGAGCGTAGAAAACTAATCAATAGAATTCAGGAAATTTATGCTCAGGAAATGCCTTCTTTACCTCTTTATTATCCTAGCAGCTATTGGGTTTATGATAATCAGGTGAAACTTTTTTATACTAAACAAGGTATTGGTATCGGCGTTCCAATTCCTGCTAACAAAATGTCTTTTGTGAAATAAGAAAAAGAACCGGGGAGGAGCGCCAGGCTATGCATAAATCAAGTTTTGCAATTAATTATTTGATAGCCTTTCTCATTATTATCAGTGCTAACTTTGCTTTGCCCAGGTTAATGCCGGGTGATCCGCTGCAGGCCATTTACGGGGATGAAGCTTTGACGGCTATGACCCCGGAGTTAAAGGCGGAGTTAACCAGGCGGTTTTCATTGGATCAGTCCTGGAATGAGCAGTTCACTGCTTATATTGCTTCGCTTTTACGGGGTGATTTAGGGTATTCTTATTATTATAACACTCCGGTAACAAAGGTTATCCTTGGTTCTCTTCCCTGGACGTTTTTACTGGCAGGCCCGGCTCTGCTGCTTTCGACATTATTGGGTCTTATTTTGGGTATTGAGTCGGGATACCGGCGGGGCAGGGTTTTGGACAAAACCCTGCTGGCGGGACTGATGTTTATCAGCGGTTTTCCTGATTTTTTTATCGGTATTCTAATGCTTCTTTTGTTTGGCGTAATGCTGAATTTAGTCCCTTTGGCCGGGGCATTGACACCTTATGCCGGAGAAACCGGCTTAGCTTTGGTGCTGGATGTTCTGTGGCACCTGGCATTGCCGCTGGCAGCTCTGCTGTTGGTCCGGTTGACATCTACTTATCTTTTTACGCGCAATACGGTAATTACTACTTTAGGTGAGGCTTTTATACTGACAGCCAGGGCCAAGGGCTGCCCGTCAGGTGTTATTAAATACCGCCATGCCGGGCGGAATTCGCTTCTCCCGGTGGTAACGGCAGCTAGCCTGCAGTTAGCTCACTTAATAACGGGAACTTTGTTTATCGAAATTATTTTTTCTTATCCGGGAGTAGGCACACTGCTTTACAGTTCTTTGTTAACCCGTGATTACCCGTTGCTGCAGGGAATTTTACTAACTGTTACAGTTATTGTATTATTAATCAATTTCTTTATGGATTTATTATATAAAAAGTTGGATCCGAGGATAAATTATGCACATTAACTACTGGCGGGAAGTAAAACGGGACAATTTTGGCCGGATAGGAATTATAATATTTATTGTGCTGGTGCTGCTGGCTGTTCTGGCTCCTCTGCTGACCGGTTACCGGCCTGGTACTTACACCGGTTCTATTTTTAAACCACCGTCAGCGCAGTATTGGCTGGGAACCAATGATGTGGGGCAGGATATTTGGACTCATCTTCTTTATGGCACGCGTACCTCACTGACGGTTGGCTGCGGGGTGGCCTTGCTGTCCGCTGTTTTCAGTCTGCTTATTGGTGGTACGGCTGCCTTGTTCGGCGGTTATTATGATCGTATTGTGATGCGTTTGGTAGATGCGCTGATTGTAATACCTCCGGTTATTATTGTAATTCTGGCGGCAGCATATTTAAAACCAAACCTTTTTTTGTTAATATTATTATTATCTTTGTTAATTTGGCCCGGCGGAGCCAGGATAATCAGAGCCCAGACGCTGGTCTTAAAAGATAGAATGCACGTAAAAGCAGCCCGCACTTTCGGGGCCGGATGGCTGCATTTATTGTCCCGTCATATTGTCCCGGATTTTGGACCGGTTTTGATTGCTGTTATGATCCAGGACGCTCGCCGGGCTGTTTTTATGGAAGCGGGGCTTTCTTTTTTAGGTATTTCCGATCCGGCTATGCTTAGCTGGGGTATAATGATCCAGCATGCCTTAAAATTTACTTATCTGAATGTCTGGCAGTGGTGGCTCTTGCCTCCCGGATTTGCTCTTTCACTGACAATAATGTCCTTAACTTTTATGGGTTTTGCTTTGGAAAAAATCTTGGATCCACGGCTGCGCAAACAAGAGGAGGGTGAAAAGCATGTTAAGCATTAGTAACCTGAAGGTAAGGTTTGGTGAAAGATATATTTTGGATGGGATTAATTTAGAAATTCCGCCCGGGCAAATTTTAGCCCTCATTGGGGAATCAGGTGCCGGTAAAACAACACTGGGCCGGACAATTTTAAGGCTGCATGACGGTGTTATTGAAGGAAACATTAGCTGGAACGGTATAGAACTGGTTAACTTGCCGGAGGAAGATATGCGGCAAATAAGATGGAACAGCATCAGTATGGTCTTCCAGAATGCCGGTGAAGCTTTAAACCCGGTCATAACTGTTTTAGAGCAGGTTGCAGAACCGCTGCTTGTTCATGCGAGGCTGAAAAAAAAGGAGGCCCGGGCCAAAGCCAGGCTGCTTTTAGCTGAGGCGGGTTTGCCGCTTGACCGGGTTAACGCCTATCCTCCTCAATTAAGCGGGGGAGAAAAACAGCGGGCGGTTATAGCCATGGCTTTAGCCAACAGTCCCGAGTTAATAATCCTTGATGAACCCACTGCGGCCATGGACGGTTTAACCCGCCGGGAAATTCTTGAACTGCTGAAAAGGACATCTGAGCATTGCGCTATGCTTTTGGTTACCCATGATTTATCTGCTGCCGCCGCATTGGCTGATCACACGGCAGTTTTATATGACGGCAAAATTATCGAAGCGGGAGCAACCGGTGCATTGCTGGAACAACCCGGTCATCCCTATACCAGAGGCTTGTTGCGTTCTTATCCCAATATGACTACCACAAAAGATATGCAGGGGATTAAAGGCAAGCTGGAACACTGCGGCAGCGGCTGCCGGTTTGCTAACCGCTGTACGCAAGCCAGAGAAATTTGCGCTTCTGCGGAGCCTGATCTAAATTATTATAATGACAGGCAGATTGCCTGTCACCGGGGCGGGATTGTACCTTTACTGCAAATAAGTAATTTAGACTGTCATTTTGGTCCGGTTAAGGTGGTAGACGGAGTAAATTTAACGGTTTTTGAAGGGGAAACACTGGCCCTGGTAGGGCAGAGCGGTTCGGGTAAAACTACTCTGGCCGCGACAATAATGGGCATTTTGCAACCAAAGCGAGGAAATATTGTTTTTGATGAAATAAATATCGGCAAAAAAAGAGACAGATCACTTTTTAAACAATTGCAGATGATCTTCCAAAATCCCTCTGAATCAATCAGTCACCGGGCAACCGTACTGGAAGCTGTCAGAGAACCTTTGGATATTCAAAATATCGGCAGCTGTGAAGAACGAATAGAGAAAGTACGCCGGGTTTTGGAGGAGGTGCAATTGTCCTCAGACGATACCTTTCTGGGCAAATACCCGCATCATTTAAGCGGCGGTGAGGCCCAGCGGGTGGCCATAGCCCGGGCCATGATTTTACAGCCCAAGCTGATAGTGGCCGATGAACCGACCTCTGCCTTGGATGCCAGTGTCCAGGCAAAGATTTTAAAGCTGCTGCTTCACCTGCAGGAAGAGAGAGGCTTAGCTTTATTGTTTATTACCCATGATATTGCTCTGGCCCGTAAAGTTAGTGACAGGATAGCCGTCATGAGATCCGGGAGAATTATTGAGGAGGGTCTCTCATCCAGGATTACTTCTCAACCTCAAAATGATTATACCAGAGAATTACTGTCCGCCGCTCCCAGCCTGGAGAATTCATTAATTTTCGAGGAGACCGGCAGAAATAATATGGGATATCGGTACCGGTTAGGAATGTAGGCGAAAATAATTGCCTACTATATTTTTGCTATAATAGTTTGATATTCAAATAATATATCCTGTCTTTCCCAGATAATATTTGCCATTTAAATGTATTTAGGAGCATTTCTATGCCGGGAGAGTGTTTCAAAAATCATAATTTTAAAAATTAACCACTATATATAACTTGTATAAGATTTTGCATCCGCACATTGTTTCGTTTGCATATAACTTTTTTAACGAGTGCAGTATGGGCAGGCTACTTTATGTTTTTCTTTTAAGGAACTTAGTAATGGTGTTTGTTCACGGCAAAGGACGCTGGCTTTCTCACACCTGGTAAAATAGCTGCAGCCATAGCTGCCGTTTTCGCTAATAGCCGGCTCATCAAAACTTGAACTCAATTTCTTTCTGTGACGTGGGTGATCTGATAACACAGAGGACAATAATTTGATACTATAAGGGTGCCGCAATTCATCTATTAATCTTATATCTTCGATTAACTCGACAACTTTGCCCATATACATCACTGCCAGTCTGTCAGATATATAATTTACTGCTAATATATCATGCGAAATAAATATATAGGAAAGCTTGAATTCTTCTTTTAAATCCAGTAAAAGGTTTAAAATCTGTGCTTGAACCGACATATCCAAACTGGCTACCGCTTCATCCAGCACAATTAATTTTGGTTTTAATGCGATTGCTCTGGCTATAGTTACCCTCTGTATTTGGCCACCGCTGAACTGGTGAGGATATTTGTCTATATCAGCAGGACTTAAGCCTACAATTTCCAAAAGCTCTAGTACCTGTTTTTTTTCTTCCGAAGGGGTCAGTTTCCGGTAGTTTCTGATAGGCTCACTGATTATTTTGCCAATTGGCAGCCTGGGATTAACTGCA
The DNA here is from genome assembly GCF_000024205.1 of Desulfofarcimen acetoxidans DSM 771. Lineage (NCBI taxonomy): Bacteria > Bacillati > Bacillota > Clostridia > Eubacteriales > Peptococcaceae > Desulfofarcimen > Desulfofarcimen acetoxidans. The sequence goes on from NC_013216.1 coordinate 361,067, forward strand.
CTCAAGCTGTCTTGAAAAACCACCTGCAAGTTGCGGCGCAGTTCCTTAAGTTCCCGGCCGGTTGTTTGGTAGATGTCTTTGCCCAGAAAGAAAACTTCGCCCCGTTCAGGCTTTTCCAAACCGAGTATTATTTTACCCAGTGTAGTTTTACCACAACCGCTTTCACCCACGATACCAAGACAACAACCTTCTTCCAGGCTTAAGGAAATATCCTTTACCGCGGCAATGCTTTGATTGGTTTTCAAGAACTTGTTGCCGAGACTGAAGGTTTTGGTAATATTATTTATCTCAAGCAAGCTCATATAGCACTACCTCTTGATTTGAAGCATATTTAAGGCAGCTTACAAAATGATCCGGGGCATACCGTGTTAAATATACCTTATATTCCAAACAAGCTTTATTTGCTTCATCGCATCTTTCGAAAAAAGGGCATATGTCTTTTAAATCTATTAAGGCCGGCGGTTGACCCTTAATGGGTTTTAGCCTGGCTTTTTGCAAACCCGGCCTTGAAGCCAGCAGTGCACGGGTGTAAGGGTGCAGAGGATGATCAAATATTTTCATAGCAGGTCCTTTTTCAACAATATATCCACAGTACATAACTGCTACTTCATCTGCCATTTGGGCAATCACTTTCAAATCATGAGAAACCAACAATATTCCCGTATTATACTTCTCCTGAACTTTCACCAATTGACCCAGTATCCGCTGCTGCACTGTGACGTCCAGAGCAGTGGTAGGTTCGTCGGCAATTAAGACTGCTGGATTTGAAGCAATGGCTATGGCAATCATTACTCTCTGGAGCATTCCGCCGCTCATTTGAAAAGGATAACGGTTGAATAAGTCTTCGGGGCAAGGCAGTTCTACCTGCCGTAAACATTCAAGCGCCGTAGTTATGGCTTCCCTCTTTGTTACTTTTTTATGGTTTCTGATTGTTTCAATAAACTGCTGACCAATAGATACTATGGGATCGAAGCTGCTCATTGGATTTTGCATAATCATGCTGATTTCGTTTCCCCGTAATTTTCTTAATTCCTCAGTTGGCAAACTCAAAATATCCCTATCCTTAAGTCTTATTTTTCCCTTGATAATTTTCCCCGCACCGTTTAAAAGGCCTAAAACAGATAAACAAGTAATGCTTTTTCCACAACCGCTTTCTCCCATCAAGCCCAGCACTTTACCGGGCCAGATCCGGAAACTGATACCGTTTACTGCTCTGATCGTCCCTGCAGCAGTAGGTATATGTGCATGTAAATTTTCTACAGATAAAACAGGCTGTAAAGTCATAATATACCCCCCTGTTTAAAATCCTTGGGGTCAAGGACGTCTCTCAAAGCGTCGCCTAATAAATTAAAGGCCAATACTACAATCAATATCACCATCCCCGGGTAAACCATCAGGGAAGGATTGCTCCTCAAAAATTGTCTGCCGTCATTTAACATAGCTCCCCATTCAGGTGTGGGAGGTTGTATTCCCAGGCCTAAAAAGGATAAGCCTGAAATACTGAGAATTATCCAGCCCATATCCAAGCTGGCCAGGACAATTATTTGAGATATAATGTTGGGTAAAATATGTCTCATGATGATTTGGGGTCCACCTGTACCGCACACTTTGGCCGCTAAGACAAAGTTGCTTTCTTTAAGACTTAATACCATCCCTCTGATCATCCTGGCATACCATACCCAATGAACTGCTATCATAGCAAGCATGACGTTAACCAGACTGGGTCCCAACATACCGACAATGGCCAGTGCCAGTATGAGATTGGGAAAGGCCAGCAGAACATCACACAGGCGCATCAACAGATTATCCACCTTTCCACCCACATAACCGGAATAAGTGCCAATCACCAGACTCACGGCAATAGTCAGAGCCATGACAATAAACGCAGTATTTAAAGATATTCCGGTAGCATAGATTAGCCTGGAAAGCAAACACCTGCCCAGGTGGTCGGTACCCATGGGAAACTCTCTGCTGGGCGCTTCTAATTTTTGTTCTAAATTTACCAGATTGGGATCGTGGGGCGCTATAAGCGGCGCCAATATGCCCGTAAAAAACAAAAAGACAATTATTATTATACTTAGGATAGCCGGCTTATGCTGAAACAGCTTTTGCAGGTGGATTTGCATGAACATTTTTTATAGTTACCTTCCTATTTTGATGCGCGGATCTAAATATACGTAGGCAATATCAACCAGGAGATTGCAGACAACAAATATTACAGCCATTAAACAAACATAGCACTGAATAACCGGGTAATCCCTGCTGAATATGGAAAAAACACAGTACCTGCCAACACCCGGCCAGGCAAAAATATTTTCCACTATGACAGAGCCTGCCAGTAAATGCCCCAGACTCATTCCGAAAGCAGTTATCATTGGCAGCAGTGCATTTTTAAAAACATGCTTACCGATAATGAGCTTCTCTTTAATTCCTCTGACTCTGGCGTACAATACAAAATCTTTATTTAAGTTCTCCAACATACTTGTCCTCAAGAGCCTGGTATATGTAGCCGCATATCCCAGTGCCAGAGTTAAGGATGGTAAAATAAGATGCAAGAAAGTTCCTCTTCCTGTAACCGGCAGCAAATCAAGCTTTAAAGAAAAAACATACAGCAGCAGGAATCCCAGCCAGAAGCTTGGCATAGATGCGCCTATAAATGCCAATATCCTGCTAAACTGGTCAAGCAAGCTGTCCTTGTATAAAGCAGCCCAAATGCCGAGGGGTATACTTATTAAGAACATGAGGAGTAAAGAACAAGCGGTTAGTTGTATTGTAGCTGGAATGTAATATAATACGGACGGCAAAACAGGTTGTCTTGTCACGAAGGATTTGCCGAAATCAAGATGAAACACTTTCCACAGCCAGTCAAAATACTGAATATATAATGGTCTGTCCAGTCCTAATTCGGATCTTACCAGAGCAACAGCTTCATCTGTGGGAGGAATTTGTGACAGCCTCAGGTAGACTTCTGCCGGATCACAGGGTACCATATGAATTAAGCCGAAGGTTATTACAGATATACCCAGCAGCACCGGTATTATGTTGAGTAATCGTCTGAAAATATACTTTTTCACCTGATTTTCTCCCTGAGTGTCAGTATAATGGGGAAAGAAAATAATTCCAACCCCATTATATGACTAATCAATAAATTTACTTGATGTCAATATCAGTTAATGGTACATCATACTGAGTTGATAAGAATTTAAAACCGCTAAGATTCTTATGGTAAACAGCCATATTGGTCCTGTAAGAAATGGGAAGATAAACAGCCTGCTCATGTAACGTTTTCAGAATATAAGTATAAAGCTCCTGTCTCGTCTTTTCATCAGTGCTTAATAGAACCTCTTCTATTTTTTTATCGATTTCAGGCTTCATGGAGAGACCTGACTGAGCCTGATAATCGGCATGGGAAGGTTTTCTCATGGAAGAACACAATGAATGTGGATCGTAGGGAACGCCCCAGGTCTCGCTGAAAATAAGGTTAAAGTTGCCGTCTTTTTGCCTTTGGTTATAGGCTTGACTTTCTTCGGCAATTAGTTTTAGATTGATGCCGAGCTTTTTCAGATCACCTTGCATAGCCTCTGCAGCAGACTTTTGGATATTATCAGTGCTGTCAAAACATAATTCCAGTTCCAATGCTTGCCCGTTTTTTTCTCTGAATTCTTTTCCGTCTGCCTGTTTCCAACCGGCATTATCCAATAGTGAGGCAGCCTTTTCAAGATTATAATCATAGGGTTTTAATTTTAAATCGCAATAAGGCAGATTTGATGAAAAAAGTGTATCAGCTTTTTCTTCCGTGCCGTAAAATATTCCGTTGATTACAGCCTGTTTATTAATGCCATGCTGAATAGCCTGGCGAACCGGCAAATCCTTGGTGGCTCCTTTGTTGGAATTCATAGCTATAACTCTCGTTGAAAGAGGACCGGAGTTTTTAGTCTCATATTTGCCGGATTCTTTGAGCTGTTTAAAGGAATCCAGACTTATAACACCGCTGCCAAAGATTAAATCCAGTTCGCCCTTCTCAAAGGCAATTACTCTGGTTTCACCATCAGGAATAATTTTAACAATAACTTTTTCTAGCTTGGGTTTGGTCCCCCAATAATTTTCATTCCTTGTGAATACAGCATATTCATCTTTTTTGTACTCACTCAACACCCACGGGCCTGTACCAATGGGTTTTTTAATGGCTTCGCTGGTTTGTCCATTCTCAGGAAAGCCCGTGGGAGCTAGGAATCTTATCGGCCTAATCAGAGCAAATTCCTGCAGCGCCGGGTAATAGGCATTTTTAAAATAAACTTTTAAGGTATAGTCACCGGATACCTCAGTTTTTTCGATTTGATTAATTAATTCCAACCATTCATGCCTTTGGGCATTAGCCAGTACTGCATCAAAGTTTTGTTTTGCCGCCGCAGCGTTAAACTCAGTGCCATCGGAGAAATTTACACCTTTACGCAGGGTAAAAGTTATTTCCCTGCCGTCGGGAGATGTATCCCACTTTTCCGCCAGACAAGGCTCAATTTTACCGCCTTCAGCGTAGGTTACCAGCGGTTCGTAGACCAGACCCTGAGCAAACATCTGAGCTGAATAATTATGCGGGTTCAAATCCCCGATATCTTTATTCCAGGAAAAAGTGAGTTCCTTAGCTTTTGTTTTTACACCAGTAGTTTTTTCTGTACTGTTGCCGCAACCGGTGAGGGATACAGAATATACTATTATTAGTAATAACGCTAAATATATTAATTTTTTCATTTTATCACCTCGTGTATGGGATTTTAAATCAATTTCCATTTATCTTTTGCTTTATATAAACTATAATCACCCCCTGAAACTATAAAATAAAAAACCATGAAAGATATTATCTTGCTTCTACAAGAAAATTACCTTCATGGTCTATAATTGATTTTAACTTTTTATACCCTTGTCTTTGAATAAAATACCTTCATGGCACTTTATTATAATAGTGTTAATATTCGATGTTTTTTTGATTATTCCTTTAAGTTAAAAAAAATTTTACATTGCAGTGTATGGATTTATACCGTAAATCTTCCCACCAGAGTATTCAATTCATCATAAATTTGTGGGTGTTATTAAAATAAGGCTGTTGATAATATTGACAAATTGTTCTTTCCTGCTGTAAGATGAATAACATCAAAATTAAATTGGCGGCATGAAGCCGTATAAAATTCTGATCTATCTTTATTCCAAAATTTAAAGCTGTCAAAAAATATACCACGAAGGTATTTGCCGTTAATTTGCGGCATTGACCTTGTGGTATTTATTTTTCGCTTAGCCGTTTTGAGCTACCTCCTTAATTCTTATCGGAACTGTGGGTTACATCTGCTCGCAGTTCCAGCATTTTTTCAAGAGTTTGAAGCAGTTATGACGTGACAGTTATTTACTATTACTTATCAAGGACTAAAATATTTTTGAAAGGAAGATGATTGATGCAGATTCAGCAGCGTATTGAAAACTACTGGCAGGGGGCTGCTTCTCGTTACAGCAACAACATTTGGAAGGAAATGAATAGCTTTAAAAAAGACGCCTGGGCAGCTTTGATTGATGAACATCGATCAGCGGGTGAGTCTCTAAAAGTCTTGGATATCGGTACCGGACCAGGCTTTTTTGCCATGCTACTGTCCGGTATGGGCCATACTGTAACCGCCATCGACTGTACCGAAAATATGCTGGTAGAAGCAGGATACAATGTCCAAAAGGTTGGTTTTCATGTGCAATTTTATAAAATGGATTCTCATGTACTGGATTTTCCCGAGGGTACTTTTGATTTAATTGTATGCAGGAATCTGACCTGGACCTTGAGGGATCCGGTTCAAGCTTATCGTGAGTGGCACCGGGTGTTAAAGCCTGGTGGGAAGCTTATGGTATTTGATGCCAATTGGCATTTGAGACTGTTTGATCCGGAAATGGACAGACTTTACCGGGAGGATAAGGAAAGAGCCAGGCAAATGGGTATACCGGATAGCCATGATCAGAGCAACATGGAGGAAAGTGATAAAATAGCCCGTCAACTCTATCTCAGCAGCCGCCGGCGCCCCGATTGGGACGAGTCAGCATTGCTGGAAGCAGGCTTTTGCAAACTTATTATTGACGAGGATATCAGCGGCAAAGTATGGGATGCGCACGACAGGGTGCTGTACAGGTCAACACCTATGTTCATGCTTGTGGCCGAAAAGTAAGGCTGGAAAAGTGATCTGTCATATCGTCAGATAAAAAGTGGAGATGAACGAATAATGAATTTCTATTTGAGAATTTTTTCTCTGCTCAAGGGCTCCTATCTTCACATTGCCTGCAAAATTGCCATGGGGGTGCTTATTACCGCTACCTATGTGGGGCAGGCGTTTGCCATAGCCGCCGGTCTAAAAGGCGTGTTTTATAAAAAAAGCCTGGAGGACCTGGGATTTGTTCTTTTATGTATCGGTTTGTTGGTGCTTTTGCGGGCGTTGCTTCACTGGTTGGACGAGATTTATGCCAAAAGGATAGCCTTTTGGGTGAAAAGCAGACTCAGGGAGCGGTTGTTCCAGCACGTTATGAACCTGGGACCAGGTTATCAGGAAAACTGCCGCAGCGGCAGCATTCAGGCGTTGCTCACAGACGGGGTGGAGTCTCTGGAACCGTTGCTGACTGGCTATATCCCCCAACTTTTGGTGGCTTTTTTCGGTTCCGGTCTTATATCGTTATATATTTTCAGTCTGGATCGAGTGGTAGGAATTATCGCGTTAACCGGCATTATCATAACGGTGTTATTTCCCCAGTTGATGAGCAAATATGTCGGGAAAATCATATTGGAATACTGGCAGTCGCACGCCCGGCTGAATTCCCAATATATTGATGCCATGCAGGGTATGGCTGCCTTGAAGATGTTTAATGCAGGGAAGAAAAAGGGCCAGGAACTGAGCGAGGAGGCCTGGGGACACTATCGTCATTCCATGCAGGGCCTTGGTATTTCTTTGCTGGATTCAGCTGTGGTCAAATGGGCCGCCGCCGCCGGTTCAACGCTGGCTGCCGGTGTTGGGGCACTGAGGGTGAGTAATGGCGAGCTGCCTCTGGCTGATCTATTCATCATACTTTTTCTGTCAGTTGAGTGTTTCAGACCTTTAAATGAATTAGTCATGTACTGGCACAGGAGTTTTCTGGGTATTGCTGCGGTCAGGGGTATATTTGCTATTTTTGATACCAATATAAGCATTCAGGATCAAGAGGATTTTAACGGGGATAATAATGTTTGCCCTTACCCGGAGATAGACTTCAAAAATGTCACCTTTTCATATGCAGCAGGGAAAAGGCCGGCGGTGAAAAATGTGTCACTGCGGGTTAATCCAGGTGAAACAGTTGCCATAGTGGGTAAATCCGGTTCCGGCAAGTCTACCATGGTGAACCTGCTATTGCGATTTTTTGAGCAGCAGGAAGGCAGTATACTGCTTAATGGTCGGGATATCAAGGATTACCCATTGTCTTTTTTGCGCAGTCAGATAGCCGTGGTTTTTCAGGATACCTATCTTTTTTACGGTACTGTTGAGGATAACTTAAAAATAGCTAAACCAGGCGCAACCAGGGAGGAATTGGAGCAAGCGGCTAAGCTGGCAAATGCCCATGATTTCATAATGAATCTAAAAGATGGTTACCGAACACATATAGGGGAGCGAGGGGTTCGTTTGTCCGGGGGGCAGAAGCAAAGATTGTCAATTGCCAGGGCTGTATTAAAAAATGCCCCACTCTTGATCCTGGATGAGGCAACTTCTAATGTAGACGGGGCAAGTGAAAAAATGATTCAGGAAGCTTTAGACAAACTGGTTCGTAACAGAACTACAATTATTATTGCTCACAGGTTGTCCACTATTAAGGGAGCTGACCGCATCATTGTATTGGATGACCATAGGGTGAAAGAGACCGGTACCCACAGTGAACTGCTTGGTTTCGGGGGAATTTATGCGCAACTGGTTAGGTTGCAGCAAGGCTGAGACGGGGGATGACATTGAATACTATACTGGCAAAACTAAATCTCACAGGTTTTGCAAGGCTGCTTCTATATCTCCGTCCTTATTGGAAAGGGATGGCTATAGCCATAAGCAGCGGCACCCTGCATCATTTATTTGCCATAGCCGGCGCTACCCTAGCTGCCTATCTGGTGGGGCTAACTGCCATGGGAGGGGGGAAGGAGCAGATTTTGTCACTTTTGCCCGCGCTGGTTTTACTCATTAGCCTGCGAGTGGTAATGTATTTTTCAGATATGTGGTTTGCCCATGAGGTTGCTTTTCGGATTTTGGTGGAGTTCAGGATTAAGATATATCAGTCGGTGGAGCGGGTGTCCCCGGCCTATCTGTTGAACCGGCGTTCCGGCGAGCTGGCGTCCACACTCATGGCTGATATTGAAGTATTGGAGTGGTTTTTCGCCCACACTGCGGGGACTTTTCTGGTGGCGCTGTTGGTTTCCCTGATCACCTTAGGCTTACTGGGGTGCATCAATTGGTTGCTTCCTCTAGTAGTCACTCCCTGGATTATTCTATTGTTCAGCGTACCTTTTTGGTTCAGCCGGAAAGCTGACCGGCAGGGTAAGGACACCAGAGAAAAGCTGGCCGATATTAATTGCGAGGCAGTGGACGGAGTGCAGGGGCTGCGGGAGATTATCTCTTTCAACTATGAGCGGGGTTTTTTAGACAGATTAAGGCTCTACTCGGATCGGTTGGGGCAAAGTCTGTACTTCTACGGCAGGAGACTGGGTTTTGAGGGGGCGTTGCTAAATATTTTTTCCTCCCTTACAATTATTTGTGTTTTGGGGGTTTCCGCTTATCTGATTGTCAGCGGTCAGATGGATTTTAGCTGGCTCCCTGTGACCGTAATACTGTCTGCCAATATGCTCACCCCTGTCCTGGAGATATCGTCCATGGCCAGAAATTTCGGGATTATACTGGCGGCAGCGGAGAGGGTATATACGGTGCTTGAGGCCAAAGAAACAGTGCAGGACGGAGCAGTTAGTTTGCCCGAAGGCACCATAAAGCCTCAAATATGTTTCAACAATGTGTCGTTTCGCTACAGGGAAGACCTGCCTAACGTGCTTAATGATATAAGTTTTTCTGTGGGAGAAGGGGAAACGGTAGCTCTGGTGGGCCATTCAGGGGTAGGCAAGACTACATGTATCAATTTGCTGCAAAGGTTCTGGGATGTGAACAGGGGGCAGATTGCATTTGGAAGTATGGCAATAAAGGAATTGCCTTTGGATTACCTGCGCAGTTTGATTACTATGGTGCCTCAAGATATTTATCTTTTCAACACCTCTATTCTGGAAAATATAAAGTTGGGCAAGCAGGGGGCTTCCAGGGAAGAAGTCAAGGCGGCTGCCAAGGCTGCTTACATACATGATTTTATAGCCGGTTTGCCGGAGGGTTACGATACAATTGCCGGGGAGAGGGGAGTAAAGATGTCCGGGGGCCAGAAGCAGAGAATCGCTATTGCCAGAGCAATGCTGAAGAATTCTCCTATATTGATTTTGGACGAAGCACTTTCAAGCCTGGACACGGAAAACGAAAGATTATTACAGGAATCAATCAAAAATTTGCGCCGGGGACGAACCACCCTTATCGTAGCCCACAGGCTTTCCACCTTTCGTGACGCTGACAAGTTAGTGGTTTTAAAAAATGGTAAAGTAATTGAAATCGGCAGTCACGCGGAGCTTATGGAAAAAAGAGGATACTATGGTGAATTTGTCTCTTCTCAAGTTGCTGTTTCCGGATAAGACTTGAAAGCTATTTCCAGGGGAGGTATTCTTTTTATATAACAGCAGGGTCGGCTCCCCAGAGGCATAGTTTTCTATAGTAGATAATGTTTTTAATAATGTAGTCATTACTGTTAATCTGATTTTATATTGGTTTTATTTATACTTGATTTTTGGTCCGTTTATAAGTGTTGGAAATCGTCTGTTATCTGTATTATATATTCTACAAAATATATTGGGATATCTGGCTGACAGAGTAACCGGAATGCAAAAATAAAACTAATAAACATTTTTATATTGAAATGATTGCAAATAAAAACAATGCCTGATATAATATTTTAAATAATAAATTGATAAAATTAATTATAGGAGGTATAAAAATGGATAGTATGTCCGAGAGCTTTAGAATGCCCTTAATTGGTGACGATGCACCTGTGTTTACGGCAAAAACTACAATGGGGGATATTAACTTCCCTGCTGATTACAAGGGTAAATGGGTTATTTTTTTTAGTCACCCTGCCGATTTTACTCCTGTATGTACAACTGAATTTATGACCTTTGCAACGATGCAAGAAGAATTAAAAAAACTAAATACTGAGCTTATCGGTCTCTCAATTGACAGTATTTACGCGCATATAGCTTGGCTTAGGACAATCAAAGATAAGATAGAGTATAAAGGCATGAAAAATGTTGAGGTTCTTTTCCCTCTTATTGAAGATTTGAAAATGGATGTTGCCAAGAAGTTCGGTATGGTGCAACCAAATGCCTCAACAACACAGGCTGTAAGAGCTGTTTTTATAATTGATCCTAATTCAAAAGTAAGGGCAATTTTATACTATCCTCTGACAACCGGCAGAAATATGGAGGAAATTAAGCGAATGATTATTGCCATGCAAAAATCTGACAGTGACGGCGTGGCAACTCCAGCTAACTGGGTGCCCGGAGACGATGTTATTATTCCGCCGCCTGGTTCATGTGGGTCAGCTAAGGAAAGAATGGAATCACAGGAAGAAGGTAAATATTGTCTTGACTGGTTCATGTGTTTTAGGAAGGAAAAGTAGAATAAATAGATCTCAATAGAGATCTTATGATACTAAAAGTAAAACCGGGTATAAAAACCCCGGTTTTACTTTACTCTTAGGTCAAAACTGTCAGTAAGAAATTCTTACTCTTCGATAGGTGATAAAATATAGTAACTATTCAGGTACAAAATGCTGATTTATTGTTATGATCACCCCACTATGGTACCGGCTACTTAGCGCTCATACCATTATGCTCGGTTAACTGGCTGCCTATGTTGTCTACTACCTGAATTTTTAATTCCAAAGCATTTGTTATTTTTACTAGGTTTTTTAAATTTGGAGAGTGACTTCTGTTTTCTAATCTCGATACTACTTGTTGGGTTACTCCTGCTCTATCCGCTACCTCTTGTTGGGAAAGGCCTCTTTGTTTTCTAGCCTTAACTATTTGGGCTATTACCTCTAATTCTGTTTCCATCTCCCTAAAGTCCTTTTCAAACTCCGGATCACTTTTAGATTTTTCTTTTAGTATTTTATCAATGTTTGACTTAAATAATCATACATCGAATTTGATGTATGATTCAAGTGTTTTAAGCCTAAATAATTAGTGTTTTTAAAAAGTTACTATATCAATCAAAAACATATGAAGCTAGAAGGGGAGTAAAATTGAAAAAATAATTATTTTGAAACTATAAATCATGATAGTGTTTTTTGAATTAAATTTTTACGTGTATGAAATACTATGTCTTGACATAAATGCATATAATGTATTATGATAACGATAATCATTATCAATAATTGTAAGTTGGCTTAAAATCTTAACTTAAGAATAATTGCTGCCCGGGAGAGGTACCAGGGAACAAATGTTTCTAAAATTATTTTTCTTAGGGAGGAAAAAAATAAACTAATGAATAATTTACTTGTTAGTAAATTTTTAAAAAAAAGAAAAACATGGGATGACAAAAAATACTTGTTTGCTACAATAGCTTATCATATCGCTCCAACGATATCTAAACAAAAGCCGGCTTCTCTTCTTAATTTCACCAAAGGTATTCGTGATCTTCATGAGTTATGGGAAAAATATAAACAGGACTTTATGGATAGTACGAGTTTGGAATGCTATGAAATTCGTAGAACAGAAAATAGTACTTTAGTATTGTTCTATGATTACAATAATTTAACTAAAGTGTTGTTTCAAAAAAATAACATAGATTTCCTTCAACAATTTGGTTATGGAAAGGAAAAAATATTAAATCAATATTTGGAAACATTAAAAAATCGTTTTGAAAGATCATGTGCCCATGAAGTTGGTATTTTCCTTGGTATGCCGGTAGAAGATGTAGTCAGTTTTATTGAGTGCAAGGGAAAAGATTATCTATTTTGTAGATATTGGAAAGTATATAATAATCCCAATAAAGCTTTAACTACTTTTAGAGTTTATGATAAAGCAAAATTTAGAGTATTGAATCAAATAATAAATAATATGGAGCCAAATCTATTACTTAATGTAAGATAATAATTTAAAAATTATTGTTAAACAGGGAAGGAATTCTATAAATTATAGAGAATATGTTTATAACAACGACGAGAAGTCGTTTGCCGCGCATTCGAGGGAAATGTATGATGATTTATTAGAGTTTAATAGGGATATTTCTTACCACGAAGGTATGCCTGTAAAAAGGGTACATTTCGTGGTTTTTTGTTTTTTGATCAAATAAGCAGAAAGCCGCTTGAAAGGAGTGAAGCAAGATTAGTTCCCCGAATCGCTGTTGTGGATGGTGTTTTATGTATTTAAAAGTTTTTGTAAGGAGTGATCTTAAAGTGCGATATTTTAGAAATTGCTTACCTATCTTGGCGCTAGCGGGAGTTTACGAATTATTAGAAACAGATCCCTTCTATGCCAGCAATCACAAGGCATCGGAGGGATAAAAGTGTATTACCCACCAAGTGCATACTTCCCTATATCTAAAACCTCTAATAATCTCTTTTCTTCAGCAGATATTTTCGTTAATGAAAAACACTCCCTGTCCTTTTTTGAATTACCCTTCTTTGGATAAACGGTAATAACCTGTTTAATATCAGATAATCTTGACAGCATTTTGTTTATACTCATTTTAAGGCCATTTTCATGCAGAACGCGGTTTAACAAACAACAAAGTCTTAAGGCCAGCACGCAATAGAAAGCATGAACTTTAATTTTTTGATCAGTCCAATGATGTATTGGACGAAAACCTAAAAATGTAGTGTCTTTCATTTGCCTAAAATCGTCTTCTATATGATATTGTGATCTGTATGTGGAGATTATCTTATCATTTGGCCAATCATGATTATCCGTAAATAAGACTGTCTTGCCAAGAAAATGTTCTTTAACATAGTTAAATTGTTTGATATTAATAGAAAAATCAAGATGAGCAAGACCATCTTGTTCATATATCTGAACATCGAAAATATCACTCATAAACTCGCCGTGAAGAATAGTGGCAACATTTTTTTGTACAGATGTAACCGTGGGCTTACGCCCTTTTGTAGTTACACCGGCAACACGATCAAGTAATGATTTCTGCAGTACTCGTAACTTAAGAGTACATTTTTCAATATTAATTGCAATGCTCTGCATCTGTCCGGCAAATAACTCAGGATTGCAAACCACTAAAACTGTCATTTCCCGGTTATAAACGGAAAGCGTAGTCCGGTATGCCTTAACATTTCTAAAATTATCACTGTTAACCGACTCGTATTCTTGAATTGGAATATCAAGCAAGGATTTATTTTGAGAAAGCCTAAGAGAACCTACAACATTAAAAGCAAATTCACCGCTCATAACAAGATCCATATTATTTAGAGAATTGTTTCCCTTATCAAAAACAAGGGTTGCATTTCCCGGTTTACCGCAAATATTAATATAGCGGTTCTTAAGTTTCTCAATAACTGCCTTAAACTCAACAGAGTCGTTGTCATTGCCCGGATAAACATCATAAAAAAGAGGGACATTGAAATCGGGAGTAACCATCATTGCTAAACCGACAATCTTCAAATCAGACCTCTTTTCCTTGCTGTGGCCCCGTTGTGGTAACTTATCGGCTGATAACGTATCAATATATGTAAAAAAGTTGGTTGCATCGTAAATAAGCAAATCGGTAGAAAGATTATATTTATCAACGATAAGTTGCGTAAATTCATTTTCAAAACTCTCAATAGCTGAGTCAGATAATAAACTCATATTATCCCAGAATCTTTGACTTGTTAATGATTGTTTTGGAGCAGGCAGCATTCTATAAAGCATTGTTTTATCATACCATTCACCAATTTGGAACTTGCTAACAGGTTTAACGACCCTGTTTATAGCAGCCAGCAGCATATATTCTCCGACACTTAACCCTTGTTCGCGTTTGGGAGCATACTTATCAATTATTTCAATAACACCGAGCTGCTTGGCAATATCATACAAAGCACACACGGTGCCAAACTCTAAAACAATACTGTACTTGGGATTTTCCAAATCAGATTTGCCTTCAACAGCCTTGGCAATATCCTCGGCACGTCCAAGATATTTTTGCCGGACAATTCTTGGCTTACCGTTAACTCGGGCAGACTCTACCAGATAGTAATAAAATTGATTTTTTTTCTTCTTTTTAATGATCGAAGCCATGGAAACCTCCCTTTATTATGGTAGGGTAATACATAACTTCGACACTTATGCATAAAATTCCTGCATACATCAATAAAGTCTTTGAAATTAAGCATTTCATAACCAAAAAACATGTCTAAAATGTTAAATATGAGTTATGCGGTAGGGTAATACACTTTTTCTTCATCAATACCACTTTTTAATTGCAAAAAAGTCCTTTAAAATCAAGGCCTCCACTAGTTTTTTAGATGATAATTTCTGTTCATTTGTTCATAACGACATGCTAATTCGTAAACTCCCGCTAGTTTTAATAATTGTTCTGCTGGCGGGATGTAACGGAAAGGAGCAGGCAGAAACGAAAGCACGGGAAATAGTAATAGGCGTTGGCCGTGATTTTTATAACGGGCCGGACAGCGGCAGTTTTCTGCATGGCAGCACCGGTGTATGGGAAAGCCTTACTTATTTGGATGAAAACCTGGAGCCTAAGCCGCAATTGGCGGAAAAGTTTGTCCCTGATGATACGGGCAAAGTATGGATAGTTTCCCTGCGACAAGGGATCAGGTTTCATGACGGTACACCGCTAAATTCTGAAGCAGTGATAAAGAGCGTAAATCGTTTGCAAAGGTCCGTCAAATTAGATGAGTATGGCACATTTCTAAGTCTGGAAAAAGTGGAGGCCGTCAGTGACAAAGAAGTTAAGTTTACTTTCAAGAAACCTGAACCTGCATTTCCGGCCAAGGCAGCTTATCATGGTTGCCCGATTTTTAGCCCGAAAAGTTTTGATGAGAGCGGAAAAATCACCAATCCTTACGGGAGCGGGCCTTTTAAGTTTAGTGAGTATAAAAAGGGAGAGTCACTGGTACTGATCCGTAACGATGATTACTGGGGCGGTAAAGCTAAATTGACAAAAGTAACTTTTAAAGTTATTCCAGATCCGGCCACACGTCTGGCTGCTTTGCAGAACGGGGAAATCCAGTCAGTGGTAGATGTAGGCGGTCTATTGCCGGAGCAAGCACCGGCAATAGAAAAAGACACCAATTTGTCTTTGCGGTCCAGACCGGTAACAACCACTCATTACCTGCTTTTCAACAATAAAAAACAACCCTTTGACGACCGGAAGTTGCGCCAGGCAGTAAGCCTGTCTTTAGATCGTCCGCAACTGGTTGAAAAGCTGCTTAACGGATACGGAGAATCTGCGGATACAATGTTTAGCCCGCTGGCCAAAACATGGGTGGTTAAGGGGTTGTGGACTACAGATGAAAACAAGGCTAAGGAAATGTCCAAGCAGATAACCGTTGGTAGATCACAAAAATTAGTATTTATCGTTAATTCATCTTTGGCAAATCGCTGGCCTTATAAGTCAATTGCGGAAATAATTCAGGCCAATCTGAAAACTCTCGGTTTTGATACAGAATTAAAAATGATGGAGAATGCTGCATGGAAAGAAGCAGTTAAGAAAGGCCAATATGATCTTACTTTATCGCCCTATACCTTGATGACAGGTGACCCGGACTTCTTTTTCAGTCAATGGCTCTACTCCAAGGGGCAGATGAACCTGCAGCGAGGTATCGGTTACAGCAATTTGGCAGCCGACAGGCTGGTGGAGGCAGCCGGTGCTGAGCTGGATATTGCCAAAAGGCAACAGTATTATCGTGAATTGCAGCAGCTAGCAGCACAGGATGTGCCGCTCAGTCCACTCTACCACGATGTATGTCTGTTCTCTAGCAATAAGAAGGTGGTTGATTTAGAAATTGATCCTTTCTTTAAGCCGAGCCTGGAAACAGCTATGATTGTTAGATAAATAAAGAGCAAATACAAATCAACAAAGAGGGGGATTAATATGATTTTAAAGCCGCGCCAAAGGGAACAGGTTTTACCGCTGCCGGTAGCTCTTATTTCTACCGTGTCACAGGAAGGTATCAGAAATATTGCTCCATGGTCTAACATCACACCGATATTGCGCCCTTTCGACGAAATTGTTATGGCTTCATGGATTAAGCGCGATACGCTGAATAATATCCGGCAGACAAAAGAATTTGTTATTAATATCCCACATGAGGAAATGGTAGAGCAAGTAATTCTCTGCTCAAAGAATTACCCCCCGGAGGTTGATGAGTTTGAGGTTGCTAATCTTGCAGCGCGATCTTCTCAGATAATAAAACCTCCCGGGATTGAGGGTTGTCTGGCCTGGATGGAGTGTACCCTGGTAGAGGAGATTAGCAGGAAGAATTATTCTCTGGTAATTGGCAAAGTTGTTCATTTAGAGGTAGATGACCGTTTCTTTAATGAAAACGGAGATATGGATTTTGAACAGGCGAAGCCACTGTCTATTATACTTGGCGATAAAGGAATGTGGTTTACCTCCTCCTTTTATGCCGGCAGATATGCTGATTATGCGGAAATGTTTTTGGGCAAGAAAGACGAAACTCCTGTATTAACCTAATCAAACAGGAGCTGCCTGTCTCTTGAGGTGTGGCTAGTTTGATTAGTGTTGTTATTATACTGATAAAATATTATTTTAAAGGAGCGAATGATAGTGACAAAAATTCCACTTGATATAGGAGATTATGCTGATATTAAACCAGTATATGATATGTTAAATAATTGTGCTGAGGGCTTCAAAAAGTACTGTATTCTCCTGACGGCAGTAGAAATCGGTATATTTGACCGGTTAGTTGTTCCGCAAACAATAAGAGATATTTCCCATGAGTTGAAGACTGATTTGAATATTATTAGTAATGTTTGTGAAGCTCTGAAAATAATGGGCTTAGTTTTTGAGAGATCGGGACTTTATGAAAATACTGAAATAAGCAATCTATTTTTGCGTACTGATTCGCCTTTAGCGCAGCATAATGTGTTAAAGAATTTGCAGTCAGGTCTTAGATTGTGGGAAAACTTACCTAAAATATTAAAGGAAGGTCCGATTACTCTGAGTGAGGAAAAGTTCTTTGCGAACAATCTTATACATTCACTGGCGGATGAAGCATTATGCGGTGAATTGCAGAGAACAGTCAGTATTATTGCAGAGTTGCCGGAATTTAAGAAAGCTAAGAGACTGCTTGATCTTGGCGGAGGTCACGGATTATATGCCATAGCATTTACTAAAATAAATCCTGATCTTGTGGCGCACGTATATGATTTTCCCGGTGTTATTGATGATACAAGAAAATATATTGAGAAATATGAAGCAGAGAGAGTGAAAGTAATTTCGGGAAATTTTTTTGCTGATGATATCGGCGAAGAATATGATGTGATCTTTTTTTCCTCTAATCCTGGCGGGAAAAACCCTCGAATTGTACCCAGAATATATGAGAGCTTGAAAAAGAATGGGCTGTTTATCAATAAGCACTGTTTTTATAGTAAGGGTGAGGGATCGAAAAACATTTTATTGGATATAGAGTGGAATCTGACGACTTTTGAAGGTGTGCAAAAAGGGAATAAGGTGTATACATTTAATGGCGATCTTTTTTACGATGAATATATAGAACTATTGGAAAAATATTTTTCAATAATTAATATTGTCGATAGTCCGGATTTTACAGGTTACCCTCTGTCAAAGATTGGGGATACACTGGATTCAAAAATTATTATTGCCAGTAGATGTTAATAATTTTTGGGAATAATAATTTTATTGCTCCAAAATGCCATGCGAAGAAATATGCTGACCTCACGAATAGGAAGCCGCTTTCAAAGCGAGAAATAACAATCTCCGCCATTGCGAACAAATGAGGTAGTATAGTGAATTTCAGAAGAATAAAGTTGCCGTTATCAATTTGTAAAAAGTATAGCTAAAAATTTATTAGTATGGTAATATAAAAAGTATCCAATATTTAGTGATTATGAGATAACTAGGCTTACATGCGGGTTAACCATTTATAGCTCTAAAATATAGTTGTAATTGTCGAATTGTAGTCGAAATTACCCTACTGTAAAAATATTACAATAGGGTAATTGTTATTTGAAAGGGGCATTTAGATATGGCAGAACATATTTATACAATTGAAGAAATACAAATATTGTCATAGATATAGCTCAACAGTATGGGGTTAAGCGGGTTTCTCTTTTTGGGTCCTATGCAAGGGGAGATGCAAGGTCGGACAGTGATATTGATCTGCATATTGACAAGGGGCTTATAAAGGGACTTTTTCAGCTTTCCGGCTTTAACTTAGATCTTGAAGAAAAGCTTAATACTCATGTCGATGTGCTGATAACCGAAAGCCTTAATGAAAAATTATTGAAACGGATTAGTGAGGAGGAAATTGTACTCTATGGACAGTAATGAAAGAAATATTGATATACTGGAGCATATTATCAAATATTGTAACGAGATATATGAAACACATTCATACTTTGGCAATTCATCTGAAGCCTTCAAAGTTAATTCTATTTACAGAAATGCGGTAGCCATGTGCATCCTGCAAATTGGTGAGCTATCAGCCCACTTGTCCGAAGATTTCAAAGAAACCTATAGTGGAGTACCATGGAGAAATATTAAAGGTATGAGGAATATAATGGCATATAAATATGGAGATATGAGTATTACGACGTTATAGGAAACTATTACTGATGATATACCGATATTGTTTGATTACTGTAACAGCGTTTTGAAACAGTTCCTCGTTCTTGAAAAACCGGTGATTGAAGTTAAGGATGAGTGAGAAATTAAATGAAATACTGTTGAAGACAAGGAAGGAATTTCGCAAATTATGGAGAATATATTTTTTAACAACGACAAGAAGTCGTGAGCAAGGTATTTGAAGGAAAATATGATTTGTCAAAGCTTAATAAGTATATTTTTTACCACGAAGGTATGACCTGTAAAAAGGGTTTCTTTCGTGGTTTTTAATTTCTGTGCTTAACTAATATAAAGGCTACCGTTACGAAAGGAGAGGTGAAATCAGAGCAGTTCACTTTCATTATGCTCGGCGACAAAGAAATGTGGCTAACTTTATTTTTTTAGAAGATGATTGCCGGTAATAAGTTGCTTAAGAAGGAGTGAGGTAAGTGTTAGGAAAAAAAGTTATGTGTGTCATACTAAGTTGTATTACTATGCTATTTGTTTTAGCCGGCTGTGGGCAGACTGAAAGTCAAAAAGTCAGTAAAACCGGTTCTGCGAATCAGGAATTGGTGGTGGCTGTCTCCAGTGATGTAATGAATTGGGATTTGGAAAAGTTTCCCGACGGTGATGCCAGGTTTGTCTGGTCTCAAATTTATGAGACTTTAGTGCGTCTGAGCACTGATTTAAAAGAACAGCCTGGTTTGGCTGTATCTTGGGAGCCTGCTGCAGGTGGTTCGGAATGGATATTTCACCTGCGAAAAAATGTGAAGTTCAGCGATGGGTCTCCGTTTAATGCTCAGGCTGTAGTATATTCCTACAGCCAGCGGGCGGACGTTATGAAGCGCAAGTTGCTTCCGCTAAAAAGTATTGAAGTCATTGATGATTATACCGTTAAATTTATTTGCACAAAACCTACTCCGTTACCGTCATATTTGACACATGTGGCCTGGCCTGTTATGAGTCCCAGTAGTTTGGATGATAAAGGAACTTTTAAAGGTCCGGTAGGAAGCGGTCCATATAAGTTGGATAAGCACGTAAAGGATCAGGAAATTGTTATGGTGCGCAACGCAAATTATTGGGGTACACCTGGTACATTGGACAGGGTGGTGTTCAAAGTTATACCTGATGTCGCCACACGGTTAATGGCACTGCAGTCAGGGCAGGTTGATATGGCTCTTAAATTAAATGAAATAGATGCAAAACGCTTATCCGCTGAGCCGGGAGTGAAAATTCACAAAAGGCTGTCAACTTTTACTGATTTTATGCAGTTCAATACCATCAAAGGTCCTTTTGAAGATGTTAATGTTCGCCGTGCTGTTGCACTATCTGTGAACAGTGAAAAAATCGTTCAGGAATTGCTCGGCGGTATTGGCGTAGCAGCTAAAGGCAGACCTCTCTCTCCGGTAATGCAGTACAGTAATTCTGATCTGAAAATAGTTCCCGATCTTGAAAAAGCCAAGAAGTTATTGGCTGAAGCAGGCTGGAAAGACGGTAACGGAGACGGGGTTGTTGAGAAAAACGGGAAACCCTTGCAGGTTAGTATGCTGCTGGCTCCCTGGAGTCCCAGGCAAAAAATAGAAGCAGAGGCAGTTCAGGGGCAATTGAAAGAGGCAGGGATTGATTTGAAAATACAAATCATGGAATCAGGTGCCATTACTGCAGCAGAAAAGGCCGGTAATTTTGATATATTATTGCGTAGCGGTTACTATACTTGGGGCGATTACCCGCATCATTTGAGATTGCACACTTCTAAAGATTTGTCGAGTCACTATAATAATCAAGAATATGACCAACTGGTAGCACAGGCTGAAGCGGAACAGGATGAAAACCTCAAGAAAGATTTGTATAATAAGCTGCAGAAAATGATTGTGGAACAAGTCCCGGCTGTATACACTATTCATGAGGAGAAAGTAGTAGCTACTCGTGACTGGGTGAAAAATTATCAGATTACCGCTGAAGATCCTTGGCTTAACTTGGCCGGAATTAAGGTGGAAAAATAGAGCCTAAATATCAGCTTGAAATGTTCAGTAATAATGCATTTATGTGGATTAAGATATTGTCTTGTAACTTGGTAAACTGGTTTAGACTAGCTATTGCCTGATGGGGTGTACAAATACGAAATACCCAATACCGGAAGGTGTATTCTTAACGTACCTGGCTGTGGTCGGCAATTAAGGTTATCGGTACACATAAAACTAGCTGCCAACGCGTGGTTAGAGAATATTATGGTGCAGTAAAAGCTAATTTACGGAGTTTCTTCAGAAGCGAGGTTGGTTGCTTACAAATTCTGCTTAAACAGACCTGACCGGAAAGCAACAAAAAGAAGATTACTTTCCGGTCATATAATTGACATGATAAATTAAAAACAGATCGGTACTACTCCGCACTAATTAACCAAAGATCCGCTATCCTTGTTCGGATTCTTTTACTTCTTCTTTGATATTTTCAGTTATCTGAGCGGATGTGGATGCAGCCTCGCTGCATTTGCTGCAATTTTTAGAATTACATTCTCCTCCGGAATGCGACTCTTCGGTTGGACCACTCAAAGGCGGACTTAAGCGCTCTTCTTGGACTGCCCTTGTAATGTCTTCTACCATTAGTCGCAACCCAGGGTAAATGTTTACGCCATTTTCCTGAAAAGTTCTAAAGGGTCTTGGGCCAATGAGCTGGGTTACTACCGCCTTGATGCCATGTTCCAGAAGCAGTCTGGCCGCCATTTCCCCACGACCGGCAGAAAGATTGTGAGCAACATTTTCGACCACCTCAGTCTCTCCTGTAGAAAGATTATAAATTACGAAATGACTTGCGGCACCGAAATGAGGAGAATACATGGCTTCAGCATCGTTTCCAAATGCCGAAATAGCTACTTTACCTTCCACAATAAAACCTCCTTTTAAATAATAAATTTACGATTTAAATTGGTTTAGCAAGTTGGTTTCTCTTCACCTCCTGTATTAGCAAATATAACTACAACACATAATATCTCGACTGCCCACAACAATTTTAATTACAGCAAGCCTTATCACTTAGATTTTGGATATCCTGACAACGTAAATAATGAAAGATTACATATGATAATGATATTCATTATCATATGTATGGCAAAAAAAATTGTTGGGATGGTCAGGTACAATGGTAATATTGTCAATAAGTTTTCAAGAAATAGAATGATTTTCATTATCATTTTAATTTATCCAACTCAATCTGTCAACTAATTTGTTATAAAATATTTGAGTCTTTGACACTTTGAAAACAAACAGTCACATGAGTAGTTCAGTGTCTATTTTCATCGGTAATATATAAAAGAAAATACCTTAGTCGGCCCACAAGTAGAAGAAAAAATTAGTTTGGAAGTGTTACGTTATTATTATGAGGAAGATGTTAAAGTAGCTGGTATATCTGAGCCAAGCCCTTGGATAAGTATCGTTACATTTAATGATTATTGGAGAAATTTATGTACCGTTCATGGCTATTACTAATTATTCTTGTGTGGAATTTTTTGAAATCCCATAGATTTAAAGGTAGGTTATAATGTGGAAATTAATTAATAAAAAAATTATCTTTTTGTTTATCATCATAGTAATCATTCTATTACAGTTTTCTGTTATACAAAAAGCGGTAGCGAGATTATCTACAACACTTTACGTATGTATCAAGTATAGTGATAGAGATATTCAATATCAATATATTGAATATGTACCTCAATTTGGAGATTATTTTGTTGCATATGAAGATAAAAACGGAGAGAGCATTAGTTTTATGGTTACACCAAAAATCTTTCCAATTCTTATATTATACGATCCTCTTAATCGACCAATGTAGAGGAATATCTGAAATAAATGGGAAAGTAGAGGTTGAAAATTTGCTGTGGTTCTTGCTAGAGGTTTGAAATGATACTATATTTATTAAAACGTTTATTTTACCTTATACCGGTAATGTTTGGTGTCTCTATTATAACTTTTGCTTTGATTAATCTTGCACCGGGAGATCCTGCAGAAATCCTTTTGCGGAGCAGCGGAGTGGAACCGACACTCGAAGCGGTTGAGGCAATGAGAGAAGAATTTGGCCTGAATAATAGTGTTTATATGCAGTATTTTCATTGGTTGGTTAAAGTGCTGCAGCTTGATTTGGGCAATTCCTTTCGTACGGGTCAACCTGTGGCGCTGGAAGTGTTAAGCCGTTTTCCGGCAACTCTTGAGTTAACTCTGGCCGCTTTGTTTTTCATGCTTTTATTGGCGGTACCTAGCGGGATCTGTGCTGCTTTATATAAAAACGCCTGGATAGATCATTTTAGTCGCTTGGTAGCCTTATTCGGTGCATCTATGCCTGCGTTTTGGCTGGGTTTGTTGTTGATCTATATTCTGGCGGTTAAACTGCACCTTTTTCCTGTAATGGGGCGGGGTGGGTGGAGTCATCTGGTGCTGCCGTCTGCAACTCTTGGGTTTGGTCTGGCGGCCACTTATACCCGTCTGTTGAGGAGCAGTATGTTGGATGTTCTGGGGCAGGATTTTATTAAGGTGGCTCGAGCCAAGGGGCTGCAAGAGAAGCTGATCATTTCACGGCATGCCATGAGAAATGCCCTCTTACCTGTGGTAACTGTTTTTGGCATGAGTTTTGGGCATCTGTTGGGAGGCACGGCCATTGTGGAAACAATTTTCGCCTGGCCGGGAGTCGGAAGATTATGTGTAGACTCTATTTTTAATCGTGACTATCCGGTGATTCAGGCCTATGTGCTGTTGATGGCCTTAGTGTTTGTTTTGGTTAACCTAATAGTAGATATATCTTATGTTTTTCTGGATCCACGGATTCGTTTGGGAAAGGGAGACCGGTATGAGCGGTAAAGGTTTGTTGGGAGCGACTCTGGCAAGGCTTCTTAAAGATAGGCTTGCTTTAATTGGGTTAGGCATAATCATGCTCGTTTTTTTTACAGGGGTATTTGCGCCTTTTATAACGCCACATGATCCGGATGAAGTTAAACTCGAACAAATATTATTGCCTGTTACTGCCGATTATCCTTTAGGTACCGATCATTTGGGCCGCTGCGTACTTTCCCGCTTAATATTTGGAACCAGAGTGTCAGTCAGCACGTCACTGCTGGTTTTAATAACAATTATGCTAATCGGTATTCCTATAGGAACGCTTTCAGGATACTACGGGGGAAGAATAGATAATTTTATCATGCGTATTATTGATGTGCTGCTGGCTTTTCCCGGCCTTATTTTGACTCTGGTTATTGCCGGTATGTTGGGGCCAAACCTTATCAATGTGATGATTGCTTTATCTGCGGTATGGTGGGTAGGTTATGCACGGGTTGTCAGAGGTATGGTTTTGTCGATAAAAGAAAAAGAATATGTTTTGGGTGCCAGAGCAGCCGGTACATCAAATATAAATATTTTAGTCCGTCACATTATACCCAATGTATTATCTCCTGTGATAGTAATGGCCACTTTGGATATGGGGAAGCTGATTTTAGCCATTTCCAGTCTGTCTTTTCTGGGTTTAGGGGCTCAACCGCCCACGCCTGAGTGGGGGGCTATGCTTAATGACGGAAAGAATTATATGCAGGTGGCACCGAATTTAATGCTTTTTCCCGGGATAGCAATAATGGTGTTGGTACTGGCTTTCAATCTCTTGGGAGATGGTCTGCGAGACGCTTTTGATCCCAGAAGTTCGACTGAAAGGTAGAAATCTGCTTAATTATTTTAGTCCAGCATTTTATGCAGTTTATTTTTTAGTTTATTATACTGTATTGGGGAGTAAATTTATGTTAAACAATGCTGTTTTTCAAGTTAATGATTTGAAAACATATTTTTATACCGGCTCAGGAGTGGTAAAGGCTGTTAACGGGGTCAGTTTTCAGGTTCAGGCAGGTAAAACACTCTGTATTGTTGGGGAAAGCGGTTGCGGAAAAAGCATCACTTTATTATCTCTGTTGGGTTTGATTGAAGTTCCGGGAAAGATTATCAGCGGGGAAGTCTATTTAAATGATCGGGACATATTAAAACTTTCTTCGCAAGAACTGCGTAAAATCAGGGGCAAAGAGATTTCTTTAATTTTTCAGGATCCCATGACTTCATTGAACCCGGTGCTAAAAATAGGTTGTCAGCTTACTGAAACAATTCTTGCCCATGAGAACTGTTCTAAAAAGGAAGCCAGAGACAGATCAGTAAGTATGCTTAAAAAGGTTGGGCTGCCTGACCCGGAAAAAATCATGAAAAGATTCTCTTTTCAACTGAGCGGGGGAATGAGGCAGAGAGTTATGATTGCACAAGCACTGTCTTTGTTTCCTGAAGTTTTGATTGCCGATGAACCCACCACCGCTTTAGATGTAACGGTACAGGCGCAAATCTTATGGGAGCTTAAAAAAATACAGAAAGAATTTAATACGGCTTTGATTCTTGTAACCCATAATTTGGGGGTTGTAGCGGAACTGGCTGATGAAGTGGCGGTAATGTATGCCGGTTCAATTGTAGAATACGGGCCTGTACTGAATATATTTGAAACCCCGCTGCATCCCTATACACAAGCTTTGCTGAATTCAATGCCTAAATTTGGTTATTATCATGATTTGCCGGTGCCGATTCAGGGACAACCGCCAAATTTGCTTAATCTGCCGGAACAATGTGCCTTTGCACCGCGCTGCTCGTATGTTGATAATGTTTGTCTGGGTCATAAACCCGGCTTAACGACAATTAATCCGGGACACAAAGCGGCTTGTCATAAGCTGAAAAAACCTTTCAAGGAAGGTTCTGTAGCATGATTCTTTTGAAAGTTGCTAATTTGAAAAAGAAATACAATACAAGTTTCGGACATTTTTCCGCGGCAAAGGAAATTGTGTATGCTGTAGAGGATATATCGTTTTCCCTGCGGCAGGGGGAAACTCTGGCTTTAGCCGGGGAGAGCGGGTGTGGGAAAAGTACCCTGGCCCGGTTGATTTTGAGACTGGAGGAACCGACCGGGGGGAAAATAATATTTGCAGGTGAGGATATTACAAATCTTTCAGGGAAAAAGCTGCGGCATATAAGAAAAAATATGCAGATTGTTTTCCAAGATTCCAGTTCATCTCTGAATCAGTTGCAAACTGTTGGGGCAAGTATTGAAGAACCTCTGAATAATTTCCAAATCAGGACCCCCAAAGATCGTAAACAAAGAGTAGAAGAGTTAATGGAAATGGTAGGTATTGATCGTGGGTATATCAACAAGTACCCACATCAACTAAGCGGCGGACAACGCCAGAGAGTCAGCCTGGCCAGGGCCCTGGCTATTACGCCACGGTTATTGGTGCTTGATGAACCTGTTTCCAGTCTGGATGTTTCTATTCAGGCTCAAATATTAAATTTATTAGAAAACTTAAAAAAAGAATATAATTTGACTTATTTGTTTATCTCTCATGATTTGGCAGTGATCAGTCAAATTAGTGATCGGATAGCTATAATGTATTTGGGCAGTATTATAGAGATAATCCGTTGTGAGGATTTGTTAGCAGAAGCCGTTCATCCCTATACGACAGATCTTCTGGCTTCTGTTCCTGTGCCGGACCCCCGGCAAAGGAAAGACAGGCGGAAAACTCTAATGGGCGAACCTCCAAATCCTCTTAACCCGCCCGCCGGTTGTCGTTTTCATCCCCGGTGCAGGTTGGCCTGGCAAGTATGCCGGCAGGAGAAACCTACCTTGCGGCTAATTGAAAATGAACACATGGTTGCCTGTCATTTATACGGGAACAGGTAGAAAAATTATATTAAATTATTGAAGGGGTGATTATGTGGCACGGTAATTGTTTTTAGATCCTCCAATGTTCTTCTTAATCTTTATTAATCTAATGACAAATTCTGGAGAGTGATGGAATGAAAGACAGTATCGATCTTGGACGTGATGAATTCGCTACCTTTGCAGGAGGGTGCTTCTGGTGCATGGTGCGAGCGTTTCAAGAGACAGCAGGTGTTGCTGATGTGATATCCGGTTATACCGGTGGTTGTAAGGAAAATCCCACCTATGAAGAGGTTTGTACCCATACTACCGGTCACTACGAGGCGGTGCAGGTTCGTTTCAATCCGGTTGTCGTGAGCTATGAGAAACTGCTTGAGGTATTCTGGAGACAAATTGATCCAACTGATCCAGGCGGTCAGTTTTTTGACCGTGGGTCTCCATATCAAACGGCGATTTTTTATCATAACGAAGAGCAAAAACAACAAGCAGAATCATCTAAAAAGGCTCTTATTGAAAGTAATCGGTTCGACAAACCTGTAGTAACGCTTATACTTCCGGCGGCAACCTTTTTCCCGGCTGAGGAATACCACCAGGATTACCATCAGAAGAACCCTCTTCACTACAACCAGTATCGCCGGAGTTCGGGCCGTGATGCGTTTATTGAGAAATACTGGGAGGATAAAAGGAGTAAGGATAAAGAGCCGCTTAAGCAGAGGCTCACTAAGCTACAGTATGAAGTCACCCAAAATAATGCCACGGAGCCTCCATTTAGAAATGAATATTGGGATAATCAACGCGAAGGCATTTATGTGGATATTGTATCAGGCGAGCCGCTTTTCAGTTCCATTGACAAATTTAATTCCGGTTGCGGCTGGCCAAGCTTTGCCAAACCGCTTAACGCTAAAAATATTAAGGAGGAAATAGACCTAAGTCATGGCATGAAGCGCACGGAGGTTCGCAGCCAGGCGGTAGACTCACATCTAGGCCATGTTTTCCAGGACGGACCAACTCCAACCGGTTTACGTTATTGCATCAATTCCGCCGCCTTGCGGTTTATTCCGAAGGAAAATCTGCTAAAGGAGGGATATGACGAGTACCTTAGCCTATTTAATTTTGAACGTTGAGGCTAATTATTGAGATAGACAACCCTAGCCATTTCTTGGATTACTTTTAACAGGATATTGACATTTGCAGCTAAACAATACACTGCCGATAAGGCTGCTATTCAGAATTTTCAGGTAATGCAGTAAGCCCCTCCTGTGTGGTTGGGCTTACTGCATAATTTAATTTCTAATGTGTGTATTATAATTTTTTTCAAAGAAAAATGGGTTTATAAGATAATATCTTTCCCCGGAAGGATAGCCAAACAAAGCTTCATAATCTTTCGGACTTAAAATTTTTTCTATCTTATCCTGAAGTGCAAGAGCAAAAGAGTTTATTTGTGATAATGCTTTTACTCCGTTCGAGATATATTCGTTACTTGAAACTAAATCGCCAATACTTTGCAAATCATTGGTGTTAGCTGCATGAGAAAGAGCAGCTGAAAATGCCATTTCCTCATCAGTTGGTCGTAAAAGCTGATCTATAACATCTCTAATATCACGAATAACAGATTCACTTACGGGTTTTAACATTTTGGAATTGCGATAATTCAACATTATTTCTACTTCTTCTAAATGAAAACTATGATGCATAATTACTGAATCTCTGGCGGAAGTTGGCGGAGAATATTTATCATTAAGTTGAAATAACTGACTTAACAATTTATTTTCCGCAAAAATTGGTGGTGTTATTCCGCTATCCTTACAGCGCTGGATGAATTCCCCTCTCGGATCTTTCGTAACATTATCTGCTATCAAAATAATTTGTGCAATTATTAGGAATAAATTTTCGTTAGGGTACTTGTCTTTAACCATTTTATATAAAACTCCGATGAATGCATAATAATTGGCATATCTCCAATACGTCCCATAAACATCAAAAAACCACCAACTTAAATTATAACCAGCTGCACCATCCACTGTTATTCCTGAAGGCAGTAAGACACGGTTGGCTATTTGGTGACATACTCCAATTAATCCGTAGGTGATACCGGCATGAAACATAGTTATACCAGTATTGGTTGGTTTACCGTTAATAATAAGAACTAAGTTATGCTCTCGACCAGCCATAAGTGCTGCTTTAGACATATCCCCTTTACCTTTTTCAAGAAGTTTGCCTTTACAACCCGGCGGCGGTAGATAATCATAGTCATTTGTATTTGGATTGTATGTCCAACGATTTGGATTACAATAATAATTAGGATCATTGCCACCTAAACCGCGCCAGCAACTCTTGTCAGACCCTGTTACCCAGGTATGGTCTCCTTTGATAGGAATTGGTCCGGGAATGGTCGTAGGCGCGATCCAAACCGACATCCTGTAATACTCAAGCTTCACGGGTACACCCGAGAGAACGCCTATTTTGTCTATCGAACACCCAGCACGGCCAAAGAAACCGACTGTGTTAGCCTTTATTTCAAAAGGGTCAATTCCGTCATTACTACCAATTATATCGCTGACCCTATTTTTATTTGTTTGTAATTGGAGGCTGCGTACACCCTTTTTATCTTTAGATAATGATCCTTTGACAGTTGTAACTACCTCATCATTATCCAGGAGAAATATATAGTAATTATCGCCCCACCGACCGGAATGTTCTTCACCAACATACATCTTACCATTTTGATTTCTGCATTTACATCTGATATCATTTAAATCATTTCCATATTTAAATTCTATTTCTTTAAGGTGTGTAGGAACATCAGTGGGGGGGTTATCTGTAAACGGATTACCTCCATCTCCACCATATTCATGACTTTTTACAAAATCAGTAAAATACAAATATTCACTTTTGTCAACCCGAGAGTAGAAACCTATATTATCAATTCCATAACCACATCTTCCATAAAAGCCAGCTAGTCTTAGCCCATCAATTGTAAAATTATTGCCATCCGTGGCCCCTCCATAATATTTCTTTTTTTTCGGGAATAAATTTCCTTTATTTGTTGTAAATCTTATTCTATTAAGAAGTGGCCGCCACCCTGTACCAATCGTGCCTTCGATTTTACAAATGTATTCATCAGGATCTAATATTACTATCTCTTCATTTAAGCCTCCCCATTGCCCTCCACGCCTTGGTTCACTATGCTGCTTACCTTGGATATCTTTCCATGTACACTCTATTCCATGAACATTATTATCATCATCCGTGATCTTAATTTCCCTGAGTATATAATTATTCATAATATCAGTAGGGTCGGAAAATTCACCCCCGCCTGAGGTACCGAAGCTTTTTATCTTCTCGACTGTAAACATAAGAACCCTCCGTTTCTTTTAAATATAAAGGATACAACACTCCCTTGCGGTGCTGTATTAATTTAGTAATTCTATAATACTTCACAATGTTTTAATATCCTCTGTGTATTTCTAAATCTGTAAAATAAATTTTAACGCTAGTCCACTTTGCCGAGGGGACTGATTGGAAATTTAACCGTGAAGCCCCGATGCTAGGCTAAGATTTAATGTTGTTTCCCGGTATAGTGATAATGTTGCCGTTACTTGCCGTTAATCTCTTAGGAAATGGTTTGCGAAAAAAGCGTCACTTCATTATCCCTGTTGGGTTTGATTGAAGCTCCGATAAAGATAGTCAGCGGGGAAGTCTATGTAAATGGTCGGGATGTATTAAAATTGCCATCCCAAGAACTGCGCAAAATCAGAGGCAAGGAAATTTCTTTGATCTTTCAGGATCCCATGACCTCATTGAATCCGGTGCTAAAAATAGGTTGTCAGCTTATTGAGACAATTCTTGCCCATGAAGATTGCTCTAAAAAGGAAGCCGGAGACAACTCAATCAGTTTGTTTGGGAGGGTGGCCCTGCCCAACCTGGAAAAAATAATGAAAAGGTACTCTTTTCAACTGAGTGGAGGGATGAAGTAAAGAGTAATGATTGCGCAAGCGCTGTCTTTGTCTCCTGGAGTTTTGATTGCCGACGAACCCAGCACTGATTCAACCCACGGCCAGAGTAAATAGTATGTGATAAGAGGCAGGAAAAACTGTTAGCAGGCTTGCTGATTTATTCAGGAAAGAAGTGTAGGATGAATTCTTTCGGAGCAGACCCCAGCAAAAGATCTAAGAAAGAAATCTAGCCATAACATTTTGTATCATGCTGGTTCTACCTCTTTGCCTAATCAACTGTCAGTATTTAATAAGTGTCTTGCTCTCATGAATGAGAGTGAGTAATTGGAATTATTTTACCAGGGACAGACACCGGTAAGAATTTAGAAAAAACGTTTTTTCTCTTTCCAAACTTTTTCAAGCAAAGCCAGGAAAAACAAGCGGAAGCGCCGGCGACTAATTTTCCTGCGGATGAGGACGGGGAAGTTTATGATTTAGAGCCTTAACAGGTGCAGCAGAACAATGATGGGAAAGGAGGCGTCCTGATTTGGAAGAATCGGCAAGATTGCAGATTATCCACGAAGCCGTCGTGTCCATGGTAACAAGGACGCCGGATGCATGGGCGGAATGCCTGCGCTTTGCGTCGCGGCTTTACAAATACCCTTTTGACAACGCGCTGCTCCGATCAGCAAGAACAAATATTGAAAGCGCTTGGATGTGAATCTATTGTAGACGTAAAGTATGTTAAAAACATTTTACAAAAGGCCGAGAATTGGCTGTAGTAGCGAATGCATTTTCTTAAGAGTACCTCAGCTCCCTTGCTACGCCTGCATTTGGAAAATTCTTGCGTCAAACTAAAGATTAAATGAAAATAATCCGTCCTGGCACCGTACCCGGCTTTCCAAGGAAACAACGCTGCTGCTTATTGGATATTCAAAAGTCTTTCCATAATCATCATCGGCAGAAGGCTTGCAGCCAGTTCATTAGATCAATTCTCATTCCAGACCGGCACATTCTGACTTAGAAATTCCGTATAAACCGATTCTAATGCTTTTCTCTGAAAAAAAATAAATTCAATCCTACGATTTCTTCATTTCTAACGTCTATACTTATAGAAAGGAGTGAATCAGGTGGATATACCGGAGGAAATTATTGAACGTGTATACCTTAAAGATGAGCGAGCGTACGAGGAATTATTCCGGCTTAGCTGGGATCAAGCTGTTCGAATCTGCTGGCTGATTCTAAGGCACCAACAAGATGCTGAGGAGGTCGCTCAAGATGCGTTTCTTAAACTCTATGTACACCGACAACACCTACAAGATGTGCGTGCATTCCGTAGTTGGTTCTACCGAATTTTAGTAAACACAGCATTGGACAAAGTGCGCAAGCGGAAGGCTGTTATAAACATTGACGAAATTCACCTTTCTAGCCCAAGTAACGATATCCTGCAGGCTGAACGCCGCATGCTCATCGACGGGGCTATGAGACATCTATCATATGGTGAGAGAACCGCCGTCGTCCTCGTACATTTCATTGGTTGCACGGAGGCCGAGGCTGCCGAGGCCGCCGGATGGAAACTGGGCAAGCTCAAATATCGCCTGAATCGTGCACGACGTGTTCTCGCTCAGGAGATTAATGAGGAAGTAAAAGATATGGTTAACACCAAAGGAGGCGTTCAGTATGTCTGACATATTTCACAAGGCATTAATGGAAGATGCTGCACGCATTAACGTATCCAAAATGACATGGGCACAAGTAAAACGAGGCCATAGTCGCGCACACGGAAAGGCTGACTGGAAACGTTGGCTGCCCGTCTACGCAGTCAGTGCCGCAATATTAGTAATCGTGGCGATTGGCGTTTCAGGATTCGTTTCACCTGTAATGGCCAAGGCATTGCAAAAAATACCAATCATTGGTGAGTTATACTCGTTTACTTATATTTCGAAACTCAACCAGTATGCGTCGGATGCAAATCCGTCGGCAACTGACCAGGGAATTACCGTGTCTGCGCCAAAAGCCTATTATGATGGCAAGCAGGTGAAATTAATCTATGCTATTCAGGTACCGGAAGGGTACGAACCGATTGATGTTACACAAATTAACCTTACTGTGACAAAGATTCTATTGAACGGTAAACCGCTTCCTATTGATAGTGCCGAGGGGGGGGATTCTTTGGTATCACCAAATATGTATCGTGGTGATGTTGGTTGGTACCTGTCATCTGATCAGGTGTCGCGAAGCGGCATGCTGACGATTCCTATTCGTCAGGTGGGTACAATAAAAGGAAATTGGACACTATATGTTCCAGTTTCTAGTGTAGCGATAGATAATGCCATTGAAACAGTGTTTCCAAAGGATGCAAGCAGTACCTATGAGGGAATCACAATCACTGTCAACAAGGTATCTAAAGGACCGGTATACACAACTATCTCAATGCAAGTACGCCAGCCACTACAGATGAATAGCAGACTTCCGTTTTATATGCCTTTAAACGGCATGGTTCTGATCGTTTTAACACCAAGCCGCCAGGATCTTGCCGGAGAGTACATTGGCGCGCTACAACCTTCCAAAAAATTTGGAAATGAAGAAGTTTGGGACGACGTAACAATGCAATGTATTACCCCGTCAGATGATGTAAAGTCCATTATTGTTGAACCTGTTTTGCTTGGCTTAGAAAGATCTCAAAATATACCACAACTTGACGTTATTGTTCCACTTAATTGAATATCCCTAAAATAACGCGTCCAACAATATCTAGATTAATTGGTGACCACAAGGACTGTCTCGATATAATGTATGTTTAATGTATGTGATCAATGCTCTCGAATGTTTTTTGAGTGACGGAAACGGCCCGTCCACTGTAGGTGAGCAGGCCGCTTCTTGTGTTATATCACACCAATTTAACCATGATATGTATACAACATGTAGATAGTGCCGGACCAAGATGTTCCAGACTGAGTATTAACAACGTATATTCTAAAGTTTCCATCAATCAAATCCGTAAGAGTAGTAGACGGGTTGCTCGAAGTCACAATATGAACGGCAGTATAGTTGCCAGTATTCACGTTATACAATTGTACAGCAAATGACCATCCGGAGCCACTCATGCTTTCAAATTGTACCACAGCTGAGGTGCCTCCAGTCACAGCAAGCGAACCACTAGTAGAACGATTCCTAAGTATTATGTAATAATTTAATCTCTCACAAACCCCATTGTTTAAAGAACATTTATATATGCTAATTAGGAATCGTTCTACTAGGTAAGCCGGTGATCCATTGTTGAAGTTGACTTTTTATTAAGTTTGTGACTTTCCTATTGGTATTTTTATAACATCATTTGTCAACTTTAATAATTGCTGGAGAGCAATAACCCAATCCAGATCCTTAATTTTGTCGCAGAGCTTATAGAAAAGCCCCCCAAAAATTCGATCGTCAGTACTACACCGCTGTTGCCATGAAAGCATAATGTACCGAGTGAATACAATTGTTGTATGACTGATCATTAAATCATAAGAAATGGATTGGAATTCTTTTTGAAGTCGTAAGAGGCTCTTGGTACATTTAAAAAAGACTTGTCGGGTAAAGGACTGGCGCGGTATCAGTTCTGACCCGTTTCCAGCCCCTCCCCATAAGAACTGCTCATGAGCTTTTCCCTCAAGCATTTACCCCCCCCGTAATTGGAATTATTTTACTAGGGACAGACCTCGGTAAGAATTTGGAGAGAATGTTTTTTCTCTTTCCAAATTCTTACGAGCAAAGTTCAAGTATTTGTAAAAGCTAAAATATACACTTATACAAAAAAAATAATGCAGAAACCCCACCAAGAATAATAAGAATTAAAATCTTTTCTCTTTTAGGAATTGGAGTAATTGCAAAGTACAGATCAGCGGAAACTAAAATAATCGCTATTGTTATAGCAAGTGTTTTTGTCAAAGTTCTCCCCCCATACTTAAACGTACCATTTTCATGAATGTTTCTGCTCGTTTTTTACTTACAGTCCATATTTTATCTTGCCTTCAACAGACATTAATTTATCTGCTCCCATTTCAAGTATCTTCGCTGGAAAGGTAAATTTCTTCAGCACTATCAGTAACGCTTTGCCTTCCTACCCAATCGCCGAATACTTTGTAAATTCGAGAAAATATATACTAATCCACAGCTGTATACGGCTCCGGATTGTATTAAGCTGTTTTACAATTTATCATCGTATTTCCATGGTTGTTTTTAAGTATATACGAGTCCATATACCTGCCGTCTTTTACCAACATTGTATTGGTCTTCGGATCCCTACGGTCATATTCTGTGGAATTATTTTACTAAGGACAGGCTCCGGTAAGAATTTGGAGAGAATGTTTTTTCTCTTTCCAAATTTTTTCGAGCATTGACATGTTAATTAGGAATCGTTCTACTAGTTAAAGCTATTAGAATCACCACAGCTAATAATATTAATGTTAATTCTAGCCATATTGTTGAATCCCCACTTAACTTTCTTTTTATTATTATTAAATCATTTTTATAATTAAGATTATTAATTAATGCTACCGTTATTATCAGCGTTGGCAGAGGGAAATAATTGCCTAGTAAAAACTGTTCTAACTCATTTTTGAAAAGAGGAACATTAAAATATCCTAATATTATAGAAATAATTCCTACAAATATTCCTTTGAATGCTTTTGTATGGAGAATATATTTTTTGATAATATCTATTTTCTCATTTGAGTTTTTTAGCTTGTTAGGCAATGAATCACATACTCTTCTAAAGCTTTTTTCGTTAACATAATTTTTTGAAAGATAGTATATTGTTCTAATAAATAATATTAAGCCAGTGGTTATTAGAACTACGCGCGGTGTTAAATAAAAAATAACTACTGTATAAGACAATAAAATAATTACATCCCTTAAAAAAATTAAATTAATAACCATTGTCCCCTCCCTCAACTATACAATCTAAACAGTGAAATAACTTATTACCAACCGGTGTCACAGTTATTGATTGCCACAACAAGCCATAGGCTGATGCTTGAATTAAAGATAATTCATTTTCTAATATTTGAACAACTATGTACCAAATAATCGGAAAAAAGATGGAGCTCACACGTAATATATAAAAGCGGGTGGAGCTCCCATTGAATCCAATAATTGTGTTATTAGGAGCAAACTGGTACATCGCAATCACTGAAAATATCCCGGCTAATTGCAACCAAATGCCATTACTCATCGTCCATAATGAAAAATATTTAGCCATGAAACTAAATATAAATGTTATATCATACTAACGGAATAGCATCGCCAATACGTCTTGCTATGTTAGCAAGAAAGCTATCGCTTCGGGAAAGATGCCTAATATCCAAGAGCCAAGGAGCAAGCTAAGAATTTTAACTAATGAACATATAATATACTCCAGTCCATAGACTAAAACATTTTTCTTCTCTAACAACAAGGCTTTGAGGAATAGAAATGAGTATCAATGTTATGATTAATTCATTTATTGACATAAAATACTGGTTCGCCTCCTCCATTCCTGCATAATTTCCCAAAAGGATAGTTTTGAACCCTAAAAGGATAGGTAGTTGAATAGCTACGATATCCTGTACTGATAACTGTACTTTTATTCTACGGTTTTCCGCAGTCTAAATTATTAGACAATAACTACTTTCCTGATGTTTTCAGTATCATTATAATTTAAACTTTGCTGTTTTTTGTTGATTAACCCGTAAATTGTAAAAGTGCTACCAGTAAGGTAGTAGTTTAACATATAGTTCTTTATTTTCGCTATGTATCCCAGATTTCGCATTTAGAGATTTTTAAATTAGAAATTGCTACCAAACGTTATTTTTTTAAATTATCATTAAACCATTTCTCAATATAATACGAAAAATTTATTGACGAATTAATGATCTCTATTAACTCAAGTGGATGGGGTAAATTAAACAGATTAACCAATACATCAATGCTATTAGGAATATTCGTCCCATTCCAATGACGTACACCAATAGGTTGCAACCTTTGCTCTGATATAGTTAGGTCACCAAGTTCTTTCTGTAATTTTTGGGTAGACATTTTTTTGTAATTTCTAGCCAATAACCAGGCGGCTAAATTAATCACGAGCATAGCCAATACTTTTAAAAAGCAATAGGCATCAACCCTTTCCGGATTACGAAGGAAAACCTGTTGTAAATCAAGGGAACCCTTCAAAAATCTAAAACTGATTTCAATATCGTTCCTACTCCGGTAGCGGGTGAGAAGTTCGTTAGCATCAACTTTCTCTTTATCGTGGTTGGTTAAAAGCACAAAAATACCGTCAGTTTTCTCTAGTTCAGGAATTATTGCTTCATCTTTTGACCAGGACATAACAAGAGCATCGTGCTGATTTAGCCCAATTTCTACATTGAACAGCCTACGCATTTCAGGTTGCCCTTTGAAAATATTATCTACCGCCTTTTCACAGGCTTCCTTGGTAATTAAGTTGCGTTTGTTGAGCTTGCTATTGAGTTCTACTAAGGCATCTTCAGTGCTGGTTATACGTTTTTGACGACGTTCTTCTTCCTTAGGTTTTTTATTCAAATCACAATAAATAATTGCCCTAATAGTATGGATTACAAATTTTCGCTCACCTTTTTTACGACGCTTTTTATCCTTTTTATCTTTTGAGAGAGGATCGATTTCTACTTTAAATGTATATTCTGTCTCAAATGCCACGTAGTGTTTGGTTAGATTTCTTTCTATTTCTTTTTTTGAGCGATATTCAATAGAAACAAAATCATCTTTCTCAGTGTTATCTAATTGCTCTAAAACCCAATTTTTCGATAGTTCGTCCTTAAGTGGGCCAATAAATAACGCCTTTTTGTTGCTATTGGTGAGCATCAAATGCATGTTATCTTGGGTCAGAATACCACGATCAATAATCATCTCAAATTCTTGGCCGTCGGTAATTTCCTTGACCTTCTCAAATGAACGCTCAAAAGTATTGCCACCTTGAACATTACCGGGGTCAATTGTGGATGTTACCGGCAAAGATGCACCAGCGGATATAGTAAGATTGAGGATTAATTGTTTTAAACCCGGCATGCCCCCGTATCCATATTGAACCTTATCGTTATTTTCCATATCACCATAGACCGGAACGGAAGATGTATCGTTGTAAAAAGTGTTAAGTGGAATATCAAATCTCTTGGATGCCGATAAAACAACATCTTGCAATACATTAGCCATATATTTTGCATTTGAGTTTAAAGTATCAAGGGCTCTGCCCATTTTGTCATCATTAAATTTTTTGGCCGGTATACCGAGTATTGTTTCAACTTGCCAATTTTCACAAGCTTCTTCAAATTTATATAAACGGGTAAGGTCTTTATTTCTGCCAAGCATATCGCCTATCATTATTTCACATGCTAGACCAGTGCTTACCCGACAATTAGAACCATTGGATCTTTCTTCACGTAAATGTTCATAAGTAACATATTCTTCATCAATAAAATCGTCAATTATTTTACCGATGCCAAGGCTTCTAGCTAAAAAAACACCGATGAGTACTGCACCTGAGGGATTTGCCTTCGGAACTTCTACTTTTAATTCGGGCATTATCTTCATCAACGCTTCAGGCGGTAATTTGGCCAGTTGTTCTAAAATAGGTTGTAAGTCCATAACGATCCCTCACTAATAGTTTTTTACTAGTAGTAAGGATTCGACACAAAAGGGGAATATCCTCCCATTTTATGGATCACTTATTTTTATGGTTGTAATTAACATTGCTTATGCACCATTATCTGGCAGTCTTAAATTTTATAATGCGGAAGTTGGGAATAATATTTATAACTATCAGAAGTACATTTAGAATATGTTGGATACAGAAAAATTTGTCAGTTATTAAGCCTATCCTAACTTCACAGCAAGGATAGGTCATAAACCGCTTCATTGTGGCGGTTTATGATTTTTTTCGCCTGTGTTAGTCGAGTCGATAGGTTTGAAAGAAACCTTATCAATTAACCAGCAGGAAGATAACACGTGCTAATGGAAATAATGGGGTCTTATATCTAACTTGTCAAAACTTATAAATATTTATTTAGTATGCAGGAAAATATTATATATATAGCGAAAATAACTTACAAATACTAAACTACTACTTAGAGTGGTAGTTTTTGTAATTTAATGAAATATCGACAAAAGGTAGTAAAATAAAAAGAAAAACGACATTGGAAAAACATTGAATTATTTAGAGACAGCTAAAAAACCATACTTTTCTGTTTAGTTCATAAATATAACATATTGGGAATTCTACTACATATATAGTTGTTGTCGGTCATAATACCGACTTTCATAAATATTCCTAATTAGCTAATTGTAAACATTTATTTTTTTATGTTTAATGCAATTCTATTGATAGTAAATAAAAAGTGCATTTTAGGTTCAAAAAAGGGCATGATGGGGATTTGAAGGAGGATATTGATGTTAAAGAGATAATACATTAAAGAAAAGAGGTACATATATGGATAAAATGCCGTTAATTAGCATAATATTTTACTCATTGCCGGAAGCCTACCTCATTTTTTCTTTCGGATTGATAGCTTTGGGGCAAAAAATTAACGTAATAAGAGTTATATTGGCAACCGTTTTTTTTGTTTTGTCCTCATACATTATAAGGATGTTGCCTTTCCCATTTGGAATGCATACTGCTATTGGTATAGCAATTATTTTTCTGTTCTTTATGATTATTTTAAGGTTAAAAGCAAAACATGCCCTGATAGCGACGTTGATAAGTTCTGGTACATTAATAGCCTTGGAGAATTCAATTTTATATCTATTCCAGATTGAGTTAAACCTTACCCCCAAACAAATCTGGCAAGACCCTTTGATGAGAACCTTAATTGGTTGGCCGCATTTATTAGTTTGGTCTTTAATAACTCTAATTATATATAAAAGAAAGATACATATAGTCCGTTGTAGAGGGAATTTGGAGTTGTGATTATGCAAATGACAGCCAAAAAAACCATGGAACAACTTGCAGTCTTATTATTAATTGAAACTTGTTTAGCCTTATTGGCGGCTAGGGTAATAAACTTCTATGAAAATCAAATGACCGCATCTGATGTGTTAATATCAATAATGGCTGTATTAAACTTCGGGATATGTCTTTTCATAGCTAAATGGATCTACAAAGTGGAAATTATACATGAGAAAGTAAGTACACAGAATGAATGTCTAAAATCAACGGAAGAAGCATTAAAGATAATGCGTAGTGAACGACATGACTTTATTAATCATCTACAGACCATTTATGGATTGATTGTTACCGGTGAACACAATGAGGCCGTTGGTTACATTAAGGATATCGGCGTTGATTGTAAATTCAACAGCCAAATTTTGAATATCCAAAACCCATACATTAGGATACTCCTGCAAAATAAGAAAAACCTCACAAGTGCTAAAAACATTACCTTTAAGTTAAAAGTTGAGAGTAATTTAATGTATCTCAATATCATCCCTACCGCTGTAACAACAGTATTTGGAAATCTTTTAGACAATGCCATAGATGCGGTAATGGAGTGTGGCACAGAGTACCGAAAAATAATAAGCTTTGAAATAAGTGAAACGAATACCGGCTATCATTTCTTAATACAAAATACCGGTCCGCCAATTAACGAAGAAATTGAACAGGATATATTTAAAGAGGGGTTTTCTACGAAAGGTACCGGGAGAGGTTACGGTCTGGTGCTGGTTAAGAAAACAGTTAATGAATACGACGGCAGGGTATTTTACGACCGGGAAGCAAAAGGTTTTTCCGTTATTCTTCCTAAGCGGGAGGATTAATTATGATTCATACTTGGTCGGTATGCTTGGCCCGGTATTTGGGCAGTGAGCTGAATCTGGATAAAAGTAGGGTGTCTATAATCTCATATGGTTTGGAAGTATTAATCGGTGGGTTTTTCAAATTAATAATTTATATTGTAGTACCCTTATTCCTGGGGGTTTTTAACCAGTTTGCAGCCGCTTTTCTCTGTTCCGCACTTCTAAGGCTGCCCTCGGGAGGCCCACACTGCTCAGCATATTATAAATGCCTGATTAATACTCTGGTCATTTATTTAACTATTGCTGTAACTGCCACGTATCTTTCTTTATCCCCCCTGCCGGTACAAGCAGTGCTGTGGTTTGGCCTGGGACTTGCATTTATGGTTTTCTATAAACTGGCGCCGGTAGATGTAAAAGAAAAACCCATCAAAAGTGAGAAGCGTAGAAGATGTTTAAAAATTATCTCCTGTATTATAGTTGTTGTATATTTCATTTTTTTTAGTTACTGGAGGTTTTCTCAAGATATAATGTGGGCCTGCAGTATGGCGGTTATATTTCACACATTCACACTGACCTGGTCCGGACAAAGATTTATTGGAAAATTGGACAAGTTGTTATAAAAATATCCAGGGAAAGGAGGGTTATTATGAAAAGATATATTCTTAGCATGATTGTTTGCCTGGCTAGTTTGACAGCATTTATCGGAATTCATCCCACCAGTTTATGCACCTTATATCAGCCGGAAGTTCCTGAAGAACTGCTGAAATAAATTGGTAATTATTAGTAAGGGGACAGTAACTTTCACAATCACTGTCCCCTTATTTTTCGGAGGGACATTCATGAGAGTAATTATTGCCGAAGACAATCCGGTAGAGATGAGATATTTAAAGAATCTGTTAAGCCGGGAAAGTGACATAGAAATAATCGGAGAGGTTTCAGATGGTTGGGAAGCCACGAAAATGATATCAAAACTGCAACCTGAAGTAGCCTTTCTGGATATATCTATGCCGGGAATTTCAGGGATGGACTTAGTGAGGAAATTTGACGGTAGAGTTATTATTGTCTTAGTAACAGCTCATCATGAATATGCACTGGATGCTTTCGAAGCCGGTTCCATGGATTACCTGCTAAAACCAGTTGAGCCGGAAAGAGTAAGCCTTACTATAAGGCGACTTAGGAAAATATTATCTCGCAAAACAAGATATTCGGGAAGAATAAATATCAATACTAAGGACTCAATAATTGCCGTTGAGATAGACAGTATTATTTTTATTGAAAAGGTTCCACTTGCAAAAAAGATAAAAATTCAAACAGTAAATAATGAATACATCGTGTCCGGAACATTAAACGAGTTTGAAGATAAACTGAAAAGCCTAGGTTTTATCAGAACTCATAAAAGTTTTATTATAAACCCAGATAAATTAGAGAAAATGATTCCCTGGGGTGATAAATCATATCTGGCCAAAATGCATGGTGTAAAGAAGGAAGCTCTTGTTAGCCGAAAATATGCGGGGATGGTTAAGTCAGCAATTAAATGGTAGGAGAAATAAAAGCGGAAATGTTGCCTTTTATTTTTGTCATACTAACTTTTTAATGTAAAAATTTATAATATTTAGCCATAACTTATGTCACAACATGTCCATAATTAGACCTAAAACGCCGATAGAATTAGTGTATAATTATTGGTAACAAGGGGGTACCGGTACTTGTAACGTGCGATTCCTATCGTGACGACTTAGCCCTTGGGTCTGACCGACACGTAACCAATTCGCAGCTCGATAACAAATACCTTGGAAACGGTCTTGTTCGACGAACGTTTCGAGCATTAAGATGGGATGTCCATACTTGCATATCCAGTTGTTGCTAATACGTTTGGCAATCCTGGCGAGCAAATGGCTTGCTAAATGAGGGACCTTGACCCAAGGCAGGATTAAAAACTCATGTTATTGGTGATAAAATGCAACCAGGCTTGCCGGGTTAGGGGGCCGATGGTACTTGAATAGTTACATGACGTTGAGATTATTGTAGCGGACGGAAAGTCAGACCTCTAATATTTGTATAGAGGTGGTACTTATTGAAGCATATTGAGTAGTTGAAGTAGTTTATATTGTTTAAAAAAAGGAGGGCGAATTGCTTTGAAAAAAAAGAAAATGTTTATCATCTTAGGGATAATGGTTCTGTTGTTGGCGGGAATTTCCAACTATAGTTTTGGAGGTAGTAAATATTCACCAAAAGAACACGAAGTCCAACAGCAAGTTATTGATACATTTGATTTGGCTAATGATTTAAAATCTAATGCTTTAAGACCTCAATTTATGAGGGATATTTACGATGATGAGATAGCAACAGAAAGTAAGGAAATACGAAGTAAAGTAGCTTTGGCTATTTTAAGTTTGCAGAAAGAAAAGGAGTTTTCAGAAGGAGATTTTAAACCAATGATTTTCCTTAACAAGGGAAATGACAAAGCATTAATTGCGGTTAAACATTCTGATAACACCATTATTCTTTACAAGTTTGATATATCAAAGGGAGATAAACCATTAAAACTTGATGAACAAGTTAAAGATGTAAAAGTTGATAGGGGGGATAAATAGGGATGAATAGAAAGAAATTTATAATTTTAAATATAACCTTAGTTATGCTTTTAAGTATAACCAGTGTTGCATATGCTCTGACATGTGGGGGCACTAGTTGGTTTAGTACAGGTGTTCTTACGGTAACAGTGTCTTCAAAAACTACTTGCGATGTATCCGCCGATTACATTGGTGCGGCTACTATCCTTTGGCGAGATGGAGAATGGGTGAATGATGCAGTAAGTGAAGGAAGTGGAAGGCAAATAACATCATCGTGTGGAGCTTCAAATAAAGCTGGGAGCCAACTTTGGGAAATATCGGGACTTCATGAAGTTAAACATAACGGGGAGACAGACACGGATGGTTCCTACGCATCTACGAATTATTAAGAAAACTTTTTTATTAAATTTAAATAATCTACATCATAATTAAAACTATAATAAATGTACCCCGGACAAAACACTCCGGGGTACATTTATATGCAACAGCAATTGACGACGGTCAAGCGGTGAAAAGAAAGGAGTCACAAATATGACTCCTTTCTTTCTGAAACTCACATTCCGACCCCTTGACTTACTGAGTTTAATAATGAAATCTATAATTCAATAATTATGGACAATAATAAATATCAATACAAATTATCAATATATTTACATCAATATCGATACCTAAATTAACTTTTAGACTATATAAATTGAAAGAATATGTATATAGCTACAAATCTATCCCAAGTAGATTAAGAATAGTCTCTACGCTTAAAACATCATGATCGCTATAACAGTTGCAGACATATCCTCCTGGATGAAAGTTATGATCCTGTGAAGCAAAAGCAGGAACTGTTTGAATATTACGTGGTGGCGGAGCCACCAAATCTTCAGAATTAGAGCCACCTAATCCGTAACATAGAGCCATTGAGTTGATGGTGGGAGCCACCCTTTGGATGGCTCCTTAATTGGGTCATATTATTCGGGTATCCGTCGCTTTCTCTGACGCATGGAAACATCCCCATCAATTATCATGGTATACGCTGATGGTATAATCCGATCCAGAATGGAGTCGGCCAGGGCGCTATCTCCCAGTCTTTCGTGCCAACCTTCAGGAATAAACTGATAACAGATGATAGTAAACGATTGTCCGCATCGGGACTCCATCAGTTCAAGCAAGTCCCTCTGTTCTGTATCAGATGCAGGAATCAGGAGAAATTCATCCAAAATCATCAGGGAATATTTCTGATACTGCTTCATGAGCTGCTGATATTTCCCCTGAACCCGTGCAGCTTCAAATTCGCTGAACAGTTCGGGGAGGCGGATGTATCTCGTTTTATAACCTGCGTGGCAGGCATTGACACCAAGTGTATTAGAAATATATGTTTTGCCACATCCAGTGGCTCCTATAAGGATGACATTCAGGCGCTGACGGATATATTCATTATCGGCCAGGCTTTCCAAAAGATCACGGTTCAGATGCCTGTCTGGGAGATACTCAATATTTCCAAGAAAAGCGGATGAATTTGTGAATTTAGCATTCTTAATCAGACACCTGATATTATTGTTATGTCTGGAATCGAATTCTGCATCTGCTAAAAGCGCCAGCCTTTCATGGAAAGATAATGACTGATATTCCGTCTCGTTCTCAACCTGCTTTTGATAAGCTTCCGCAAATGCCGGAAGACGCATGTTTTTCAGCTTCCTTGTTGTCTCATTCTTCATGGCTTCCACCTCCATAATAAGATGCACCTCTTACGCAGGCATACTTATTGGATGATGAGGAATAAGATTGGAGAGTTCCATCCCCCTTTTTATCTTGACCGGATTCGAGTATCAGTCTAATATTTTTATACCGGGGGTTGGGAATTCGGATAAGTGCTATTCTGCATGCGTTTTCCAGGCGTTCAGGCGAGTATTTGTCTGCCAGTTTTA
This sequence comes from Desulfofarcimen acetoxidans DSM 771, assembly GCF_000024205.1. Classification (NCBI taxonomy): domain Bacteria; kingdom Bacillati; phylum Bacillota; class Clostridia; order Eubacteriales; family Peptococcaceae; genus Desulfofarcimen; species Desulfofarcimen acetoxidans. The sequence continues at coordinate 405,919 of NC_013216.1, forward strand.
ACAGGGACAGGCAACCCTTGTAAGCCTGTTCCTCTACCCGGTATGAATCAAACAGTTTTTGCACAACTTCTTTTGTGGAATCCCCAATACCTGCAGCCCATTTCAGGAAACGTGCAGAATCCCACTCACTGTAACGCTGGTGGTTTGCCGGCATATGGTCAATTACCGTGGAATACTGCCCACGTCTCCCGTAAAGGTGCTTATGGCTGCAAATACGGGAACCTCTTTGTAGAAGACTTCAATCATGTTTTTGGTGTATCTTACATCTACTTTTTTCTTAATGTACTCATAGGGGATGGAATAATTCTGGTAATCTATCGCTATATGGTAGTTTAGTTGCACGGTAGCAGTTTTCCATTGCGCGAATTCATAAGGATATTGGGGTAAAGGCTACATGACTGGGAACTCTTCTTCCATAAATATAGAATAACGGCTTCCGTCTCTCTTCTGAAATTTATTGTGGTTAAAACGATCCAGTTCCTTCCTGATGACCGCATTCATCTCATTGAGATCAAAGAACTGACGGTTGCGCAGTTTGGCGATGATGTGGGATGTTACCTGCCCCGCTGTCCCTTCTACAGCAGCTTTATCCTGATTATCTTGAATTCAAGATAATCCTGAGGGGCTTTTACCCGGGCAGGGATAACAGCTGTTCCGTAGTGTTCCGCTAATTCCTGATAGGTCTTGTTGATCGTAATCTCGCTTCGTGAGTGCTTTGTAATGCCGGTCTTTAAATTGTCCGGGGTGAGAATGCGTGTAACACCACCGAAGTAGTTGTAGGCATTAACATGGGCGGTAATCCAGCACTCTTGGTTCTGTGACAGAAACCCCTCCACGTAGGCGTAGCCGCTGTATGAAAGGGCAGCAACAAAGACAGAAACATCTATTAACTCACTTGTATCAGTATTTACAATGTGCGCATATTGACCGGCCCAATCTACCTCCATGATTTCTCCAGGCTTGCGGTTAATATGCATGGTTGCTTTTGTACTTCTGACGAAATCGCTGTAGTATTTGTTAAACTGAGTAGATTTGTACGGGATTTCACCCGCTTCGCGGCATTGGTCACAATATTCAACCCACAGTAGACTAAGCGTAACACTGTTCTTGGCCATCTCACGATGGATATACTCGTAATCCGGCATTTTGTACGTTGGCTTTGCTTCCCCAGATGGAAACAGCTTCATGGCAAGCTCTTTGTTGGTCATTTCGTCAGGCAACGGCCAACTTAGCCGACACGCTGTAGCCCGCTGCAAGACGTTTGTGACGGTGTTTCTTGAACACCCACAGCTGGCCGCTATGTCCTTTTTTGTTATCCCAAGGCTAAATAACCTCAAGATTTCTCTGTAATTGGTCATTCATATGACCTCCTATGGATTATTTGCGCTAGATTCTCAGCACATAAATCCATTATACAGAGCGTTTTTTACTTGCGGATCATGAGTGCACAATCGGTGCGGAAACTATGCCCAATTCCAACGGTCTGCGTGCACAATCTCAGCGGTCAAAATGCACAATCTGGCTCGGCGTATTCAGGGTGCGGAATATGAGTCATATGTTCTAAATTTTATAATTTTTTGGGCAAAAAATATTAAACCTGGTTCTGCGAAACCAGGTTTAATATAAATACCTTTCCAGCTGAAACCTTACACCATTTGGACAACTGGTGATTAAATATTACAATAATGTCTTTGTTTCATTATTCATCTTTTATTGTATTAATGTCTAAAATCGGAGCACCTTTTATTCTTTTTTCTCCCTCCGCCCATTTATTACCATTCACTCTTTTTGCATACTTCATAACATTTGTTCCATCTCCTTCTTTATATAAAACCATAATCTCTGATAAATCATTTTTTAATAAAAATATTGGCATAGTAGAACCAATTGGAGACTGATCTAAAGCATCAAATTCTTGTGCAATATCTAAGTCTTTATTGAAGTCAATTCCATTAGGGAAATCGATCTGTTTATAGTCATTTAAAATATTATCCAGTTTTAAAGTGCTTTTAATATCGTTATTAGCAGCTTCTAGTCTTTTTTCTGTTTTTTTGACAATACTATTCTTACTGTCATTATTGGATGCATAAACAGTAGCACTAGATACAATTCCTAGTACTAAAGCTAGAACTAATACGAACGTAAAACGCAATTTAAGTCTTTTTAACATAATTTCAACCTCCAGCTATAATTTTTAATTATCTTAATATGACTCCCTAAATTTCATTATTTGCCACCACTAGCATGATACCTTGAAACAAAAGTACTCCTAGCCGTCTTTGATCAACATTGCAATGATATTAATACCTATTATAATGTATTTTGTATTTTAAGAAGAATCTTTATAACTCCAACTATTTGAGTAAGAGCTACTTGATTCAGAACCACTTAAGGAAACTGAATATGGACTCGTATCATCAGATTTCGAAGTATCCACTACTTTTATCCCATTTTTATATACCTGAGCTCTTGATTTTACTCCAGTGACATTGGCAATTCCCGAAGATGCTACTACCGCAGTTAATTTAGACGACCAATCAGCACCATATCCATAAGCCTCAAGTTCTTGGGGACTGCTAAGGTAGTAATAAGTTGTTGCATAAGCTGCGTTGGTTGATAGTAAAAAAACCAGACTTAAGATAAGTAAAATTCCCACTTTTTTAAATTTCATAGTACTCTACTCTCCCTTCATTTTTTAAAATACCACTTACATGACAATTATACCCAAAATCATCAAATTGGTGTGCAAGATAACTTGAGTTCATTAATCCCCTTTATATGGAATATACTCACCTCTTAGTCTAGTTGTTGTTTATTGTCTTTCATTTCTTTAACTTGCTTATCAACTTCAACCGGCTCTTTGTTAGAAATGTCGAAGTCAGTAAGACTGATAGTGTTATTAGGATGTTTAACTGCAATTAGAACATTAGTGTTACCTTTAAGGAATATCATTGGTTTAAAATCTCCTTCTCTTATTTCTTTTTCTTTATATAAAATATTAATAGCTTTGGCTATTTTTACTCTTGTCTCATGACTTTCTTGCGCTATCTCATCATCATAAATATCCCTCATAAAAAGAGGTTTTAATTTACTGTCTTTTGATTCATTATCTCTTGAATCATTAACGTCTAAAACAAATGTATCAATAACTTGCTTTTGAACTTTGTATTCTCTTTCCGAATACTTGTCTCCTCCAAAACTAATTTTAGTGAATCCTAAAAACAGTATCATTAACCCAAAAATTAAAAATACAACTTTTTTTATCAATATATTCACCTTCCTTATATATTTTAGACTATTATATTGTTCACTATCGATTGCGGCTCTTGTTCCTGGTTGTCTTCCGGCTATACGGTGAACATTCGCGAAGAGGCCGTGGCGAAAGAACTGGAAACAGTAGGGTGTGGCTTGTTGTTCTTAGCAATGACGTTTCCGATGCGAAGGAAGCCCTCTCCATTTATCGCCGGAAAGATGTGGTGGAGAAAGGATTTCTCCGTTTGAAAACCCAACTGGATTTGGGACGCCCCCGCGTACATCGGGATGACAGTATGCAAAATAAAGTGTTCATCGGTTTTATTGCACTCATCCTCATGTGTCATTTGCACAAAGTGATGTTAAACAAGGATTTATATAAGAATATGACGATGAAAAAGCTACTGCTCATCTTGTCTAAACTTCGGGTTCAACACATCAACGGCCAGTGCATCTTATTCCTTCTAACCAAACAAAAAGCGATTTATAAAGCTTTTGCCGTCAAGGAGCCCGTGCAGGTATAATTTGGGCGGGATTTTAGGTTATATATCACCTCCAGAACACAAATTTCATTTTACATAACCTTTTCTACTTAGCTTTACTCTGCTTATATCCTACCATAAAATACTGTCATTGAATCATTCTCCCAGTATCAAAAATCATCCTTTTAGGATACAAATACAATATGTTGCATTCTTGGCAGTCAATTGGACTATTAGCTATTCAACTTTTTTATCAATTCATCGTAATGATATTTGCTAACAGAAACTTTTTGTTTACTATTATTCAATAAAACATGAAAGGTGTTCAGCCCATCCCGTACCAAAGCTTTCACCCGTTCCAGGTTAATAATAAATGATTTATGACACCGGTAAAATTGTTCAGGAAGCTTGGCCTCTATATCATTCAAAGTCTCAGTGATGTTGTAGTAACCATGGTCAGTATAAATGCTAATATACTTTATACCTTTAACTTTTTCTATGTAAGAAATAGATTTGGCTTCAATAAAAATGATAGTTCCCCCTCTTGTCTTTATAGAAATACGAGACATATTAACGAAAGCCGGATTCAAACAATTTAAGAATGATTTAGCCCTCAGTAGAGAAGAAATAACCCGCTCCTCTGTAAATGGTTTTAGTATATAATCAAGTGATTTTATTTCGAATGCTGTCAGACAAAATTCAGAATGCCCCGTAATAAAAATTAAGAATATACCGGGTTTTAATTCGGCTAGATCTTTCGCTACATCTATTCCAGTCCTGCTCGGTATTTCTATATCTAAAAGAACGATATTAGGGTGATATTTTTCTACCAAGTCTAAAACTTCATTGCCATTACCACACTCTCCAACCACGGTAAAATCTGCTTGTGTATTGATAATGGTTTTAATATGCTCACGAACATCTTCATTGTCTTCAACAATTAGTACTCTTGCTTCCAACATCGTCACCTTCTAAAATATCACATTATATACAATAGGGGGTAGATATAGCTCTACCATAATGAAAAATATTTAGCCATGAAACTAAATACAAATGTTGATATCATACTAACGGAATAGCATCGCCAATACGTCTTGCTATGAGCTCCTCCCGAAAGCAGACGAAGTGGTATTGCTGTTAGCAGGAAAGCTATCGCTTCGGGAAAGATGCCTAATATCCAAGAGCCAAGAAGCAGGCTAAGAATTTTAACTAATGAACCTATAATATACTCCAGTCCATAAACTAAAACATTTTTCTTCTCTATTTCCCCGCTTTCTTGGGCCAACCATATGCCTAATGCAGAAGCTGCTTTTTTGATCATGACTTCTTCACTGTACTCGCTACTGTTACTTCAACCATTGTACCCTCCTCCACATTGTAAACTTCTATATTTCCCCTATACTTTTCAACAAGTGATCGACAAATGGATAGCCCAATTCCCGAATGTCCATCTTTTGTCGAAAAACCGGGTTCAAATATTTTTTCCATTATGTCTGGGTCTATATAAATTCCATAATTACGAATGCAAATAACTTTTAGTCTATTGTAGTTCTTGGTCTCAAAACTTACCTTTTTTTGTTTAATTGTTGAATTTTCGGCTGCTTCCAAGGCATTGTCCAGCAAGTTACCTACTAATTTAACTAGTTCAAATGATTGAAGGGCAATATGCGTAAGTTCATCTCCAATGAATAGGTCTAAGAGAATACTCTTTTGTTCTGCTTTAGCAATTTTTACCTGAAGCAGCGCGACCAGAACCGGATTGCCAAATTTTAACACCATATTGGTGGCTACGGTTTCTTTATTTAAGTCCTTTAGATAATCTAAAGCCTTTTCAATTTTGTTTGCTTTCAGTAAGGAATTCAGAGTTTGAAAATGATTGGAAAGGTCATGACGTTGAGATCGATAATTCAAAAAAAGCTCTTCAATATTCTTCATATAAGCCTCATTGGCTAAAAGAATTGTTTCTCTTTGAACAGCAGCCGTAAGTGAAAGAATTAACCAAATATTAAGAATTAAAAATAACCCTCCTGCGATTCCCCAAAACACCTCTGCTTTAATTAAATTAAAATAAGATGGAGATTGAAGGCGAGAATATATAAACACAACTCCTAATAAAGCAATTTGAATAAAAGCTATAAATATGCTATGACCATAGCTTTTAGTAAAATCAGCTACTTTTTCAATACCAGCTATGCGTATATTTCTACTAATCAGCCAGTAGACAGCCCCTCCTGCCAACATAATTCCTGTACAGGTAAATGTCAGCCGCAAATTAAAATTATCTATCAATTCATCCAGTGATAGACCCGTAATGAAAAGCATCACAGCTACGACACCACTTTCAAAGATTAGAGCAGCCGCATAAGCTGTAATCGTTAAATAAACAGCTTGATTCATATGAATTCCAAGCAACAATTGAGCAACAAAAATAAATAGGAATAAATTAACTACCATGTGTAGGCCATAGGGAAGTCTGAGCATGTAAACCGTAAATGAGATTAAACCGTCGATCAACCCAACTAGAATGAGTTGTTTAATGATCTCCTTTTTATATATACCTAAGAGTTGAGCTGCCAAAATGTTAACAACAAGGCTTTGAGGAATAGAAATGAGTATCAATGTTATGATTAATTCATTTATTGACATAAAATACTGGTTCGCCTCCTCCATTCCTGCATAATTTCCCAAAAGGATAATTTTGAACCCTAAAAGGATAGGTAGTTGAATAGGTACGATATCCTGCACTGATAACTGCACTTTTATTCTACTGTTTTCCGCAGTCTAAATTATTAGACAATAACTACTTTCCTGATGTTTTCAGTATCATTATAATTTAAACTTTGCTGTTTTTTTGTTGATTAACCCGTAAATTGTAAAAGTGCTACCCGTAAGGTAGTAGTTTAACATATAGCTCTTTATTTTCGCTATGTATATAATAATTACCTGCAAGATATGGTAAATGGTCACGAAATTGTATAAGTTGTACAATAAATGACTAGACATCTGGACATGGAAATCAGCAACAAAACAGCCCCCCGGAACACTGTGAGTGGTAAACTAAAAAGGATGAATTTCGGCAAATAAAAAGGGACCTTATTCCCCACAACCTTCCAGAAAAATAACCTACTAAGAACCTATATAATAGTGTGGTTATTAGAAGGGGGGAGTGGATAAAATGCTGAGGTGGAAAATGTATTCCGAAATTCATAAACTAAAGAATGATGGGCTGAAGAAACACTACAACTATTAAACAGTAAGGAGCGAACATTAAGAAATTATGTAAGTAATTTAAGAAAAGAATGTAGTGATGCATGATAAATGGCGGACAATAATTCGACACCAAAGGCAGCGATTTTTTGCCAACAGGACGGGAATCTTGGCGGTAAAAGCAGAAAAGCCATCCCTTGGAATAAAAACAAGGAGATGGCTTCTTTCATCATTAGCAGCATAGGGAGTTACGAGTTTGCCAAACCTCTCCCTATGCTTCTCAGATGGTGACCGAAGTCCCACTACAAGATGAGAATACCAATTCCCTGCCCAGAGGATTCTACCACTGACCGTCACTGCGGCCAGGGAAGCAGCCAGTCTTCTTCTTGCCTTTACCCACTGATTCAATCGGTGAACCGCATCATACCCATGCTTTGAGGTCGTGATGGCGCAGTCATTTTTTTCACGTGGGGCTTTTCATCCCCCACTCTATACCGGCTTATCCCGGCACTTTCGGAACAGATCCCAGCAAAAGATCTAAGAAAGAAACCTAGCCACAACATTTTGTATCATGCTGGTTCTACCTCTTTGCCTAATCAGCTGTCAGTATTTAATAAGTATCTGACCCTCATGAATGAGAGCGATTAATTGGAATTATTTTACCGGAGCAGACCCTGGTAAAAATTTGGAAGGAACGTTTTTTCTCTTTACAAATTTTTTCGAGCAAAGCCAGGAAAAACAAGCGGAAGCGCCGGCGACTGATTTTTCGGCGGATGAGGACTGTCACATACCGGATGAGGACGAGGAAGGTTATGATTTAGAACATTAACAGGTGCAGTAGAATAATGATGGGGAAGACCTGCTAACAAAAGTCAAATAGGAGTTTCAAAAAAACTGATCAGCATAAAAAGGCATAACAAAACCAGCCGCTCAGCACTTTGAAAAAATGGCGGTTGGCCAGAACAGGGTGTGAATTTTGTACATCAGCTTTCATCCTAATACATTAATCCGTTCAATATCAGCTCTGTCACGTGCAATGCACCGCCGGTGCCTAGCTGGGTTTTGGGTACCACGTCGAGATAACCAAGGGTGGGCAGAGCCGTTTCAATGCCGGTGAAGACGTGCTTTTTCAGCCTGAGCTTAGAAATTGTGTTGCCGCTTGCGAAAACAAGCTCTGCGTTTGTGTTCAGAATGTCACGTTCCATAGCGTTGGTCAGTCCGAAGTCCGATAGAAGTTCTGTCAGGCGTTCTTTGAATACGCTGCTTTGCGGATTCAGAATTGAGACACACTCGGGGATCATGCCAAAGTAACGCACCAGAAAATCAACATACACATACAGCTCCGAGCAGTTTCCTTCCACCGCAAAGGAAACCCCCTTCGGCAAGCCGGTCAGTGAATTGACCCGGGAGATAAAGGCGTAGGCGCGTGCGCGGGCCTGTTCACTCTCCCGAATGGCATCCGATGCGTCCGCACCTGTCAGGTCGCAAACCTCACGCAGCAGCTTTTCTGTCGCCGCAAAGCCGATTGGCGGCCCGTCGCATACATAAAAAGGTGTGCCGTAATGCGTCTTAAGGTATTCCGCTGTTTTCAGCCCATATTCCGGGTGAATGACAATATTGAGCGCCGCTTCCGGCATTACTGCCATGTCCGCAAGGCTTCCGCCGCCGCAAAGAACACAGCCGAGATGCAGGCCACAGAGGGAAAAGATACGCCGCAGCTCCGCCACGTCCCCGGTGTGGTTTCTGTGAAAGAGGGAAAGTCCCAGGAGATTGACACGCCGGCTGACTGTCCTGTCCGCTTTTGGCGGCGGCAGCTGCTTTAAAAGCGCCAGAGCCGCCGCCTCGTGCCCCGCGCACACGTCGCTCGAAAAGCCGGGCGTTTCCAGTACAACCACGGGCCTGTACGGTATGACGGTTTTCGCAATTCCGCAGAGGTCGTCCCCGATCAGCGCGGCACCAGGGGAGTTCACGATGCACAGCAGTTCAAAGGTGACATTGTCCCGTAAAAATGTAAGCGCCTCAATCAGCTTGTCCGCACCGCCGTAGATGTAATCGCCGTTGTCAAGATAGGTACAGGGTACGCGCGGCTGGCCGAAATACCACTTTTCCGGGTAGTTAAGCGGATCAAACTCAAATTGCCGGATTAATTGGTTGTCCGATGTCGCCGAGTGGTAGAATTTGCAGCCGGTGGGGCCGTTAAGCAGTACGACCGATCGTGCAACACCCTCCAGCGCAAACAGTGCGCCTGAAAAGCTATCAGGCGTAATATTGTTTAAATAATTGCTCATCCTGCCGCCACGCTCCTTTCACATTGAGCTGTAAGAGCCGCGCCCAGCGCCGCGCCAGCGTAAGTCCCGATTCAAAGCCTACATTCGGGCACATGGGAATAGTGTCCGCCACCGGCACATCCTCCGCCACGGAGGAGGCATAGTTGGTCAGCAGCACATCGGGGCGGTACGCGGCGATGTCGTCCGCCCGCCTTTCGCGGTCATAGTTTTCCTCCACAGGGAGGCTGACGGAAAGCCGGGTGCGGAAGCCCTCGTCCTGTGAATAGTTGAGAACGCCGATTTTGGCAATTTCCATGCCCGCGTCCAGCGCCGTTTTCAGAATCCAGTCCAGTTCATGGTTGTATGTAATGATCATCAGCTTTTTCCCCGACAGCTGTGGGCGCAGCGCCGCAATTTCCCGCATATACCGCTCTGTATGCTCCGCAATAATTTTTGCCGCGGCATCCGGGCGTCCAAAGAAGGCAGCTACGCCGCGCAGCCAGTCGGCTGTTTCTTCCAGGCCCACGGGAAAGGCCAGAGGGAAAAATCGGGCCCCATATTCCTTTTCAAAAAAGCCCCGCAGCGTATTTGCCGTATAGTCGCCGTATGCCGGAAGGTTCAGTGGCGCGGCGCAGAAGTTCTCCAGCGCGTTCGCCGTTGTGTTATAGAGAAAGCGGCAGTTTACACGCACGCCCATTTGGCTTAAATAGCCGTTGATCACACTGAAATTATCCTCCGTATTCGTCACAACGATTTTCTCCGCCACAATATTGACCGTATCCGGCACAGGAGGAACATTCCGCTTAATTATGCTGCGCGCCAGCGCGATATAGCTCATGAACATACCTTGAAGATAGTCACCCGCCATATTGCCGTCGGCACGCACGGGGATGACGGGCAGTCCCGGCTCGGATAAATTCTTTACGCGGTCGATATCATCCCCGATAATACCGGCAGGGCATGAGCTGACTACGACAATGGCGCGGGGCTTTTGCTTTTTAAGTGCCAAAAGCCTTTCCTCCAGCTTTTCTGTCCCGCCGAATACGATTTCCGGTTCACCCATTTCGGTGCATTCCAAATTTGGCATCAGGGAGGCGGGCAAAAGCGCGCCGCGCTCAAACAGCTTGCGCCGTCCGCTGGAGATGATGGTTTGGTAGGAGATGTGGGCACAGCTTTTCGGCGCGTGGGCCAGTACCAAGGCATCGCGCAGATGCACCGCCGTGGAAACCGCGCCGTTGAAGGCACAGCCATGCAGGGGCTCACCGCGAATCAGATTTTTTGACAGATACCGGTTTTGGTCTGTCAGACCAATTTCAGCAGGCGGCGGCAGTTTCTCTACGGGCTCTGCGCCGGAATTGGCCGCTTCGGTGGGCGTTTGTTCAAGCGAAATGCCGAGTACGGTTTCCTCAAGCGCCTCATCTGTAAGCGGCTTGGCCTCATACAATGTACACCCGTCAAGCGCTGCGGCAAGCCTGTGAAAGATGGCGCAGACCTCCGCATCGGCTTCCATCTCTATAACCGTCCGGTTGGCACGTTCGGCGTGGGAAAACGCATCGCTGCGCGGAACCGTGGCACAGATAGGTAAACCGACGGCGGCGGCAAATCGCGCGACGTGTTCGTCCTCGCCCTCCACATTGCGGCGGTTGTAGACAAGCCCGGCGACGCGCCGTTCCGTCCCATCATAATTGCGGATGCCCCGCAGAATATTGTTGGCCGCGTACAGAGCCATGAACTCCCCTGAGGTGACAATCAGGATAGTATCGGCATATTCGCGACGGATCGGGACGGCAAAGCCGCCGCAGACCACGTCGCCCAGGACATCATACACCGTCACACCATAGCGGTCATGCAGCTTAAACTTCTCTAGTAACTCAAACGTACTGATAATGCCGCGCCCGGCGCATCCCACACCGGGCTTCGGCCCACCGGCTTCCACGCAGCCGATGCCCGCAAAGCCTTCCTCCAGAATGTCCTCCAGCCGGTATTCCAGTGGGTTAGTGATGCGCAAATAATCCAGCACGGTCGTCAGCCGCTTCCCCTGCAGAAGAAGCCGCGTGGAATCGTGTTTCGGGTCACATCCAATCTGAAGTACCCGATGCCCCGCAAGCGCAAACGCCGCCGAGAGGTTTGCACTGATGGTCGATTTCCCGATACCGCCCTTGCCGTAAACAGCGATTCGTTTCATAAATGCGATTCCTGCCTTTCTGCGCTGCCGGATGCGCTTTTGTGCGGAGACAATTTCGTTTTCCGACACAATAATATGTATGCGCATTAAAATGGGGCTGTGGCATATCAAAGCACCGTTGCCCCGCTGTTTTAAGCATACAGCCGTCAAGCCTTCTTTTTTTGATAAACCGGTTCCGATACGGCTAGAGCCCTTTGCAGAAGGCCAAAGTCCGCCTTCATCAGCTCAAAGGATTCACCCGGCTTCATATAGGGCTGTACGGCTTTTGCCACAAGGGGAAAAAGCAGCCGCCGGTCGCCGTCGAAGTCAATGAGAAACAGCTTATGGTACCTTGTCTCTTTTTCCTCACGGGCCAGTAATATCCATGCGCGGTAAACCTCGGGCCGGGTTGCAAGCAGCTGCGCCAGGGCCTTTGGCAGGCCGACCGGGAAATCCGTTGTTGCGCGGATATCCAGCTTACCCTGGTGGTCGGTTCGGGCCAGTGTCATCCCCTCGGTGCCGGAATCAATTTCAGCCAGCTGGGGGTGCCGCAGTAACAGGGCCTTACCGAAAGGATTTATAACGACACCGGCAAGCTGAGCCGGATTATCAATGACTATATGTTTCAGTGCGTCCAGCGGCAGGACGGACACCTTTTCCAACGGGAAAGTCCATTTTTGCAGCTCGTCCGCCGAGCAGAACGCGGGCAGGAACACTTCCTTTTCCGGTGTGTTCAGTGCTGCGATGCTGCCGTTTTCTCCGTGGCAGGGCACCAAAAGACGCGCGGCCTTCAGCTCCGCGAAAAAGCGCAGCTTTCCCTCCACGCTTGGATTGTCCCGCAGGCGTTCCATGCTTGTTGTCAGGTCCAGCCCGGAATCATGTTTTTGTATCCATTCCTCCATCTAGGTCACCTCCATGCCACCATCATATCACGGCACGCGCCCGTTAACAATGCGCTTTATCAAAGAGCATGGCCGATGCCGGAGCAATCGGCTAAAGGGTGCAGGATGTGGTGGAGGAAGCACCCGGCTACTATTTCTCCCACCTGCAAAGCCAGGAAAAACAAGCGGAAGCGCCGGCGACGGATTTTTCGGCGGATGAGGACGGGGAAGTTATGATTTAGATCCTTAACAGGTGCAGCAGAACAATGATGGGAAATGAGGCGTCCTGATTTGGAAGAATCGGCAAGATTGCAGATTATCTACGAAACCGCCGTGTCCAGGGTGACAAGGACGCCGGAGGCATGGGCGGAATACCTGCGCTTTACGTTGCGGCTTTACAAATACCCTTTTGAAAACGCGCTGCTCGTAAGAATTTGGAAAGAGAAAAAAGCTATTACCAACCCAATTTGCTAATCCTTCTTTGTTTTTAACTTTATCTGAATCATAATTAGCCAATAGCTCTAAAATTTTTTTATATTTTATAGCAATCTGAGAGGTATGCAAAGTTAGATCAATTTGTCAGAAGTTACAATGGTGAAATTATATCCGGTATGATTGAAGGTGCATCTGACACATCCACCCGCTTGCCTGATAGTTTTAGCTGTAGAATTTGCATTTCAGGTAAGGGCTTGCGTGACTTGGTATTAAATTTTCAGTTTCTTTTTGATGTGTCGGAGGTTGAAACAATTGAATCCGGTGTACCTGATGATGAATTGACCGGTGCAGAAGAGAGAAGCGGATTATTAATAAATGAGCCTGCTGAAAATGCTCCCAGGGTGTGTGTTATTGATAGCGGAATACAAGAGAGGCACCCGTTGTTAAGACCTGCCTTGGAGCAATCCATATCTAAGAGTTGGATAAACTCTCCTACTGATGTTTCCGATTACGTAAGAAGAGGAGGTCACGGAACTAAGGTTGCCGGTGCAGTATTGTATCCCCGTGATATTCCCTCGACTGGTGCAGTGTTCTCCATTTGCTGGATACAGAACGCGCGGGTTTTGGATCAAAACAACATTATGCCGGTAAATTTGTTTCCCCCGAAATTCTTGCAGGAAATAGTAAAGCACTTTCATGGTGAACCAGGACGGACCAGAATTTTTAATCACTCCATAAATGCCAGTGCCCCGTCTAGGACAAGGCATATGAGTATTTGGGCTGCCGCCCTTGATAATCTGGTATGGGATAATGATTTGCTTTTTATATTATCAGCTGGAAATGTTAAAAGGCGTGGCTTGTCAACCATGCCTGGAATAAGAGATTATATATATCCATTGGACGTGGTTACCCGGGTTATTTGCGGGAACCTTCTTGTCGCATAGCTAATCCTGCCCAGAGTCTACAGGCTATAACTGTAGGGTCAATTGGGTTGGATGCTTTGGTAGGTTTATGGACTTCATTTGCTCAAAAAGATGAACCGTCTGCCTTTTCTCGCACAGGTCCGGGGCTATGGGGAGTAGTAAAACCGGAGGTTGTGGAATATGGTGGTGATTTTGCTTATGATACAGGGAATCCCCCGGATTTAACTATAAAGCCGGAAATATCCCCCCAACTGGTTAGCTCAACAATGCATGGGGGCCCTTCAGTTGGGCGAGATGATGTGGGGACTTCCTTTGCAGCACCAAAGGTGGCCCATATAGCAGCACAAATTCAAGCCGCTTTCCCTGATGCATCGACTTTGTTGTACCGGGCGCTAATCATACAGTCAGCAAGATGGCCAAGTTGGACAAGCTACGAAATGAATAAATCAAAATTAATTAAGCATTTGGGTTACGGGATACCCGATGTCAACAGGGCCATTCAAAATACCGAGTATTATATTACCTTAATCACTAATGGCGACGTTTACATACGGGGCAAGCAGGTCCATATTTACGAGGTGAAAATACCGGAGGAATTACGGTGGCCAGGTGATTCGTATGATATAAGGATTGATATTACTTTATCTTACAAAGCACAGCCTCGGCGAACACGAAGGACCAGGCGGCGGTATTTGTCAACATGGCTGGAATGGCAGACAAGTAAGTTAAATGAAGCGACAGATTCTTTTATGCAAAGAATAATTGAGCTGGTGGGTGCGGATATTCTTGATGAAGCAGGCTCAGAGGTGGAACCGGGAGTTATTAAGTGGGCTATACGTGAAAGGTCTGATTGGGGTGAGATTCGGGATGTTCACAGGAACAGCGGTACCGTACAAAAGGATTGGGCTATTGTAAAATCCCATGAATTTATGGAAGGCTTTTGTATAGCCGTTATCGGTCATACCGAATGGGATGTTAATCCCGAGGCAAGTGTGCCATATGCTATGGCTGTAACATTTGAAGCGATTAATCAAGATGTGGAGATATATTCGAAAATTGCAATTGAGAATGTTATTGAGGTTGAGGAGAGGGAATTATGGTGATGTTATACGTATTATCACGCTAAGTACCTTATACAAACATCAGTTTTAGCTTTATTCTTATTTTTTGAAGGGGAATTTTTATTTGGGTAGAAATAACTATATATAATATTTGAGGAAAAAGGAACTTCGATGTAGTTTGAAAGAAAGAGAGAATAAATTCTACTTGGTTTTAAGCGTATTAATTATTACTGCTACAAAAGTAGTTTCAATCTGGGCCTATTTGTGCCGTTCGTCGTGACTTCATACTCACTGACCTTTTGATGTATGATACCATAGCAGAAATTTGGGGCGGGGAAAGGGCCTGATAGGTTGTGATGCTTTGCTTTAAATTCTTACCAGTCTGTCCCCGGTAAATTTGCAAGAAATTAGTGACACGGCCAACCAGACAGTGGTTTTTACCTATGATGACTATGCCGAAAAAAATACTATGCCGAACGACATTGCTAGCAGTGACTAAATAAACCCTTTCTAATAAGTTTTTCGGTATAGTCCGCACTATGACGAATTCGTCATAGCATGGATAATGGTAACTGAGTTGTATATTAAAAGACGGTGAATTTTCCTATTATGCCCAGGCAAAACCATAGTGGTAAAATATAAAGTTTTTGTTATGAACGTGCAACAAAAATCATATCTTCTACGTCTATATTATATGAGTATTTATGCCCACACACGGAACGGAGGTGTATGATTAAACAGGAAACAATAGCCATGGTTGAACCAATTAAGACTCAATTAGGAAATTGCTTTGTGAATTTGTATTGAAGCAGGGTATCTATCCATGCTAAGAAGGTGTGTCCTAATATCTTAAAAAGGAGGAAATAAACTGTAATTTATAATATAGATAAATATATTTAAATGTACTAAAATATATTTATGGATAAAAAATATAAACCTAACGAATTTGCTGAACTTATCAACATGTCCGTAAAGACACTTCAAAGATGGGATTACGAAGGGATATTAAAAGCCTACCGAACACCGACAGATAGGAGATATTATACACATGAGCAATATCTTTCTTATATTGGTGAATCTTCAAAGGAAGGAAATAGAGGTAAGGTAATAATGATTGTTGTAAACAATGAGTCATTATCTCCACAAGAAGAAATGATACAAGATCTAATCTCTATCATAAATGTGTTCTCTTGTCGTATCTATGGACTTAGGAAGTACAAGTCTAAGATAAGGGATGAATTGAAACAATGATTAAAGCTTTCAAGACTGAAATAAAACCAACACCGGAACAAGCGAACAAAATTAATCAAACGGTGGGTGTATGCAGGTACTTGTGTAACCTCTATATTCAAATTAATCAAGAAAGGTATAAGCAAGGCTTACCTTTTATGTCTGCAAATGATTTTGACAAATGGATTAACAATGTCCATTCTAAACAGCAAGGATTTGAGTGGATTAAGAGTGTATCATCTAAAGCACGTAAGAAGTCTATTGTCAATGCGGAGAGGGCTTTTAAAAGATTCTTTAAAAAACTGGGTAAATTCGATACCTACAATTGGTTGGATGCGATTAAAAGAATTTGGCTATATACCATACGGAGTGACCGTAAAGAGTGGTACAGTATCTTATAAAGCCGGCAGATATTATGTTAGTGTTATAGTTGATATTCAGTTAGTTGGTGTAGAAAAGAAATGTTCTGAAGGTATTGGGGTAGACCTTGGAGTTAAGGTTCTTGCAACAGTTAGCAGCGGAATAAAATTTAAAAATATAAATAAGACTTCAAAGGTTAAAAAGTTGGAAAGACGATTAAAAAGGGAGCAAAGGAAATTAAGTAGAAAATATCACATGCGAAAGCAGAGAGGAGGTACTGCTACAGCGCTGAGATGTGCGAATATAGACAAACAACGGTTAAAAGTACAAAAGCTTCATCAGCGACTAACCAATATTCAGACTGACTATGTTAATAAAACAGTGAATGAACTGGTGAAAACCAAGCCGGAATATATCACTGTTGAAAACTTGAATGTTAGTGGAATGATGAAGAATAGGCATTTATCCAAAGCGATTGCACAGCAAAAGTTTTATGAATTTAATATTAAGTTAAAGTCAAAAACACAATGGCATAATATTGAACTTAGAGTTGTGGATAGATTTTATCCTTCTTCTAAAATATGTTCTTGTTGTGGCCATATTAAGTGGGACTTAAAACTTAGTGATAGAATTTATATTTGTGACAATTGTGGATTTGTTGAAGATAGAGATGTTAATGCTTCAATAAATTTAAGAAATGCTAAACAATACAAGATTTCTTAATTAACAAAGTTCTTGTATATGTACCGATGGCTAGTCGGGAATTTAAGACTGTGGAGTGTTACATCAAATGCGAGTAGCTTTGTGGCAAAAGCAGACATTATGAAGCAGTAAAACTCTCTTGATATAGATTTTTGTCTATATTTAAAGTAGCAGAGGAAGATGATGAGGAGAAAAGCATTCTGTTTCTCAGCGGTCTTATTATTCGGTTCTTTATTAATGTCCACCGCAGCATCGGCGGAACAGACAGCTTCACAAATTGTAATCAAACAGGTAACTGTTACAGAAGCGAAAAAACTGCCGCCCGCTTCAGAGGAAAAAAAGGATTCACCAAGAATTTCTGAAGACGAAGCATTAAAGATTATCAAAAGCGCCTTCCCGGAAATAATCGGGGAAAGCAAGCCCGATATGCAGCTGGATTTCGAAGACTATCATGGCAGAAATGTATGGCGGATAAATAATTATGAAAGAATGTACCACGGGCCGGGCATGCCGGCGGGATATGATGCCTCTCTGGATGCCGATACCGGCGAAATATTGAGTATGAACCGGCGCAACAACACGCCCACGGAAACAAGGGGGATCATCCAAAAGCAGGAGGCCCAAAAAATTGCTGAACAATTTATTCAAAAGCTGCAGCCCGAACGTTTTAAAAACCTGCAACTGCAGAAAAGCCCCACCGAAAACTATTACCCCCTCCCCAGCTTGAATATGGTATACCGCTTCCATTGGGCACGGGTGGAAAACGGACTTAAAATCGACTACGATGGCATAAATGTTTCCGTGGACGCCCTTTCCGGCGAGGTTGCCAGCTTCGATATGAACTGGCGGCCCGAGGTTAAGCTGCCCGCTGCAGGAACACCGGTTCCGGCTAAGGCGCTTATTGAAAAGGCCACTAACGAACTGGGCATGGCATTGATATATCAGGTGCCCTACCGCAATTACACCGGTAAGCCTCCGGAAGCCAATCTTATATATCAGCTCAATACCCGGGAACTGATGTTTAATGCCGCTAACGGTAAGGCCGTGGATAATCAAGGCAGGGAAAAGGACATAAAAGATATCGGGATGTTTGAAGACATTCCGAAGATTAGCGGCGTTAACAACCCCCCGGATTCCCCCGGGCAAAGGATCACGGTGGAAAAAGCCAGGAGTACCGCAGAAAGATTTTTCCGTTCTCTGGGCATCGAAGGAGAAGTGGAGATGGGGGGAGGCGGCTCCAGTATGGGCGGTCCTTTTGGGAATCAGGAGTTTTGGAGTTTCGAGATTGTTCAAAAAGACAGCAGCAGATACTATCCCGGTTCGCAAGTAGGTATTGACCGAGCCACCGGCCGGGTGGTGAATTATTACGAACGCGGTCCGGAAACGCAAGCTGAGACAGGCTCTCCAAAAATCTCCCAGGAAGAAGCGCTGGCCAAGGCTGACTCATTTATTAAAAATGTAGCCCCGGAATACAGCCCATACCTGGCTCCGGAGAAAAATCAGGTGGACATGTACGGAATAGGTAACGAGCAGGGTTATGGTTTTCATTTCTACAGAGTCGTTAACGGCATTCCCTTTCCCCTGGATGGTATACATATAGGGATAAGCAGTGACGGCAAAATCAGAGACTATCACTGTGAATGGCATAAGGTTTCCTTCCCGGCAGTTCAGAATACACTCGCCCCGGGGGAGGCGGCCGGCAAATGGCTGGAACTTTCACCCCTGCAACTGACCTATTTCATCCCCAGGGAGGGAGAAAAACCGGGTAGACAGGCCATACTGGTCTACCGCCCTGATAACGACGGATTCAGCGCTATTGACGCGCTGACCGGAAAACCTGTTGCCTACGACGGCCAGCCGGTCAACAAAACCTCCGGAAGCGGTTATGACTATAAACAAAGTTGGGCTGCCCAGTATCTTGAAATACTGGCGGGCAGCGGCATTCTGCCGTCTCCGGAGCAATTCAGTCCCACAGGCGCCGTTAAAAAGAGGGATGCGGCCAGGCTGATAATAGCCGCAATGGGCAATTATTACGACTATGACGAAAAAAGAGAGCAACAATTCCTGGACATAAACCCGGAAGATCCCGATTTTAAAGCGATCCAGGCCGGAGCTATACTGGGTGTATATGACGAGGGCGGGAATTTCAATCCTGAGCAGCCGTTCACCAGGCTGACACTGGCCCGCTGGATGGTGAACGCCATGGGCTACGCCGAAATTGCGAAAATAAACAACAACATCGCTTCTTCATACAAGGACATCGCTTCACTTTCCGCAACCGACCGGAACTATATAGGTCTGGCCCAGGGACTGGGCATTATGCGGGGTGATGAAACAGGGCTCTTTAAGCCCTCGGACAGCGTCACCTGGGAGGAACTGGCGGCAGTGGCAATAAACTCGGCACCCAAAATGAGAAACAAAAGTGGCATGTGGTAAATGAAAAGTAAAGAAGCGCCGCAACCTCCTATGGGGCTTGCGGCGCTTCTTTACGACAGGGGACGGCTTTTTCGCCGGTAAGTATTTATTTACAAAAAATTTGATGCAGCTCTCGAAATTCAATTAAGACAGTTGCAGAATATTGGATGCTTCTCCAGAACTGTTGTATGCATTGGGCCAATACTAAAGCCTACGGCTTCAAAATTTTTGTCAGGTCGTTCAGTGAGAGAAGATATCTTTAAAATCCGGGCAGCCTCTTATTCTTTACAAGATGAGAAAAAGTAAAAAATACCCTGATTTACCAGGGCATTTTTGTAAGGGGGATTTGAAAGGCCACTAACCAAATAAGAAACACCATTAAAAATTTGGTAAATAATTGACATGCCTAGTTAGCGGTGGTACGATTAACAATAATATAGATAACGGTGGTGTGAATAATGGTGATGTTCAATATAACAGAAGTAAGGCAAAACGCAAGCAAAATAATCAGCCATGCGCTTGAAACTAAGGAACCTATAGTATTGCTGCAAAGATCAAAACCTGTAGCCTACATAATTGAGGCAAAGGCCTTCGAGGAAATTCAGAAAAAGGCTAAAAAGGTTGAGCAATACGAAAAGATAGAAATGGCAAAAGATACTCTCAAACGCTTGGCCAAATTAAGGGGAGAAATGAAGCCTCAACCTGATTCAACTCCTTTAATCAGGCAATTGCGGGAAGGAGAGGGACGGAATGAGTAGCTTTATATGCCTTGACAGCAGCGTTCTCATAAAGCTTCTTGTGAACGAAGAAGACAGTAACAAGGCGGTAGTTCTAATGGATAGGGTGATTAATGAGAGGCTGACAGTGGTTTTACCTGACTTCGCTTGGACTGAAGTCGGAACGGTATTAAGGAAAAAGGTTTTCAGGAAACTAATAAGTTCAGAACAGGCTGAAAATGCTTGGGAGGCTTTTACTAACCTTGGGGTTCTATCTTTTATCAGCGATATGGCTATTATGCGGTCTGCTTGGCGAATTGCCGAAGAAGAGGAACTGCCTACCCTGTATGATGCGGCTTATCTTGCAGTTGCGGAGATAGTATCAAGACAGTATAACAAAACATGCGAGTTCTGGACGGCAGACGAGAGGCTGGTAAACTCTGTGAGGGATAAGGATTACGTAAGATTTTTAAGTGATTAAACAATACATAAAAGAATGCCTGTATTAATTTTTTTGCTATTAACAGAGGATATTACACATTGAAGCGGAGGAAGCTGTAAAATTTGCAGCTTCATATTTTCCGGAAATTCCTTGCTATCCTCTTCTACGTTTAATGATGTTGTACCCATCTATTCGGCATGACACTGATTCTTGTTGGGGAATCTGTAAAAAGACGAGTTAAATGACCTTACCCCTCCCCCGAGTATTGTAGGTTCTATCCTGGGGCTACTGCTGCTCGGCCCATTGGGAATTATCATGAGACCTTTCCTGGGTGCAGCAGCAGGTGAGTTTTTGACTGGCCAATCTCTAGAACAGTCACTAGGAGTGTGTTTTAATTATAATTAGTTTATATCATTGTTTTTTATATTTTACTCTTTTTAAGTTCATCAATAAATGCCGGTCTATTTTTAAACTCTAATTTTAAATTATTAAACGTTTGTGTCCATTTATCAGCATCTTTCAATTGTTTTAAACATATCTCTTTAACTTTTCCAAGGTACCTTACAGCTTCTTTATAAGTTTTTCTATTACCATTTAGAATTCTACTGTATGCTCTTTTATTGAAATAATCAAGAATTTCTTTCGGATAATCCTTTTCCAATCTTTCTGCAAATGAATCAAAATCGGAAGAAACAAGATATCCCCATTGATTCTTTGGTGGAGAAATTAAAATATTTATAACAGTTTCCTTCATTCCCTTATCAAGACAAATATTCATATAGTCGTAAATATTCTTATTTTTGGACTCCTTTATAATCATAGGTTCAATCTTTTCCCAATCTGACTCAGTTAAAAAACTTTTCATTCTTTTGTATTCTTCAAAATATTTTTTGTATCCGGTATCCTCATAAGATAGGAGCAGCTTTTCTTTAGCCTTTTCATAGTCGCGATTCTTATAATACGCGAATAACTTGTCCAAAACGTATTTAGCTTCATTCTTTCTTTGCATTGACGTTTTGGCAATCATTTCAAGAGCACTGTCATCCTGTATATTCGAATAATATTCAATAAGATAATCATAAAGCTCAGTAAGCCTTCCTTCTCCTTTTTCAATACCATTTTGAGCCGTTTCAAGGGCCAGATCCTTTTTTTGTTTGCCGATATAATATTGAGCCAAGTCCCAATAATCCATTCCAAAGTGAAGATTTTTAAGTCTCTCATCTAGATATTTGGAATCATCGTTAAGATGGTTCCTGTAAATACTCATAACAAGCTTTTTTCTCCAGTCAGACGACTTGTGATTAAGTTTTTTTACAAGATACTCCCATTCCTCTTTTTCTTTGCATATCTCGAAAAACAAGTCCATCAGACCATCGTCAAAACCGGAATTCCCAGCATCATATTCAACAAACGCTTCATCTATAAATTTTTGTTTTGCTCCAGAAGTAATTTTATCTTCACTTATCAAATTCGATATCTTTTCAAGCCACTCATAGGCCTCTTCCTCCTCTTCTTCAGGCCCCCCACCGTAACTGTTAAAATCTGAAATAATACATTGTGCATTGTTCCAATATTCAAATAACAATTCATCATGAATACTTTGAGATTTAATGTTTTTCCCCGAGCTTACGGGTTTCTGAGGTATATTACTATTTTGCTCAAGCCATTCCAGCACATGTAAACGCGATTGCTGTTCTCTTTGTATAAGGTATATGACTAATTTTATTAATTCATCTGAATTCAAACTTTCTAACTGTCCTTTAATGGAAAAGTTACTCATATTATCCCCCTGTCATTACCTATAATAAACAACTCAGTATAACAATACACCAGTAACTAACCAAGCAACTGCTACACTTTATCATAATATTACTTCCTTTTCAATGAAATCAAAGAACAACTTATCCACTTCTGTAAATTCAGTGCCATGCCTTTTATTTAGCACTTTGATGAAACTATTTCCAACACCGGGATTCCCTGGAGAGGAATATTGCTGACAACCTCTGCACTGTTAAAAATATAAACCACATGATAAAATCAACATGAGATCTTATGACAGTATTCGACAAAAAATTGTAATGTTAGGTCGATGCTGAACCGAAATGTTTCACTATAAGTCATTACCGGCTTATCTTTTATAAACAGCAGCTGACTTAAGAAATTCACCTTTATGATACTTTTAACAACATCTTTCCTGAATTGTAATCGGCAAAGCAAAGTGAAGAGATTTTGCCCTTCTTTGGTGTAATTAAATTGAAATATGAAGCATATTATATATTAAATGCAAATTCAATGTCAATTGCATTGCAAAAGCGTTTTATTTGCTTAACGCGACTATTTAATTGTAGTATAATAAGCACAAGGAAGGAGTGATTCTATATGGCAAACACAACATCCAATGTAAGCTTTCGTATTGACAGCGATTTGAAAGCACAAGCCGATATCTTGTTTTCTCAGCTTGGTCTTAATATGACGACAGCGTTTAATATATTTCTTCGTCAAGCTGTTCGTGAAGGTTGTATTCCTTTTGACATTACAATTAACACACCCAACGCAGAAACAATTACGGCTTTGTTGGAAGCAGAACGTATTGCCCGCGACCCTTCTGTTAAACGTTATGATGATGTTGAAGAAGCTCTTAAGGAGCTTAAGTCATGAGACGCAGTATTGTTTAGACAAACCAATTTAACCAAACCCCGCCAGAATTCCCCCACCTCTAAGGTGGTGGGATGAATGGCGGCCTTGTTTTGTGTACTAATAAAATGTTTGCCAAAGCCTCTATGATGTGGCAAAATATAATCAGACGCAATAACGAAAGGCTGATTATTATTGAGCAAACTTGATACAAATAGCCACTCGGTCTTCTTACTCACATATCATCTGATTTTGGTAGTAAAATATCGCAGAAAAGTTATAAACGACACAATAGCAAACCGTATCAAAGAAATTGGTGAGTATATTGCACCAAAATATAATATTAGTTTTCTTGAATACAACCATGACAAAGATCACACACGCATATTGTTCAAGGCTCACCCTAATACGGAAATTTCTAAGTACATCAATGCATTCAAAAGTGCATCATCCAGACTTATCAAAAAGGAGTTTCCGGAAGTTAGAAAGCAGCTGTGGAAAGAATATTTTTGGTCGCAAAGTTTTTGTCTTCTAACTACAGGTGGTGCACCCATTGAAGTAATTAAGAAGTACATTGAAACCCAGGGTGAAAAGAGGTGAATCATTTGCAAATTGTCTACCGGTTTGAAATGCGTCCGACCAAAGAGCAACAGAAAAAAATGTTTCACACACTAAAACTTTGCCGGAAACTCTATAACTGGTCTTTATCTGAGCGTCAGCGTGTGTATAAAGAAACCGGCCAAGGGTTGACATATAATAAACAGCAGAATATGCTGCCGGGCTATACAAAAGAACATCTGGAATACAAGCAAGTTCACAGTCAGGTAATGCAGGATACTTTGCGCCGGGTAGACTTTGCCTATCAGCGGTTTTTTGCCAAAGAAGCCGGATACCCCCGGTTCAAAAACCGTGACCATTACACATCATTTACCTATCCCCAGATGGATGCTGTAAAGAAAACTTTCTCTAAGCCGGGTAAAATCTATCTTTCTAAAATAGGTTTCGTAAAAATGACAACTCACCGGGAATTTGATGCCAGTCAAATATCCAGGGTTAACATAAAGTATCACGGTGGTAAGTGGTACGCTAATTTGACTGCCGAAGTGGAAGTACTCGAAAATCTTATCGACAGTACCAAATCCATTGGAATAGACGTGGGCCTTGAACATTTTGCTGTATTGTCTGATAGTACAGAAATAGGAACCCCAAAATACTATCGTAAATCAGAAAGGAAGTTAGCCAAACAACAGCGAAGACTTTCTCGCAAAAAGAAAGGTTCTAACAACCGAGGGAAAGCTAAAACTAAAGTGGCTAGACTTCATGCTAAGATAACTAATCAACGGAAAGACTTTCTACACAAGGCCAGTCTAGACGTGGTTCAGAGCCATGATATTGTCTTCATGGAAGATCTAAAGATCAAGAACATGGTCAAAAACCACTACCTAGCTAAAAGCATACATGATGCTTCATGGGGTACATTCAGAAACTTTGTTGAGTATAAATGTCACAGATATGGTAAAATATTTCTTCCTGTCCCTCCTCATGGCACTTCCCAGACATGTCTTTGTGGTGCCAATGTGCCAAAGGATTTGAGTGTCAGAGTGCACCGGTGTCCTGCTTGTGGAATGGTTATGCCCAGGGATTTGGTGTCAGCCATATTGATAGAACGTCGTGGCTTAGAAATGCTAGCGGCTTAGATATATAGTTGTAGGGCGGGGACCGCCCGAAGTCATGCCTGCTGGAGGCCGTGTAAGACCTATTGCTCTTTGTAACGGTAGGCCGTGGCTGATGAATCAGGAAACGCTCGTTGATGTTCCTTTGGAAGCCCCCGCTTCTTAGTGGAACGTAAGCGGGGGTAGTTCACGAAAGATTATAAGCTGTCAATCAAACGCGGTTTAGATATTGAGCTTCTTGATAATGCAATCCGTACACTTGCAGATGGAAATCCGCTTCCTGTTGAATATAAAGACCATCAACTGTCAGGTAACTGGAAAGGATATCGTGAATGTCGTATTCAGCCCGATTGGTTGTTGGTTTACCGCATGGAAGAAGACATTCTCATACTAACATTGTCAAGGACAGGAACTCATAGCGATTTGTTCGGATAATAGTCTTTGCTTTTGCAAAGGTTATTTTTTTTATACTTATCGGTGTCAAAGCCTGCTCTGCTGTGACCTTCCATAATGATATTCAGATAATGGTCTGAAGGAGCGCCTTCATAAATTCTAATCTTCTTTTTAATAGTTAAAAAGACAACTGCAACAACAATCGACTTCTTTCGATAAAATTATGAAAAGTTAGGTAATAAAAGATGCCGACCAAACTGTACAAAATCTTATTGATAAATTTGGATTTGACGCGTATGAGACAATGATCACTGCTACTTTAAATATAGACAAAAATCTATATCAAGAGAGTTTTACTGCTTAATAATGTCTGCTTTTGCCACAAAGCTACTCGCATTTGATGTAACATTCCACAGTCTTAAATTCCCGACTAGGAGGCGTCCTGATTTGGAAGAATCGGTAAGATTGCAGATTATCTACGAAACCGCCGTGTCCATGGTAACAAGGACGCCGGAGGCATGGGCGGAATACCTGCGCTTTGCGTCGCGGTTTTACAAATACCCTTTTGACAACGCGTTGCTCCGATCAGTAAGAACAAATATTGAAAGCGCTTGGATGTGAATTTATTGTAGACGTAAAGTATGTTAAAAACATTTTACAAAAGGCCGAGAATTTGTTGTAGTAGCGAACGCATTTTCTTAAGAGTACCTCAGCCCTTGCTACGCCTGCGTTTGGAAAATTCTTGCGCCAAACTAAGGATTAAATGAAAATAATCCGTCTTGGCACCGTACCCGGCTTTCCAAGGAAACAACGCTGCTGCTTATTAGATATTCAAAAGTCTTTCCATATCATCATCGGCAGAAGGCTTGCAGCCAGCTCATTAGATCAATTCTCATTCCAGACCGGCACATCCTGAGTTAGAAATTCCGTATAAACCGATTCTAATGCTTTTCTCTGAAAAAAAATAAATTCAATTCTACGATTTCTTCATTTCTAACGTCTATACTTATAGAAAGGAGTGAATCAGGTGGATATACCGGAGGAAATTATTGAACGTGTCTTAAAGATGAGCGAGCGTACGAGGAATTATTCCGGCTTAGCTGGGATCAAGCTGTTCGAATCTGCTGGCTGATTCTAAGGCACCAACACGATGCTGAGGAGGTTGCTCAAGATGCGTTTCTTAAACTCTATATACACCGACAACACCTACAAGATGTGCGTACATTCCGTAGTTGGTTCTACCGAATTTTAGTAAACACAGCATTGGATAAAGTGCGCAAGCGGAAGACTGTTATAAACATTGACGAAATTCACCTTTATATCACAATCACTGTCAACAAGGTATCTAAAGGACCGGTATACACAACTATCTCAATGCAAGTACGCCAGCCACTACGGATGAATAGCAGACTTCCGTTTTATATGCCTTTAAACGGCATGGTTCTGATCGTTTTAACACCAAGCCGCCAGGATCTTGCCGGAGAGTACATTGGCGCGCTACAACCTTCCAAAAAAGTTGGAAATGAAGAAGTTTGGGACGACGTAACAATGCAATGTATTACCCCGTCAGATGATGTAAAGTCCATTATTGTTGAACCTGTTTTGCTTGGCTTAGAAAAATCTCAAAATATACCACAACTTGACGTTATTGTTCCACTTAATTGAATATCCCTAAAATAACGCGTCCAACAATATTTAGATTAATTGGTGCCCACAAGGACTGTCTCGATATAATGTATGTTTAATGTATGTGATCAATGCTCTTGAATGTTTTTTGAGTGACGGAAACGGCCCGTCCACTGTAGGTGAGCAGGCCGCTTCTTGTGTTATATCACATCAATTTAACCGAGATACGTATACAACATGTAGATAATGCCGGACCAAGATGTTCCAGACTGAGTATTAACCCAAGTTTCGGCTAAACCAAGGTTTAGCCCTTGATTCTCCTGATATCTTATTTTTATCTGGTCACTACAACCTAATTCCCGTACATGTTTTGCGTTTTGGATGTCATATGCACAGCCTGTGCGGATGCCATCGCCGGCATCTGGATTCGGATTGGATTGATGTTCTTCAAAGTATTTGTCAATGGGGAAACCGGGGGAAGCTCCACCTCGTTCCGCTTAATCGTGTACCGGAGTTCTTCACCGGGTGGAGCATCAAGCGCTCCCATACATGCCAGTGTCATCTCGTCCTCCGAGGTATCCCGCATGTTTTTCCCTTCGCCGTAGGAATACCATGTGACGCCGATATCTACTTCAGCCAGGGAGAACTTCCGCGAAAACTGATCGCTTGTAAAAAAGTGATCCGCCTTTATGTCCTCCAGCGTGAAGTGGCCCGCCCGAAAGCCTCCGCCCACAGGTTCGCCATCTCTATAAATCCTGCAAACTGAATAGCGAAGGACAGTTCCGTCTGCGGGGACATACCGCCCGATGTCCTCATCACTTAAAGGGTCGAATTTATCCAGATATTCTTCTAAAGACTCATTTTGTCAAGGTAGCAAAAGAAGAAAACCAAAAAAAGATTTACGCCACCGACCAAAGATATGGCAGGTGGCGTAAATCTTTAAGATAATTTGCTATTTATTGTTCAGGTTACTTCCCCAACAGGTTATACAGCACCTGCGCCATCTGCGCGCGGGTCGAACCGCCTATCGGATCGAGCTTACCGCCGCTGCCGGAAACTGTGCCAGATTTAATTAACATAATCATGGCATCACGCGCCCAAGTTGCCACATCGCCGCTATCGGTGAAGTCGGCAAGGGTCTTGCCATTATCTGTGGTGGGCAGCTTGTTCAGAAACTTGATGACGTTGTACAATAGCGTAAACATCTCCTGCCGGGTAATTGCTTTTCCCGGAGCGAATTTGTTATCGCCTACGCCATTGGAAATACCCCTATCCTTGGCCGCTGCGAGATAGCCGGTGTAGTAGGTGCTGCCAGCATCGCTAAAGTTGTCGGAGGGGTTTACAATTGGCTCGATGCCGTAGGCTCTCAGCAGCATAGTGATAAACTGTTCGCGTGTCAGTGTTGCGTTGGGGCTGAATGTCGTTGCCGATGTGCCGTTGGTGATACCTTTCTCTGCACAGAAGCTGACCGCCGCATAGAACCAATCGGCTTCCTTCGCATCGGTAAAGGGATTGACCCACGTAGGCTTCGCTGTGTCTTGCCCCACCACATAGAGAGAGAGATGGTCAAGGTTAAAGCTGACCACGCCGTTTTTGAAAGTGCAGTCAAGTTTCTCCAACTCGCCCCCGTCGTTCAAATACCATACGGCTACAGGCTGCGGGCCGGTATAGGGCATAGAAACGGCGAGCGTCCCATCAAAGGTACTAATCTTCTTCGTGCCGGAGGTGATGTTGATGTCCAGCACAATATCGCCGCTCTTGACCGATTTCTTTTGTTCGTCGGTGAGAGAGCTGGTTGCCGCCTGTTTCAATTCAATGGCCAGATTGCTGCCGGAAGCCTGCTGCGCAACCGAGACTGTTGCATCCTCGTCAAGGGTGATGGTGCCGACAGGCAGCTTGACAGTCGTGTCAAGACCCGCTTTTGCAAAGGTTGCCAGCACATCCTTGGGAATGGACGCCGCCGTGATGCCGCTTACCTTGGAGAGGTCGAGTACCGCTTCGTTGCTCTTGCTCTTTTCGATGATTTCGTTGACCTTGACCATGGGCAGCGAGAGGGAGGCCGTGCCATTTGAGGCGGTGTAGTTCACAGAAACCGTGCCACCTGCCGCAGGGATGGTCGGTGTGGTCGGAATACTGCTGCCGCCACCGCCGGAGCCACCGCCTGATTTATATTCAAAAATCACCTTTACCGTCACATTTGAGGCGGGCATATTGAATTTGTTGCCGGTAATTGTAACACCGCCGTCGATGACCTGCCATTCCTTGAACCGATAGCCGTTATTCGCATTGGCAGTCAGAGTAATTTGTGTTCCCTGTGATGCAGAGCTAATATTAGCGTTTGCCGTACCGTTGCCGTCAGTCTGGACGGTGATGGTATAGGTAGTAGGTGCTTGTTCCAGCGTGAAGTTGACGGTATAAGTCTTAGTAGTTGTTTTATCCTCAGCGGTTACCTTCACGGCTGCACTGCCGGGCAGGGATATCGCTTGTGTTATACTTGCGACAGCCTTTGTATTATAAACGTCTGCGCTTACTGTCGCAGCTTGGCTGCCGGGCAGGGTGTCATATGGCAGTTCCACACTATATGCGAAAACATTCGGATCAAAACCGCTTACTGTGCTACCTCCTACTTTCAAATCGCTCAAACCGGCATCATCGGAAAGTATATAATTGTTTACGATGTTAACAGTAAGCTTGGCAGAATCGCCTTTGTCAAAGTCTATCATAAATTCTGCCGTATTTCCTTCGGAAAAACCCTGTTCCTCAAGATAGCTGCTCTTGATGGTTAGCGCACTTTCGGTAACGATATATGCAGCAGGTGTTGTCAAAGACGTTGTCCCATATACCACATCCGTAATCGTAGAAGCGCTGTTCCATATGATGGCGGTACTTACATCGCCGGGGCTGTTCAGGTCATAACTCGCACTTGCCGGGCTGATGGCTGCATTTACTACGCTGTACTCCCATTGTGCATACACAGTAATCGGCCCGGTGACATCGGTATTCGCCGTAAATGCAGTTCCGCTTCCGTTGACCTGCGTGTTCCAGCCGTTGAAGGTATATCCGCTCCTCCCAGGTGCGGTTGGCAGGATACCCGCCTTGCCGCCTGTGATGACTGCTTTTGTATTGGGGCTTGCCTCGGTGTCGCCGCCGTTTTTGTCAAAGGTGACAAGAGAGGTGGCCTTTACCTCAAATGCGCCGGGCATTGCCTTGACAGCACTTGTGCCTTTTCCCGGTATGGTAAATACATTATAATCAAGGTCCGTGCTGGCTTTTTCACTCTCGTCGGTCACGGGCGTGCTCTCAATCAGCAGGGGCGTGACGGCAACAATTTTGCCTTCTGCCGTAACCGATGCGCCACACTTGACGTCGCCGTCGTCGGGATCCATCCAAGTTGCCGCCAGTATGCCGACTCCGCCGCTATTTGACGAGCTGACATTCCCGCCCACACGGATTTCGGCGCCAACAAAGGACACCGCCACGGCATTCTCCCTCGTCACAGAGATATTGCCGAGCACCACCACGCTAGCTTTATTACTCCGGGCGTTGATAGCATAATCCGGCGCTGTGACGTTGCCCCAAGTCTCAACATAACCATTGCTTACGCTGATGCCTTCTCTGCCGCCCGTCACCGTTACGCTGCCTCTTACGGTAAGTTCAGCCTCCGCGTCCAAAAGCGCAGCGCGGCTATTTTCGCCGGATATTGTGAGGTCGCCAAATATACGTACGACTTGGGTTGAGGTACCGCCGTCGAAGGACGCCACATATGCGCCGCAGGCGGATTTGCCCGAAACCGTCACGTCTTTGTCCACGATGACAGCGCTGCCGCTGTTTAAGCACTCTATGCCATAGGCATCCTCGCCCTCCGCCCGGACGCTGCCTTTTACGCCGACAAAGCTGTCATCGGCAGCGTAGATCGCGGTGCCGCCAACCGTGGAGGTCACAGTGACAGCTTCTTCTGTCACTGCGTCATAACCATCGAATCCGCTGTCATTTGCCGCGTAGATGCCGTATTCAATTCCCGGCCCGGCGACAATGTTCAGTAAGCCCAAACCGTCAATTGAGCTATCCTCAATTGTCAGTTGGTCTTGATTTAAGCAAATCGCGGCGATCTGCGGATTGTTGGACATGGCATTCACATTCGATTCGGCATTCGCTCCGGGCTGCACTGTCAGCGTGTACCCGTTTAAGTCGAGCGTCACGCTGCACATACCATCCGGTGCAATGGGATTTGGATAGGTAATGTCATCCGCCAGCTTCAAGGTGTGCTGATTCCATTCACCGGAATCCACCTTGTCCAGCGCGGTCTTGAGCGCATCTGCATCACCCACCTCATGCTCGGTCACCGGGTCGGATATGCCATCGCCTGTGAGGTTGAGCGTCACGGGGAGCGCGTGGGTGTAGGTTGGCTCTCCATCAGGCTCCGCCGGGTTATCTATAACTGTGCAACTGTACTGCCAGCCGTTCATGTCGGAGGTAAGTCCGTCGCTAATGGAGTAGGTTTTGCCCGTCTCTCCCTCAAGCTCCACAAAGCCCTTGTCATCGTTCTTGTTGACAACCCACTGATACGCGTCACCGGTTTTGTCAATTTCGAGAGTGATGCCGCTGTCATATCCTACCTCATATTCCGTATCCATGCCCGAAATTGTCGCCTTGTATTCGATGTCCGGCGGGGAATTAGGCCCCTGAAGCGAGCCCTGCTTCACCTCACCCAAGTATTTATTGACGATGAAGGCGTTTGAGGGATCGAACCAGTTATCGCGGGCGCTACCGGCATACGTGTCGGAAATGAACCGGGCCGCAGAAAACTTCCACCATCCATAAACCTCTCCATTGTTCCCTACATGGTTGTTGGATTCCCAGTTGATCCAGCCGTCGCGGCAATTCCGAGAGACATAGTGGTTGCACAAAAAGGCTAATTCCGCAGGTCTATTCCCAACATTATTAAAGTTGCCTTTGTCCGCGTCAAAAAAGATATTATACAAAGATTGCTGCCCGCCGTAATTTTCCCGAAGTATTTGATACTCGGCAGGGGTCGGCTGGTTGGTGTACACCTCCCAGCCCCCGCTCCATGCAGTGCGCCGGGCAGTTTTGTCATTCGTCAAGCTCATGAGGTAATCCACGGAGGTATACCGCTCTGCACTTTGCGAAAAGTCCGCCCAAGCGGCTTCATCCCCCCAGGCATTCTTGGTCACATATGCGACTTTGATGTCGGGGGAGAACGCACACAGGTCAATCCCCTGCTTGATGTCACGGGCGATGCGCAGGTTGGGGTGCCGGTAAACGCTGATGGTATTGTCAGGATTGACGACGGAGGTGCGTTTGACCATCTTATCCATCAGCTCGGCATCGTCCTTCAAGTCCTTCATTCGACTCTCAGCTTGGTACTTTGCGAGCCTGGCCGACGGAGTGTCTCCTTGATTGTTATCGATAATCGACTGACAGGCAAGCTGGCTCATGGCTGAGAACAATGTGTATATCGACAGCTGCTTGTTGCGGAAGTCCTCCCGCATTACATAACCTTGATGCTCCCAGATATTCACGTATCGGTCATAGAGGTCAATGGCACCGAAGATATTGCAAGAACCGCCCTCCACTGCTTTTACGATCCTTAGCTGATTTCCGAGGTTTATGGTAGCGTTTTTCAGCGAATTGCCGCCGACCATGTAGTTCGGATCCTCCCCTTTAAATATTTTTTCAAAAAGGATTTTTAACATGGCGGGATCGGTTATTTTTTGCGCACTGCTAAGCTCATTGTAAACGCTGATGTAGTTGTTGATGGAATCCCCGTAGCCGTTCAAGAAATTTCGAAGCTCCTGTCTGTCAAGCTTTTTGGACATCTCTGCGATATCATTTTTAAGACCCTGAATTTGAACCTTGATTGCCTCAAGGGCTTGCAAGACCTGATCCGTTTGTGTCCCGAAAATCTTGCCCATAGCCTGGTTCATGGGGTAGCCGGCGATACTGCTTACCACGCCGCCAGCCAGCTTCTCGCCTGCCCACACGGCAAGTCCATTCCCTGCGCCCAGGATCATGGGGGCATCCGACTGCAAGGTGCTTTCCTCTATATCCTCGGCGGCAAATGCCGGGGATGCCAAAGGTACCAGCAACACTAGTGCCAACAGCAGCGAGAGTGCCTTTCTTAAAATATTTCGCTTCATAATTCTTCCTCCTCATAATTCTTCCTTCTCAATTTGGGATAAGTATTCTAATGAGCCTACAAATCGGTCGATACAATTTTACTATTTTTGAGGGAAAGGGGTTAATGCGTTCGTGATCGTATTTCCTGCGTTTTGAATCATTTCCCAAGCAAAAAAAAGGCCTCCGAAACCGTTTGGTGGGAGGTCTATCTCATGGACTTACTATTTTTGCATCATCCTTGCCCGATACTCGGACGGTGTCATGCCCAATTCCTGTTTTAGTTTTTTCGCTAGATTCCCATTGTAATTCACACCGCATTCATCGAAAACCTGAGCAATGGACAGGTTGTTGTCGCACAGCATTTCCTTGAGCTTTTGAAGCTTAACACCCTGATAATACTGGTGGGGCGTCGTGCCGGTGTGCTGCTTGAACAGGCGGGTATAATGTGGCTTGCTAATGTGGACGATACTTGAAAGCGCATCCGCATCAAAGTCCTCTTTCCAGTGATCATCCATGTATTCCTTGCCCTGTATCACTTCTTCCCGGCCCTGATAGTATCGAGAAGGGATAAAAATGCCCACAACATATGCGATTTGATGATTTTCATCATAGATGGGAAAAGAGGTCATATTGACAAATATGCTTTCTGAGGGCAATTCTGCATTGCCGCCATACTTTGAGACGGCCTCTCGAATCGGCATTTTGACATCGTAGATATGAGCGACCTCTCCCCGATAGGCTCGCTCGACAAAATCCTTGATGCCCCATTTTTCAAGGTTCGGCTCATAGCGCGTATTAAATATTCTTAAATCCTCCGGCGGATCGGACAATTTTATATGCCTAAAAAAGGCAGCGTTTGCAAATAACATTGCACCCTCCGGATCGCATATTTGTACCGGATAAGGAAAATGCTTGAACATTTCCACAAACAAATCCTTGTTTTCAGTCAGTGATGGTGGCGACCCGAAGGACTCTTCTGTTTTTCCTGTGGATTTTTTATATCTTTTATCTTTGGGTTTTGCGACATCTTTGGGGATTAGCCAGAAGCCGCCCTTTTTTACTGCACCCGGAATGCGGCCGGCTGTCAAATGGTGGCTGATTGACCGCCTAGAAAGACCCCATTTTTCTGCCGCTTCATTGACTGTGATATATTTCATACTTCCACCTGCTTCTTAGAATTTTACAGGTTAATTATACTTCCAAGCGTGGAAAAGTGCAAGAGCAATCGCTGATGTGAACTCTCAATGGAAGTAGTCCTCAAAGGTGCTGATTATTCTTGGTTAATTAGAAAAAATCATAGTCATCCAGCTTTCCTGCTAACTCGGCGGCTTCTTCTACGTCAAAACAGTTTTCGAATTCCAGAATGGCTTTATACTTGCCCAGCTCCCGGATTACACCATGCTCTTTCATAGCGCGTGCCAGCTCGTTAATCTCGTCGAAGGAAGAGATTGCATCGCAGAGCATATCTATCGTAGTTTTCTCAACGATGGCACAAACGTCGCCCATTTCAAGATCACGGTATGAGCCGACACCCAGTTGTTCGGCTACAGCTTTCAGCTCGTCCTCATGGACAGGGCAGTTTACCCATATTCCATCTTCTTCGTCCAGATCCAGCTCATCGCTGTTCGCAATGAGCTTAACCTGAATGTATGGCTCATCATCACCCAAAAGCACAGCCCGGTCCGACATGGATATCCCGTCATATACCACGCTTTCCGACAGCAGTCGGTATGCGGCGTTGATGGCATCGGCAATGGCGGCATTAGGTTTCTCTGCAATTTCCTGCTCCAAGCAGGAGCGCGTTTGTGTCGACATACGCTGTATCAGCTCTCCCAAGCAGTTCAGTTCCCTGATCGACCTATTCTGTATGGTCAAGCGCAAAACCACGGGATTTCTTTATTAGTCAACTTTTCTCCCTCCTATATTCAGGTATCAATGGTTTCCACTCCTACATCCCCAAAATAGTCCAGATGTACACCTTCATCACCGGTGTTCCAATAATCTGTGCTTGTACCGTCACCCATCCCGCCGCCTCCATCCACATTCCCATCCCCGATAGCAAAGGCAGTCATTGGCAGAAACATCGTTATCAGCAGGGTAATTAGCAATATGCTGAGTATTCGTTTCATAAAATTCCTCCTTCAACGCAAAAAAGCACAGCATTTCTGCTGTGCTTCACCTTATTATTTTCTTAGACTGTCAGTTCATATTCCCAATCTTATTTCCGTTTTCGTATATATCCTCGGCTGTCGTACCCACATTTGGCCTTTATCATTCTTATCTCCGGCTTTTGGAGTAGAGGGAGAAGAGCTATTCTCTGGCTTCGTTACCTTATCGTGTTCAACTGGTTTTACTGTGTCAAACTTTTCTCCGTCCGGATTCTTGCCCGGGTCGGTCTTTTGGCTTCCGGACGGCTCCGGTGGTTTGGTTACATCCGGCTGTAAGTTCTGCACCGGCTGGTCAGTTTGATCCGCAGGCTTATCCGTAGGAGCCGGGATCGGCTCGTCAAGCTGGATGACCAGCTCTTTGTCGTTTGTTTTTTCTGCTGTTTCTTCCATATTATTGATATCCGGAGTGACCTCGGCTTTGACCAAGGTTGCCGGAGTGTTTTCGCCGCCTGTTGGCGTTTCTGTCTGAAAGCGGGAGGAGATCGCAAAAATCAGCCCCACACAGATGACGCAAAGCCCGGCGATAAGAAGATTTCGTTTGGTTTTATCGTTCATATTCATCATAGAATTTGCCTCCTTTTCAGTTTTTTTACCTCTTTACAGTTCCACACCCTACCACAGGTTTTTTCAGAAGTCTACCGAATCTGTGAAAAAGTTAAAATACAGACATATATCTTGCCTTCACCTTGAGATTTATCCGTATCGGCGGCAGTATTTTACCCGTAAAGGATACCGGAACCTCCAAGTGGATGGTTGCGTCGGCAATAAACCTTTGGGCATTGGCCGGGTCGGAGGGCGCCAGAGGCGCGTTCCGGACATTGACCGACAAACTATAGAGCCTGAATTCCATAGCCTCACCCGCGTATTTCACATGGTACCCGCCGCTTCTTTGCAGGCCCAGCGCCCTGTCCAGGTGAGCAAAGTGTCAACGTAGCTGACACTTTGCTCACCTGAGCCGCCTACCGGTTGGTAGCCTGCGGCGTAGCCTTCCCGCACTCCGTGGTAAACATCACCGGAGCCAGCAGAGGGAGCAGGAGCAGGCAGGGAATGACACCAAGGAGGATGGCTCCCGCCTTGACGATGGCGTATGCCGCATAGACCTCCGGGGTCATGCTGATGCCCGCGGCCTTGAGGACATTTTCCATTCGGCTCTTTTTATACTCATCCATGGGGATGTGCCTGGAGAGCCTGACCGCAAAGGACATGAGACATGCCTCGGTGGTGTTGGCGGACTTTTTATTTCTTTTTGCGTAACTCAGCATAGCCTTGGCCGTCCCCATGGTGGGCAGCTTCAGCACATCTGCCAGAATAAAAAACAGCCCTGTGGCAAACAGGGCCGCAAAGAGTAATAGTGTTGTCATATCGGCTACCTCCTGTATTCGATGGGCTTGGTCAGCCGGATCACGAAGGCGGTGCTGATGAAGATCGCCGCCGCGCAGACCGCCAGGACAAACTGTTCGATTGCGGTGTGCATCAAGGTTTCATACCAGCTCCTGTTGAGGAAATACATAATGGGAATGTTTCCGATCACAAGAATGACCATGATGATGAATTCCTTGCGCGGCTCAAAGACCATGTATTCCAGCTCGGCATTCACAATGCGCATGTCACTGAGCTTTGAAACGATGGGCGTCAGGGTGGTCTTAAGGTTGCGGTCATACCGGCAGGCGGCAATGGCGTCGCACCATTCCCGGAACACCTCGTTTTCGAGAAACCGTTTCTGCAGGCCCGGCGAGATGCCTTGCACCAGTCCGTGCCGTCCGTCGATGATAAACCGGGCGTCCTCTATGCGGTTTTCCATGATGGTATACTGGAACAGCGGACGGAAATTCCGGCTGCCGTCAGGCAGGATTTCGCATTCCATGATCTCCATCACGCGCCGCTGCTTGCAGAACACGATAATGGGATAGGCTTCGGTCACATACCCCATAAGGGTTTCGTCCGACATGTCCACCGCCCGTTTGCAGAGAGATACCATCCTGCGGTAGGTGGCTTCGCAACTGTTAGAGTGGATAGTGGTCAGCACCGTGATTCCGGTACGGGCGGCTTCCTGCGCTGCGCATCTCGCCCACAACGATAATGTCCGGATTGAACCGGAGGCACATATCCAGCAGGACGATCTGGTCGATGCGCTGCCGCTCGTTTTCACTGTCGCGGGTCAGGGTATGGATGACGCTGTTGATGATTTTTCCGTCCTTCTCCCGTACCAGCGCCAGCTCACGGGAGCCGTTTTCGATGGTAAAAATCCTTTTACTGTCCGGGATGGTGGTCAGAAGCCAGCCTGCCAGGGCGGTCTTGCCGGAGCTGGTGGCTCCGGCTACACAGATGGAAATGCCGTAGCGAAGGCACTCCGCGAGAAAGTCCAGCATCCCCGCTGTAGCCGTGCCGCCCCGTATAAAGTCCTCTTTTTTCAGGTTTTGCGGATTGACAATTCGGATGGAGCCGCAATGGAACAAGGGGTCAACGATTGCCCTGCCGTTATCCACGTATCCGGCAGTGTTGCCGTAATAGAGGATACGCTGGTTTTTGATACTGATACTGCTCATAGAGATGCCTCCTTTCAATGGGCTTTCTTCTCCGGTTTAGCCGGAGCGGTCTGTTTTTTTACATGTCCATTTTCATGCCGCCCTGCTCCTGTTCCTTTTGATGGGCCTCAATGGTTTCCAGCGACGGGTGGATCACCACGCCCCGTTTCATTTCGAACACGCAGCAATCGTCGCTGTCGCAGATCATCACCCTGTGCTGGTAGTCCTTCTGCATTTCGATGTAGTCTTTGACTTCCTGCATGCTGCATAATCCTACGCCGGCAGAATACTTGCCATCGGGCAGGAAGCTGTACCCGCTGTATTCCGGCTCATGCTCCCGCAGGTCGAGGGCGCCGCACTTTGAACCCGCACAGCCAACGGCGCAGGTGAGTTTTACCCTATCACCGGCAGCCAGCTCCATCTCCCGCAGGAGCTGTGGGGGGATGATGAGCCGTCCCTTTCTGTCTACGGTGCTTTGAAATTCAATGATTTTCATAAAACATTTCCTCCTTGCCGCCCCGTGATGGGGGCGTGTTTTAATTTCGCACGGCTATATAAAGCCGTTTATTCCAGGTTGCAATAATCCAGGTCAAAAAGGCCCATCTGCATGGGCATATCCCGCATGCGTTGCGAGGTGTCATAGTTGGAGATAAACACTTTCGGGAATTCACAGCCGTTGTCATACCGCTGTGCCAGGTTGTTGATGCGGCTGACGGCTTCAATGTTGTAACCGGCGTAAAGCTCACGGATGTACCCGCAGTCGTTGTAGCTCACCAGCCATTTGCCCTGGCAGCCGCACATGGTTCTCCTTGCCGAACTCCACCGCGTAGTGGTCTTCCGTTTCAAAGTACGGGGGGATCGCAGTAAAAAAAGGCATTGCTCCTGTCATACTGCCGGATCAATGCCTTAAAGTCCTTGTTTTCGATTACCGTATCCTTGAG
Source organism: Desulfofarcimen acetoxidans DSM 771 (assembly GCF_000024205.1). Taxonomy (NCBI): domain Bacteria; kingdom Bacillati; phylum Bacillota; class Clostridia; order Eubacteriales; family Peptococcaceae; genus Desulfofarcimen; species Desulfofarcimen acetoxidans. Next base: position 444,554 of record NC_013216.1, read on the forward strand.
CCTGCGGCTTCCTTGCCATATCAGGTGGAAGGTCTTGCGGATGTCAAAGGGCTGGCAGCCGTAGCTGTAGCGGATGATCTTGAAGAAGGCGGCGGCCCGTTTGACATCGTTCATGGCGGCGTTTTCAGTTAAGAAGGGCTTTGATTTCTTCATATTGGGGCGGGAGCAGATTGTTCTGCGCCAGCTCCAGTTCTTCCCGCAGGTATTCGTTGCTGAATTCATCCCTGCCGTTTAAAGGAAAGAAATTTAGTTCCTTCAGTAGCGCCATGGGGCGCTCCTTGACGCAGCGAAACAGGTTGGCGAGGTCGGAGTTGAAGTCGTTATACACCTCCATGGGCGTGTCGGGCGGCTTTCCGAACAGCACCCAGCCTCCGCCGCCGAATACCTCGATGTACCGCCCGAACTCCTTGGGCATCCGCTGATAAATGAGAGGGCGCAAGGCTTTTTTTCCGCCGACCCAACTGATAATGCTGTTCAATCCGTCCTCACCTCCCCGGCCTGCCGATCCTGTCCATATCGGTCCGCAGGCAGCTTCCAGCAGATAAAGCCAACACGGGGATACGGACAGCCTTTGCAGCGTGTTGTGTCTTTCGGGGGCGGGACGGTATATCGTTTTCCTGGCGGTGCGTGAGCGTCGCCGTTTTCTTGTTTCTGTTGTGATTTTTTGCCTTTATCCATCGATGCGGCCTCCTTTCCGGCAACAAAAAGGCGCCTCCTTATATAAAGAAAGCGCCTCAATATGCCTCCCATTTGTTGAGATTGTTGTGTCTGGATGAATTCATCCACCACCTGCATTAATTCTTTTGCACTCTTTGAATCACTGGCTGCCAGTCTGTCAGCCATATCTTCATAACCATATGGGCAGGCTTGTTCTATTGCCTGGCAGAGCGTATTGATGTCAACGAGGCTATCGCTGCCGGCCAGCTTTTCGACAATGGCTTCACCAACCTCATTTAATCCTGTGAGTTTGACAGACAAATCCTTTGTGTCCGCAACAGCTACTTTGCCCGGAGGCAGCCGGACTCCAATACTTCCGAGATGATCAGGCATATCATAAATGTTTAGGGGGAAATCCACTGCCAGGCTGTTCCCTTGATGCCGAATAAAAGCATAAACAGTTTTCATCTTACATACCTCCCATCTTCATACCCGATTCCTGCGTCAATTCTGCCTGCTGCTCTGCTTTCAATACTGCTTCGGCAGAGGGTTCGGCTTTTTCAATTTGTTCCTTAATTTTTTTAGCCCATCTATCTGCTTAATTGTAAGGTCTGTTCTCTCATCCAAGCTGTAGCTGGCCGCACGGTAAATATCCAGCAGATGTTCCTCTTGTTAAACAATCGATGCTCGTCATTTATTTCTCCTGCTGTTATTACTTGTGAAGCAACTCTACGTGCAATCTCGTCAAAAAATCTGTTGCTGTCCATTTTTAAATCTCCTTTACTAAAAAATATAGGCCGTATCTCAAAATTTGAAATACAGCCCTCAGGTTGTCGATAAAAATATATCGTCGGGATGAATTTATATAAAGAAATAAAAAAACGCCCTCCGGTTTTTTGTTTATAACCATAGGGCGCTATTTTCTATTAGTTTTGTTTGTACGAGTGTTCAGATCTCTCCAGATTGTCGAAAAGAGCTGATTTCATCCTTAAATTTGAAGTTAAAAAACGGGGTATTTACCCCGAGAGAGTCTTATGTCATGCGGTTTTGACCGCATGGCATTTTTTTTGACCTAACATGATGGTGGAGGCGGGGGGAGTCGAACCCACCGTGATACTATCGTCAGTGTCCGAACGGTCAAAAACGGAACTATCAAAACGAGGGTAGTATTATTTTTCATCCCGGTTACTGACAAGTTGAGCCAGCAGTTCCTTTCGATTGGAAACCCCGGCTTTTCTGAGTAAATTTCTTACGTGAAATTTGACGGTGTGGCGAGAGATATTCAAATGAGCTGCGATTTCCGGGTCGGTCCAGCCCTTACAGATGAATTCGTACACTCTTTTCTCACTGGCTGTGAAATTATACCAAAATTCCGGGTAATGGGTAACTGTTTGGTTTTCTTCCCCTTTGTTTGTTGCCGTTGGTTCGTGAAAAGAATCATAAACTCCATCATGCTTGGGTAGTGAAACCGACAGATGTTGGAGCAGTTGTACTAGCAAAGGGTTAATCAAAAACAAAAGACAGGCTCCTATCACAGACATTACAGGGCTTTCCAACGGGTTTGTCAAAACGCCTGTGTCTATGGCTATTCCGGGGGCAGTTATAAAAAAAAGGGATAGTCCCAGGCCAAAGCCAAAGGACCTCTGGGTGCCGAGAAATAGAGATAATTTTCGCAGTGTAAGCCAAAAAAATAAGTCCAATGCTCCAAGGCCCGCAGCCAGAATGATTAACGTTAAGGCAAGCACCACCGATTTGTCAAGACCAATTAACGATGTTGCCAGTCCTATCCCAAGTGCACTTAGGCTGATAGTCCCCAGCCAGTATAAAGAATGCTTTTGGGCGTTTAAAGACAGGCCTAAAACTGCAGCGGCATATATAAAGGAACCTATCCCCATTATATCCGGCCATTTCAAGTGGAAAAGTGGCAGCACAGCCCTGTACCAGAGGCCTCCGGAAAAAAAAGCTGCGGCTACCAAGAACGCTATTCCGAGAAAGGTAGTTAATCCGGCCTTTATATCTTTTTGTTCATTCTGAACATTTTGAAGTTTTACTGAAGGTTGTTTCCGGGTAATGTAAAAAGCACTTATGAGGGGGGCCAGTCCGGAAAGTGCTGAAGCAGTTATAAATGCTGTTTTAGGGATGTTATGAGCGAATCCAATCAGACCGAGCAAAACATTGGTGAGAGCCATAGCCACACCGAGAGTCAGCTCGGGAGCTATATTGCTGCCGGTAAAGACGCAGGCCCAAGCCAAGACCAGGTAGGCAGAGCTAAAGCCTAAAATAATGCAAATTATATATTTAATAGAACCGCTTTGTGGAAGAATCGTATATGCAATCGTCAGAACCAAAACACTAACTCCGGCCAGTTTTATAAAAGTTTTATTTTGGAGCATGGTTATAGATAATGAACCGATTGTAAAAAGTCCCAAACCATGGCTTGCAGTAAAAAGGTGTCCTAAAACGTAAAAATTAGGACCGGCTACTCCTTGTAGGAAAAAGCCATGCATCGGGTAGCTTAGTATCCATGTAAACAACAAGGTTAGGGATATGGAATCGCCCGCCCATCCGCCAAGTTTTAACATTGCCCTGCTTTCCGATATCTTTTTCATAATTAATAATTTCTTTATTCAAAGACAGTTTCCTGCTAAAAGAATAAATATTATCTTACACTGCCCCAAAGGGTAGGTTGCAGGGGGAGTTATGGATAATTTTTTTGCACAGTTAAAAACTGCATTAAGGGGTAGTAGTTAGTTTCTTTTTGAGAGGATAAAATGAGTGATATCCCTTAATGCCTAATAGATCTGTTTCTGAAAGAGGTGTTTTAGTATAAGTAGATTAACAGGGATTTTTATTATTCTTCTGACAGAGCTATATTAGGACTGGTAACAATTCTGGTCCATCGAATAGTAAAACAATCTTATTTTTCTAACCATGGGATTAATGAATTAGATTTTACAGGTCTGTCCTGTATTAGTAATAAACAATAATTTAACAAAGGAGGATAGAACACACCGGAGTAAGGATTTACCGTTATGCAAAATTGTAAAAAGGGAGGCCAAAGGAATAGTGCATAACAATAGACTATTTATTGTCGTACTAATCATATATATGCTTCTAATCTTTACGGGTTACGCAGTAGCTGCCGAATTTTCCGATATATCCGGCCATTGGGCCCAAGGACAAATTAATAAATGGGCCGAAAAAGGCTTGGTCAGTGGTTACCAGGACGGAACATTCAAACCTAACAACCAAATCAGCCGAGCTGAATTTGTAGCCATGATCAACCGTGCCTTTGCCATTGACAAGGGCAATACCACCGCCGATTTTACCGATGTTAAACCCGGTAAATGGTATTACGAAGAGGTGATTTCAGCCAAAACAGCAGGATATATCGGCGGCTATGTCGACGGCACATTCAAGCCTGACCAAACCATCACCCGTCAAGAGGTAGCCAGTATATTAGTCAGACTGCTAAAAATTAACCCGTCTATCGAAGGACTGGCCAAATTCGGCGATGCCGGCCAGATTCAGGAATGGGCCAGGGGCAGCGTTGGCGCAGCTGCCAAGGCCGGTTTAATGAGGGGCATGCCCGACAACACCTTTAAACCGATACGGAGCATCACCCGGGCCGAAGCCGTGGTTTCCCTGCACAACGCTTTGGCATACGCATCGGGCGAACCAAAAACCGTGGAGGAACCAAAAACCGTAGTGGGAACTACGTTGGAAGGTACAGTAACCCTTGACGGCAGTGCTTTAGATAAAGTAGTGGTGCGGATTTTTGCCGCCGACAGCCATAAAGTACTAAAAGAAGTTCAAACTGATAATCAGGGTTACTTCAAAGCCGAATTAAAAGCCGGTTATTACGACATAACTGCTACCACCGACAGTGCGGTTGCTTATAAAGCCGACGTTAATATCGTTGAAAACAAGATTGCGGAAATTAACCTAAACCTTGAAGACGCGGCTATCGTAAAAGGTATCTTGAAAGACAACAATGGCCGGGCAGTAAAAAATGCCACTATCTTATTCACCACTAACCCAACCTTCATTACCTCCACCAACATAAATGGTGAATATACCATAGCGGTTATGGCTGACAGGACCTACACTGTCCGTGCTTATGAACAAATCCATAACGATAAGGAACCCAGCGTTGTGACCAGCAGTCAGCATGTCGGTTCCGCCGGTACCCAGAATATTGGTACTCTTAAGGCTCCCTTCACCCTGGCCTACACCGGTGGCAGCAGTGGTGGTGGTAGTAGTTCCAATACCCAAATTATATCAATAAATACCATTGACAACTTATCTATAATCAACGGGTCAACCGGCCAAAAAACTATTACCACCAGCCCCACAGACGTTACGATTAAGGCTTTCAGCAGCAGCGAACAAGTAGCCGGTGTAACCGTTTTGAGCAAAACAATGACAATTAGTGCTAATGAGGCCGGCAATGCAACAATTACCGTGACTGCTGAAAAGTCCGGTTATGAAAGTACAACCCGAACTTTCACGGTTAATGTAATAGAGAAAGATAAATCAATACCGCTGGACAATCCGGTAATAATTCCGGAAGATGCAAAGAAACTGGAATTTACAAATGGCGTTCAATTGGACTTTTCCGTGATTACCATTCCCGCTGAAAACACGTTGACCGTTACAGAACTAAGCGACAGTGATTATGAGGTACCCTCTGTTCAGGAAGGTCAGGTATTTAAAACCGCCGGGAAAGTTGTCAAAATAGAGCTTCAGGGCAATGTAGACCTCAATAAAGGTGTAAATTTGGTACTGCCATTTGAAGGTGACCCTGGCGCTGACCTGGCAATTTTCTACTTTGACAACGGCGAATGGAAATATATGGATTCGATTGTGGATGTATCTAATAAAGTTATTCAAACCACTGTTTATCATTTTTCCAATTGGGCACCGTTTAAAGCTTCGCAGGTTGCTAAACCGGAAGCGAGCACCGCATCCGGGGAAATAGAAAAGGGCACAAATGTTAGTTTAACAACAACTTCAGAAGGTGCAACCATCTACTACACAACTGATGGGACTGTTCCGACAATTAGAAGCAGCAAATATACCGGACCGATTGGCATAAACAGTAACCTGACCATTAAAGCCATTGCTGTAAAAAGTAATATGAGGAACAGTGATGAGGCGACATTCGAGTACACCGTTACTGAAGTCCCCGTAACCGGTATAGATGTCAGTTTGGTAAAGATGGACTTAACAGTAGAAAAAACTCTTGAGATAGACGCAACAGTGATTCCTGAAAACGCAACAAATAAAAATGTAGCTTGGACTTCAAGCAATGAAGAAGTAGCAACTGTAAGTAGCAGCGGTTTAGTAACAGGAGTGGGTGTAGGCGTCGCAACTATCACAGCAACTACGAAAGATGGTGGATTTGCGGCAACCTGCGAGGTCACCGTAACGGCGGCATCTCCCCAAACTCCTGTGGAATTGGAAATCATCTGTTCCTCTGAGAGAGAAATATGGGTATCGGTTTGGAATGTATCTGGCAATGAACATGAGCCGCTACTTAAACTGGATAGAGAAAATTTTTTGCTGTCTGATGCTAATGGAAATGAAGTGGAATTCAAGTTTAACGATCCGGAAGTTCGAGACCCTGATATTCCTGAACATGAATACTTGCTAAGCCCTACTGAAGGTGAATTTACAGGAACTAATAAATTAACATTTACCAAAGCAGGCTATCAGTCCGGCAGCAAGTTATTCACTATAGTTTCTGGAGATGAAGGTCCGTTTACGCCAGGTGAAGGAGGAATACTTCCCGCCTTTGACCCTTTCACACCCCAACAAAATACCATTGGCTGTTTGTATTCAGTCAAAAGCCAGCGGGAAAACAGGTGGCTTGGCGGGACGGAACCCGTAGTGGAACTAAGATTCTCACCGGCGTCTCAGAATGATGCCGAGAGCTATACTCTGCAGTATTCTACGAACGGCACAAACTGGCAAAACTATCAAGTATATTCTGAGGATTTAAAAAGCTCGGCAACCCAGGACAATTTCAGCCTTTCTAATCCCGGCGGGTCCTATTACTACCGTCTTTTGGTAAATGGCGGGCCTAAAAATGGCTATACATCAAACGCTGTAGCTGCACCGTTATCCAATATCAACACATATTTCAGCGGGTGGTCCCTGGATGAAAGCGTGTATATTAGCGGGACTATGGCGCCCTGGATCGGCAGGGGCCTGGAGGCAGCTTTTACTGTTAAAAGTCTCGAGGAACAGTCAGTGGTGGACGAAGTATATTTAAGCTGCCAGTGGTACAGAGTAAATCCGGCTACTTACGAAATGGAACTTATCGACGGAGCGACAAGCTTAACCTATATTACAAACGAATCGGACGCAGGCTATAAATTGCTTATCCAGGCAACGGGAGATGGGATAAATATAGGTGGTTTTGAGCAGGTAATGTCCGGTTTTAAAAATGTATTGCCCAACAAAGCCTTTGCCTCAGATGTAACTGACAGCGGATTTACGCTCAATCTCTATAAAAGCGTGGACAATCTGACAAGCGATGTTTTAATTCTTCGGAATTCCAATGATGATCTCGTTCCCATTATTTCTGTAACGCCGGTGGGAAGCAGTAAAGCAAAATTCACCATCAATGCAGATATTCCGGCAACCAATGGGCCGTACCGTTTGGAAAACAAATCAGATTTCTGGCTGCTTATGGAAGAGAAGGAGCAAGGATACATGCATGAGGGGTTAACCATTGAGTAATAACAACAAGTAATATAATGAAACTTGGTATGTTAGCAGGAATAGCAATTTTCCTAAACAATCTGTTTAAAAGATAGGCCAAAGCTACAATTCTGCTCGTAAGAATTTGGAAAGAGAAAAAATGTTCTTTCCAAATTCTTACCGGGTCTATCCCTGATAAGATATGTATTTTACAATTTTTTGTATTCCACACCTTCTTTGAACAAATTCCCCACAGCCTGACCTAAATCAAAGTAACTGGTGCCCATCATAATCATCGGATTGATTTTTAGCGGATCGGGCTTGTTGCCCGTCAAGCATTGCTTATTTAGGTATGTAGAAACTATCTCCCCAAAGAACACTTCAAAGCCGTAAATAGGAACTATTTGAATGATCTTGCAGAGAAAATTCAATGGACATTCGCTAATCATGGGAGCTTTTTTAAGTTCATCATAAAACGAAGTAAACACAATTGACTTGTCTGTTGTTTTTCCCGATACTATACCGCAATAATCTGTTATTTGAACCATATCTGCCGAGGGTACATTGATACTAAAATATCCATTTTCCTTAACCCCAATAGTTGTATAATGAGTGCTTTTTAATGAGACGTAAAACACTGGTTCCAGACACACCATACCAAATGCCCCAACGGTGGCATAGTTAGGCTTGCCATTTACATCGGCTCCGACAAGGACAGTTGGAGCAGGACTTACCATAGGATAATTTTTGATTTTTAATTTTTCCACATTAAAACCTCCCAAGTTTAATTTTGCTTAGAAGCCAGTACTAAAAATATAATGGAAATCCCATAAAAAGAATAGACTTTTTCTTTTTTGCGAGTTAAACTATTGTTATAGTATGCCCCAAAGCCTATATGCCATTTTTTAATTTTCATGGGCATCCATATAATTCGAGAAATATTATGTTAAAAAACCGATTATCCTTATCGTAGGAAAATCGGTTTTTTTAATCTATAAATGTCTTAACGTGGGTTCTTCAGCGTTTTACTGTGACAGATCCTTGTCGCGCATGGCGTTAAGGCCTGAATCTGAAGTTGAGCGGATAAAAGATATAGCTAACTCAACAATTCGACAACAAACACATTAACCTTTTCTAAAGATAGAAATGGCTATCAATAACCGTTCACTTTGCCATATTCATTACTGCACATTATTTTCCTTATCGTATACTTGTTCTAAATACTTAGCCCCAAAACCGTGCATCATTTCCAAAATGGGGATTATTTCCTTTCCAACCTCTGTTAATCCGTATTCCACTTTAGGAGGAACAACAGCGTAAACCTTCCTAAATATAAGATTATCCTCTTCTAAGCTTCTTAACTGCTGTGTGAGCATTTTTTGAGTAACATGAGGCAATCTTTTTTTAATGTCATTAAATCTCAGTGTATTGTAGCTTAAATACCACAGGATTAATATTTTCCATTTGCCGGAAACTATTTTTTGCACCAAAACCATTGGACATTTATCATACTTAACACATTTTTCCTTCATGTGACATTCCTCATGCCTTTTCTCTTTGTCAATCATTTTTCCACCCCAATATTTTTAAGTATCTTTTGGGTTACTATAATACAAAAAAGTACCTAGTTGCCAAAAAGATATTTTGTGTTTAATATTATAACACAGAATACGGAGGTAATTGATAAAGTAATTACAGAGATGAATTAGGTAGGGAACTAGCTTAGTTAGAGACCTTATTACTTTGGGTTTGTAGAAATTCACCAAAAATGCATTAAAACCTTTATAAAGACTATTGAGATAGGAGAGGTTGATATGAATCATTTTTACTATTATGAGTTGTGTGAAATTTTGAGTTTTGTTGCCGCAGGTAAACTTGCCGTTCTTAACAGTATCGAAGAAGAATCAGAAAATTATATTCAATTTTTTCGAAAAAACCATATTGATGTTATCAACAATGAGAACAATCAAATTCAGGAAAAAGATTTGTTCTTCATATATACTATATACAGTGAAAATGGGGTTAACAAAATTATTGATTCCGGTTGTGAGTTTATACTCCCAATCATGGAATACTCTGGTCAATTACCTATGCAATCTTTAAAAGAAAGAGTTGCAAAATTACAAGGTCATTTTCAAAACAGAACAGGGAAATTGATCCTTTTATCAGATCAAAAAACCTGTGATTTATTTGAGGAACTAAATTTTATCCCTGATTTTTTTATAAATACATCGGGTTTTATTGAGAGCAATACTGAACGGGTAAACCCAAAACCCGGTGTACCGAGAAATGCATTTTTCCTTATTTATACCTCAGTTGAACTAGGTCAGCTTTTTGAAAAATTAAAATATTACCAAGCATTTTATTTTGCTAATGATGAAAAAGTTCATTTGCCGACAGTTTATCTGATCAATAAGATCGGCAAGCTTAAACGTGATAAAAACGTGAAAGTATATTATTTTAACCCACCTGTTCTTGCTGCGGTAAAACACCCATCCGAGAATGAGAAGATGATTATGGATGCATTTTCTAAGTGTACTTTATATGAGTTTATTGGCATGCTAATTGAAGGTAAGTTTCATGATTCTTTAGTTAATCATAAGTTAGAATATTTTACTAAAGATTACATGAAAGAGATATTGCATATACCGAGATTGATTCAGATAAATCAACTAAAGTCTTTGGAGGATTATGAAAGTCAATATGTGAATATTAAAGGCGGAAAAAGGTTCACTACAGACGCTCCCGATCAATATAAAAACATCATTCATTGCTTTGGCTCCAGCCAGACTTATAGTTTCGGTGTGGAGGATAAGTATACGTTTTCTTCCTGCCTGCAAAGGCGGGTAAACAAAAATTATCCGGATACATATCTGGTCCTTAACTATGGAGTTGTTGGATATTTTGCCTGTCATATGCTCAAAGCCATGGATAATGCTCAGATTAATGAGGGAGACATAATCATTTTTTATACGGCTATTGACTCTGAATATTTTTTTGATTTTGCTGTTGCTGCCGATATTACTACCTATAATTTTCAGCCTATGTTTCAAAGACCACATAATATGGGTGATGTGTTTATTGACACAACCCATATCAATCATTATGGCCTTGAAAAACTGACAGAAAAAGCTTTTAAGGTAATGTTCACATACAAAGATATTTTAAATGATTTTAGTGAAATCAGAACAAGTAAATTGAATGAGCCGCTCAACCAAATCACCAGCAATCCTGAGTTTGCAAATTATTTATCCTATCTGGCAGAAGAAAAAATTGTTGATTTCAACCAAAAGAAGATTGGCTCAGTAGTCATGAACTGCAATCCTTTTACCTTGGGACATCAATACTTGATACAATTTGCTTCGGAGTCGGTGGATTATCTTTATATTTTTCTTGTAGAGGAAGATAGATCGGTGTTCTCATTTGAAGATAGATATAATATGGTAAAAGCGGGAATAAGCAAATTTGATAATGTTAAACTACTCAGAAGCGGTAATTTCATTATTTCCAGTATCACTTTTCCGGAATACTTCACCAAAGAAACTAATAAGGATGTAATCATTGATCCATCATTGGACTTGGATATTTTCGGTAATTGCATTGCAAAAGCACTCAATATATCAGTACGATTTGCAGGTGAAGAACCATTTGACCCAATAACAAAGCAGTACAACCGTTTCATGGAGAATTTACTAAAGAAATACGATATTAAATTCGTAGAAATAAAACGCAAGGAATATTTAGATAGTCCCATCAGTGCTTCGAGAGTAAGAAAGCTATTAAAAGAAGGAAACTTAGAGGAAATGAAGAAAATAGTACCTAAGACAACCTATGATTATTTGCTCAATTGTTGGAAGGGTTTAGATTCTTGTCACCGTTAAAATTCATAGGATAGCACAAAGGATGATTATTAAAGATAGCCTGCCAATGTGGCAGGCTATCTTTAATAAGGGGGAGAGCCTCTTGATATAAGGCGGCACCACTTTTTATCAAAAAGTTTAAGAGAAATTATAGATAGAGAACGTAGTATTCTATGAAAGGAGATGAAAAAATGAACTTTTCAGAGAGTGAACTTATATCTGAAATAAAGAAGCGAAACTTGAACGCTTATGAATCCTTAATCAAAGAGTACACCAAGCCCGTTTATTATTTAACCTATAACATTTTAAACATCGGCAACAGTAAAGAGGACATCGAAGAGTGCGTAGCCGACGTCTTTTTGGAGGTTTGGCTAAAAATCAATGGATTTGACAGCGAGAGAAGCAATTTCAAAACCTGGGTTTTAATTATCACAAAATATAAAGCTCTTACATATAAGCGCAAACTTAAAAAAAATCATGTTGAAAACATTGATGATTACCAGCTTGAGGAGTCCGATACCGTTGAAAGACAGATCATCGATAGAGAAACACAGAAAAAACTGCTGGAAATAATCAATAGCTTTAATAAAACGGACAAGGAACTTTTTATCCGCAGGTATTTTTACAACGAGAAAATTAGCGATATTATGCAATCTTTGGGGTTGAGCCGTTCGGCGCTGGACAACAGGCTCTTAAGAGGCAGAAAAATAATCAAGGAGGTTTTATCCTATGACTGAAAAGCAAATTCAGACGCTAATGCAAAATCTTGATAATGATTTGCTGGCCAAGGAACTGGATGATTTAACGAACGGCTTGGAAATCGATTTGGACTCTATTACCAAAAAAGCATTCACTAAACTGAATAAGAGGAGGTTAAAAATGAAAAGAAAAAGAATATATCCCCTTGTGGCAGCGTCTTTAATTGCGGTTATCGGTATATCCAACGCCTATGCCGCGGAGATTTCGGATTTTGTCGGATCTTTCTTCAATCAAAGAGCAATCTATTCAACTGTTGTAGACGGAAGCGCCTACTATCTGGAATCCCCCTTGCAATTGGATAAAGAAAGCAAACTGGAAAATGTTATTTTTACAAAGGACAAGTTGGAGATGAGTTTAACTCTTACTTTAACAGAGGATAAACCTCCTGAAATATCAGTTGCTACAGCAAACGGCAAAATTTATAAACCGGGTGGTTACGGTTACGACAATAATCGGCTGCAACTCAGCTTTTGGAATGAAGCGGGGCATAATTACGTATTCTCGCCAACGAAAGAATTGAAATTGAATATTGGAGAAAAAAGTTATAGTATTCATTTAGCGGAAGGTGCACCTGTAGTTGGCAGCGGTGAAATTAAACCTGCTGAACAAACGGATATTGGGTGGATAAATGTTGGTTATAAGAAAATCGATCAGGGTGTGCAGATTTTAACTAGTTTTACCGACAAAGATTTGAAACTGGTAGGTATTGGTGAACCGGTTCAAAAAACTGTGACACGAATGTTTAAAAATGAAAAGGGTATCATAACCAGCGGAACTTCCTCAATGACCAAGCCCCTCCTTGGTTATGATAAAGATAAAAATATTTATACCTACAACCGGGCTAAAAATGCCGTCGGCAGGCCCGTCATTCAATTTGAATCCCAAGCTCCTGCCGATAAAGAAATTGAACTGAAAATACCAGGTCTGCTTGTTGGTTATGAAAAGGATTTCGGTAATTTTGATGTGGCAATTCCAGGGTTGAACGAAGAAAAAAGAATTGACCGGGAAATCGACTTGAAATTGCAAAAAATCATTTTGCAAAGTATTAAAAGAACCTCCGCAACAACAGCCGAGTTAAAATTTGCGTTGAACACGGGAGACACTGCAAAGGTTGCCGTTCAAGAGGTCAGCCTTTACAGTAAGGATGTGCAAAGCGGAGACAGCGTTTGGCAAGGCGACATTTGTACAATGCGTATCAGTTTTGCTGAAAAATTAAAAAATGCTGAGTTTAACGTGAGCTGGCCGCGCTTTGTGGTAAACGGTGATTGGACTCTGAGAATTAAATAATGGTTTATGGCAGAAGCCGGTTGCATTTTACAGCCGGCTTCTTGGCATTTATATTGTAGGAATGATGATAGGGAACAACTGAAATATAATTTCCCAGTTTTATAACCATAGCATACCCGTTCATATAGCCGAACACTGTCGGCATCTTCATTTTGGGACGGAAAATTAACTCTATTTTTCACGAACCTGTTGACTTATATCTTCTAAGTCCGAATCTCCAGAAAGAATAGCTAGGTATTATGAATAACAGTCCTAATAACGGTGTCAGCATATACGATACACTTGTCTTCATATCAAGCAGATACAGAAGCGGATAATATTGAAACAGCGCCAATGGTACGATAAACGTAAAAAAATTCAAGACCTTCTTGCCATATATAGAAAAGGGATATCGCCCAAATTCTTTGCCGCCGTCCGTGAAAATATTCATAAACTCTAAACCCTCAATTGTAAAAAACGAAAAGGAGGCATAAATCAAAAACAGGCAGAAAAATATGATACTCCCACAGAATATCATGAGAAAAAGCGTTAATATCTTATCCCAGGTCCAGATTACGCCGCTTGCAGGTATTGCATAGCAAAAAACGATGATAGACTGTAAAAGCCGTCCAATACGGGTAAGCTCTATTTTGGAAGATAAAACCTGGAATATTTCCTGCCGTGGGCGTACAAGCACCCTGTCAAATTCTCCGTTGCCAATCATTAGCGGAAAAACGTCAAAGCCGCGACCGAAGCATTCGGCGAGTGAAAACGCCATCAAAGATGTTGCAAAGCATAAAAGCACCTGCTGAAATATGAATCCCTCAACCTCATTGAAGCGGGTAAACATGAAATAGACGCCGAGCAGGGAGGTAAAAGAGACTAAAAATTGTCCTGCTGCCGTTAGAAAAAAAGAAACCTTGTATTGCATCTGACTTTTAAGGTGCATGGAGAAAAACTTCAAATACAGTCCCATATCATCCTCCCTGTACAACGACTCTTTTGAGTGCGTTTTTCATCAGCAGCCTGCCGATCAGCACAAGAACTAACAGCCAAAATAGCTGCAAGCCAATACCCAGTGCCGCGTCCGTACCCGCAATGTTCCCGCTGTATATTCGCAGCGGCATGTTCTGCATGGCGGCAAACGGCATAAGCTCGGCCACGGTTAGAAAGGCCGGAGGAAAAAACGGTAGCGGAATTGTTGCTCCGGCCATAAAGTCGGCCAGCACAGCCGAGATCAGCCTCACACCCATAGGCGACAAGGTGTAAAATGTTGATATATAGATAAGCATACTGAACGATACCACAACAAACAGGCTGAGTGACGCTGAAACCAAAAACAGTATAAATTGTCCGGCGTTTACGGGCAAGGACATTCTGAACGGTTCCGGTACGATGAATGCCACGATGAGTATGGGGAAGCATCGAAGTACTGCCTTTGCCAGCCTGTTTGCCATTGACTGGCAGAACCAGCGGCTGTATAAGTCCACCGGCCGCGCAAGCTCATAGGCTATACCTCCGCTTGTAATGGAAGCGAATATCTCTCCTTCAAAAAACCAAACCATAAACAGCGCCAGAAGTGCCTGCTGCATCCATATGTAGGAAACCGTCTGGGAGAACTCCATTGGAAACGCGGCAGGATTAGCTCTATAGAATGCCGAAAATGCGAGTATTTCCATAAGTCCCCAGGCGAATTGCGTTGCCATGCCCGCGATTGCTGCTGCGCGATATTGAAGACTGTTTATAAAGCGTATTCGGATAATCGCGATGTATTTTTTCATATGCGGTACTCCTTATACAGGACCGCTACCATTTCCTCGGCGCTGATACCAGAAACTGAAATGTCAAGCACTTCTACTTGCGATGATAGATGTGCTATCGCGGTTGACACGGAGCATATGAGCGGGTCAAGCTCAATTATCAATCTTCCTTCTTTCTGTTCAGTCACGGTCATCCCGTCACAAAGCTTTGAAACTTCGCCATTGTATTCAAAAACAACCGTTTTTCGAGTGGAAAAATGCTTTTTTAACTCCAGCAAGCTTCCGTCCAGCAATATACGTCCCTTGCCGATCAGTAAAATTCGTTCCGTCAATGCTTCAATGTCCTGCATGTCGTGAGTTGTCAGTATGACAGTCGTGCCGCGCTCAGTATTGAGTTTTTTTATGAACTGCCGTACCGCGATTTTAGAGACAGCGTCCAGCCCGATGGTCGGCTCATCTAAAAAGAGTGTTTGGGGACTGTGCAGTAATGATGCGGCCAGTTCGCACCGCATACGCTGCCCAAGACTGAGACTGCGTGTCGGCGTTTTCAGAAGCTCCGACAGATCGAGCAGTTCGACAAGCTCATCAAGATTGTGTCTGTATTCCGTTTTATTCACCTTGTAAATATCGCGGATAAGCTCAAAGCTGTCACATACAGGTACGTCCCACCATAACTGGCTGCGCTGACCGAAAACAACGCCAATGTTTTTGGTGTGCTCAATTCTATCCTGCCATGGTGTGCGTCCGTCAATCTTGCATGAGCCGTTATCGGGTGTCAAGACGCCGCACATGATTTTAAGCGTGGTGCTTTTTCCCGCCCCATTTGGACCTATGTAACCAATCATTTCGCCGTCGTTGATTGTGAAACTCACGTCACTGAGAGCATGAACAGTTTCGTATTCGCGTGAGAAAAGCGCTTTAAATGCCTGTCCAAATCCAGACTTTCGTTTTGCTATCCTAAATGTTTTATTGATATTTTTCAGTATTATCATTGAATTTCTCTCTTTATTTTAGTCAGCACAAATTAACATGGAACCAAATTCCTTCTTGATATCAAATTATCTTTTCAACATGAATACATAAATACCTTCTTGGGGGTAAGTAAACATTTATATATTACATATTTTTTATAAAAAAGAAGGATTAAAAACCCTTCCTTTTTATTATTATTTTCTCAAAAAGAGAAGGATTGTGTAATTATATGACGAATTTATGGCAAGTGGAGCGAAGGAATATTAAGTCATTACCTTATTTTGAATAAAAAGGAGGGATATATAATGTCAATTGGCATATTTTCAAAAGATATAGGAATAGATTTGGGGAATGCTAACTTACTCGTATATGTGAAGGATGAAGGCATTGTTTTAAACGAACCGTCAGTAGTTGTAATTGAAAAAAATGCAAATAAAATATTGGCTGCAGGATATAATGCAAAAATGATGATTGGGCGAACTCCGAAAAATATCGTAGCAATCCGACCATTAAAAGGTGGAGTAATTAATGATTTTAATGCTACTCAAGCTATGATAAAGCTATTTATTAAAAAAGCATTACCTAAATTTTCCATGTTTAAGCCTAGAGTTGTAGTTTCTGTACCTATGGGTGTTACAACTGTAGAAGGACAGGCAGTTCGCCAAGCAGTCCTGCAGGCCGGGGTTCGAGAAGCTTATCTAGTGGAAGAACCGATGGCAGCCGCTATTGGTTCAGGTCTTCCGGTGCATGAACCTATTGGAAATATGATTATAGATATTGGCAGCGGAATCACAGAAGTAGCTGTAATATCCATGGGCGGCATTGTAACTAGCAATTCTATTCGTATAGCAGGGGATGATATGGATGAAGCCATTATTCATCATATTAAAAAAGAACATAATCTGCTAATTGGAGAGCGAACAGCTGAACAAATTAAAATTAATATTGGAATAGCTTACCCTTTAGAAGATACAAAAGCGATAAAGATAAAGGGTAGAGATTTGCAGACCGGTCTGCCTAGAGAAGAAAATATTACATCTAAAGAAATTTATCAGGCTTTATCTGAACCCTTGGCAAGCATTAGTGCTGCCATCATATCTACCCTGGAACAAACTCCTCCTGATTTTTCCGTGGATATTATTAATAACGGAATTGTTTTGGTCGGCGGGGGAGCAATGCTTAGAGGGATCGATCATCTGATACATATGCAAACCGGTATATCAGTATATGTAGTTAACCAGCCATTGCTTGCAGTAGCGAATGGCTCTGGAAAAATTTTGGAAAATATTAATGTGTTGCGCAAGACTTTGCTAAATTAAAATATCACAATAATACAAAGTACATCTGTGAGATTAAAGAAAATGAATGATTGATAATCTAAAATTTTCCTATTGAACCATCTAAAAATGGCTTGATTATTTTGAATTATCATGTATAATATGAATTAGAGTAACAGGAAGTTATTCGAAAAGTCTTTTGTTAAGCTATTAATCAAAAAAAGAGATATAAATATAACCATGAAGGTTTATCTTGCCGGAGCAGGGTGCGTTCATGGTTTTTTATTTTTCAA
This sequence comes from Desulfofarcimen acetoxidans DSM 771, assembly GCF_000024205.1. Lineage (NCBI taxonomy): Bacteria > Bacillati > Bacillota > Clostridia > Eubacteriales > Peptococcaceae > Desulfofarcimen > Desulfofarcimen acetoxidans. Next base: position 462,106 of record NC_013216.1, read on the forward strand.
GTGCTAGGCTATGTCTAAAATACCGGTTATTTGACTTAAATGTTAAAAGCTTTACCTTGGCAAAGCTTTTAATTTCCTTAAAATTGCCATACGGTTTTTCAGACATTCTCGTGTGGTAATAAATATTTCCTCCTTTCAATAAGGCAAATGGGATTGGGCACCCGTTTACCTTATATTTTTGTGTTTTATTCCGCAGTGCAAAAACCTAACTATAACGATAAACCTTAATTGTGAGTGAAGAGTATACAGAGAAGTATCTTAGAATATAGATAAGAATATATTAGCCTTTATCCCATAAATCGCTGCTTTTCTTCTAATTTTAGAGTAGTATCAGTCAAATATTTAGTGTAAGGGTGTTGTGGTTTCATAAAAACCTGTTCACTGTCGCCAATCTCCACCAAACGGCCTTGATGCATCACAGCAATCCTGTTGCTGACGGCCCTTGCTACTTCCAGGTCATGAGAAATAAATAGCATCCCGATGTTATGCTCCCGCTGGAGTTTTTTCATTAATTCCAGGATTTGAGCCTGTACCGAGATATCCAGCATTGAAGTTGGTTCGTCGGCTACAATAAATTTAGGTTTCAAGGCAAGCACCCTGGCAATAGCGACACGCTGAGCTTGTCCCCCGCTGAGTTCGTGGGGATAACGTTCCAGGTGTTCCTTTAAAAGACCGACATCATTCAATAATTGGAGTATCTTTTCCTTTTCTTCTTCTTTTCTCTTTATAAGTTTATGGATTCTCAGCGGCTCTGCCATTGCTTCATAGATTTTTCGCCGGGGATACAAGGATTGCTGGGGATGCTGGAATATTATTTGCATTTCCTTTCTTAGCTTTTGCAGCTCTGCCGGTGATTTGACCGTCAACTCAGTATTTTCAAACCGGATACTGGCAGAGGTCGGCCTTATAAGCATGAGCAAAAGCCGGGCTACCGTAGACTTTCCACAACCGCTTTCTCCCACCAGTCCCAGGGTTTCCCCTTGTTTGATTGAAAAACTTACTCCGTTTACAGCCTTAACTGTTCTTTTATAAAACAGTCCTCCTGTATACTCTTTAACCAGGTTTTTAACTTCTATGAGCATGAAAGCACCTCACAAAATGGTTAGTAAGAATCTCTTCCATATCCGGATGATGAGCGGCACAGCGGGATGACGATGTTTTGCATCTGGGCTGGAATTTGCATCCCGGAGGGAGATTAGTAAGGCTCGGACTAAAGCCGGGAATAGAGTTAAACCCTCTTCCCGGCAGAGAATTAAGCAGTGATTTTGTATAAGGATGCCGGGAATGATTTAGTATTTGGGAAACTGGTCCGGTTTCCACTATTTCTCCGGCATACATAACGGCAACGCGATCTGCCAGCGCTGCCGCAACAGAAAAATCATGGGTAATAAGCAGCATTGATGAAGTGCTGGATGAAACCTGTTCTTTAAGCAAATCCACTACTCTTTTTCTCAGCACAGCATCAAGCCCTTTAGTAGGCTCATCAACCAGAATCAAGCCGGGATTGCATGCTATTCCCATGGATATCAGTACCCGCTGTCTCATTCCTCCGCTTAACTGATGAGGATAGCAGCAAATGCTTGTTGTGGGATCAGGCAAACGCAGCCGGCTAAACAGATTTATTGTTTCATGTTTTGCTGCTGATTTGTTGCATTTTTTATGCAACCTAATGATTTCCATAACCTGAATGCCAATTTTCATCAGTGGATTTAGTGAAGTGGCAGGATTTTGCGGAATCATGCCAATTGCCTTTCCCCGGAGTCCTCTTAATTCTTCCTCATCGATCCCCAGAATTTCTTTTCCCAGGTAGCGGATACTTCCTTCCGTGCAGGCATTTTTAGGTAACAAACCAAGAATACTCAGCACCAGAACAGATTTGCCGCAACCTGTTTCTCCTACCAGGGCAACAACTTCATGATGATTAATATTGATTGAGACATTATCTAATGCTTTTAATACTGTATCTTTAATCTTGAAAAAGGCTTTCAGATCAACAATGGAAAGGAGCGGTTCAGTCACCGCATGTTTATGCCGGAAACTGTCTGTATCTGAAAAAGCAAGAAAATCTGTCATTGCACTACTCCTTCCTGTTCAATTTATTCTATCTGCCCTTCGCGCAGTCTGGGGTCAAGGACATCTCTCAAGCTGTCCCCCAGCATATTAAAAGCCAGAACGGTTATCATCACAGCCAGTCCGGGAAACAGGGTAATATGTGGAGCTGTCCGGATAAACTCGCGTCCTTCGTTAATCATTGCTCCCCATTCTGCGGTAGGGGGCTGGGCGCCCAGCCCAAGAAAGCTTAAACTTGCCCCGGCCAGCACCACATGAGCTATGTCCAGGGCAGCCATTACTATTACTGGAGTTACTATACTGGGTAAAATATATTTAAACATAATACTGATTTGGCTGTTGCCCATGGCCCTTGCCGCTTCCACAAACTCTGACTGTTTAACTGATAGAACTTCGCCTCTGATAAGCCTTGTATATCCGGTCCAGTGCACCATCGTTAAGGCAATGATTATACTGCTCAGGCCCGGACCTATTGCTGCAATCAGAGCCAGGGAGAGGATAATCCCCGGGAAAGCAAGCATAACATCGACAGTACGCATAATCAGGCTGTCCAGAATTCCTCCGAAATAACCTGATATCAGTCCGATTAATACTCCGCTAATGCCACTGATAGCTACAACTATGGCCGCTGTACTTAAAGACGTGTGTGTCCCTTCAATTACCCTGCTAAATATACATCTGCCCAGCGAATCTGTACCAAAAGGATATTTAAAAGAGGGTGGCTGTACCTTATCGGCGAGGCTTACCGCTGCCGGATCGTGTGGCATAATCCATTGCCCCGCCAGGGCTAACAGAAAGATAAACACAACTACTGTGGCACTGCTTGACAGCATTCGGTTGCTCTTTAATGTTTCTTTACAATTTGTAAATACTGTAACAAGCTCCTTCATTTTAGACTTCCCTTCCATAGCGTATTCTGGGATCCATCAGGACGTAAGCCAGGTCTACCAGCAAATTGACTACGGCGTAGGAAGTGGCGATTAAGACTATAATGCCCTGGACCATAGGGATATCTTTAGCTAATATTGAATCAATCAGCAGTTTTCCTAACCCCGGCCAGGCAAACACCGTCTCCACGACTACCGTTCCTCCAAGCATATGTCCAAATTGAAGTCCAACTATGGTTATTACCGGGAGAAAAGCGTTCCTTAACGCATGCCGCCATACGACCACGCTTTCATGCAGACCTTTTGCTTTGGCTGTTAAAATATAATCCTGGTTCAATATCTCAAGCATGCATGAACGCATCATGCGCATAGTAACCGCCGACATACCTGCTGCTATTGTTACGCATGGCAGCACCACATCAGATATTTGCCTGAATCCTGCTACCGAAAACAGGTCTAATTGAAGGGAAAAAACAATGATTAATAACAGCGCCAGCCAAAAACTTGGTATAGACACAGCGAAAAGAGCACATAACCGGCTGAGGTGATCAAACACAGAATTCCTTCTTGCCGCAGAAAAAACTCCAACCGGAATTGCTATCAGCAGTGAAAGTGCAACACTCACCAGAGCCAGCAGGACTGTTGCCGGAAATCTCAACCCAATGATCTGAGCCACGGAAGTTCTGTAAACATAGGATTCCCCAAGGTTCCCTCTGACAGCTTCTTTTATCCAGGAAAAATACTGCTTATCCAATGGTTCATCCAACTTGTACCGGTTCGTGATATTGGTAACTTCCGAATCTGTGGGCTCTTGTTCTATTCCTATAAAAGCATGCTTCAGGATAGTCACAGGAGTATCTCCCGGCGTCAGATGTAATATTCCGAATGTTAGCATGGAAGCTGCTGCAACGACTAAAATTGCAGCAGCTAAACGCTTAAAAAGAAATTGCCACATACCTTCTACTCCTTAATCCCCACTTCTGTTGTAAGCATGTAATCATGAGCTGTAGGATTAAATACAAAGTTCTCGATTTTGCTGTTCATGACAGCGGCCACACCGTAATAGGCAATTGGTAGTACAGGCACTTCATCTTCCAGAATTTGCTGTACCTGTTTGGAAAGCTCATACTTTTTCTGCTGGTCATCTACAGCAACACATTCATCGATCAATTGGTCAACTTTTGCATTATTGTAGCCAATTAATTTGTTGTTTTCAGAATAATACAGTACTTGTAAATGATAGCTGGGAGTAGGAATCATAGCGGTCGCAAAAGCACTCATTTTCATATCCCATTTGCCTGTTGAAGCAACTTGGCTCATGGCGGAATTTTCCATAATCTCAATCTTCAAATCAATCCCTGCTTGTTTGAATTGATCCTGTAAAGCTTGAGCCATTGGAGGAAGGCCCGGTCTCTGCGGATAAGTCATAAGGGTTATTTTCAGCGGTTGGCCGTTTTTATCTATGATTCCGTCTCCATCAGTATCTTTCCAACCCGCTTCTTCCAATAGTAATTTTGCCTTGCCGGGAGAATAGGGATAACCTTTTAAATTTTCGTTTGTCCACGCCATTCCCGGCATGAATGGCCCCTTGGCAGGAGTTCCGCATCCGAAAAGCACATGTTTAGTAATACTTTCCCTGTCAATAGCATAGCTCAAAGCTTTTCTGACTCTTACATCGTTGAACGGTTCTTTTTTCAGGTTCATTTCCACAATATATGTCCTGGCGGTAGGATTGAGTTCGACTTTAAGTCCTTTCTCCTTGCCCAATCTCTCCAGTTCATTATAAGGTGGATCACAGGTAAAATCTATTTCCCCTTTTTCCAAGGCCAGAGCACGGGTATTGGGATCCGGCAAAGGACGTATTTCCAATTTTTCCAGCTTGGCGGGAGTTCCCCAGTAGTCCTTATACTTTGCCATCTCCATGTCGCCTGTTGATGCTTCAAATTGTTCTAACATAAAAGGTCCCGTACCGATAGGTTTGATAAGTTTGCCGGCTTTATCAACCGAGCTTGGCGCGATAACAGATGCGCCCATATAATGCAGCGAAGCAGGGAAATCGCCGGTTGGAGCTGTTGTTGTAATTTTTAATGTATGATCGTTCTCTACTTCTATTGATTTTATTTTTGTAAATGTTTGAACCTGCGGGTTAACAGCAATAGCTCTCATGAGCGACCATTTCACTGCTTCTCCATCCATCGGTGTGCCGTCATGGAATTTGACCCCTTGGCGAAGAACAATACTCCATGTGTTTGCATCTATTCTTTTCCATTCAGTTGCAAGACCGGGTTTTAACTCAAAATTCTCCTTTACTCCTACCAATGTTTCTGTGATCATGGCTTTTTCAGTCGTCAAAGTGCCACTAGTTGACGGATCAATACTGTCGATTTTCCACATTTCTCCTACTACCAATTTTTTATTACTGTCCTTATTTTCTTTTTTTACACCACAACCTGATGTGAGAAGGACGCTGATGGTCATCAGTATACAAACTACGATAAACATGATTTTCCTTTTAATCATTACATTTTCTCCTTTTTTATTTTATCGCTGTCATCACAAACCTTTGATTGCAGTCCTAATTAATATTAGCCGGAAAGCCTCAAGACCAGGTTTTTGACTTAGATAATGGCAGCAAAAATTTAAGCTGACTCATTGTCTTTTTAGTTGATTTTTTAGCTTTTGCATCTATATATCACTATCACCACCTAATTTGTAAAAAATTTTGTGAAATTGGTATGGCCACAGGTGTAGAAATTAAAAAATAAAACCACAAAAGTATGTCCGTTTCTTTGGACATAACCTTCATGGTTAAAATTTTCAGTGTTATATTTTGTTTTTATAATAGATTTACTTTCTTATTTATCAGTCAGCACGAAGCGAAATATGTATGCCTGCTCATAGGTGGCTTTCATTCTATCAGCAATGCGTAAAAAGCCGTCTTTTTTGCGGGAAACATCGATAAAACCTTGAGGATGGCGACGTTGAATTTCCACGTTGAAACCCTCTGATGCGAAGGTTTCGGCAATAAAGTCCAGTGTATGGGCATTGGACTCTACCAGACTGTTTTCATTAATCCATATGGTAAAATGCTGCAGACTGGGATTGTCATTTAAATCAGTGTAAGTGGCATAATACACTCCACCGGGTTTTAACATCTGCTTAATCTTCCAGGCGTGGCTTTTTAGGTCTTTAATTAAATAAATTACAGCCTGACTTACAGCAAGGTTAAATTTGTTGGTGTACTGCTCCGGAGTATTTGTTGCAACATAAGTAAGCGGCAAATCACCTTTACGAGAATTAGCGACAGCTATTGACTGCTGTGCCAGATCAATACCCATACCCTCTTTAAAGGGTTTGACTTGATATAAATGGCGCAAAAATCCTCCCTGATTACAGCCAAAGTCAAGCACTGTCATATCAGACAGATCCTGCTCCTGAATTAAATTGATGACTTCTTTCCAGCCTCTTAGATGTCTTTCTTCCATTTGCTGCTCGCCTTCTTCGAGATTTTGCCACCATATGTCATAAAGCCTGTCTTGCTGCATCATGTTTTATAACCTCCATTTTATTTGGTAATATATTTCAGCATCGGATTATATAAAGCAAAGAGTTTTAAGCAAACAAAAAACCACGAAGGCAAGACAATTTTGTCTCATTATCCTTCGTGGATATGTTCTCATTATTTGAATTTGGGTAGAGTTACGAATGAATATCTGATAACAATCTGCTGATCAGCTGTTATTTATTAAAATTATAATTTATTTTGTAGAACGGTGCAATATAGTATTGTGAAAATTTCAAAATTTATAATGAAATGACTGTTATTTATTATTATTTGATTGTCAAATAATAATAAATAGGTTATCATAATAATTGAATTTCAAACAATTATAATTATATACATTATTATTTTCAAAGGAGGATAAATAGATGAAAGCTATTGAAGAACTAACCGATGAGCTTTTACTTTTTTTTAACGGTTTTGCCTCATGGGAAAGCTCGGTAATTCGTTCCAGTGACTTGACTGTTTCTGAGGCTCATGCCATTGAAGTGCTGGGGCAGTATGGAAAGATGAATATGAAGAACTTGGCCCAAAAATTAGGCGTAACCACTGGGACCACAACTGTTACAGTAGATAGATTGGAAAAAAAGGATTATGCCAAACGTGAAACAACTAGGGAAGACAGGCGGGTCAATCTGATCAGTTTGACGGAGAAGGGAATGAGAGCCTTTGCAGAACATCACAATTTCCACCTTAATTTAACAGAGCAAATGGTATCCAACCTGTCTGAAGAAGAAATTGAGCAGTTTCACAAAATTCTTAAAAAAATAAATGCCGAGACTTTTTAAACAAGGAGCTGGTTCAAGTGATAGGCAGATATACAAATGTCAGTAAGTATCGGGAATTATTGATGATGAGAGAGTTTTATTTGGTTTTTTCAGGAATTGTACTCATTATAGCCAGTTTTTTGCTGGAAAAAAGGGCTTACATTTTGCCTGCCGATATACTGGCGTTAACGGCAGTGGCAATACTGGGGGGACCGATTATTCTGGGTGCGGCCAGAGGTTTGCTGAAAAAGGAGCTTAACGTTGATGAATTGGTTAGTCTGGCTATGATTGCCTCGGTGTTAACAGGCGACTATTTGCCGGCAGCAGTGGTGGCCCTGATTATGGTTTTAGGCTCATTGATGGAAGAGTTTACCGCTCAAAAAGCCAGATCAGCCATAAACGCACTTATACAACTGGGTTCTGATCAGGCTACTGCCATACGGGACGGTGCTGAGATTTCCGTGCCGTTACAGGAAATACATCTGGGTGACAGGGTAATTATTCGCTCCGGCGAGAAGGTTCCTGTGGATGGTGTTGTTGTTCGTGGCAATGCTTCCATTAACCAAGCCTCACTTACCGGAGAGTCCTTACCTGTGGATAAAACAATAGGTGATTCTGTTTATGCCGGTTCAGTAAGCTATTCCGGGATGATAGTGATAGAAGTACAAAAGGTGGGGGAAGATACAGCTTTAGGCAAATTGATCCGGCTGGTTCAAGATGCTGAAAGCCAAAAGGCCCCGATTTTAAGAGTAGCCGATCATTATGCCAAATATTTTACCCCGGTTATTATAACCCTTAGTTTCCTGGTGTATCTCTTTTCAGGGGATTTGCAACGTGCAATTACGGTACTTATTGTTGGTTGTCCCTGCGCCTTTATTCTTTCTGCCCCCACGGCCGTAGTATCGGCTCTGGGCAATGCGTCCAGAAACGGAATACTTATTAAAGGCGGTGCAATTTTAGAGGAAGTATCCAGAATTGCTGTTATCGTTTTTGACAAGACAGGTACACTTACTATCGGCAGGCCTGTGGTTGCCGGGATTAATCCCTTAAACGGACTTACGCAAGATTACGTGCTTTCTGTAGCGGCCGCGGCGGAGAAATATTCCGAACATCCTTTAGCCCGAGCTATTCTTGAAGCCGCGGAGCAAAAGAAATTGTCTATAGGCGAACCGGAAATGTTTAAAAATATCGTTGGTGAGGGTGTAACTTCACAGGTTCACGGTAAAAATATTTTTGTTGGTACCGAGTCTGGAGAACAAAACGTAGAGCGGTTAAATCTAATGGGAACAGAAACTGAGGCTGGAGTTAAAGTTCTTACAGTAAAAGAAAACAACATAGCAATCGGAAATATATACATAAAAGATAGGCTGCGCCCTGTTGTGCCGGTTTTAGTAAAAGCTTTGCAGGACTTTAATCTTAAAAAAATCCTAATGTTAACCGGAGATGATTACTCTGTGGCAGTTCATATCGCCGGAGCAAGCGGCATTAAAGAGTTTTACGCCGGGCTTTTGCCGGAGCAAAAATTAAAACATATAAGACAACTGCAAGAGTCAGGCTATAAAGTGGCAATGGTTGGTGACGGAATAAACGATGCCCCTTCTTTGGCTGCAGCGGATATCGGTATTGCTATGGGAGCCATGGGGACAGATGTGGCTATGGAAGCTGCGGATATCGCCCTGTTGAGTGATGATCTGACAAAACTGCCCTATCTGTTGCGACTGGGCAGGTCTACTATAAAAACTATTAATTTTAATATAGCTTTTGCTGTGGTTTTTAACGGATTGGCTCTGATTGCCTCGGGTGCGGGTTTATTAAATCCAATAATGGGAGCAATTACTCATAATATAGGGTCGCTTCTGGTTGTTCTAAATTCAGCTCGACTTATTGCATTGAAAACGGATAAGTCATGGCCAGTTAACCAACCAATTTGAAGTATTGATAAGTTTAAACTGCCAGTGCAAAAGGATAGCAGGCAACGGTGCCAGCAATGGCTTTTCTTAGAGTGGAATGAAATGATACGCATCGATATAAACCATAACAGTGTTAAGAATTGGTGTCGGTTGCATTGGGTGTTCGAGTATGCGGCTTAAAAGTTCAAACTGATGTAGAAATAAGGAAAACACTAAAAAACCTGCCTTGTTTATCGGGGCAGGTTTTTTAGTGCTAAAACCACACAACTAGAATTACACGATTATGTGATTTTTAGTGATTATTTTATTATAATAATGTGATTCATCTTGACTGATATTGGAATTTCGCCTATACTTATCAATATAAATGTGATTATAATACGATAAATATTTATAATAATGTGTTATTTGGGAGGTGGTAGTATGGAAAGACTGGTTATGCAAAAGCTGCTGGACTGGAAAAACTCCAAATATCGAAAACCCCTTATTTTAAAAGGGGTACGTCAGGTCGGTAAAACTTGGCTTCTCAAGGAATTCGCAAAACGCCGCTATGGAAACATGGCTTATTTCAACTTTGATGAGAACCCGGAGTATAAACAGTTTTTTGAGAGCACCAAGGATGTGGAGCGTATTCTGCAAAACCTGATGATGGCAAGCGGTGAGGTCATTAAACGAGACAGCCCGGAGGACACGCTCATTGTTTTTGACGAGATACAGGAATGTCCCAACGCTTTGAACACGCTGAAATATTTCTGTGAAAACACGCCCCATTATCATGTGGCTTGTGCAGGATCGTTATTGGGCATTGCTCTTTCCAAACCTGCTTCTTTTCCGGTTGGCAAGGTGGATTTTTTGGAAATCATGCCAATGACCTTTACGGAATTTTTAATGGCCAATGGCGACGGAAACTTCGCCGCTTACATGGACAGCGTAGATAGAATCGAGCCAATTCCGGAGGCTTTTTTCAATCCACTATATGAGAAGCTTAAAATGTATTTTGTAACAGGCGGTATGCCGGAATCTGTTCGCTCCTGGACGCAAGACCGGAATGTAGAGCTGATGCAGCAGGTTCTGTCTAATATTTTGGGCGCCTATGAACGTGATTTTGCCAAGCACCCAGACCCTAAGGACTTTCCGAAAATATCGCTGATATGGAAGTCAATCCCTTCCCAACTGGCAAGGGAGAATAAGAAGTTTATCTATAAGGTTGTTAAGGAAGGAGCAAGGGCCAGAGAATACGAGGATGCCCTGCAATGGCTTTGCGATGCAAACCTAACTTATAAGATATACCGCAGTACCGCGCCGGGTTTGCCAATTTCGGCTTATGACGATTTATCTGCCTTCAAGTTATATATGGCAGATGTAGGACTGTTGCGCCGCTTATCCCTTTTAGCCCCTTCTGCCTTTGGCGAGGGCAATCGGCTGTTTGTGGAATTTAAAGGTGCTTTAAGTGAGAATTATGTCCTGCAGGCGCTGCAAAACCAGTTTGAAGTCATGCCACGCTATTGGACGATGGACAATCCGCGGTATGAAGTTGACTTTCTAATCCAGAGAGAAAACGAGATTTTACCGGTGGAAGTAAAATCGGAGAGCAATGTGGAAAGCCGGAGCCTGAAAAAGTACAAAGAAAAATACGAAGATAAGGTAAAGCTTCGTGTCCGGTTTTCATTGAATAACCCGCGCCTTGATGATGACCTGCTGAATATACCGTTGTTTATGGCCGATCATGCGGATAGGATTATCGGGATGGCTTTGGAGCGGATTTAACCAAACCCCGCCAGAATTCCCCCACCTCTAAGGTGGTGGGATGAATGGCGGCCTTGTTTTGTGTACTAATAAAATGTTTGCCAAAGCCTCTATGATGTGGCAAAATATAATCAGACGCAATAACGAAAGGCTGATTATTATTGAGCAAACTTGATACAAATAGCCACTCGGTCTTCTTACTCACATATCATCTGATTTTGGTAGTAAAATATCGCAGAAAAGTTATAAACGACACAATAGCAAACCGTATCAAAGAAATTGGTGAGTATATTGCACCAAAATATAATATTAGTTTTCTTGAATACAACCATGACAAAGATCACACACGCATATTGTTCAAGGCTCACCCTAATACGGAAATTTCTAAGTACATCAATGCATTCAAAAGTGCATCATCCAGACTTATTAAAAAGGAGTTTCCGGAAGTTAGAAAGCAGCTGTGGAAAGAATATTTTTGGTCGCAAAGTTTTTGTCTTCTAACTACAGGTGGTGCACCCATTGAAGTAATTAAGAAGTACATTGAAACCCAGGGTGAAAAGAGGTGAATCATTTGCAAATTGTCTACCGGTTTGAAATGCGTCCGACCAAAGAGCAACAGAAAAAAATGTTTCACACACTAAAACTTTGCCGGAAACTCTATAACTGGTCTTTATCTGAGCGTCAGCGTGTGTATAAAGAAACCGGCCAAGGGTTGACATATAATAAACAGCAGAATATGCTGCCGGGCTATACAAAAGAACATCTGGAATACAAGCAAGTTCACAGTCAGGTAATGCAGGATACTTTGCGCCGGGTAGACTTTGCCTATCAGCGGTTTTTTGCCAAAGAAGCCGGATACCCCCGGTTCAAAAACCGTGACCATTACACATCATTTACCTATCCCCAGGTGGATGCTGTAAAGAAAACTTTCTCTAAGCCGGGTAAAATCTATCTCTCTAAGATTGGTTTTGTAAAAATGACAACTCACCGGGAATTTGATGCCAGTCAAATATCCAGGGTTAACATAAAGTATCACGGTGGTAAGTGGTACGCTAATTTGACTGCCGAAGTGGAAGTACTCGAAAATCTTATCGACAGTACCAAATCCATTGGAATAGACGTGGGCCTTGAACATTTTGCTGTATTGTCTGATAGTACAGAAATAGGAACCCCAAAATACTATCGTAAATCAGAAAGGAAGTTAGCCAAACAACAGCGAAGACTTTCTCGCAAAAAGAAAGGTTCTAACAACCGAGGGAAAGCCAAAACTAAAGTGGCTAAACTTCATGCTAAGATAACTAATCAACGAAAAGACTTTCTACACAAGGCCAGTCTAGACGTGGTTCAGAGCCATGATATTGTCTTCATGGAAGATCTAAAGAGCAAGAACATGGTCAAAAACCACTACCTAGCTAAAAGCATACATGATGCTTCATGGGGTACATTCAGAAACTTTGTTGAGTATAAATGTCACAGATATGGTAAAATATTTCTTCCTGTCCCTCCTCATGGCACTTCCCAGACATGTCTTTGTGGTGCCAATGTGCCAAAGGATTTGAGTGTCAGAGTGCACCGGTGTCCTGCTTGTGGAATGGTTATGCCCAGGGATTTGGTGTCAGCCATATTGATAGAACGTCGTGGCTTAGAAATGCTAGCGGCTTAGATATATAGTTGTAGGGCGGGGACCGCCCGAAGTCGTGCCTGCTGGAGGCCGTGTAAGACCTATTGCTCTTTGTAACGGTAGGCCGTGGCTGATGAATCAGGAAACGCTCGTTGATGTTCCTTTGGAAGCCCCCGCTTCTTAGTGGAACGTAAGCGGGGGTAGTTCACAAAGGCTGATAAATAGAGATACCAAGAGTTAAGAACACAATTATTGAGATAGGGGGGGTTGATTTGTTGATGAAAGAAATCGTTACAATTTAATCTTCCGGCATAGGCCGTTCGAGCACTGCATTTGGGTGGTCATTTTCCCTGGACGTCTTCCTTGAGTGGCACGACTGGCAAAGAGGCTGGAGGTTCTCTCTGGCCAAGTTAACCACGTCGCCGTCAATTTGGTCGACCTGGGTAGCAGGGGTAAGCCGGCCTTTCTTTGCACACTCACGGCAAAGGGGTTCCTCTTTGAGGACCGATAACCTCAGCTTACGCCAGGCGGGCACCGTAGCCCTGCTTTGTGGATGAGCCGCGCTGGCGGTTATCCCCCGCTAGGGCTATTATATTCTGCTATTCCTATATTACCATTATACAACTTTACTTTCGTCATTTTCGTCAACTTTTGATTGACCTTTTAAACATAACCTGAGTATAATTCTCAATGTCATTGGGCATTAACATATTGTACTTTTGCTTTACAGCAATAAAATACTCACCGATAATCTCTTTGCTGATTTTGCGGTTAGAATGTGTGTCAGCAGGCAGATTGCCACGCGTTTTGATCCAAGGCATTTCAGAGTGCGTAAACCGCTCCAGTATTTTCCCACTGTAACAGCAAAAGTTCTGAATAATACTGTCAATAACGGCTTTTTCCGCATCCGTAAACACAGAAACATCAAATTCATCGTTGCTTTCAATTGGGTCAAAACGGTAACTCGAATAACGGTTATAGATTTCCCGGTAAACCGGGCCATGTACCCAAGCTTCGCAATCCTCTGTAAACAAGAAACTGTCCATAAATGCATAATAGAAACCCTGAATATAATAAAGAGCTTTCTGCAATGCCAGCGGTGTAATATCTTCGCACCGGAACAACAGGTAACCGATGACCTTATCTACTTTAGACGTCTCATTTTTTTGTTCACCAAGCAATTCTACAGTGGCGCGTTTGCTCTTTTCATACGCCATTAGAGATTTCAGGTTTCCTTTGCTTTCTTCCAGCAGTGACAGATAAAAAGCCGGTTCCTCATAAATTCTCCGCAGTACATCGGAATACTGCTTTGTCGGCATATCACCGTCACAATAGCGGGTAAACGTCATTTCTCCCCAACCTAAAAGCAAGGAGAGTGGACGTTTTCCAATGTTGTACTTTTGTGGAATCTCCAAGATTTTCTCAAACGAAATGATCCCGTTTTTTTGACGATAAGCATCATACAATATTTTTAGATTCTCATCCTCAATTTCGGCTGCATAGACTTCAGCACCACATTCGGCACATATCGCCTTCTTTCCGGCAAATTCATATTCTTCACCTTTTAATGCGCCTGTCGTAGAAACACTTTTCAATGAATAGGCAACATCTTTTCTGCATTCCTCACAAAATGTCATTTTCCCATCCATAAAGCTCCCTCCTTTCACTTCAGGGCATTACCTAAACAAGTAATCTATCGGCTTATTACGCTTATGGAATGATATGACTACCACACGCTTTCCTCCATTGGGGTCGATTATGTTAAATTTGTTATAAACATCTACCCATTCCTCATTGCCTTCAAAATTGAACAGCATGACCTGCGGACAAAAAACATATAACACCTCATGCTCAAATCCCAATTTCATATTTTGCAGAGTATGGCAGAAGTCCTCTGGTGCTATTTTTAGAAGAATCTCTTTCTGCTTTTTGTTGGTGAGATTATATTCATTTATGAAATCAATGTTTTCCTGTCTATTCTCATTTTTTGAAATGTAAAATCGGCTTTCTCTAACGCAATCCTGTATTGTCTGCAAAACAGTAAAAATTTGCTCTTTGGTATATTTCTGATTGTAATGAGGGTCCATTGCATCACCTCTTTGCAATGCAATGATACTATATTATATGCTGTTTGTAAATATATATGCATCAATTGGTGCACATTTTAAAAAAGAGTGCTCTCGTCAACAGCCGGAAAGCACTCTTTACGATATCAGACAGCTATATTTTTCTTTTCATTAAAACGGTGCTTTTTTAAAAACTCGTTATGCTTGCGGCGCGGGTACTGCCCATCATATTTGCCGATAGAAAACGCAATCTGCTGCCACGTCATGCCGTTGATGTTTTATTTCTATGTTTTTTTCTCTCATGCAAGTCCTTTCTGCCTTTCCAGGGTTCCAGGTTCCAAGGGGAACCAAGAATTCCAAACCTATACGCGCATATATGCGGGTACGCACGATAACCCTTTTCCTATATCTATAATTCTTTATTTATATTGGAACTATGGAACCTTTGGAAAAAGCGTTGATAAATCAAGGTTCTAAAAGGTTCCGAGATTGAGGTGTGGATTCATCTGAAGCTCGTACCCACACATACTGAGCGCCATAGCCCTTGATTTTCTTTTTCTGACCGGAATACGCCCAGCCGCCGATCTTTTGCATGATCAGCTTGATTTTGTAGCTATCCACCTGAGCCGGTACGGGAATATTTACATTCGCCGCTGCTGAAATAACAAATGATAAGATATATGCGGTGGAGATATCCAAAGAAATGCTGGAGGTATTGCGGGTAAGAGCAGAGGAAAAGAATCTTGAAAATGTCATAACGGTAAACGGCATTCAGGCAATGCCGGAATCTTCCTGTAGTGTTATTTTGCTTTGTACCGTTTTACATGAAGTGTCTGATGTGCAGAATATGATGAATAAGGGGCATAATAACAAGGAGTGTGGGTGAAATGTGGAAATGTCCGAAGTGCGGTCGTGAATTTAAAAACACGGAACAAGATCACTTTTGTGTAAAACCAAACAGTATTGACGAATATATCGCGGCACAACCGGAAGATGTGCGGCCTCTGTTACAAAATATCCGCGAAGCTATCCACGCAGCTGCGCCGGAAGCCACGGAGAAGATCTCGTGGCAGATGCCGACATTCTGGCAGGACGAAAACCTCATCCACTTTGCGGCATTCAAAAAACATATTGGGCTGTATCCCGGCGGCGAAGCTACGTCTGAGTTTGCGAAGCGGCTCGCAGGATATAAGACTTCCAAGGGAGCGATCCAGTTGCCACTTGGCAAGCCAATCGATTATGAACTCATCACCGATATTGTGCGGTGGAGAACAAAGCGGAAAGCGAAAGGGAGTGAAATTCTATGACAAATGAGCGCGTATATAAGATGGCGTTTTCGACCGTCTACCCGCTGCTTGTTCAAAAGGCGGAGCGCAAAGGGCGTATCAAATCCGAGGTTGATGCCGTGATTTGCTGGTTGACGGGATATGACGATTCTGGCTTGCAAGTGCAAATTGTGAAGAATGTAGACTACGAAACTTTCTTTAACGAAGCCCCACAGATAAATCCGAACGCTGCCAAAATTTCAGGTGTGATTTGCGGGCACCGTGTCGAAGAAATCAAAGACCCACTCATGCAGAAAATCAGGTGGCTTGACAAACTGGTGGATGAATTGGCAAAAGGAAAGCCAGTGGAAAAGGTTTTGAGATAGATAAAAAAATTAATAGATTATTGAAAAAGGAGGATATAACTGTTGCTAGAAAACTAAATTAATATCAAAAAACCTGCCATAATATGATATGATTTTGGTAGGTGATTAGGATGGAAAACCATATAAGTATTGGCAAAGCAGCTAAATATTTAGGGGTTAGTATTAATACTTTACGTGTTTGGGAAAAGAAAAAGATGTTACTTAAGGCTGTAAAGGAGACTAATAGCGCCTTAGTAATTATTGAGTATAAAGACCGTTTAGCACGGTTCGGTTATGCCTACTTAGAGAAATACATTAGCGACTTTGGCGGGCATATTGTAGTAATAGAAAAAAAGCTGTCAAAGGTCATTGAAAGCGAGGTGACTGCCAGTGAAGACAACGGCGATGGGGATAATCCCGGAACTGACAGCTAAACAGAAAAATACATTGATAACCTCATGGATCGTTACTGTGCCGCAGTTCGTTGGGCATTTAAAAGACTGCTGGACGGATGGAAAGTACAGGACATTCGTATAACTGTACAAGGAAAGTTCAGACTTAACTCCCGGCAGGCTAACGATGCAGTATATGATGCCCAGACCACAATCAAAAGCCAATATGAATTAGTGCAGATGTACTGTGAAAACGCCAAAGCAAAGGTTGAATTTACAGAAAAGCGTATCGCCAAGGCTAAATCACCGGCTAAGGTTGCCAAACTGCAAAAACGGTTAGAAAAGGAACAGCGTAAACTGGTCTTCTGGCAAAAGCACCTGGATAACAATACCTTTCCGCCTGTTGTATTCGGAGGAAAGAAGCTCTTTCAAGAACGCTGCAAAGGTAATATTACCAGGGAAGAGTGGCAGGAAGTCAGAAGTAACCGTTATCTGTCACGGGGAGATAAAACCAAAGGCGGCAACCTAAATACCCGCATATACGAAGACCAAGACCAAATCTATCTTGATATAGCCGCCGACCCGGTACAGAAAGGGAAATCCGTTCGGTATAACCGCATAATGGTGCCGGTCTATTTAGCTCAAAAGCCATCGAAAAAGACCGGCAAGATTAACGGTATCAACTACCGGCAAATGGTTTTGGATTATCTTAAAACAGGCAGTGCCTATCAGGTAGAAATCCTCTGCAGAGACGGGAAATATTACGTCCATGTGAGTATTGAAGAAGAAGTTCCGATGCCATATAACCATAAGGGTGCGTTTGGTGTAGACACCAACCCGGACGGATTAGGCGTAACCCAGGTAGAATGTCTGGGGCAATACCGGGGCAGTGAATGGCTTGGTCAAGGCGAATGGACTTATGCCAGAACAAACCGGAGAGATAACCGAACCTGCGAAATGGCTAAGAAAGTAATCCTCCAGGCTAAAGAAAAAGGTTACGCCTTGGCGGTAGAGGACTTGAAGTTTAAAAATGACAAGTCCGTAACGGCCAAGTTTAACCGAATGAGTCACAGTTTTGTCCGGTCGAAGTTTCTAAAAGCAGTTGACCGGTGTGCTGCCCGTGAGGGAGTGCCGATATTAAAGGTAAAACCGGCTTTTACTTCGGTCATAGGCATCCTAAAATACAAGCACATGTACGGCATAGCTGTTCACGAAGCGGCAGGCTATGTCATAGCCCGGCGTGGCTTGGGCTTTGATCATGAGAAGATACCCAAGATATTGCTTGATAAACTGGTTAAAAAGAAACTTGAATTTAAACAAAGCTTGTGTCAAAGTTTGGTAAGTTAAATATATTGATAAATATATTGATAAATTTATTTGTAATGCATATAATAATATCAAATGAAACTTGCTTAAAAGGTAAGAAAGGGTTTGATAAATATGCCTGAAAACATCTCTGTGAGGAATGTCATGAATTCTTTGGTACCAATATCCCGCTTTAACAAAGGCGAAGCTAACAAAATCTTTGATGAAGTTAAGGAAGCTGGATTTAAGATTGTGTTGAAAAATAATACGCCGACTTGTGTACTCTTAACGCCCGAAGTTTACGAACAAATGCTTGAAACGATAGAGGAATACCGGTTGTTACTGGAAGCGGAAAAACGTATGGAGAATACAAGTTCTGATGACTTAGTCCCGCAAGACAAAGTGTTAGCCGAGCTTGGTATAAACAAAACAGACTTGGATAATGTAGAAGTGGAGCTTGAGTAAGTGTGGCAGGTGGAGTATTTAAAACCCAGGTTTCGCACTAAGGGATCAGTAAACTGGGAACCACTGCCAAACCTTATTTTCTAAAATTATCCTTAAACCATTTCTCAATATGATAAGAAAAATTGATTGCTGAATTAATAACCTCTATTAATTCAAGTGGATGTGGTAAGTTAAACAGATTAACCAATACATCAATAGTATTAGGAATATTCGTCCCATTCCAATGGTGTATACCAATAGGCTGCAACCTTTGTTCTGAGATAGTTAGGTCGCCAAGTTCTCTCTGTAATTTTTGGGGAGACATCTTTTTGCCATTTTTAGCTAACAGCCAGGCTGCTAAATTAAGCACAAGCATAGCCAATACTTTTAAAAAGCAATAGGCATCTACTCTTTCAGGATTGCGAAGGAATACTTGTTGTAAATCAAGAGAACCCTTCAAAAACCTAAAACTGATTTCGATGTCGTTCCTACCACGATAGCGGGTAAGCAGTTCATTAGCATCAACCTTCTCTTTGTCATGGTTGGTTAAAAGCACAAAGATACCGTCGGTTTTCTCAAGCTCTGGAATTATAGCTTCATCTTTTGACCAGGACATAACAATAGCATTATGTTGATTTAGTTTAATTGTTACATTAAACAGCCTACGCATTTCAGGCTGCCCTTTAAAAATATTATCTACTGCTTTTTCACAGGCTTCCTTCGTAATTAAGTTACGTTTGTTGAGCTTACCATTTAGTTCTACTAATGCATCTTCTGTGCTGGTTATACGCTTTTGACGACGCTCTTGTTCCTTAGGTTTTTTGTTTAAATCACAATAAATAACCGCCCTTATAGTATGTGTCGCAAATATTCGCTTACTTTTTTTGAGTTGCTTTTTGTTCTTACTACCCTCTGAGGGAGGCTCAAGTTTTACCTTAAACGTATATTTTGTCTCTAACGCCTCGTAGTGTCTGGGTAGATTTCTTTCTATTTCTTTCTTAGAGCGATAGTCAATAGCAGCAAAATCATCTTTTTTAGCCTCATTTAATTGCTCTAAGACCCAATTCTTTGATAGCTCATCCTTGAGTGGACCTATAAAAAAGGCCTTTTGGTTGCTATTAGTAAGCATCAAATGCATATTATCTTGGGTTAGGATACCACGATCAATAATCATCTCAAATTCTTGGTCATCGGTAATCTCTTTAACCTTCTCGAATGAACGCTCAAAAGTCGTACCGCCTTGAACATTACCGGAATCAATTGATGATGTTACCGGCAAAGATGCACCAGAGGCTATCGTAAGATTAAGGATTAATTGTTTTAAACCCGGTAGACCACCATACCCGTATTGAACTTTATCGTTATCCTCCATAACACCAGAGACTGGAATGGAGGATGTGTCATTGTAAAAAGTGTTAAGTGGAACTCCAAATTTCTTGGATGCTGATAAAACAATATCCTGCAATACATTAGCCATATATTTTGCATTTGAGTTTATAGCGTCAAGGGCTCTACCCATTTTGTCATCATTAAATTTTTCGGACGGTATACCGAGTATTGTTTCGACTTGCCAGTTTTCACAAGCTTCTTCAAATTTATATAAACGGGTGAGATCTTTATTTCTGCCCAGCATGTCGCCAACCATTATTTCACATGCCAAACCAGTACTTACCCGACATTTAGAACCGTTGGCTCTGTCTTCACGTAGATGCTCATAAGTAACATATTCTTCGCCTATAAAGTTGTCAATTATTTTACCGATGCCCAGGCTTCTTGCTAAAAAGACACCGATAAGTACTGCACCTGAGGGATCTGCCTTCGGAACTTCTACTTTTAATTCGGGCATTATCTTCATCAATATTTCGGGGGGTAATTTAGCTAGTTGTTCTAAAATAGGTTGTAAGTCCATGACGATCCCTCACTAATATTTATTCTTATTAGTGATAATTCGACACAAAAAACAGAGATCCTTCCAGTTTATGGATCAGTTTTTTTTATGGTTGTAATTAATATTATTTATGCTCCACTATTTTACAGGTTTAGATTTTTATCTTGCGGAAGGTGGGTTAAAAGAAGCGGTAGAGGATTTAAAACGGCTTGACTTTAGCCAGCGTTTGCAGGTACTTAAAGCCATTGACAAGGTATCAAGCAATCCTTTTCCGCAGACAGAAGGCGGTTACGGCAAACCTCTCGGCAATAGGGATAGTACAAAACTGGCTGGCTATCTCAAAATAAAGTTGAAAAAGCTTGGTTTGCGGGTGGTATACAAGCTGGTGATGGAAAATGATGTAATGAGAGTTATCATAATATCAGCACGTGCGGATGATGAGGTATACCTTATGGCACAGAAACGAACAGATAAATAGTAAAAGTTTGATAAACGTTTGGTAGTAACCGATGAAATGATAAGAGAGTATGTAGAAAAACAAACGGAAGATGAATTAGAAGAAAATTTTAGGGTTACGACATGAGTTTAGTCATGGTTTCTTTAGTTGATTTTAGCCAATGGCTTCATTTAGCTGGCTTTAGCCGCAATTAATGACTTTCAGTTATTGACAAACCTACCGGCCTCAGCCGGTAGTCGTTTAGTGACCGGTCAATTTACTACTTAATATTGATGTTTCTGCTAATCTAAATTGCCCAAAAGCAGACGGGATTGCCTGTCCGACAATTGCTGTATATAATGACCATATCACATAGGAAAGGAAAAGACGCCCCTGATTGAATGTGCTTTTGAGCCACCAAAAGCACCAGAGACGTCTACTACAATTGGTATGGTTAATTTGAGGTGAGTTAATTTGAATAACAGACTGTATAATATTATATTTCCAATATGGTTGATGTTATTTAACCCATTAATAGGTATACCTATGTTATTTGTAAATTATTTTATTGACAGGTCAATTTACTACTTAATATTGAGGAATAATGAATTTTATGTTAATAATAAGAAATCTTTTAATACTTGTGTCAATTTAGCTTTTATTATGGGTATTACGGTAGACTTTTTGGGTTTTATTTTTTTAGTATTAGTCAAAGGATTAGAGTATTCTAATTATAAAGAGTGGATAGGTTTAGAAGTTATATTTACGATTATTGGATGTTCACTCTTAATAGGATTTCTAAACTATCATTTATCTCTTACATTAAAAATACCAAAGAATATAGCTTTTAAGATAGGAGTATGTATGGGAATTATAACTACTCCATGGTTATTTCTAATACCTCCATATTATAATAACTTTAAATAATGAAAAGAACTTGTGATTAATGTTAACTTAACCGTTATATGGGTGAACAAGCATAAATACAGGCTACTATAACGGACAAATAAACCGGGCTGACTTAATGCATGGGCTTATATGAAAGGTATCAGTTTGATAACGAGGTTTAATTGAATAACGAACATAAACGCATAAAAACAGAGTGCCTTATATAATAATCTGGTCCATGCGATAATAAACTACAAAGGTTTTCAGAGTTTTTCAAGTACTCTGAAACACTATAGTGGGGGTATCGCAATGGATGAAATAACTCAGGTTAAAATCCGGTTCCATATAGGAAATGGTATGTTAAAGTGATTGTAGATGAATAGCTTATTATAGATCTTAGAGTTTCCGCTAATAAAGAAATAGAAAATTGTGCCGAGTAAAGCTTTTATGAACACAGCTTAAAGTATTTTACCGTTGGTTCACCAATGCTGGCTAAATCATTGATAATCCGGTAACAAATGTTAAAACAGTGACCGTTGTCAAGCAGGCTCTAAAGTGGTTCGCGCGGAAAATTATTTTGCTGGTCATAGCTAAACTCATAACTGCGCTGTCAGTGATTGATTGGTCAGCATATCTTTCTCATAGGAAAGTTCTTTTATCGAAAATGGGGCAGAAAAATATTGTTAAAAATAGGGAAGGAATTTTGTAAATTATAGAGAATATAGTCTTAAGAGAAGAGAACGCAGAACGCGACAAGAAGTCGTGATACCAGATATGAACGAGAAACTCAAAGCAAATTGTGTTTATGCAAGCTTAATAAGTATATTTTTACCACGAAGGTATTGACCTGTAAAAAAGGTTAACTTTCGTGGTTTTTATTTTCTGTGCTTAACCAGTTAAGGCTTTTTGCTGATATGATACAGTAAAATATGGAGACGGGTGTCGGTGATCGTTGAACCTCATAAAAATGTTTTATAAAAAATAAAATTTGTATAAATAAGACTTAAAAAAATAAAAGTTAAAAAAAGAAATATAAGATACTATGTATAAATATTTCTTAAGAGGCAATAGCGAAAGCAAGACACACTGCTGCCGTCTGACCAATCCGGAGTGAAGGAGAACGAAATACGCTGAAAAATTCGTGTTCAACGTGTAAAGTACCTGGATAGTTTTCAATAACCTTGCTTCTGTTGCTGCTAAGAAGAAATTTCAAGAGATGTTTACCCAATTGTTACATATTAATGGTGTGATGGTTTCAGCAAGGATTGTTGAATTAAGTGAAAGTAAAAATTTACTGTCTTGATAGTAATTATTTCCTTTTTTGAGACAAGCAAAGAAAGAAGGAAAGCTCTTGGAGGAAATGAATCTGGCTTCACTGTTACCATCAGGAAAATCGAAGAATATGCAGAAAAGGATTGCGAAGCCAAGCGAAATGCAGAAAACTTGAAACAGATTAATCAATTAATTAATTCTTCCAGAAAGCATCGTCACGATTTCCACCATCAGCTACAGGCGATTTACGGGTTGCTGGAAAGTGGTTCTTATGAAGGAGCGAAGAACTATATCAACAGTTTTTTCGGTACAATAACGAAAACCAGAGAATTGATTGAAACGGATAATGTAAACGTCAGTGCCATTCTTAATACCAAAGTAGGCTTGGCCGAAGCCAGAAACATAGACTTGGAAGTCGGTGTTGAGTGCAATCTGAAAGAACTGCCTTTAAGCTCTTTTGATGTAAGCTCTCTGCTCGGCAACCTGATCGATAATGCCTTGGAAGCCGTGGAAAATAATGAAAGTGAACATAGGCAGGTGAAAGTAATGATCGACTTCGAACGCGGGCAAACCAATTGGGCCGGATATCCGGGAATCTATTTTCAAACCCGGTTTTACATCAAAAGAAGGCCACTCCAGCCTGGGTCTGTCCATAGTAAAGGACATCACAGCCAAATACGGAGGTGGTGTAGATCTGAGCAGTAAGGATAAAGAAACGATCTTTACTGTGAAAATACCTCTCAAAAGGTAAGGTAGTTTGAATGGATTTGAATCGGCTAGCCCCAAAAACTGCAATTACAAATTCGAAGGTCTTTGGTATAGAACTATTAAATTGAAGGGGGGTGTATGAACAGTGTTAAGGATCGTTAAAAAGCTGGTGCCCTCTTGATAGTCTGCGCCCGGATCATGCCTGCTAGCTGGCTTTGGGATTAGCATCCCGTTCCCCTCTTGAAACCTGAATAAAGGATGAGAAATTTCCTAATGAAAATTACTATCTTAGTTGTCGAAGATGATCCAAGCGTACGTAGTGTGATTAAATTTCTCCTAAATATTTATGGAGCAGGGGAATCATCATCATTAGTGGTTGTAAGCCCCTGCGGAATTGATGTATCGCTGTGAATAAGAAGAAACCAGGTTTCAATTTCAATGTTAGTTATGCAGAAACTATACTCGCCGAGATCGATTAGGATAATCGGTGGAGACTGGGGGATAATTGAGTCATGCAAAAAAAAGAAGTTGGGCCTGAGCGGAGATTCATTACATCTCCATATATGTTGTTAACTCTCGCCACTCTATTCTGGGCCGGTAATACCGTGGTCGGCAAAGCCGCCAATTTGCTGATACCGGCGTTTAGCCTGTCGTTTTGGCGGTGGGTGGTAGCCTTATTCCTGATACTACCATTTGGCGTTCGAGCGGTGCAGCGCGACTGGGACTTTTATTGTAAAAATTGGAAATACTTGATGATGCTAGCGTTTTTTAGTGTCACCGCCTTCAACACTTTTCTCTACTGGGCGCTGAATTGGACCACCGCTATTAATGTCAGCGTTATCTTTGCAACGATGCCTTTGGTGATTTTTTTTCTCTCGTGGATGGTGGGTGGGCAGAAAGCCAAAGTCAATCAAATCATAGGTGTGCTATTGGCCCTAATCGGTGTATTGATCGTCATTTCCAAAGGTAACATTAGTATTCTTATGAATTTGAATATAAATTACGGCGATATACTTGTTCTTGTCTCGGTGGTATGCTTCGGAATCTATTCAATTCTATTTAAGAAGCTCCAGGCAGATGTTGATCAAATAGGACTGATCACAGTATTTATCTTTTTTGGGCTTATTGGCATTGCTCCGTTTTATGCCTGGGATATTTATCAACACCATTTCTTTTCTGTAGATATAAAGATGGTATGGATTTTACTATACGTGGGGCTTTTCCCATCGTTGCTATCTTTCTTCTTCTGGAATAAGGCAATTGAATCCGGTGGAGCACATATTGCCGGTATGTTTTTCAATCTCGTACCGGTCTTTTCCAGTGTGCTTGCCGTAATATTTCTTAAAGAGATTTTCACTTTGTCCCACCTGATCGGAATGGTATTAATTTTTATCGGAATATATTTCTCAACGTTTTATGAACACCGTCCTCTTGAGGCTGACATTCAGCGAGAAAACCGAGCCTGATACCAAATTAAAACAAATTTTATTTGTGAAATTTGCTAACTATTCAACAGGTGTACACTAACCCTATCTTTAAAAGCAAATTATGTTTATATAAGCTTAATAAGTATGTTTTTGCCGCAAAGCTATTGCTTGTAAAAGGGGTTAACTTTCGTGGTTCTCATTTTCTGTGCTTAACCAGTTGAGCAAAGTAATTGTATAGACGTCTGTACGAAGGATAATTGCTTTTTAAAGATACTGGATGCCGGGGAAATTATTCCGATGAGGCAGCTATATTACCGTAATGAGGTAGAAATTATCGCTTTGTTCGGATAAAGATTTTATAAAAACTAGGTTAAATGTATAAAAAAATATCTTATAAAGAAGGAATTTCTTGAATTGTATAGAATATAAAAATAGTGAAAAAACTAATAGCTGAAGCTATTTTGTCTTGCAAAACAGAAGAAGTAGTTTAATACAGATATATATTGGATAATAAACCACGAAGGTTTGTTTCTGTATGAAACAAGTTTTTGCGGTTTTTGTTTTTTAAACGTAAGGTCAAAAAGTAATCAAAATTGCAAATTGTATTAGCATTTTAACCATGAAGGTTATCATCCATTATAGGGAAACCTTCATGGTTTTTTAATTTTCCATGGACAGCCTCTGGACGGTTTAGCAGTGGACATAGCTTGCAATGGGCCAGGTGGATATCGCCGGTTCCATAAAATGGAGGGCGGAGACGGTCAAATTACTTTCCAGGGAAAATCACCGGGACGCTACTTGCTGCTCGCTCGCCGCAAATTACAGGAAGGTGAGGAAGAAGTATATGATGAGCTTTCATTAACCTCTACTTTTGCGATTATGATTAAAAAATAAAACAGAAAGAGGTAAAACTTGTGAAAAACAAAGTTATTGGACGTGGTAAGTTTTATGTTATTGGAAAAGGACCGGCCGGGCCTCAGATGGCCACTTTGCAGGCTTTGAACATGATTGAACAGATGGATGCTATTGTAGCTCCAGATAATGATGTGAAACTCTTTGCAGAGTATGTCGGAGAAAAGCCGGTTCTATTCGATCCGTGGGAAGGATTTTGGAATTACGAAGGTAAACAAATGTTGGACTTAACTGAAGATGAAATGGAGAAATTTCGTATAAAACGATTCAATTTGAGAGATGAGAGAGTGAACACAATTAAGGAATTTCTCATTCAGGGGAAAGATGTTGCACTGCTTGATGCCGGCAATCCCTGTTTTTTTGGTCCCAGCCACTGGTATGTGGAACAGTTCGATCAGCAGGATATTGTTATTATTCCCGGTATGGGATGCGAAGCAGCGGCTTTGGCAGCTCTGGGGAAAAGTATCATTCCCTCATATGACACCCGCTTTGTCATGCAAACAGCCCCTCTTTATTTGGAAGGTTGGGAGCAGATATTAAAAGATCTGAATCAGTATCCGGTTAGTATAGTTGCATACATGACTTTGAGCAATCCGAAAAAATTGTTTGCAGGCCTTGAAAAATTATATCCTACTGATATGCCATGCGCCATTGTCTATTGGGCAGGATATCCGGATAAGCAGCGTGTCATAAGAGGAACTGTTGCTGATATGGGGCAAAAACTTTCAGAAGATGAGGAAAACCACATGGGGCTTCTGTTCATCGGGCGTTTTCTTAATGGAAAACCTTACGAAGCAGCTATGAAACAACAATAGAATATTATTAGCTGTGTGTACAGAAACATATTCGCAAAGAGAGAGGATTAAAATGCAATTTAGAGCATTAAATAAAAAGGTGATGCTGATAACTTACATAGCTTGAGGAAGAAACAGCAGAGCAGGCTGCATTTGATTTTTCTGGATGCATATGGATATTAATTCAGGAGTTAAGGATACTATTTTCAAATATGTACAGGAACAGGGTGAGGATGGTATCCTGCGGCAGAAAAACAGGTATTGTCTGGGTATTATAACCCGGTGGGCGGATAAATGATTATTTTTATTTAGTATGCATGGTGCAATATAGTATATGTTGTGCTCAGAATTACGTTATTCTAATGATATTTGTCAAAATAATCGTTCAGGAAAATAATAACCGGATGATTATTGAATAAACACAAGTTTATATAATAACCAAAGGGAGGTATATAACTGTTACTAGAAAACTAAATTAATATTAAAAAACCTGCTATAATGTGATATAATTTTGGCAGGTGATTAGGATGGAAAACTATATAAGTATTGGCAAAGCAGCTAAATATTTAGGGGTTAGTATTAATACTTTACGTGTTTGGGAAAAGAAAAAGATATTAGTTCCAGAAAGAACTCCTACTGGCCATCGCCGCTATAAAATGTCCCAAGTAGGATCCTTTGAGGGCAAAAAATATAGCCGAATTCAAAATACCGTATTTCTCTACGCCAGGGTATCTACGCAAAAACAGGCTGATGCCGGGAATCTTGATCGACAAATAGGAAGGCTTACTGAATATGCATCAAATAACAAATATGCTATTCAGGCTGTTTTTCGTGATATTGCCAGTGGTTTAAATGGAAAACGTGGCGGCAGAGTAGCAAAAAAGCTGTCAAAGGTCATTGAAAGCGAGGTGACTACCAGTGAAGACAACGGCGATGGGAATAATCCTGGAACTGACAGCTAAACAGAAAGAATACATTGATAACCTCATGGATAATTACTGTGCCGCAGTTCGTTGGGCATTTAAAAGACTGCTGGATGGATGGAAAGTACAAGACATTCGTATAACTGTACAAGGAAAGTTCAGACTTAACTCCCGGCAGGCTAACGATGCAGTATATGATGCCCAGACCACAATCAAAAGCCAATATAAATTAGTGCAGATGCACTATGAAAACGCCAAAGCAAAGGTTGAATTTACAGAAAAGCGTATCGCCAAGGCTAAATCGCTGGCTAAGATTGCCAAACTGCAAAAACGGTTAGAAAAGGAACAGCGTAAACTGGCCTTCTGGCAAAATCACCTGGATAACAATACTTTTCCGCCTGTTGTATTCGGAGGAAAGAAGCTCTTTCAAGAACGCTGCAAAGGCAATATTACCAGGGAAGAGTGGCAGGAAGTCAGAAGTAACCGTTATCTATCACGGGGAGATAAAACCAAAGGCGGCAACCTAAATACCCGCATATACGAAAGCCAAGACCAAATCTATCTTGATATAGCCGCCGACCCGGTACAGAAAGGGGAATCCGTTCGGTATAACCGCATAACGGTGCCGATCTATTTAGCTCAAAAGCCATCGAAAAAGACCGGCAAGATTAACGGTATCAACTACCGGCAAATGGTTTTGGATTATCTTAAAACAGGCAGTGCCTATCAGGTAGAAATCCTCCGCAGAGACGGTAAATATTACGTCCATGTGAGTATTGAAGAAGAAGTTCCGATGCCATATAACCATAAGGGTGCGTTTGGTGTAGACACCAACCCGGACGGATTAGGCGTAACCCAGGTAGACTGTCTGGGGCAATACCGGGGCAGTGAATGGCTTGGTCAAGGCGAATGGACTTATGCCAGAACAAAACGGAGAAATAACCAGACCTGTGAAATGGCTAAGAAAGTGATCCTCCAGGCTAAAGAAAAAGGTTACGCCCTGGCGGTAGAGGACTTAAAGTTTAAAAATGACAAGTCCGTAACGGCCAAGTTTAACCGAATGAGTCACAGTTTTGTCTGGTCGAAGTTTCTAAAAGCAGTTGACCGGAGTGCTGCCCGTGAGGGAGTGCCGATATTAAAGGTAAAACCGGCTTTTACTTCGGTCATAGGCATCCTAAAATACCAGCACATGTACGGCATAGCTGTTCACGAAGCGGCAGGCTATGTCATAGCCCGGCGTGGCTTGGGCTTTGATCATGAGAAGATACCCAAGATGTTGCTTGATAAACTGGTTAAAAAGAAACCTGAATTTAAACAAATGGCAAATTGGAAACAATGGTCAGCAGTTAAAAAGTCTGTGCTGGCCAAGATTAAAAAAATCACGAAAAGGAAGAAGGTGAATAGCCTGGTTTCATGGCAGATTCACCGGAAAAATGTGTTAGGTATAGGTTAATCCCTTTGCTATAAATTTTGCGGGCGGCACAGTACACGCAGCGAAAGGCTGTTGCCGCAAGTCGGAACCCAGGCGGAGGTAACACCTTCTCCGGGTAGTACACTCGCTTTAAGCAGTGGCGGGGAAACTCTTTTAGAGGAGACCACCCGGAACATAGGCGAGAGCCTATGGCCTAGCAGTTGAATCCTGTGACACTGCCACCCGTTTGTCGGACGGGTGAAAAAACTACTTGTAGTTTTTAGTAGGTTTTAGAAACCAGGCAGAACAATTATGTGTATACCAATAAGTGTATTGACCCGGGAGTTTGAGGGGGAGACTCTCTATAATCAAGGTCTTTCCTATTTCAAAAAGGGGAGTCCATTTAGCCAGGAAGGGATAATAGCTTTAAATGAGGCCAAGGCCATTTTCAACAGGGCTATTGATTTAGAGCCTGAACTGGCGGATGTCTATTACATGAGAGGAGTTACCACGCTGCAGTTTGTTCACTTCTACAACCGCCCGTTTAATAAAGAACAAGAAGGAATGTTTGAAGAAGCGCTAAAAGATTTTGATAAGGCACTGCAGATTAATGAAGATTATTCCATTGCCTATGCGGGGTTTGGCAATGCCTATGATCGCTACGGAAGCTTTGATGAAGCGATTGGGTGGTACAATAAAGCACTTGAGCGGGAGGCTGAGATCAAAAGCAAATGGGGTGAGAGTTCTCTGTCTGAAATCTATTTCAGCAGGGGAAGGGCTTATCATCGAACGCTTAAGCATTGCTGCATTCAGGATTATGAGAAGTCATTGGCTTATTCTCATATTTACACTCCGATGCATTTGGCAAATGCCTATATTCAGGCTGGGAGATGGGCCGACGCTGCTGCTATGGCCGATAAGTCAGTGGAAGCGGTTGCGGCTAAAGAGAAAAAAGCGCCATGGGACTACCGGGCATACCTGATCAGGGCAAATTGTTGCTTTAGAGCTCGAAATTATCAGGAGTGTGTGGATGCTTTGAGATGTGCTTTGGAAATTGCTCCTTTTGTTGATCCGGAAATATTATTGCTTTTGGGAAAAGCGTTCCGGCTCAAGGGATGTGAAGAGGAAGCCTTAAATTATTTTAAGCGGGTGATAACAACTTGTGGTGATTTAATTGAAAAACCCAACCAGATGAAACCGGCTTACACCGTGTATAATATTAGGGGCTTGGTTTGGCTGGAGTTGGAGCAATACCAGGAGGCTATTAATGATTTTTCAAGGACTGTGGAATTAGCACCTGAGTATTATCCTCACGGCCACACGCATTATAAATCGGAGGGTTTGAAGAATTTGGGTTTGGCTTATTTAGAAGAAGGAAACCGGCAAAAAGCCGGGGAGTGCTTCCAGAAAGCACTTGCTATGGTGGAAGAGCAGGGCTTGGAGTTAGCCGGCAGAGAAATTAATGAGATTGATGAGATAAAGGCATGGATTTGACACTGCAAATTGAGCCTGCCAGAGTATGCAATTTAAACTGTTCTATTTGCATGAGGCCGAATATCACCGGTTCCCAAAATCGTGTCCTGTCTTTAGAAAACTTTCAGAAAATTTGCGATTCTGCAGTCTCCTCAAAGATGTTCCGGTATGTTGGCCTGCATGGTTGGGGCGAGCCTCTTTTGAATGAGCAGTTATTTGATATGATCAAGTATGCCGAAGCCGGAGGTCTGTCAACCAATCTTACCACTAATGGGAGACTGGTTGGTGAAAGGATGGAAGAAATATTCGCCAGCGGTTTGCAGCAAATTGCTTTTGGTGTATACGATTTGAAGCTGTTAAAAAAAATAATGCCCATAGTAATGGAATTGCTCAAAAGGAGAGACAGGCATGGCTTAAAAATTCCTAAGATCTATCTTGATATTACTATTTACCGGGAAAACCTGCATCAAATTCAGGATTTCCTCAGAATTGCTCATGAGCTGGGAACGGATGCGGTTATTTTACACCGTCTTTTCAATGTTTATAATATAAATCCTTCTATAAAATACATTACGTCTGATGAAGAAACAAAGTTATTTGAAGAGGTTAAAAGGATGGCCCAAAATAGCGCTATCGAGATTTATCTTCCCTCTAAACATTGTTATCCTTGTAAGGTTGTTAGATGCAGCATTTTTGTGACGGTCGATGGTGAAGTGACCCCTTGCTGTTTTTTGCCGGAATATCGTCTGGCTAACGCCCTGGAAATGAGTTTGGCAGAGGTAATTGCTTCCGCGAGTTATAGTAATTTTATATCAAAGATGGCTAAAGGAGCAATCTGTGGGAGTTGTAGATGGTAAGTAAAAAGATAAACTCCTGCCTGAGTTTTTGTTCAGGTAGGAGTTATGTGGCATAGTGACACTTCAACAATAAATCCATATTTTCTGTAAAGTGATTTATTTTATCGATCATATCCTGTATATCTTTGATGTAATCAATAAACTCCCTCTGTCGTTTCATAAAGATACAACCTCACCTAAAATACTACAATGGTCTTGATTATTATACAACATGAGGTTTTTCAGGTATTCCCTAGTGTTAAGTTCCTTCTTTAAATATCTTTGGCGAGCGGGAAGGGGTATCCCGGTTGCCGCTTTTTTGTGTAAAAAATATTGTTTAGTAAACGTTATTCTCCAAATAATTCAGACGCTTTTTGGGCGATGCGCTGTCCAAAAATATAACACAGGCTTTCACCTTGCTCATAGTGTCCCTTTACCGCCACCGCCCCCAAATGAATGTACGGGCGCCCACAACCGGTGCCGCTGGAATAAACCAGCATTCCTTTGGTGATAAGATGGTCGATAACAGTGGAGAGGGCTGTGTGGAAACCTCCTTGCAGACCGTTTGCCGTGGCAAAAACAGCACCCAGCTTACCTCCTAAATTATAATTATGGGATTCATCAAACCATTTTTTTAACTGCCAGCAAGTATTGGCAAAATAGGTTGGTGTACCGAAAATTACGGCCTTGCTCTCATTTAAGAAATCGTCGTCAACAGCATCAAGAGGAAACATCCTCACCTCTACGTTAGGTACAGTTTCCATGCCCGTTTTAACAATATCCGCCATTCTCTGAGTATTACCTGTTTGACTGAAATACAAAATTGAAATTTTCATTGCCTTTACTAATTCACTCCTTTCTTTACATATTCCCAACAAATTATCTCCTTGTTGAGTAATCAGGGATGATTTGATTGGCCCATTTACAAATAAATCATATATTATATAATTTCATCCTGTCAACAATTGTTTTTAAGCGATTCTTGGCAGGACTCAAGGGGCTTGATATAATTAACAAAAGTTCTGCAGAAGCAGGCCCCGGGTGCTTGGAAAATATTGGATTAGGTGTGGGCTGAAGCCCACATAGAAACACGGATTTTTTGATTCACAAAATTGATTATTGTTAAGGATAACATTGAAGTTATAGTAAGGCGCTAAGAAGGCTCCATGGGGGTCTTTTTTTATTTTCAAAATGCCAACTCTAAAGCCTTCGCCTTTATGCGAATAGCTTTAGCGTGATTATTTTGAGAAGGACAAGGATATCATTCACTTAGAGGTGAATGGTATGACAGAATATAGAAAAAGTAGTCACTCAGTATATGACATAAGGTATCATTTTGTATGGGTTACAAAATATAGATACAAGGTATTGCGCGATAAAGTAGCATTGAGATTAAGAGACTTGATCAGGCAAAGCTGTCAAAGTAGTGATATCGTGATATTAAAAGGTAGTGTAGGTAAAGAACACATACACTTGTTGTTAAGTTGCCCACCACATTTGTCACCATCAAAAATTGCTCAATATCTAAAGGGAAGATCATCGAGATTGCTTCAGGAAGAATTCCCTGAGCTTAAAAAAAGATATTGGGGCCAGCATCTTTGGGCACGAGGTTACTTTTGTGCAACAGTTGGAGCAGTAACCGATGAAATGATAAGAGAGTATATAGAAAAACAAACGGAAGATGAATTAGAAGAAAATTTTAAGGTTACGACATGAGTTTAGTCACGGTTTCTTTAGTTGGCTTTAGCCGAAATTAATGACTTTCAGTCATCGACAAACCTACCGGCTTCAGCCGGTAGTCGTTTAGTTAATTGGGAGATAGTAAAAAAAGGAGGAGACACTATCAAAATGAAAAAAATCTCTGCCCTGTTGCTTGCATTGACTCTTCTTCTCGCGCTGTTAACAGGTTGCTCATCCGGGAGCAGCGTCTCCCCGGAAGCTTCCTCCGTCTCCAATAAGCCCGGCACCCGTACAATAACGGACATGGCAGACCGCAAAGTTGAAATACCGGCGACCATCAACTCCGTTGCAACAATCGGAGCGACTGCCCGTATGCATAGGGCAACTCCGGTATGCCCTATGCATACGTGAATCATGCCAGATTTTCCAAACTGACGCCGGTAGCTTCCGGCGGTGCGAGCAGCAAAACATACGAAGAAGCCCTTGCAACACTTCACCCGGACATTATATTTACCAATTCCTCTGATATGGAAACTGTGAATACATTGCAGCAGAAGCTTAAAATTCCCGTTGTCGTTCTTTCGTACACAGGTATCTTCAGTGACAGCGTTTATAGTGCCCTTACGCTTATAGGCGATATCATGGGAACTCAGGAGCGCTGCGCCGAACTGATCACAGCTATGAAGGGATGGCAGAATGATCTCAACAACCGCACTAAGGATATCGCGGATATGGATAAACCCACCGTATACGCGGGTGCCGTCAGTTTTTCCGGTGGTCATGGAATTGAAGGAACTTACGCGAAATATCCTCCCTTCGTTGCAATAAACGCAAAGAATGTTGCCGACGAAACCGGAAAAGACGGATCCATGCTTATTGAGAAGGAGAAGCTCACCGTCTGGAATCCTGACATCATCTTCCTGACTCCCGGCAACATGCAGCTTGTTAACGATGACTATAAGACAAATCCGAGCTTTTACAGCAACCTGAAGGCTGTTAAAGATGGCAATGTATACTCCCAGATAAATTATAACTATTACGGTTGCAATATAGAACTCTCAATAGCCGATGCATATTATGCCGGCATCATCATCTATCCGGACGTATTCTCAGATGTCGACTTCGAAGCAAAAGCTGACGAGATATTTAAGAAAATGCTTGGCCAGCCCTATATGCAGATACTTAAGGATTCAGGTAACGGTTTTGGCAAGATCGCTATAGGTAAGTGATGGCGACAATATTAAATCTTACTAAAACGCAAAAAACATATCGAGAGTATATACAATTTAAGATAATGGTCATCTTTCTGATGGCCATTATCACAATAGTGGCGGCTCTTTTTGCAATTGTTGCCGGTTCTGCCGGTCTGACGATAAAAGAGGTATTGCTTACCTTGATAGGACAAGGAACCGAAATAACCAAAACAGTTGTCCTCAGTCTTCGCCTCACCAGAGTGGTGACGTCGATTATTGGAGGAATCGGTCTGGCAGTGACAGGCTGCGCCATGCAGAGCATTCTGCGCAATCCGCTCGCTTCCGCGTCAACAATCGGTGTGTCGCAGGGTGCCGCCTTCGGCGCTGCTTTTGCAATCATTGTGTTAGGTGCCGGCGTACAATTTCACACTAATGATGCCGTAACGGTTACGAATCCTTATCTTGTATCCGTTTGCGCCTTTGCATTTTCCATGATATCAACCTTCGTGGTTCTCGGACTTTCGAGATTCAAGAAGGTTTCACCCGAAACGATAATCCTTTCGGGTGTTGCGTTGAGCGCGCTTTTCGGGGGCGGCACAACGATTATGCAATACTTTGCCGATAACGAGAGTCTGTCGGCAATAGTGTTCTGGACTTTCGGAGATATGGGCCGTACATCGTGGAAGCAGATCATAATTATGGCAACCATTGTTTTTTTGGCAACTATCTATTTCTCCTTCAACAGATGGAACTACAATGCTCTCGAAAGCGGTGAAAACAGTGCCAAGGGACTCGGTGTCAATGTAGAGTCGATGCGTATTGTCGGAATGACCGTATGCTCCTTTACAGCAGCGGTAATCGTTTCATTTGTCGGTATAATCAATTTTGTCGGTTTGGTATCTCCGCATCTCATGCGGCGTTTAATTGGTGATGACTATCGTTTTTTACTTCCGGCCTCTGCTCTAATGGGTGCGTTTATGTTGCTGTTCAGTGATACAGTGGCGCGTTTGGTGGTTTCTCCCGTAGTTCTGCCGATCGGTGCAATCACGTCTTTCCTGGGAGCTCCGTTATTCCTCTATCTTTTATTCAAGGGGGTCAGGACCAGATGATAAATGTCCAGCACTTAACTTTTTCCTACTGCAAAGCCTTTCAGGTTCTGAAAAATATAGAATTTACCGCTAATGTAGGGCAGTGTGTTGCTATATTGGGAAACAATGGCGCAGGAAAAAGTACAATGGTGAAATGCCTGAACCGAATACTTGAGCCTCAGGAAGGTGCGGTGGTCGTCAATGGGCGTGACGTCAGCAAGCTGAAGCGTCAAACGATCGCACAAGATATGGCATATGTTTCTCAACAGAATGACAGTTCTAAGTTTACGGTATACGATTCAGTCCTGCTGGGCAGGAAGCCGTACATTAAAATGAACCCGACAGACGAAGACCACCGGATAACGAAGGACATAATCGATCGTATGGGGCTTAACAGCTTTACTCTCAGGTATATTGATGAACTGTCCGGCGGTGAGCTTCAGAAGGTTATGCTTGCGCGTGCGCTTGCCCAGCAGCCAAAGGTGCTGATGCTTGATGAACCGACCAGCAATCTCGACCTTAAAAATCAGTACGAGGTAATGGGAATAGTCCATGATATCGCAATTGAGGACAAACTCTGCGTTATCATCGTCATTCATGATCTAAACCTTGCTATTCGCTATTGTGATCGCTTTCTGTTCATTAAGAATAACCATGTGTATTCACTCGGCGGTGCCGAAACCGTTAACTGTGAAGCTATACGCGACGTTTACGGCATGGACGTAACGATAGAAAATATACGCGGATATCGTACAGTTGTCCCCCTTTGCGGGTAATAAGGCTTAAAATTTTACAAGCGAAAGCACACAGGGACCACAGTTTTGCGGATCTCTTACTGTGTATGGAAAAATATGGTTAAATGTAGGATATTAGAATGAAAAATCGAAATATCAAAGAATGGATGGATTAAAAATATGGACATATCAACTATTAGGGAATTGTGGAAGCCGAATCTTCGCAACCCGAAAGCGGGGATCGAGTGGTGGAACAGCAAGGCGGACAAATTTTCCGTGAAGGAGATACCAACGGCGGAAAACAGCATTGGTATGCGGATAATCCAGCGCGAGAATATGGTTTGCAAGGGAAGCAGAACGCTGGACGTAGGCTGTGGTGGAGGCAGATTCTCCTTCGTATTTGAGGCTATGGGCGCGGAAGCGACCGCAACCGATTTTTCGCCCGAAATGATAAGGAAAGCCATGGAGAACGGGAAAGACAGAGGTTCGAATGTGTGCTTTTCGGCGGATAACTGGCACACGGTGGATCTGAAAGAAAAGAGCTGGGAAAAACAATTTGATCTCGTTCTCGCGAACATGACGCCTGCAGTTGTTTCCGCAGACACATTTCTAAAGCTCATTAAAGCGAGCCGCGGCTGGGTGCTCATGGTAAAACCCACCAGACGAACAAACTTAATTCTGGATGAACTCAACAAACTGGTTAATGCTGAACCGGACACAAAGGCGCTTGATGAAACAATGGCTTACGCATTTGACCTGGCGTGGTGCACCGGAGGCCGCCCGAAGCTTGAATATGAGGAGCAAATTTGGAAAAACGACCATCTACTGGAAGAGGCAATAAAAGAATATACGCTCCGCATTTCTTCCACGCACGAGCTTTCGGACAGCGACAGTGAAAAGATCAGAGAGTATCTCGAAAGCACGGCGGTTGACGGGATCGTGCATGAGAACAGCAGCACAACCATTGCAGCTATGTATTGGCATGTGAACTGAAAAGTGCTGAATAATAAATATGAAAGGTGTATCTTGGTATGCACTTATGCCGGACCATGCAATTCCCAGCCTCGATCAGAATTTACTGCAGTCATCAAATAGAGAGGATATGTTTATTAATATCGTGAAGCTGATAACTCCTATCTGGGATAATTGTTCAGGTAGGAGTTTGTGTTTTGCACTAAGCAACAGGGTTAATGCGCATTGACTCAGAAAACACCATGGAATGATGGAGGCCATTGAAAATCTGCCGATTTTCTGGATCCATGACCGCAAATGTAAAATACTTAAAAAGCTAAGAAAACTTATATCACAATAATGCTTCAGGTTTAAGGTTAAGGGACGGTTTGCCGATATGGTTGACTGTCCCTTAAATTCTCTCAGAGAATTTATTGCTTAAAACCCTTGCTATTGACGAAATTGATATTTATATTTGTGTGTAAAAGACTATCAGTATCGAGATATTCAGAAAATCTTAAGATTTTGATAAGTAAAAAGCGACAAAATGGATTATTGCTTTGCGGTATAATAATTATGGGGATATATACTTAAAAGAAAGAAGATGATGCTTTTGGCTACAAATATTTTGATCGCTGATGATGAACAAGCAATTGCCGATTTGGTAGCAGTTTATCTGGAAAATGAGAATTATCATGTCTTTAAATTTTATAACGGTAAGGATACTCTTAACTGCGTTGAAAATGAAAGATTGGATCTCGCCATTTTGGATGTCATGCTTCCGGATATGGACGGCTTTTCGATCTGTCAGCAAATCCGGGAAAAGCATAATTTTCCGGTTATTATGCTGACAGCCAAAGAAGAAGAAATCGATAAGATTACCGGGCTGACATTAGGTGCGGACGACTATATCACTAAACCGTTCCGCCCTTTGGAACTTATTGCCCGTGTAAAGGCGCAGCTCCGGAGATTTACCAAATATAATTCTGCGGAGCCAAACCAGGAAGAACACTTGATTGCCTTTTCCGGCTTGGTATTGGACAAGAAGACCCATGAATGTACGCTGAATGAAAAAAGGCTATCTCTCACTCCTACAGAGTTTTCTATTCTTTGGGTCCTTTGTTCCAATCGCGGACGGGTGGTCAGTTCGGAAGAATTGTTCCATGAGGTATGGGGAGATAAGTATTTCACTAACAGCAATAATACTGTAATGGTTCATATCAGGCATTTAAGGGAAAAAATGCACGACAGCGCGGAACATCCTAAATATATCAAAACGGTATGGGGAGTTGGCTATAAAATTGAAAAGTGAGAGAGATAAAAGAAGGAATGATTATACAAAATTAAAAAGGAAAGTATTTTTTCGAATGCTCCTTATTATTTTTACCACAGCTGCAACTGTTATCTTCCTGCGTTTTGTAATTCAAAAAAACTTCAGTGTTGGAGATAGTATTGTACAATTTTTAAAGAATACGTTTCATATGCGTGACAGAGATGCTTTGATAATGTATCGGTTTGCATTTTTTAATAATATAGAAGCTATTACACTTATTGTGATTCTCATATTCTTAGTTATTTTGCTTAAATTTTCACTTTCTTGGTTTACTAAATATTTCGATGAAGTCAGCGCTGGAATGGATAAACTTACTGAGGAATCCGATGCTGGAATTACATTATCACCGGAATTGGATTTTATGGAAAATAAGCTTAATCAGATAAAAAACAACTTGGAAAAACAAAAGAAAGCTGCTCTTGATGCCGAGCAGCGCAAAAATGATTTGGTAGTTTACTTGGCTCATGATATAAAGACACCTCTGACCTCTGTTATAGGATACTTAAGTCTTCTGGATGAAGCTCCTGATATGCCTCCTGAACAGAAGGCAAAATATGTCGGTATTACCTTGGAAAAAGCTTATCGATTAGAGCAGCTTATAAATGAGTTTTTTGAGATCACAAGATTTAATCTTCAAACTATTGTTTTGAATAGAGAAAAAATTAATTTACTGTTTATGCTCCAGCAGATGGCAGATGAATTCTATCCAATACTGACTCCACAGGAAAAGCGGGTGTCCGTCAATGTGCCTGATGGCCTCATTCTGTGGGGAGATGCTGACAAACTGGCTCGTGTGTTTAATAACATTCTGAAAAATGCGATAGCTTATAGCTATGAAAACAGCGTCATTGACATTTCTGCTAAACAGCAGGAGAAAAATATTGTTATAACTTTTAATAATCAAGGTAATCCTATCCCACGAGAAAAACTGGAAACGATATTTGAGAAATTTTTTCGGCTGGACACATCCCGTTCTACTAATACAGGCGGTGCCGGGCTTGGACTGGCTATTGCCAAAGAAATCGTAAACGCGCATGGAGGCAATATTTTCGTGCAAAGTAATACAGAAAAGACAGTCTTTACTGTCGTGTTTCCACAAAAGCAAGAAAAGGACAAGTTATCTGCTTAAGTCAGACAGCTTGTCCTTTTGTAAATTAATTCGCCTGGCAATTATTAAATCAAAACAAATCCAAATAAAGATCTTAAAAATGGGATTAATAAAGATCTTAAAAATGGGTAAAACACAAAGAACATACCGGCGAATGCGCTGACCATATAAAAACATGCCTCTTCACGAAGGAGCAAGGGAATTTTTTCGATATTGGTACTTTGGACAGAAACCTTGTCCTGTAATTTAGATAAATGTTCTATCAGCAGCCTAAAAATTACCCATCCGATTAACGTTCCGAGAGTATTCATCAGTAAATCATCAATATCCGTTACTCTTCTATTGAACAATTGACTCAATTCTATTATAAGAGAGAATGTAATACCGGATAATGCTGTTTTCCATAACACTTCATATTTTCCCCAAATACATGGAAGTATAAATCCAAGAGGTATAAAAAGCAATATATTTTCTATATATGGGCGAACACCTTCTGTAATCCAGTAAAAGGGAATCAGATTAATCTCATCCTGTGGGAAATTCAACCCCTTTGGTGTTATTATTCCAAAGCTGTTATGAACAATATCCCTTATGGAAGGAATACCAGTGAAACTTAGCACACCAGTAAGGTAGTACACAAAGATATATACGATTGCAATATGTTCAATTGACAGCTTATAGCCAATCTTTTTGCTTTGAGAGGTCAGTAGTATATGGTATGGAATCAAGAATGGCAAAGTACTAATAAACCATGTAATCGACACTATAATAAACATTAAAATCATAAAGATCACTAAATTCACCTCCGTTGTAATTAACTTGTTTATTATAGGATATTTAAAAAAGAAATGTCTTAATAAAACCTTAAGATATGGTGATTTTCTCCTTAATAAGTTTTATTCCTATTTTTACAACTATTAAGATGCAGTAGTGTCGCAAAGAACATGTATGTCACAGTGAAACTCCAGATACCGTCATAAGAAAATCTTAAGAAGTTCATAAGATGGAATTCCAACATAGCTCCTTCTTCTGTGGTTGAATAATATCAGCACAGAATAAGGAGATGTTTTATTATGGTACGAAAAGTAAAAAATAAAAAGCCGGGAATACGCATATTTATAACATTTCTATTGATGGTTGGAATTGCTGCTTTTGTTTATCAATCCATCATTATTCCAGGATACCGGCACATCTTTGAGAAAGAATATGACGATAAAACCACGTTATATTCTTCTTTAAAGGCAACGCTCGTTTCTTATGGCAATAAAACAATGCCAGCTCCATCGTTGAAGCTAGAAGCTGAACCCTCTGTTTCCATATCTCCCGGTGAGCTGAACAGTCCTAATGCGATTCTGATTAATTTAAAAGATCATACCATTCTGATGCAGAAAAACAGTGAAGAAAAAATCTATCCCGCTTCTTTAACAAAGATGATGACAGCCATTGTTGCAATAGAAAACTTGCCTGATTTGAAGAAAGAAATCACGCTTACCGATTCTGTTTTTCGGGGACTGTCAGAAGCAGATGCATCTATGGCGGGTTTCCGGCCGGGTGAGAATGTAAGAGCGATTGACCTTTTATATGGGGCTCTGCTTCCTAGTGGGGCAGAGTCTTGTGTTGAGCTTGCTGATTACATTGCAGGGTCGGAGAAGGACTTTGTAGGGATGATGAATCAAAAAGCAGCAGATCTTGGCATGTACAACACATATTTTGAGAACTCAACTGGACTTCAGAATGAAAACCATTACACAACAGTAAAAGATCTGGCGGTTCTTCTAAGCTATGCTTTGCAAAATGATACTTTCAGGGAGATTTTTACTTCAACGCGCCATTCCACACCGCCAACGAATAAGCACCCTGACGGGATAACCTTTTACAGTACCATGTTTGACGAACTTAACAATCGGAGCATCACCGACGGGAAAATTCTAGGAGGGAAAACAGGCTACACCGCTGAAGCGGGTCTATGCCTTGCGAGCCTCGCTCAAGTGGGTAAACAAGAATATAGTCTGATTTCAGCTGGTGCGAAAGGAGATCACCATTCGGAACAGTACAATATTACCGATGCATTAGCTGTATACAACCGTCTAGGGAAAAATGATTATAAGGTTAACTCAGCAAGGGTAACGGAAGACGTTTTGAGGCAACACGATAAAAGGCGGTTAAACAATCCGCCTTTGAAACGACCACAGTAGTTATCTCAGTTCTGGGGGTAAAGAGGGTACTGAGCAAACGGGATAATCATTTAGGAAAATAATAAGTTTTTCATAAGAATTTATTAAGATTTTGATAAGTTGAAATTCCAACATCGCCTGC
Organism: Desulfofarcimen acetoxidans DSM 771; assembly: GCF_000024205.1. NCBI lineage: Bacteria > Bacillati > Bacillota > Clostridia > Eubacteriales > Peptococcaceae > Desulfofarcimen > Desulfofarcimen acetoxidans. Next base: position 503,877 of record NC_013216.1, read on the forward strand.
CTGATTTCGGTAAGATGAAATTGTTGAATCGGACAGGCTTTTATCTTGCCGAAAGGAGGCGAGTACATGTTGCTTGGTCCATCACGATTAGGGTGGTACAGATGAGAACTGGAAAATTAAAAACTAATAACGGCTATCTGACCTGGCTTTTCCTCTGGCCCAGCCTGCTGGGTTTTTCTCTTTTTTATTTGCTTCCGTTTGTTACCGGCTTTTACTATTCCCTGGTGGACAGTCCCATTAACGGTACTTTTGTTGGATTACATAATTACGGTGCTTTGTTAAAAAACCCGAGCTTTTTATCAGCTCTGGCGAATACAGCCAAGTTTACTTTAATCTGTGTACCTCTTAATATGATTCTCTCCCTGGGAGTGGCCTTGTTATTGAACCAAAAATTACCGGGCCGGAATCTGTTTCGCACCATCATGATAACTCCTTTGGTGGTACCCGTAGCCTCGGTTGTTTTGGTCTGGCAGGCTTTCTTTGATTTAAACGGCGTTTTAAATTCCCTGATCCATGCTCTGGGTTACCCGCCCGTGGACTGGATGAAAACCAACTGGTCCATTATGGTGGTCCTGGTGGGTTATCTATGGAAAAACACTGGTTACAGCGTAATCCTGTTTCTGGCCGGATTGCAAAATATACCGGCTGAATACTGCGAAGTAGCCAGGATCGACGGGGCCAGCCGCCGGCAGGAGTTTTTCCGAATAACCCTGGTTTATTTGACTCCCACAACTTTTTTTGTTTTTGTTATCTCGATTATCAATTCATTTAAAGTGTTTCGGGAGACGTATCTTATCTCCGGAGAATATCCCCATAACAGCATCTATATGCTGCAGCACTACATGAACAATATGTTCATGGCTCTGGATTACCAAAAATTGACTTCCGCAGCCTTCATTATGGCTGCCTTTATCGCAGCCGTCGTTTTAGTGCTTTTTATCGTGGAGAGAAAGATCAGCAACATGATTAATTAACAAACTTAAAACCGGTGATAGGGGTGTGTATGTTGAATCGTAACCACCGAATAAAAAAAATACTCCATATTACAGTTTTACGGGTACTGGCTGCCCTATTCATTTTTCCCCTGGCTGTAACCGTCACTAATTCATTTATGAGTGAACAGGAAATCGCCAATAATTATGACCCTGTGGCGGACAAAAACTTAAGCAGCTATAACGATGACACAGCAAATCACTTTGCCCGGTTCCAGCTTATACCCGACGTGGTGGTGCTGAAGCAGTATTATAACGTACTCATTAAAAAGACCCAGTTTCTTTTCATGTTCTGGAATTCCGTGCTGATTACCTTCCCTATCGTCATCGGGCAAACAATTGTGGCAACCCTGGCGGCCTATGCCTTTGCCAAACTGAAGTTTAGGGGCAGAAACTTTTTGTTTGTTTTTTATATCATTGTGATGCTGATGCCATTCCAGGTAACTCTTGTGCCCAATTATTTAATGGCCGGCCAGCTGGGCCTGCTTAATAGCCGCTGGTCCATTATCTTGCCCGGCATCTTTAGCACCTTTGGCGTATTTCTTTTAAAGCAGTATATGGAGCAAATACCGGACTCCTATATTGAAGCAGCCCGGGTGGACGGGGCCAACCAGCTCCAGATTTTCCTCAAAATCATCCTGCCCATGTCCAAGGCCGGCATAGCAGCCATGGCCATACTTGTTTTTATCGATAACTGGAACATGGTCGAACAGCCGTTGATCTTTTTACAGGATGCGGCCAAACAGCCTCTTTCCCTCTATCTCTCCAGAATCATCGACGGTGAAAAAGGATTGGCTTTTGCCGCGTCCACTTTATATATGATGCCGGCGCTGTTGAACTTCCTTTACGCCGAAAAGTACTTGCTGGAAGGGATCCGGCTTTCCGGAATCAAAGGCTGAGCAACCAGTGCCTTGCTTTTGTGTCGTTGCACCAGGTCAGGAAGGGAGACATAAAATTGCCGAATCAAGCAATTGTGGATGATGCGCAAAGAAAAAAAGTGATCGGAAAGTTGAGTCTGCTGTTTCTAATGGTGATGGTCGGGTTAACTTTCTTCTCCAATACTATCAATAACTTTGCTCTTCCCAGGGTTCAAACGGTCCGGCCGGCGAACGGGGCGTTAATCAAAGAAATATTCGGTGAAGGGACGGTCGAGGTCAAATCAATCAGGGATGAATATGCAGATGCCAATTTGCGGGTAAAGGAGGTCATGGTGGAGCATGGGGACAGAGTCAGCAAAGGCCAGCCCATCCTTAGCTTGGACGTAGACAGCATTAACTTGGAGGTAGAGACTCTTAGCCTGGAGGTAGACATCCAAAAGTCCAATTATTTGGATGAACAGGCCCGCTACCAGCAACTGCAACTTTCACTGGCGGGGACCCGGGAAGAGCAGGCGCAAAAACAAAGGGATTACGATAACCTTAAGTACCTGTTTGATAATGAGGCAGAAACGGCGGTAAACCTGCAAAATGCTGAAAAGAACCTGGCGGATGCGAAAAGGAACTGTGAGGACATTCAGCTTAATCTGGAAATACAGGCCAGAAAGGTGGAAAGTATGGCCAAGCAGGTGGAAAACATGACCAGAAAGGTGGATATCCTGGCTAAACAGGTGGAAAACAACGGTGTGTATACAGCGCCCGTGGACGGCATGATCACAGAATTGAATTTCCCCGCAGGGTCTATGACCAATAACTCCCTGCCTCTGTATAAATTGGCTGATCTGGGGCAGGGGTTCCGGCTGATCGTGCCGATTGCCAATGATTTGGTTGATTACGTCAAACCCGGAGATACGGTGAGTGTTAATATTTTCTCCCTGGGGGATAAAAAAACCGAGGGAAAAATTGATAAGATCGTGGAAAACAGCCGGCACAACGGGGATGAGAAGGATTTGTGGATCGACGTGTCTTTGGAAGGCTTGACAGGCGGTGAAAAGGGAGAAATTTATTTAAGCAAAAAAACAAAGCCTTACGCCGCCCTTGTACCTAACAGCGCGGTTTATGACGACAGCAGCGGCTCCTATCTCTTCGTTCTGGAATCAAGAAAAGGACCTTAGGTACGGAGAACTATTTGCAAAAGGTGGAAGTCAATGTGGAAGACAGCGATAATGAAAAGTCTGCTCTCACAGATATGGTGATGGGCGAAGTGGTGAGGCAAAGCAATAAACCGGTGGAGGATGGGGATAGAGTTTTGAAGGAGGCGGTAAATTGAAACCGGCCCAATCAGCCTATCCGGCCTATCTTATTCTGGCCCTGGGCCTATTGGTTTTAGCCTGGAGCACCGTCCTGGGCTCATCCCTGCCCGTTAAATTGGGGGATCTTGGCGGCCTGCACAAAACCAACAAAATTACCGCCACCTGGCTGAGCAACTCTCATCAGCCGGAAGAAGGCTCTTTTTCCCTGCAGGATATGAGGCAGCTTACCCAATACAACCTCCGGGACTATGATCTGGCTTACGCCATGGAGGCTTCAACTTCTGCCGCCTATCAAAAGAACCAGAGCCCAGTTCAGGTGCTGGGGGTGAATGACAGGTACGATCAATTCCATCAAATAAACCTGCGATCAGGCTGTTTTTTAACTTTCGAACAGGAAAACCAGCAGGTTGCCGTAATCAATGAAGATCTGGCGCAGGCTCTTTTTCGAAACTGCAATGTGGTGGGCCTGGAGATAGAACTATATGGCCGGAAACTCAAAATAGTTGGGGTGGCCGGGAATGACCGTTCTCTGATCGGAACTTTGACGGACAAGGGATACGGCACAGTGTACATACCGGCGAAAGTACTGTTGGAACTGGAAGCGGATTCCCGAATAACCTTATTGGAAGTGGAAACCAAGGATGCCGGCACCACGGGCCGCAATACCGCTGTTTTGGAAACGGCCCTGGCTTCCATCGGTCAGGACCCCGCCAACTACAAAATCATCGATTATAGCGTGGCGGTTCTCTTGATGGAACAAGAGAACCTGCTGCGCAATTTCGTGGCGGCGACGGTGGCCATGGTGATGCTTTTCGACTTGCTAAGGCGAAAAATAATGGATATTTATCATTTCTGCCGCCTAAGACTCCGGGATAAATATTGGTCGGAGATGATCAAGGGGGATGCAGTCAGGCTTATGCTTGGTATGGCGGAAATATTAGCGCTTGTTGCAGTGATACTGTTGCTATGGAAATTAATCAGATTTAGCTTATATATTCCGCCGGAAAACATCCCCAATGAACTGATTGATGTTTCATTTTGGGCCGACCTCATTAAAAAGGGGATTCAAACCAGGATGCAAAGCGCCGGATATGCAGCGCCGTTAGGAGAAATTCAGTTTAATATCCTTAATACCATCCAGAACTGGAACTTGTTTTTAAATATCTTTCTTGGTTGGCCGCTGTTCTTGCTGGGACTTTACCAGATCAAGCTGTTGAAAGAAAAACTGCTCAAAGTTGAACTGTTCTGTGTCGTTTTCATGCTGGCCGCCTTAAGTCTGGGCACCGCCTTGCTGTGGATCATAAAAATGCCTCCCGTCACAGAGACCGGGGAGATGCTGCTGGTATTCAGCTCTATATTTTTAGCCGTGGTAAAGAGGACAGGGGACACACCTGCTGAAACTTGGGCTTTTCTTTGAGGACAGGAATGTCCCCAACTAATAGGAGGGTAGCGGATGGCGAGTTTATATCTGAAAAATCTATCTAAGACATACCCCTGCAAAGTTGCGGCAGTCAGGGACTTTTCTCTGGAAATAAAGGATCAAGAATTCTTAATCCTGGTAGGTCCCTCCGGCTGTGGCAAAACAACCGTTTTAAGGATGATTGCCGGGCTGGAGGAAATTTCATCCGGTGAATTATATATTGATGACCGGCCGGTTAATGACGTGGCTGCCAAGGACCGGGATATCGCCATGGTTTTTCAAAATTATGCTCTTTATCCCCATCTATCGGTCTATGACAATATGGCTTTTGGACTTAAGTTGAGAAAGATGCCCAAGGCTGAAATCAGTAAAAATGTGCAGGAAGCGGCCAGGATTCTTGCCCTTGAAGATCTTCTGAAACGCAAACCCAAGGAACTTTCCGGTGGGCAAAGGCAAAGGGTGGCCCTGGGACGGGCTATTGTTAGGAAACCAAAGGTTTTCCTGATGGATGAGCCTCTGTCCAACCTGGACGCACAGTTGAGAACCCAGATGAGAATAGAAATTGCCAAGCTCCATAAAAATCTGCAGACAACCTTTGTTTATGTAACCCATGATCAAACTGAAGCCATGACCATGGGCACCAGAATCGTGGTGATGAAGGATGGCCTGATCCAGCAAATTGACAGCCCGCAATCCATCTATGATCAACCGGTCAATATGTTTGTGGCCGGTTTTCTCGGCAGCCCCGGGATGAACTTTTTGAAGGTTTTAATTATCGAGCAAAACGGCTGTATTTTTGCCAAACTGGCCGACGCTCTGCTGCCTGTTCCCGCTGCCGGGGGACAAAAGTTAAAAGAGCAGGGGTATCTGGACCAGAAAGTGGTCCTGGGGATAAGAGCGGAGCATCTCTGCGGCAGCGCAAATTTTTTAGACCGCCATCCCGAGTGTGTTTTGTGCGGGAGGCTGGAGTTTACCGAATTGAGAGGGGCTGAAACTTACCATTATGTAAGGATAGCCGGCAGGGAGGTGGTTGTCAGGGTGAGTCCGGAGCTGCACGCCGAAACTGGACAGGAAGTCAGGGTGGGTTTTAATATGTCCAAGGCCCATTTTTTCGATCAGGAAAGTGAGGTGAACGTCATTAGACAGTAGTCAAGTCAGAATATCTTTTGGGGTTTAAATGCCTACTTAATACTTAGAGAAAAGGGGTGTTTTGATGATCAAAAACAAATGCGGAGTTGCCCTAATCCTGGTTCTGGTCCTCGGCCTGGGGGTATTTACCGCCGGCTGCGGCAATACTCAGGCTGCCAGAGAAGCTAATAATCCAGATTCCCTGACCATTGCGGTTGTGACCAAAGATATGTACCTGGATACGGCAGTAAAAAAGTTTGAGGAACTTCATCCCAGTGTCAGTGTGAAAGTGAAAGAATACACCTCCAGTACTTCGGAAAAGGGTGAAGGTGTTAGGGCGGCAGATCCAGGCGATATTGAAAAATATGTCACGACTATGAATACCCAGCTCATGTCCGGGCAGGGCAGCGATATAATTTTATTAAACAACCTGCCCTATCAGACTTATGCGGATAAGAATCTTTTAGTTGATTTGGGCGGGCTGATGCAGTCGGATCAAAGCTTCGACAGAGGCAAATACTACCAAAATATTTTTAAGGCTTTAGAATATAAAGATAAACTCTATGCCCTGCCGGTTAATATCAGTATTGATATGATTGCCGCCGATAGAACCTTACTGGCTGATTCCCAGGTGCCAATCGACGATAGCAACTGGGATTGGAACGATTTTGTCAAGATGGCGGAAAAGGCCATTAACGACAAGCAAAACGGGGCAACCCAGGAGATGTACGCCTTGGCCGGGATGGATGAAAAAAGACTGATTACAACTCTGGTTAAAGAAAACTATGACAACCTGGTCGATCCGGAGAAGAAAACAGCCAATTTTACCGGTCAAGAATTTCTTGATTTACTTTCCTTAAGTAAATATCTGATTGACCACAAATTGGTTAATACGGATACAGCCCAGACCAACATTACGGACCTGGCCTCCCGGGGTAAACTTGTTTTTAATTTCACTTCTCTTAGAGGGTTTTGGGACCTGCAAGTGGCCAAGGCGATTTTCAGCGAGGGTGTTCAGCTTTTAAAGCCCCCCGGAAACGTGTTCTTTTCCACGGACTCCATGTATGGGATCAGCAGTAAATCAGCCAATCAAGAACTGGCCTGGGAATTTTTAAAATTTTTGGTTTCTGATGATATGATGACTCAGGGAGGAATGCCGGTTAATAAAAGTGTGCTTCCCCAGATTGCCCAGAATTTCACCCAGGCTATACAAAAAAACGGTGGGAGAATAAGAATTAAGGACGATGGCATTCCGGCTCAATCTGTAACACTGCACCCCCCCACTCAGGAGGATGTCGATTACATGGAAAACCTGCTGAGTCAGGCGAACGTCTACATCGGAACGGACCAGAAGATTATTTCGATTGTTCAGGAGGAAACCGCGGCTTTCTTTACGGGACAGAAGACAGCGGAGGCGACTGCCCAATTGATTCAGGACAGGGTGAGCACTTACTTAAATGAATAATAGCAAAATACAGCCGGAGCTGCGGCCTGTTTTATCTCTAAAATCGCGGGGTGTCCTGATCAGGCAAATCGTTGCCGGAGAATGTATAGATTATGGACGGGTATTTATTGCGTCACGAAATATCCCATCGCGGTTTTGCCTGTTTGTGGAACGAGCGGCTATTGCTCATTTGCGATGAAGCCTATTTGATGATTGACCCGCAGGTGCCGCAGAGCCTTGTATTTTTGCGCAATGTGGAAAAACGGGCGAGAAAATACGAAGCAGGCCTTATCATTATCTCCCACAGCGTTATGGATTTTATTTCCACTGAAACCAAGATGTATGGGCAGGTCCTGCTGGACATCCCCCGTATCAAAATCATCATGGGTTGATAATCCTGTTCAGACCCCACCTTGATATGGCTTTTGTTCAGGTTGACACTCCTGCTTCTATGCTGATGATTACAAAATCCTCTCTGGTAAGTATTTAACAAGGGTCTGACCCTCATGAGTAAGATTTATTAATTGGAATTATTTTACCGAGCCAGACCCCGGTAAAAATTTGGAAAGAATGATTTTCTCTTTTCAAATTTTTTCGAGCACTAAATTAAATTTTTTAAATTCCTTAAATAAGTCCCAGCGACACCAAGCAGAAACTTTCTATTTTTAATCGTTAACAATTATATTTAGCAGTTTTTCGCAATTTAACGAGTCATATTCGACATAAGCCCAATAAACCGGCTCTTCGGGTTTTTTAAGGGAAACACCAATCCCATCCGACCATTTTTTATACCCAAAATGAGAATCAAGATTAGGCTTATATATTTCTACTAAAAAGCCGTCTGTATTTATTATATAATTGCCGTCCTTATCCTTTGGGGTGCCTTCCCAACCTTGGTGGCCCAACGTCATTTCTTTTTGTTTTGAACTGATATTGTGCCTTTTATCCCACTCAGCAAATATCAACACTGTATCTTTTAAATATTCCTTAGTTACTACTTTGGGATCTCCTTCGAATCCAACTGGGCGAAAAGTCCTGTTCCCCCCCACAGCATCAGTAATATTTATAACGCCTTTATAGATCTCACCAGATAGCTTTTTAACCTTGGGGTCGTTTTTCTTTAAATCCATCTTCTTGCCATCAACATAAAGAGTTATTTTTGTAAAAGGCGGTAGAACGAATTTATCACCGGTGACTGCTTCTTCCTTCTCTGAATGACGATTTTGACACCCGGTAATGACAGTTAATAGAATAACCAAAGCCAACATTATAAAAATTTTTTTAGTCATTTGCAGCTCCAACATTATGAGTCACCCCTCTTAGGGGTTGACTCATAATTATTTGTATTTTTCACTATTAGTATTCTTCAACCTCGCCGGTATAAGCATTAACGTATAAATAAGCATTAACGTCTATTTTGACGCGCCATGCGGGTTCCATTATTTGCTGGTCATGCATAAAAGATTTACTAAAGTATACTAATTCCGCATCTGTGGGATTAATATCCTTGTTAATTTTGTATATTTTATTAGCATTTCTTTTTGCTTTTTCTAAAGCCTGCCCGGATGCAATAATATTTTTTATATTATTGTCATTACCTTTTGCTTCTGCGTTATTAACTTTTTTGTTTCCGTCATTGCTTTTTATGTCCCTCCACAATCTATAATAGTTGGATACACCATTTTTGTCTATTAACACCCTTATACTATCGCCATTATACCCATCCACCAGCATACCGTTTATTACACGTTTGTATTCAACCAGATAACCTATTGTTTCTGGTGTACCGGTAGTATCGTTGAATATATCAATAACCGTTTTTTCCAAGGGCCATATCTTGGAAATAGTGGCATCGAATGGCCTTCCTCCATGTACTTTAATAAATTCTTCAGCTTTGCTAATGGCATTATCAGTTCCAAAATTGATTGTTTCTTCTGTAATTTCTTTTGAATATAATACGGCTCCTGATGTATTATATATTTCCAGGTTAGACCCTGACGGCCCTTCAACCAGAAGGTTGCCATTATTATCTTTATTTTTTGCCAGTTTATCCTTGCCATCAAAAAATTGATTAATAATCGTATCTTCGTCAAGCTCTTCCGGGCTTACATTAAAAGAAGTATTCAAACCATACACATCATTAGTTACTGAGTTACTTTTTGTCGCATTAAATATTTCTATGGGAGAATGATTGTATTGATACTGGTAAATTACGGGATCCCCGGTGGTGTCTGACGTGACTGTACCTTTACCCCAAAGGTAATCCCTGTTATTTTTATGTTCGATTACACCCCAGTTTGTTGCTTGAGTAGCGTTATTAGCGTTTATCCACGAACTCCATATAGTTTGCGGGCTTGATCCCGCAGCATTTTGAAAAAATCTTTGAGCAACGTAAAGGTCTTGCGGATTACTGGGTGATGAACCCTTATAACCGTAAATACCATGGGCTCTCCGTGGTGAACCTAACAATGTTTTTGCCCATTGTACACCAGAAGAATCTCTGTTAGCAATACTACAGGCACCCAATATTATCCATTCCAAATCATCATCCCATGCCGAATTAGAGCTTTTTGTTCCACTATCATAAGTACTTCCAACATCAGTATAGCTTACTGAGTCTAACTCATCCTTTAACAACATTTCAGAAGGGTATGCATGTCCCATAAAGTAGAGCAAATCGCCCTGGTCTGCCTGGGGAACAGTTCCGCTGCCTTGATCTGTAAAATCGCCTAGGGAAACCCCAATCGCAGTTTTGTCAGTGGGGTTATAATTATCTCCTGTACCATTAGGATTAGGGTCAACCTCATACTGTATTTTTGTCCATCCTAAAGTATCCTGTAAATAGTCATCAAAATAGTTGGCATCTTCAAAAGTCAAATTAGCGTAAGAATCATAATCTCCAACAGACAATACAGAGAACTCTTTTTTACCATCATCGTCTGTAGCTGCCAAGGCTACGCCTGTCGAGGAATAAACCCCAAATACTATAACTAAAAACAAAGTTAATATCTTTTTCATGATTACACCGTCCTTTTATCTTAAACATTATCTTACATAGTCTAAAAACTGATATATGTTGATAAAAGCTGTCTATGGTAATATAACACATATAGTGGTTTGGATAGGTCATGCCGGGACTGAGGTTTGCGATGCCATCTTCGGTTTTGCCTTCAGACCACAATAAACATTATTCACCTCTTTCTACTAATAATCTCTAATTGAGCTATAACCTTTTTGATAGCAACTCCTGAACTAAGTAGAATATTGTAATTCTTAATCACCTATAATATACTACTAATAGTGGTTCAGACTAGGTTAATCTGGGTGCACGGCTGGAAGTTGTTCCCGATTTACCTACCGAGCCACTATTATTTTTTTCCATTTAGGTGGGCACCGTGGCGATTTTTTATATTGAATCATATTATCACCTCCTCACTTTAAGAAAATAATTTAAAAACCACCCCCTTATAATATAAGATAAAAAAGAAGTAGGTTTTGTTTCAAAAATTTTCTCATTTTTTTCGACATTTGTTCTTATTGATCGACAATTTTTACTACAGGAATTGCTAAAATATCGTCGAATACCATAGAAAGTAGTTATAGTGAGGCGATATTACCTTGATTAATAAATATAGTAAAATTATTTTTACCCTTTACTACAAGGTTGCATATAATGCTGCATATTTTTACTGTGGAGATAAATATATAGCCGAAGAAGCAGCTCAAGAGGCTATTTTAAAAGCCATACAGAATATACATCAACTAAGGGATCCAAATAAAATTGAACCTTGGATTAAAAAAATTGCTATAAATAATACTATTACACTTTTCAGAAAACACAAAAAGGTTCTTAGTTTAGAAAATTCAATGCCAATTTCGGATTCACAAGATAATTTACCAGAATACTTTATAGACTCACAGGAAACGTTAAACGCTGTTAGAATGGCTATTGATTCCCTTAATCCTGTAATGAAACAAGTGATTTATCTCCGTTTCTATGAAGAAATGAAAATAAAAGATATTTCTTTAATGCTTAAAAAGCCGGAAAACACCATTAGAACTATAATTCATAGAGGTAAAATTTCAATTAAGAAAAAGTTAATAAGTGAAGGGTATTTAGAATTAAAAGAAGGGGGTATCAAATAATGGGTAACCATAGGCCCCATGAATATACCTCTGTTGATGAACTTATAAAAAAAGCACTTCAACAACGGGCAGAAAATGATAATGACATTGATTTAGATGAAGCGTGGGAGAGCTTTAATAAAAAATATTATATAAAAAAACAAAAACCGTTTTTAAAATTAGCAGTTGCTTGTTTAATTTGTTCAATATTGGGAGCATCAATACTTATTATTCCTACAGAAGGAGGGGCTTTCGGCAGTAAGTTATTTAATAATATTAAATTATTCTTAAGTGGAAAAGTTCAATCTACAGAAATATCTTTTAACTCACCTGGCAAAAAAGAAAATACGGAGAACTACCTGAATCCAGATGTTCTTCGTATTTTACAAGATATTCCTTACAATATATTACTACCTGTTGAAATGATGGGTTTTTATAAGATAAAAGAAGTAGATACAAACAATTTGGGCAATTCTACGGAAGTTACCATCCTTCTGACAAGGGGTACCTCAGAACCAATCACTATTACTGAAATCAACACAACTAAAGGTTTTCGCCAAGGGAACTCCTTCGATACCGAGGATGCTACAATGAAGAATATTAATATTAAAGGTCAAGAAGCTACATTAATCCAGTATAAAAATAATATTTATTGTTTATCTTGGATAGATAATGATATATTCATTTCCATCGAAGGAAATATCCCCATTGATGACATTTTAATGCTGGCTAACTCAATGAAAAGATTATCTACTCAACCCAATAAGCTGTAGTTTGAGAGGTATTTGTTTCTGTTAAGTTACCTTTATCAGCCCGGTGATAACAATATGTTCTATAATAACATCCTTTTTCTACAGTAATTGTACCGCTAACATTGCAGGAAGAAGTATTACTTCCACTGTTAGTCCAACTCTTTACATTAACCCATTCTGTGGAAGTCTGCTTCTGCAAATATACCGTTGTAGTAATTTTATCAACAGTACTGTAAGTTGTTGTTTTTCCGGAAACACTGATTAAGCCATCTTCACTATCAATAAAATAACATTTTGTTAACGCTAAGTAACTGTAAGTCTGTGGTGTAATAATACCCTTTGACTCAATTTCCTGGGCCAGAATGGGTTGTCCTAAAGCAAAGAATACTAACCCAACTAAAACTATTGCCATTGATTTTAAGCTTTTCATCATATTACTACTCCTCCTTAAATGTATTTTATTACTAGATAAAGATATCCACCATTTTGTTTCAAAAAATAAAAAGATTTTTAGTTAACATAACGTACTGAGACGATGTTAACCCGCTTTATTCCTCCTTAAGAAACGATTACAGGTGGGGTTTAGAGGATAATCACATATAAAAAAAAACAGGGGACAATAACAAATTGCTATTGTGACAGAGCCGCTATTCTTAAGGCATCAAGATAACCGGATAAATCTGAAGTAGGGTGCCCCCCACCCAAAAGCTGTCCGAGTGTTATCCTAACTAACTCCTCACTAAAAGTACCGTAAGTTCGCCAGACAGTGTGAATGGTTAAGCGATCATGGGCATCAATGGATCTTTTGAGCAACACCCCTAAAAGATGCGTAAAACCATCTACATCAAATTCCTGCTGATTATCAGATACTCCAAACTTCTCTGGCGGTGGCGAAAACTTTAGCAAAGCAGTCTTAACCTGTTCTTTTTTAGCCTTGCGGCAGTAGTGACTCCAAAGATGGTCAAAGAAATGTCAGTGTTAAAGAAAAATTTAATGGTGAGATTATTGGTATCGAGCTTGGTGCCGGTTTGATGAAGAAAACTGAACAAGCTATTAAGGATTATGGTCTTGATTTTACTCTTCGTGATAGCAGTAGTGCAGGTATGTCTGCTACTCTAGCCAATAAAATTAAGAATAAGGAATGGGTTATAGTAACTTGGATATACCGTTGCGATGAAACCGCAGTTCCGGAATAACGGAAACCGTCAGTCCGGAACTGGGAAACCGCCATTAATGTTGATATTAGTATTTCTGTGCGGTAGAGTCACAGTTCCGGTGTGACGTTAACTACCTATTTGGGAATACTGGGCTACTACTATCTACCCAACTTGGTTTTTTTGGTTTTAGTTATTGTTATGGTCGTTTTTTTAAAGTAGCAGTGGCTGTGGGCAGTGTGGATAACGCGAAGCGTTATCCAAGCCTTGTGCGTCAACCCGAAGGGTTGTCCACAGGGCGGCACTGTCCACAGCCTAACGCAAGGACTAAGAGGCGGCTAAATGATTCTGGTTCTTGCGTTGCGCGCCAATGGCATGGAACCTCGCGCGGGTGGCTCTAATTCGTCATGTTTCACACCGCCCTTTAGTTCTTACTTATTCACTAAGCATTTTATCTAAACCGTAAACCTCACGCATGGAAACGTCTTTCGCCGGATCAATGCTTTCGATATTGATTTTATATGCATCATGAACGATACGATCCAGTATGGCATCCGCCAGCGGGCCATCGCTACCACCGAGCTGCTCATACCAACCATCTAATCTGTATTGTGAGCAGAAGATGGTGGAGGATTTCTTCCTGCGGCGATGTAATAATTCGAAGATGTCTTTACGCTCATTTTCATTTGGTTTTAACAGTAACCATTCATCTATAATCAGTAATAATGGATTAGCGTATTTCGCCATGACCTTTTTGTAGGTGCCTTCATTCCTTGCTATTTCAAGGTCAATTAGAAGGTCAGGGAGCCTTACATACCTTGTCGTATAATGCTGTTTGCAGGCTTCCATACCAAAAGCGCAGGCCATATATGTTTTACCGCTACCTGTGGCGCCGGTAATGAAAATATTACGGTATTCTGTGATATATTCACAGGTGCCCAGCCTGACGATAAGCTGCTTGTTTAGCTTGCGTCCGGATGTATAATCAATGTCCATGACACTGGCACCTGGCTGATCAAAATCAGCATTCCGGATCAGTCGTTTTAAACGGTTATTTTTTCGGTTGCTGTATTCTATGTCCACTAGCATGCCAAACCGATCCTCAAAAGGAACATCCTTCATTTTGGCATCAGTCAACTGATTGCGGAAAGAGTTGGACATGGCGGTCAAGCGCATTTCAATTAATTTATCAATAGTACTTTGGTTTGTCATAGATGTTTACCTCCTGTAATAGCCGGCACCTCTTGTAATGCCGTAGTTATTGTGTGTGGTTTCCGGTTTAACCGGTTCACTTGGTGACTTGTCCTGCCCAGTGGTAAGGATGTTTTTAATACTCTTATAACTGGGGGTGGCTGTATAGGAAAGTGCCTTATTGCAGGCGGCTTCCAGACGCTCGACTGAATATTTGTCAGCCAGCTTTAAAAGCCCCATACAGCTTTTGTAAGTCTGCTGTTCCACACGTTTGGAGGTAAGTATGGCATCTACTACTTGATGCGTATTGCTTCCCATTTGCGGAAACGATCGCCGTTCCATTCCAGATATTTCTGGTGGTCTTCCGGCATGTGTTCTACTATGGTGCTGTACTGCCCTTTGCGTCCGTAAAGACGGCGATGGGAGGCTATGCGGTTTTGGTTATAGAAAATTTCAATTGTTTTATCTGTTATCCTGACGTTAACCTTACGTTTTATATATTCGTAAGGGGCCGAGTATAGCATTCCGCCGACGGATATGTGATAATTGAACTGAACGGTGACTTCTTTCCATTCGGCCAGTTCATAAGGGGTAGCAGGTAATGGCGCCAGTAATGGCAGTTCTTCGTCGCGGAAGAGACTTAACCGGCTGCCCTCTTTCTTTTGGAAAGGCCGGGCGTTGAAGGCCTCCAACTTCTCCCGAATAGCGCGATTTAATTCAGACAGTGAAAAGAACTGTTCATTTCTCATCGCGGCGGTAATCCATGTGGATATATTGCCTACAGAACCCTCTACGTTTGGCTTATCTTTGGGTTTTCTAACCCTGGCAGGAATGATGGCAGTACCGTAGTGTTCGGCCATCTCGTGGTAAACGGCATTTAACTGCTGATTGTACCAGCCACCTTTATGTATCACGGCAGTTTTGTAGTTGTCGGATACAAGGATTTTGGCTACGCCGCCAAAATACTCATACATGTGAACATGGGCGGTTATAAAGGCCTGCTGTTTTTCATTAATGAAGGCTTCCACATAAGCATATTGGCTATAGGTAATAACCCCGACAAACAAATGGACATCAATAATTTCACCAGTATCAGGATCTATGATGTGTGCAGGGTCGCCTGCCCAATCTACCTCCACCTGTTCACCCGGTTTACGCCCAATATGCATGGTTGCACGGAGTTTCTGCTCATCCTGCTGAATGTAATAGCAGAACTGGGAATACATGAGCGGCTCCTCACCGTTAAGGCGGCAATCTTCCATGTATTCCGTCCATAGGAGCTTTTTGCTGACTCCGTTTTTGAGCAGCTCTTTGCGGATATAGTTCAGGTCAGGCATACGTTTTTTGACGTTTTCCTGCCTTGTCTTGTGGAACAGGATTCCTTCTAATAACAGCGTCAGTTTGATTGTCATCTAATGGCCAGGAAATATTTAATTCCTTTGCTCTATTGATGACCCGGTTGACCGTTTTCTTTGAAACACTGCTACTGTAAGCAATGTTCTGCTGACTAAATCCCAAGCTATGAAGCCTAAGGATTTCTCGGTACTTGGTCACTTAAAATGACCCCCTTCAAATGTATTTACATCATATTTATGATGCATAAATACATTATAAAGGAAGTTTCATTTGCGGTTTCCGCTACCGGAATAACGGTTTCCTTTCAGCCGGTATGACGGTTTCCTACAACCGGACAGGTGGTGTAATATCGCCCGGAATACTCATAACTGGTTGGACACCACACTGGAAATGGGCAGCTTATGATTTAAAATATCTTGAAGATCCTAAAAAAGTTTTTGGTGAAGAGGAACATATTTCGACTATTGCACGTAAAGGATTAGCAGAAGATAAGCCGGAAGCTTATAAAATATTGGACAATTTCCACTGGACTCTGGATGATATGCAGACTGTTATGTTAGATGTTCATGAGGGTATGAGTTCGGACGATGCTGCTAAAAAGTGGATTGCTGCGCACCGGGATAAAGTTGTTGAATGGACTAAAGATGTAGATAAGTCTGCTGCTGCATGAAAAACAGTTAAGTTAGGTTATGTTGAGTGGGATTCTGAAATTGCCAGTACACATATTGTTAAAAATGTAATGCAGGACTTAGGATTCAAAGCTGAAATTACTCCGATATTTTACCGGAGCCAGACCCCGGTAAAATATCGGAAAGAACGATTTTCTCTTTTCAAATTTTTTCAAGCACTTATATAATAGTGGTTCTTTTGGGGGTAGATTACAAGCTCTATATATGAGATATTTGCAAGATTTTGGTTGTTGTGTTATCATAACTCTTTTTAGCCTGAAACATACTTTAATAAGCTCAAGCATTAAGTTAGCCTCGGTTTATTAGATTGATATAATGGGCCACACTTATGCTTTTTCACCTATCACCAGAATGGCTTATTTTTTCTGGCGGGCGGCTCGTTTTTTTTTTGACAATCACAGTCTTCTTATAATTTTTTATAAAGGAAAAAATTATAAGAAAAAACAGAAATCCTATTATAGCCCCTGTAGTATTTAAAATAATGTCATCTATATCAGTAACCCTGTATGTACATCCGATTACAAAAGATATAAATGCTTGAAGCAATTCTACTGCAACAGATGAAAAAAACTAACGAAAATAACCTTATAAAAAGTTGACATCTTATTAAATACTAGAGGAATTAAGAATCCCATAGGCATAAACAAAACCATATTCCCTATAATCTGCCTATATATTACTGAAGTGCTATTGCTTTTTATCATGCTATTTATATCTTGAAAAGGAATGAAGTTGTTTTTTAGGAGCTCTAATTCTGCATACTCTGCTATTACTTCTTTTTGTATTGGTATTGGAAATAATGTTATAGAAATCATACCAATTATATAGGTATAAAAGAAAATAATTACAATGTGTCTATAAAAAGATATTTGTTTTTTAATCCCAACTTTTAAGATAAGAATATAAAAAAATACTGATATTAGTTTAAAAAAGCTCGCATCAAGCATTTAACCTCTCCAATAGTTGTAATAATTTTGGTAAGTATTTAACAAAGGTCTGACCCTCATGAGTAAGATTTAGTAATTGAAATTATTTTATCGGAGCCAGACCCCGGTAAAAATTTGGAAAGAATGATTTTCTCTTTTTAAATTTTTTCGAGCATTACTATTCATTTTTTTGAAAAGGATCCGGGTTATTATAACTAGCTATAAAATGAGTTTCCGGGGAAATCTTCTTATAGTATCCTTCTATCCAAGTACTATAATATTGTATGTTTTTATCCTCTTCTGTAACCCAGATTTCGCATTTAGAGATTTTTGAATTAGAAATTGCTACCAAACGTTATTTTTTTAAATTATCATTAAACCATTTCTCAATATAATACGAAAAATTTATTGACGAATTAATGATCTCTATTAACTCAAGTGGATGGGGTAAATTAAACAGATTAACCAATACATCAATGCTATTAGGAATATTCGTCCCATTCCAATGACGTACACCAATAGGTTGCAACCTTTGCTCTGATATAGTTAGGTCACCAAGTTCTTTCTGTAATTTTTGGGGAGACATTTTTTTGTAATTTCTAGCCAATAACCAGGCGGCTAAATTAATCACGAGCATAGCCAATACTTTTAAAAAGCAATAGGCATCAACCCTTTCCGGATTACGAAGGAAAACCTGTTGTAAATCAAGGGAACCCTTCAAAAATCTAAAACTGATTTCAATATCGTTCCTACTCCGGTAGCGGGTGAGAAGTTCGTTAGCATCAACTTTCTCTTTATCGTGGTTGGTTAAAAGCACAAAAATACCGTCAGTTTTCTCTAGTTCAGGAATTATTGCTTCATCTTTTGACCAGGACATAACAAGAGCATCGTGCTGATTTAGCCCAATTTCTACATTGAACAGCCTACGCATTTCAGGTTGCCCTTTGAAAATATTATCTACCGCCTTTTCACAGGCTTCCTTGGTAATTAAGTTGCGTTTGTTGAGCTTGCTATTGAGTTCTACTAAGGCATCTTCAGTGCTGGTTATACGTTTTTGACGACGTTCTTCTTCCTTAGGTTTTTTATTTAAATCACAATAAATAATTGCCCTAATAGTATGGATTACAAATTTTCGCTCACCTTTTTTACGACGCTTTTTATCCTTTTTATCTTTTGAGAGAGGATCAATTTCTATTTTAAATGTATATTCTGTCTCAAATGCCTCGTAGTGTTTAGGTAGATTTCTTTCTATTTCTTTTTTTGAGCGATACTCAATAGAAACAAAATCATCTTTTTCAGTGTTATTTAATTGCTCTAAAACCCAATTTTTCGATAGTTCGTCCTTAAGTGGGCCAATAAATAACGCCTTTTTGTTGCTATTGGCGAGCATCAAATGCATGTTATCTTGGGTCAGAATACCACGATCAATAATCATCTCAAATTCTTGGCCGTCGGTAATTTCCTTGACCTTCTCAAATGAACGCTCAAAAGTAGTGCCACCTTGAACATTACCGGGATCAATTGTGGATGTTACCGGCAAAGATGCACCAGCGGATATAGTAAGATTGAGGATTAATTGTTTTAAACCCGGCATGCCCCCGTATCCATATTGAACCTTATCGTTATTTTCCATATCACCATAGACCGGAACGGAAGATGTATCGTTGTAAAAAGTGTTAAGTGGAATATCAAATCTCTTGGATGCCGATAAAACAACATCTTGCAATACATTAGCCATATATTTTGCATTTGAGTTTAAAGTATCAAGGGCTCTGCCCATTTTGTCATCATTAAATTTTTTGGCCGGTATACCGAGTATTGTTTCAACTTGCCAATTTTCACAAGCTTCTTCAAATTTATATAAACGGGTAAGGTCTTTATTTCTGCCAAGCATATCGCCTATCATTATTTCACATGCTAGACCAGTGCTTACCCGACAATTAGAACCATTGGATCTTTCTTCACGTAAATGTTCATAAGTAACATATTCTTCATCAATAAAATCGTCAATTATTTTACCGATGCCAAGGCTTCTAGCTAAAAAAACACCGATGAGTACTGCACCTGAGGGATTTGCCTTCGGAACTTCTACTTTTAATTCGGGCATTATCTTCATCAACGCTTCAGGCGGTAATTTGGCCAGTTGTTCTAAAATAGGTTGTAAGTCCATAACGATCCCTCACTAATAGTTTTTTACTAGTAGTAAGGATTCGACACAAAAGGGGAATATCCTCCCATTTTATGGATCACTTATTTTTATGGTTGTAATTAACATTGCTTATGCACCATTATCTGGCAGTCTTAAATTTTATAATGCGGAAGTTGGGCTGTAATGTTGGCATAATACTTAATAATACCACCTGGTTTAATGTTTTTTACTTTTTTACTCAAGTCCTTATTTTTTGTCGAGATATTATTTCTTCCTACCCAAAGTTCAACATTTATTAAATCACTGTCTGTTACATTCTTCACAATAATTTTAAGCTTTTTCTGTTTTGTTTTTGTGATATCTCCATAAGTTTTGACATCAACAATTGGATCAGGTGGGATATAAACATCATTTGAACACCCTATTAACATAATAATTAACGATAGAATGACTAAAAGAAATATTGCTCTTAGCATTTTCAATTGATCCACAACCCGTCTACATTAGTGATTATCAACTTCCTATCTTCATAATTTTTTAAACATTTCTAAAATATTATAATAAAAAATTTAATAACATTAATATTCATTGTTATAATTTGCTGCCGAGCTGAAATGTTTCTTTCAACCTCTATTGCTTTTTGAAAATCAATTATATATCTGTTACCATAGTTCCGTGCTTATAATCATACTCAATACCTTTAGATATATAAATATTTAATATTTTAACATTTTTAAACCATGGATGATTAACATCTACACCTGTATCTATTACAGCTATTCGTAATTTATTTGCTTTGTAGCTGTTTATATCAATTTTATCAATATTAATTACTTGTTTTTCCCATCTAGCTACCTAATTAGCACCGAACACTGCAGGTGGATTAAATAGATTTAAGAAGCTAAGAATTAAGAACAAAACAAACAACCTTGTTTTCATGAATCCTCCAATATAGATAGGAAGGGTATGTCTTTTAAGGAACATACCCTTTTATATAAGTCAAAGAATTATTTAATAACATTATACATGGCGAAAATACCCTGTTGTTGGTGATATATGTATGGATTAAAAACACGGGATAAAACCTGGAGATTTTGGGAATTGTATGTTCACGTATGTAAGATAGAAGCACTCCAAGAAGCTTACAAAATGGCCAAAAATAAAAATGGAGCACTCAAGCTTATAATTGAGCCAATATTCGAGGCTGATTTCCAAGAAGGGTCGTATGAATTCTTTAGCCTTTTTACCCATGTCAGTGCCTTCTTTAATAGCGGCACGGAACATGTCCCTGTGAAATATGCGTAATCGCCAGTTCCTTAACCAATACCTCTGCTTGAGTGCCTTTGCCTGCACCCGGGGAGGTCCCATAATTAAAAGATTCACAAACAATCCCTCTTGCGCTTGTCTTTATATATTAAGGCAATACCTCCATTAAATTCTATTATAACGTAAATTATCAGCTTAAGGAAGTAAAAAAATCGGTTACTTAATGACAAGTCATAGATAAATTATGCTCTATTATTTAGTGGTCTATCATTTTTCTGTAAGGCGAAATATCCTTATAGAGAGATAGATAAATATTAAAATCTTTCTCAAAATGAAAATATAATGATGAAAAGGCAACTAAATTAATTACAAGAAATAAATATAGAAAGGGCAAAAACATGTCCAAAATAATAGTACAAGACATAATAAAAATATTCGGTGACCATCCGGAACAGGCACTTAAGCTTTTAAAACAAAATGTTTCAAAAAAAGAAATATTAAAAAAGACCAAACAAACTATAGGTGTCTATAATGTGAATTTCGAGGTAGGAACTGGAGAAATCTTTGTCCTTATGGGGTTGTCCGGCAGTGGAAAATCGACTTTACTTCGCCTGTTAAATAGACTAATTGAACCTACCAGGGGGAAAGTCTATATTGATGGAGAAAATGTCACAGCAGTTGATGATGAAAAACTCAGAGAGATTAGGCGTAAAAAAATTGGTATGGTGTTTCAACGTTTTGCTCTCTTCCCTCACCGAACTATTTTAGAAAACGTTGCTTACGGCCTGGAAATACAAGGTATGGGGAAAGAGGAAAGGGCTAAAAAAGCTAGGGAAACACTGAAACTAGTTGGCCTAAGTGGATGGGAAGACAGTTATCCCGGGCAACTTAGTGGCGGCATGCAGCAGCGAGTAGGGTTAGCTCGTGCTTTAGCCAGCGACCCTGATATTTTGCTTATGGACGAGGCTTTTAGTGCGTTAGACCCTCTAATTCGTAAGGAAATGCAAGATGAATTGCTTTCTCTTCAAGAGCAAATGAACAAAACCATAATTTTTGTAACGCATGACCTTGACGAGGCATTAAAAATAGGGGACAGGATAGCGCTTATGAATGATGGAACTATTGTCCAAATTGGTACTCCTGAAGAGATATTAACAAATCCGGCAAATGAATATGTGGAAAAGTTTGTTGAAGATGTAGATATGACCAAAGTTTTAACGGCTGAAGGAGTAATGAAGCGCCCGGATGTAATCGTACGTCTTAAAGACGGTCCAAGATCCGCATTACGGCTAATGCGCGAAAATGGTATATCCAGCATTTTTGTAGTTGGTAAAGACAGGAAACTGGTCGGTTTAGTAGTTGCTGATGATGCGCTAAAAGCTACTCAGGAGAAGAGGGATTTTAGTAATATTATTATTGAAGATGTGCCAACTGTTGCTCCTGATACACCCATTAATGATTTAATGTCGTTGGTGGCAGAATCAAAATATCCTATTGCCGTAATAAATGAAGATAGACGCTTGCTTGGCATAATTGTACGGGGTGCTGTTCTGGCCGGGTTGGTTAGAAGAGGTGGTGATGATAATGTTGCCTAAAATCCCTATTGGGGATTGGATTGAGTCAGTTGTTGAAATTATAGGTAATTACTTTGGTCCCCTTTTTGATATTATTACGGGCGTGATAAATTTTTTGGTAGGGAGTCTATATGAATTATTTATTATAACACCTGCGCCTATTTTCATAGTTTTAGTTATGGCTTTTATTTGGGTGATTAGTAAAAGAATTGTCTTATCAATAGGTTCTGGCCTAGGATTATTACTAATTTATAATTTGCAGCTATGGGTACCTTCAATGGAAACTCTGGCGCTGGTTTTGTCAGCAACATTTTTTGCATTGATTATAAGTTTTCCTATCGGCATACTTACAGCCAGAAGCGGTGTTTTTCATAAAGCTGTTATGCCGGTTCTAGATTTAATGCAAACTATGCCGCCTTTTGTATATCTTGTTCCCGCAGTTATTTTCTTTCAGATAGGAAATGTTCCAGGGTTAATTGCTACTATTATATTTGCTATGCCCCCTGTAATTCGCTTAACCGGGCTAGGGATTAGACAAGTTCCGGTTGAGTTGATTGAAGCAGCCGAAGCTTTTGGCTCCACACCGGGCCAAAAACTAGTTAAGGTTCAGATTCCTTTAGCACTTCCTACCATTATGGCCGGGGTTAACCAGTGTATTTTATTAGCTCTATCCATGGTAGTAATTGCCGCCATGATTGGAGCCGGAGGTCTCGGAAGTGTGGTTTTAAGAGGTATTCAAAGATTACAAGTTGGTGTAGGCTTTGAGGGTGGTTTGGCTATAGTTATAATCGCCATAATTTTAGACCGGATAACTCAAAGTTTAAGCAAAAAAAATAAAACATAAGGGAGGAATTTTTAGGTGCGAAAGATTTTTAAGTTATTAGGTATTGTTGGTATGCTGATTGCGTTAAGTACATTACTCTTTGGTTGCGGCAGTAGTGACTCCAAAGATGGTCAAAGAAATGTCAGTGTTAAAGAAAAATTTAATGGTGAGATTATTGGTATCGAGCCTGGTGCCGGTTTGATGAAGAAAACTGAACAAGCTATTAAGGATTATGGTCTTGATTTTACTCTTCGTGATAGCAGTAGTGCAGGTATGTCTGCTACTCTAGCCAATAAAATTAAGAATAAGGAATGGGTTATAGTAACTGGTTGGACACCACACTGGAAATGGGCAGCTTATGATTTAAAATATCTTGAAGATCCTAAAAAAGTTTTTGGTGAAGAGGAACATATTTCGACTATTGCACGTAAAGGATTAGCAGAAGATAAGCCGGAAGCTTATAAAATATTGGACAATTTTCACTGGACCCCAGATGATATGCAGACTGTTATGTTAGATGTTCATGAGGGTATGAGTCCGGACGATGCTGCTAAGAAGTGGATTGCTGCGCACCGGGATAAAGTTGTTGAATGGACTAAAGATGTAGATAAGTCTGCTGCTGCAGGAAAAACAGTTAAGTTAGGTTATGTTGAGTGGGATTCTGAAATTGCCAGTACACATGTTGTTAAAAATGTAATGCAGGACTTAGGATTCAAAGCTGAAGCTACTCCGGTAGATAATGCAATAATGTGGCAAGGCGTATCACAGGGTAGTTTTGATGCTATGGTATCAGCATGGTTACCAGGTACTCATGGAGATCTCTATGATAAAGTAAAGGATACAATTGACAACCTTGGTCCAAACTTGGAAGGAGCAAAAATTGGTCTTGTAGTTCCAGACTATGTGACTATTAACTCAATAGAAGAATTAAAATAATTTAGCAGACGGCCTTTTGCCGCCTGTTTTTTTTTGAAGCAGCAGATACCAAAATTAAAAGAGATATGCCCATAAAAAATGGAGTTTGATCTAAAAGTGTACTATAATAGTATATATTTTAGAATTTTGCGGGGGAAAGTCATTTGGCTTACTTGAAATCAACTCGGTTAAACTTTAATAAAAGATTTTCCTTGACACCAGTTCAACTAATGGTTTTAGGGTATTTTTTATTTACTATTATAGGAGCCATGCTTTTAATTTCACCTTTTTCCCTAAATACAGGTAAACAATTAAATTTAATTGACGCTTTTTTTACTGCTACCAGTGCCGTTAGTGTAACAGGACTGACCGTTGTTAGTACCCCCGACACTTTTAGCTTAACGGGTAGGATAATACTGTCATTTTTATTGCAATTTGGCGGTATCGGGATTATGGTACTTGGTACTTTGGTTTATATACTAAGTGGAACAAAAATACATTTACGGACTTATGCGATGATTCGGATTGAGCAGAATCAAACATCAATACATGGCATGGTTTCTCTTATGCTTTTCATACTCAAAGTTGCTGTTATATTCGAAATTTTAGGCGCAATTATCCTAACCTCCCGCTTTTTTATAAACTATCATATGCCCTTCTCAGATGCTCTAGGTATGGGCATATTTTACAGTATCTCCGGTTTTACTAACGCAGGCTTTGACTTGTTTGGGCATGGCTTACAAAATTTTCAGCAGGACTATTTAATACAAAGTGTTATTAGTATCTTACTGCTGTCAGGCGCTATTGGTTTTCCTGTTTTGTTGGAAGCCCACTCTTACTATTTATCCTTACGAAAAAAAACTCGATTTACTTTTTCCCTTTACACAAAAGTTACAACTATGACTTTTCTGATATTATTGTTTTTAGGCTTTATTTTTGTATTATTGTCCGAACTACACGGCCCCCTTGCTAATATGTCCTGGCAAGAAAAAGTTTCAGTAGCTTTTTTTCATTCTCTGAATACGCGCAGCGGGGGCTTCAGTACCATTGATATAAATGTTTTCTCTACACCAACTTTACTGTTTTTATCTTTGCTAATGTTCATAGGTGCCTCTCCCAGTAGCTGCGGGGGTGGAATCCGTACTACAACTTTTGCAATAAACCTAATTAGTGTATTTTCCTATATGCGAGGCAGAAATAGCGTTAAAATAATGAATCGTGAATTATATCCGGAGGACATTCTAAGGTCATTCATGGTCTCTTTTTTTGCGGCCATGCTTGTGATCCTATCAGTAATATTTTTGATGGAGACAGAGAACTTTGCTTCAAGGGAAATATTGTTTGAAGTATGTTCAGCTTTCGGTACTACCGGACTGTCCACTGGTATTGCAACGAATTTAAGCGTTACGGGAAAATTGATAATTATTTTCTTAATGTTTGTAGGTCGTGTGGGTATCTTGTCATTGTTAATGCTGCTGCATAATCATCGGTTAAGAGATAAGTATCATATTATAAAAGAAAGGATTATAGTTGGATAACTATTATCACAGAAAAACCAGAAGGTCAATATAAATTTTCAAGAGTACCGGTGTCTGGCGCTATGCAAAAGAAGAAGGTTTAATCCGGTTAGGGGGTTGTTTAAAGTCAAAAAAAAATCTATTATCGTTATAGGGATTGGCAGATTTGGTCGTGGAGTGATCGAAGGCCTTTTTGAAAGGGGTCATGATATATTAGCCATAGATAGAGATGAGGCAGCTTTAGATGATGTGCGTGATATGATAGTTTCTGGCACTATTTTAGATGTGGAAGATGACGAAGAATTAAGCCGGATTATCGGAAAGAACAATTTTGAAGAAGCGGTGGTTGCAATGGGTAATGATTTTGAAGGAACACTTATTGCCACCCATGTACTGAAAGAGGCTGGGATTTCAGTTTCCGTCAAAGCTGCCAGCGAAAGAAGAGGGATTGTGCTTAAAAAAATGGGTGCAGACCGAGTCGTTTTTCCTGAAAGAGATATGGGTCGAAGGTTAGCCCATCTTATTTCTAACGATGCGATTATTGATCTCTTAGAGTTACCACAAGGGTTTGTAGTAGAGCAGATGGAAGTGGGTGTCAGGTTTACCGAACGAACCTTTGTTGAAATGAATATTCCCAAAAGGTTTGCCGTATATGTCCTGTTAATTTACCGTGACAACCAATCTATACTACCTCAGGCAAATACTCGACTTAAAAAGGGAGATGAGATTATCATTTTTGGTCAGAGAGATAAACTGGAATTATTTGAATTGGAAAACCTTAGGGATGATAAATAAATTCTAATGATGCATCGTCCCCTCTCATCAGGAGAGTTGGCAATTCCATATTTACAATCCAAATCCATTAATATTGTGAAGCTGATAGCTCCTATCTGGGATAATTGTTCAGGTAGGAGTTTGTATTTGGCACTAAGAATCTACTTCCTTTTAAAAAAACCGATTTGCCGGACTGAAATGTTTTTAACAATACCTGATCTGAATTAAAAACAATAGAAACAGGTATTGACAGGATATGTTTTTATGAGTAAATTAGTGAGTAAGTACTTACTAACTATGGATCGGTGGTGGTTTTTTTGAGATTAACCTCCCAAGAGCGCAAAAAACAGATTATTAACGCTACTCTAAAATTAGCTGCTCAAAAGGGTATCAGTCGGATTACTACAGCTGAGATAGCCAAGGAGGTTGGTTTATCAGAGGGTGCAATTTTCAAACATTATCCAAATAAGCAGGAAATAATTCGTGCTGTAGTTGAGATGGTTCAGGATTCTATAATAGGGAAAGCCCACCGGGTGGATTCTTCCCCTCTGACAGCCAGGGAAAAGTTAAAGGAATTATTACGCTTTCACCTGTCTTTTCTGGGACAAAACCCTGGCATACCAAGGGTTATATTTTCCGAACAAATGTTACTGGCTGATAAAGAGCTAAAAGAGAATATGAGAAATTTCTTAAAGCTGGAGTATTTACAGATTATAAAAAATATTTTTGAGCAGGGTGTTGCCGAGGACGTCTTTAGGGGAGATTTAGATCGGGAAATGATTATTTTGAACTACGTCGGGTTAATTCAGAGCAGTTGCTATAACTGGTCCTTGGAGGATTACACCTGGGATATTACTGAGTCATGGCAGAAGATTTATAATTACCTTATAGCTGTGTGGGGAAAAGTTTAAACAAGGGACGGGGGGTTACATTTTATGAAAAAAAAGCTGTTCATAGTATTAACCATACTCTTAATCTTATCAGGGGCAATAACGACAGTTCTGCATAAAGAAAAACAAGTTGCCGCATTATCAAAACCGGAAACTGCTCCCTATGTTTTTAACGGTGTAAAAGCCTATAAAGGCAGTATGACCAATTACCTATCATTTCAGGGAGAGTTTCAGTCCGACAATGAGGCGCAAGTTAAAACAAAGCTAACCGGTAATATTCTGTCTATACTTGAGGAAGGTACAACATTTAAAAAAGGAGACGTCCTGGTAAAACTGGATGATCGGGAAATTGCTGACGGTATAAATGTGCTTGAATTCAATAAAGCAGCCCTAATCAATGAAATGGAAGGACTGCAAACTATAGTGAGCGCCCAAAAAATACAAATGGAAAATGCTCTAAAAAACTATGAGCGCAACAAAACTCTGTTTCAGAGTGGCGCATTGTCTGGACAAGCTCTGGACAATGCCCAAAATTTATACCAGCAGGCACAGTCAAGCTATCAGGATATCAACACAAAACTAAATGTCTACCAGCAAAAGATCAATTCCCTGAACAGCCAGATCAGCCAGCAAAAAAATTTATTAAGTTATACCACTATATTGGCTCCCTTTGATGGGGTAGTAGCCAAAAAATTATTGAATACCGGAG
This sequence comes from Desulfofarcimen acetoxidans DSM 771, assembly GCF_000024205.1. Taxonomy (NCBI): domain Bacteria; kingdom Bacillati; phylum Bacillota; class Clostridia; order Eubacteriales; family Peptococcaceae; genus Desulfofarcimen; species Desulfofarcimen acetoxidans. The sequence goes on from NC_013216.1 coordinate 531,859, forward strand.
AGCTTGCCGGCTCAACCTCTCCCATACTACAAATAAGCGGGTTGGGTGGATACAAAGTGATGGTTAAAGTGCCGGTGCAGGTGGCTGCTCAAATAAACCTTCAGGATGATACTCTGCTTACCTACGGGGAACAAGTCGTCAGAGCACAGATAGACAAGGTTCTTCCGGCAGGAGAAAATAACCTGTCCGTTATTGAGTTAAGACTGCCGAACAATACTTTTCAAGTACCTGTGCACACTTTTTTACAGGTACAAATACCAACCGGTGCCCAACAAAACGGTATAATTATACCGGTGGAGGCCAAATTTAAAAATGCTGACAATAACACTTTTGCAGTCAAAGAAGTAAACGGGTTAGCTGTGATAATTCCGGTCAAAGTACTGGTAGAAAATAATCAAAATGCTTGTGTAGAGGGGAATATACAGTCAGGGGACACTTTAGTCATCGGCTATGAAAGCAAGCTGCTGAACCTTCCCGCGAATACCAGGATAAAGGTCGTGTTGAAAAATGATAATAAGTAAAATAATGAATAGGCCTCATTTTATTTATACCATACTTATCATTTTATTCGTCATGGGAGTAGTAGGCTACTTTATGCTGCCCCAGAACATGTTTCCCGATGCCGAGAGGCCGCAAATTTCTATTGTCACTTTGGAACCGGGAGCCTCTTCATCTTATATTGCCGATCATGTTAGCAGGCCTATTGAAAAGGTGCTCTATAGTGTTAGTCAGGTGCGTAAGGTAAGTTCAACTTCGAGGGATGAGGTTTCCGTGGTCACCGCCGAGTTTGAATACTCCAAGGGGTTGGAAGGAGCGGCAACAGATACGGCCAATGCCTTGAGCAGAGCTACAAACTCCCTGCCTCAGGATATTAAGCAACCACAGATTTATAAAATCGGTGCCTATACCCCACCGGTCATGATTTGGGCTTTATCTCCCCAAAAGGGTTCTAACCTGGCCCTGGCAGACGTTAGGTATCTGGCTGCCAACAGCATAGCTGACCAACTGGTTAAAGTACGTGCTATTGCCAATGTGGATATCTTCGGCGGTTATGAAAAAGAAGTTGTTGTAGAAATCAATAAAGACAAATTAAGTAGTTATGATTTGAACATTGCCGATGTGATAGTCGCTTTGCAAAAAAACAACAGAGATATTCCCCTTGGTTTAGTTATCAGCAATCACAAGCAGAATATTTTTAAGCTGCAAATTGAGGCTTCGCAAATTGAAGGTTTAAACAATATCCAAATCAATAAACTGGTCACCATGGCTGATATCTCCAATGTGCGCTATGGTACTAAGGAGCGTACAGCGGGCTATCATGGCAATGGTGAACCGTCTATTGCACTGGCCATTCAAAGGCCGGAGAACGGTTCTGTCTTAGCAGCAATTGATGCGGCAGAAGCCGAATTGGAGAAGTTAAAGGCTCAGTACCCGCAAATAAATTTTCAGGTTACTGATTCATCAAGAGATTTGGTGGAAAAAAGCAATGAAGACATGTTCGCTTCCTTAAGAGATGCTATTATCATGATTTCAGTAGTTATGTTTTTATTCCTGGCAAACTGGCGGATTATGCTGGTGGCTGCTCTGTCCATACCCTTTGTTTACCTGGGCACCATCTCTTTAATGTGGCTGTTCGGCCAAGAAATTAATATGGTTACCCTAACCGGTATTATCCTCGCTCTTGGTATGTTGGTGGATGACGCGGTGGTAATATTGGAGAATATCGAAAGACACCTGCATGAATTAAAGGAGGATCCGCTGACTGCAGCGGTTAAAGGAACCCAGGAGGTTATGCTGGCTGTTTTTGCCGGTACTGTTTCCACTATGGTTGTATTGGCTCCCCTATTATTTGTGGGGGAATACCCGCAAAAAATCTTTCGTCCACTGGCAGGTACACTAATCATAGCCATTTTTATTTCCTATTTGGTCTCGATTACTTTTATTCCTTTGATTGCACCAAAACTGTTGAGTAAAAGCAAGGGGAAAAACAGGCTTGAGTTTAAGGTGCAAAATATATGTGACTTTTTTCTGAACCCACTGAAAAGTTTTTATGTAAAAAAACTGAATCTTCTGCTTGACAAACGCCGGTTACGGCTAATACTTACCGTTAATCTGATTGTACTGCTGACTGTCAGTGTGCGGGTTTTGATTCCTCTGTCCGGGCGTGATTTAATGCCGCCCATGGATACCGGTATCGTGAAAGTAGATGTTGCGACAGACAGTAATATGGATATAAAAAGTGTAGAGAATTTATTATTCGGCATAGAAAAGAAAATCTATGATACGGGCAATGTCAAAATGCTTTCCTCAAGTATAGGATCAGAACCCGGAGTGTTTACGGTTGGGAATGGGAATACGCAAAATATTACGGTAACTGCACATTTTATTGACCGGTTTCACCGAAAAGATAACATTTGGGAGATTGAACAAAAAATCCGTAAACAGCTTTTGCAGATGCCGGATATTAAATATGTAAATGTTTATGATTACGGTGCTACTCCTTTGTCAACTATTAAAGCGCCTGTGGATGTGATGCTGGCCGGGAGCGATCTGAAAAATCTGGATATTACCGGTAATATGGTTCTGGATCAGATGAAAAATACCGGTGGGTTGACCGGTGTTTCGCGATCCTGGACTAATGACAGCAAAGAATTTTATTTTAATATTGATAAAGCTAAAACTTCCCTTTATGACACTACACCTGGCGATGTAGTTTTGCAGTTATCTCAGAACATTCAGGGAAGCGTGGCTTCAGTCTTTTCTATACCGGGAGAAAGTGGTTTGCCCGTGCGGGTAATACTGGCCAGGGATTTTAGGAAAGATGTGCAGGACTTTAGTACATTTCTGGTGAAAACACCCAAAGGTTTTGTACCTCTGAACAATTTAGGCAGCATTTCTCAGGTTTACCGGCCTACCATGATTACCCGGCAGGGAATGGACTATACCCTTGATGTGTACGGTTACCGGGCGCAGGCCGCCGTGACTCATATCATGAGCGGTGTGGACAAGGGTTTATCCACAATTAGCTTACCTCCTGGCGTTAGCCTTTCTCAGGCCGGGGATATTAAGGAGCTGCAGGATTCGCTTATCCGCATTTTTGCTGCTATACTAATAGCCCTGTTCCTGCTGTATGCTGTACTGGTAGCAACCTTCAAATCATGGAAGGCCCCGCTGGCAATTATGCTGGCCATACCCCTTTCTCTCATCGGGGGGGCCTGGTCCTTAATTTTGACCAACAAGCATATGTGTCTGCCGGCTATTATGGGTTTTGTTTTGTTGAGCGGGATTATTGTTAAAAATTCTATTTTATTGATTGATTTTACGGAAGAAGCTTTGGGACAGGGCACACCTCTGCGAGAAGCACTGCTGAAGAGTGTTACTCTGAGAACCAGAGCAATTCTGATGACTGCCTTTGCAACAGCCGTGGGAATGGTTCCGATTGCCATGGAGTGGGCCATAGGTCTGGAGAGGCTATCTCCTCTTGCAGTAGTGGCTATTGGCGGACTTATTTTTGGTACATTTTTAACACTACTGTTTGTACCGGTATTTTATGGCATGATGTCGCATAAGAAGAGCGACCGTCCAACCCTAACTCATAATACTTAATCTGATAATATCACGATATCCCATACTTTTCTGTCAATAAAATTTTATGTAGGTAAACATACAAAAACCCTTAGGAAATAATTCTAAGGGTTTTTGTACAGGGTTAATATTAAGGTCAAGCGTTTGACCTATTAATACCGGTCAACGATACACATTAATATGCTTACACACCCGGCCAATCGGCCTGGTTGTATTCCAGGGGTCTTATTCTTACGAAGGGAAACCTAATCTTAAGCGTGATGTTTCGAGTGAATACAATTGTTGTATGACTGATCATTGAGTCGTAAGAAATGGATTGGAATTATTTTACCGAGCCAGACCCCGGTAAAAATTTGGAAGGAGTGATTTTCTCTTTTCAAATTTTTTCGAGCAATTGCCTAAAATTATATTTTTATGTAATCCATTATTTCATAATGCTAACAATAGTTAATCCGCTTGTTTACAGCAAAAGTTTGGATAAGTTATGCTAAAATCTAATTGTAATACTTAAACCTTAGTTTGGCGTAAGATTTTTCCAAATGCAGTCGTAGCAAGGGCTAAGGTACTCTTAAAAAAATGCGTTCGCTACTACAGCCAATTTTCGGCCTTTTGTAAAATGTTTTTAACATGCTTTACGTCCACAATTGATTCACATCCAAGCGCTTTTAATATTTGTTGTTGCTTTTCGGAGACCTTTGTGATATTTAAGTGTGTCTTTGCCTCCGATTTATCAAAGACCCAGCGATTAGCCTTGCACTCAGCTAATAAGGCTAAAACCGTCTCAGTTGAATTGGAAATTCCGTGCTCCTTAAGTTGGAGCTCAATATCATTTCTCAGAAAATAGGCTAGCATGCAAACAGCAACATGGGCCCTTACTCTTTTCTCCCTGGTTAAATAAATTGGACGTAATTCAAGATGTGATTTTATCTCCCTAAAGGCTTCTTCAATTTTATTTTTCCGTCGATACCACTGTACTATTTCCTGAGCAGATATACGCTCTTGGGTAATATTGGAGATAAAACATGTGATTCCATACAAACGTTGTTCTTTCTGCAAAGCAGTGTTGTCAATAGTATCTGAAAGCTGAAATGATTCAACAGTACGAGATTTACCAGTTTTAGTTGTAACGGTACGAGAACAGGGCGTAATCTGAACGGACAAATATTTATGAACATGAAACCGTTTCGAGATTTTGCTGATTTCTCGCTCAAGAGTGTCACGATTTCTTGATTTTTTGGCTTGTTTCAAATCCCCATTTTTTTTGATTAGCCACCTATTAATTTGTTCTACCTTATTTCTTTGTATTTGGTGCTCATCAAGAAAACGTGCCACGTCAAAAGTTATAATGTATCGCCGATTATCATCTTCAAATTCTCGGTAATACAATATGTCATCATCTATTGGTTGAAATTCCTGCATCGCCAAGACTTGTTCCCAGTCCTCCGGCATAGGAGGGGTTGGCAATGCTGTTTCGAAAAATGATAATACGTTAATCTCGTCCCTGTCCATTGCCGAAACATAATCCCAATTTGTTTTCTCTAATGTTTTAAGGTTATCAGCAGATACCATACCTCGGTCAAAAACCATGGTGCAGTGTTGTATGGGAAAACAAGTCTTGACGTTTTGGATTAAGTCGCAAACTGTGGAAACATCCTGAGTATTACCCTCCAGCAACTTCCAATAAAAAGGGTAACCATCCGGGGTAATCATCAAAGCAATAACAATTTGTTCGCAATCGGGACGGTGATCCCGCGAGTAGCCAAACTTAGTAAGTACGCAGCGACTTCCTGTTACATATGTAGAGGTAATATCATAAAAAAACACATCCAGGCTATTTGGTCGCTTTTCTTGAATTTTACGAAACATATATGACTGTAGCTCGGTTTCTCGCTGGCATAGTCGGTCTAGTTCTCGAAAGATATCAAATGCATTCATTGACAATGGATCTGTATCTATATAGGCAGGCAGTACTGTTTTGGTCATCCACTCCTGCACATTGCATTTCGCAACCGGGTCAATACAACGGTTAATTACCATACCTGTAACCCAGCGGTCATCCTGAAAGAACTCGTGAAACTGCCATTGTTGCCAGATATGAACCAGAACAGCTACATCTAAATATGCTCCATGCTTTGTGACAACAATATCATCAGATTTGGCCACAACAAGATCTTGGTTAGAGTGGGCATTAAGCGTTAAGCGTAACCGATCGGCTGCTTCATCATCAAGAGGGCCAATTGCAAAAATTAAGCGGTGTTTAACTTTACCGTTGTCTCTAAATGATTCGACTATACTATAATGGGAGTATTTTTTCCCTTTGACTGTCTTAACGGATTTCTTGAGAAACATCGTAGCCTCCAATTTGTTCGCGACTACTATAATTCTATCAGAAATCCAGTATATATCAAGGTTTTATTGGTGTATTCATAAAAATATTCGCTACTACATTTTTATTATTAGTGCCGTGTAAGCCTTGATATAGCTGGGGTTGGAAAATATTTGCGCCAAAGTCCGGCTTAAATCGAAAATTTATATCTATTGCAAGATATGATAAATTGTGATAGGTTTTACCTTAAGGGTATACCCAAATATTACTTATTAAAGTAACTTTTTAATTTAATGTTGTCAAGTTTACATTAAATTAAGGAGTTGATAATATGATTCAATATCAAAAAACACCATGTTACCCGCCTAAAGGGCAAAAATATAATAGTGGCTCAACAGGTAAACCGGGAACGACTTGCAACCGTATATTCACAGTAACCTAGCCTGAACTACTATTAATATCATTATATTATGTGTATTTAGAGATTACAATATTCTAAGCGTTTTCAATGGATGTTATTGTCTTTATCCGAAATATTGCACATAGCGGTTTAAGTTACTTTCACATTTGGCTTGTATGAAAAAATGATACCAAAGTAGTGTTTACACTTTCTGTGTTTGAGGGGGTAAATCCAATGTGCCTTTCGAATTAAAATATGGTTTTTGCAGGTAATAATCTGGAAAGTTACTTTTGAAAAATAAAAGGAGTGTAAATTCAAATGCTAAAATCCAAAAAAATTGTTTCAATCTTGTTGGCAATGATGATAGTCTTAAGCATAGGGTGCTTAAGTGCGTCGGCAGAAGAGTCGGTAGATACAACATCCAGGGGCTACCAATTAATAAATGGAGATGTTTATGATCTTCATGGCAACTTGTTACTTAAGATGTATGATGGATTTACTGCGGATGGATACGCCCTTGACCCCAATTTTACTGTTCATGATCCAAGTACTTATGTGCAAATTAATGAAGATGAGATTTCACTAATGACGACTGAGATTTTAGATACAACATCCAGGGGCTACCAATTAATAGATGGAGATGTTTACGATCTTCATGGCAACTTGTTAATTAAGATGTATGACGGATTTACTGCGGATGGATACACCCTTGACCCCAATTTTACTGTTCATGATCCAGGTACTTATGTGCAAATCGATGAAGATGAGATTTCACTAATGGCGACTGAGATTTTTAACGGAACCAAATATTTAAATAAGAACATTGATGGTAATCAAGGTGTGCAATTGGGTGGTGATTTTACAGTTAGCTCTAGTGAACCTAACTGGCGTTTGACTTATAACTCAGGAGTGCCAACCGGTGTGAATTTTGGAGTATATAATGTAACTAGAGGTACTGTTGTGGAATGGGTACCTAAAGTTCTACCGGGAAAATCTTTAAGTGATGTTTTTGCTTATACTAGTTCAAGATCAAATGATGTGTATCGAACTATGGGGAGTGCAGAGGGTTCTGCAGGCCATGCAAGCTTGCGAGTTGTAAAATGCTAGCACAGAGAGAATACTAAAGAAATTACACTCGTGTAAATAGCTGCTTAAATGATGTTTAGAAAGCATTCATTTCGGCTGTTGTTTCCCCAAAAACATAGCGGCTACCTAGATAAAATTGGGGAGGTTTGTCCATTAAAGCCAAGCTGCACTAAGGCTTTTTCTCTGCTGTAAAACTAACGTGTATGCTTTCAGCTAGGGACCCAGGGATAGGCTGGGTCCCTAGCTTTTTACTAATTCTTATTGTGGATTATACATTCCATGTTGTTGCATGTAGTTAAATATTCCTTCACCGTGCTGCTGTTCTTCTTTTTGGATGTGTTGCAGTGCCTGGCGAACCGGAGAATTTGCAGATTCAAAAATGGCCGTATCGTAGGTACCAGATACGAATTTTTCTGTCATTAACATGTCTGTGCAGAGTACGGCGTCATCCTGGTAAGTCATTCCTGCTTGTGGTTGGCTTTGAATCTGTTGGGTTTGCTGTTGCAAATCTTGACCTTGATTGCCACCAAGGATAGGTTGTTGCCCTTGAAGTAGTTGGTTGATCGTATCGTAGTGTTGCTGTTCCTGAGATGCATACTGATTGAAAAGCTGTTTAAGTTGGGGGTCTTTAGCTTGCTGAGCGTAATTGGTGTACTTTTGGATGCAAATCTCTTCGTGAGTCTTTTGATCCTCAAGAAGCGTTCTTTCCTTTTGAGTTAATTGCAATGGCATCTTATTCACCTCCTACATTATTTTGTACGAAAGGCTCAGGTTTATTCATAATTACTCAACGCCAAACTGAGCAAAGTTAATGTTGCAGCTCGGGATCACCGCTGACTTAGTAATGTCCGGGAATTATCAGGCATTATATGAATTTCTCCAACTTTGCCTATGTGTGAGGGCTAAATGGTGTAATAAGATGAATATTTATATTAAGCATGTGACAGTTTATGATATAGGCTTAAGATATTTAAATCATGCAAGGGGTGAGAGAATGAAGTTGGGATTGTTAGACAAAATAATAAAACAGGAAGATATTGACTCGGGTATTCATTCCGGTGAAAGCTACATTATTTGGACACAAATCGTTGCTAGATATGATACTTTGGAATTAGTAGATGTTATCTTGAATTTTTCTAATGATTTGGATTTTAAACTTCTTGTAAAAAGAGGAATAGATAAAGTAATAAAGCCTCAGTTAAATCAACTTATAGAAAAAGCTAAATATTATAGATTGCCTCTTCCTCCCAGACCGCCTGAGAGTCAAAATTTATCATCAAATATGGAAACTTTTAGAGATGAGTTCTTATATAAACTGCTGATGGATGGTAGTCAGACAGGCCTTGATGTTCACCTTAAGGCCATTAAAATATGCATTAACGATGCTTTGAGAGATATGTTTATGGAGTTTATTCTGCAAGAAATGAAATTGTACGATGAGCTAATTAAGTATGGAAAAGTTAAGGGATGGTTAGAAAATGCACCAATTTATAAAAATAATTAAATTATTTAGAATACTTGAAAGACAATAGGAAATTGCTGACGGTTAATCCCGTTAGCGGTTTTTTATTCCTTTTTTAGATTCCTCTCATTATCCTTCGTTCTTTAATTTCTTTTTTATACGGCATAACTATCGTTATTTACTGTGTTTAGTTAATCTAAATTAATTACAATTATATCGTAACGGAATCATGTAGCTGATATGTTATGCTGACTAAACATTTGCGGAAATATCGCGAAGCTGATAACTCCTATCTGGGATAATTGTTCAGGTAGGAGTTTGTGTTTGGCACTAAGCAACAGTGCTAATGCACATTGAGCCAGAAAACACCATGGAAGTGATGTTGGGGGACGCGGGCAGCTATATGCATGGGCAAACGATATAGTGTTTGACGTTATAAAAGAGATACCCGGGTTGAAGGAATAAATGCTATAATAAAAATAACTCTTAAAAGGAGGTCGTCGTGCATGGAAAACACTAACGAAGAATTAAAGCACATTAAAGAAATGGTTGCACAGTTAATCAGGATTAGCGCTAACACAACCGCACTTATGGAAGAATTAAGGGATAGTGTCGGAGCTTTAGAAGGCAAGATTGATAATTTAGAAACTAGGTTTGATAAACTGGAAACTAGGTTTAATAATTTAGAAACTAGGTTTGATAGGCTGGAAACTAGGTTTGATAATTTAGAAACTAGGTTTAATAGGCTGGAAACTAGGTTTGATAATTTAGAAACTAGGTTTGATAATTTAGAAACTAGGTTTGATAACTTAGAAAATAGGTTTGATAACTTAGAAAATAGGTTTGACAACTTGGAAAATAGGTTTGACGACTTGGAAACAAAAGTAGCCACTAAAGATGACTTAGCTAATCTTGCTAACGGTATAGACGAGAAATTTGACGAACTTAATGAAAAGCTGCACCAACAAAACGAGTTTTTTCTTGAAAAATTCGCGAAGCATGAGCAGGATATATTTATGCTAAGGAAAAGGTTAGTGGGTTAAAAAATTCCCTTTTCCATGGGAAAGTTTCTTTATCAACAATAGGGACAGAAAAATATTGTTAAAAACAGGGGAGGATTTTTGCAAATTATAGAGAATATAGCTTTAAAAACGCGGCAAGAAATTGTGATGCGGGATATGGGCGAGAAACTCAAAGCAAATTGTATTTATAGCATATTTTTACCACGAAGGTATTGACCTATAAAGAGGTTAACTTTCGTGGTTTTATTTTTCTTTTACTTATGCTATATTTATCTATAGATGTATTAAATGGTATTTTGCTATTGAGGTTGGTGTTCTAAATGATTAAAGATTTGCGAAAAATAGTTAAGGAACTAAAAGAGAGTGAGGCCAAGAGTTTATTATTAATTATTTTGCTAAAGATAAAGAGGTTAGAAGAATCAGGCTATTCTAGTAAGCAATTTTCAGATGAATTATATGAAATGTACAAAGAACTGCTAAATTTCTCTCAAATTAAGAATAAAACTGATGAAACATATCAGATAATACACATAGTTTTCGGAAACTCATCCGGGGGTGCTTTGAAGGTAGCACTCAGGGATTTAGATTTGGAACGTAAAGAAAAGGTAATTGTTTTTTTTGATGATATATTCTCTATTGGTCCCATATGGAAATTACAAGATGAAGCTGGACGTACATATAGATATGAATGGTTAAGGAATCACATTAATCTTGAAGACGATTACTTGGATGAAGATGATTACGAAGAAAGCTTTAGAGATATTCTTCATCAAATTAATGCCATTCCGGAACAGGTTCCAATCATAATATGGAACGGAGAAAATGCTCATGAACAGACAGGGGTTCGATATGCTCTATATTTATTGCACAAAAAAACAAACGATATTTTTCTAATAAATACTTTAGAAGCTTATAAAGCTTATTTTAACAACTCTAGTGATGAGTATTTTCCTTTATATACAGCTGCAATTGATCCCGAAAAGTTAAAAGCAATCTATGAGAAAACTAGGTTGAATAAACCCTTGTTACCTGAAAATAGAATGCGATTTGTACAAGAATGGGAAAGCCTTGCTAACAAACAAGAGGTTTTACGGATATGGCAAGATGGAGAAATACAGAGTGTTGCCGATAGTTTTTATGACCAATACATCATCAATACGGCTCAAAGGCTTCATAACGCGCAAAAAGAACAAGGACTTTATAAAATCGGCAGGATTAATCGGAGAAGTGTTAGCACATTTGCGCCAATATATTGGGGACCTATTTTTAGAATACAGAATTAGACATTTAATATATAACGGAGTGTTTCAAATAAAAGGAATACCTAAAGCAATGAGATATTACAGTGTAAAACTACAATAAAAAATGGGATATTGCAGTTCTTTCCTGGTTAAAATTGAATTGTATACCGGCAATTCTCGGTTTATAATTAAGAAAAAGTTATACCGGAGTCGAGAAAAATGTTTGATTTCGAAAAAACAAAAATATATCAAAAAATACCTCCCAATTTTTCTCCATTTGGTGGGTCTAATCAATCACATCAACTCCGTTTAGCATACTTTTTTTTATTATACTTGAAAATATAATCATTTAAACAATTACCCTTTACAACTGCTACAGTATCCGTAAATTTTCATTGATTTATCAGCAACCTCAAATCCTTTTTCTTCCGAAATCCGGTTTTTGAATTCTTCAGCCATTCTATCATCTAATTCCGTCAGTTGTCCGCATTTTAAACAAATTAAATGGTGATGCATTAACCTGTCAAACATTACCAACTCGTACCGTGCCGATGAGTTTTCCATTGATAATCTTGACACTATACCAATCTTTTCGAATAATTCCATGGTACGATACACCGTCGCCAGTCCTATCCTTTTATTATTATCTTGTACTGTAAGAAGTCCATAAATATTTTCAGCTTCAAGATGATGTCCCCTGCAATTGTATAGAATCTCAAGGATAGCTTTTCTTTGCAGCGTAATCCTTAAATTGCATTCCTTAAGCAAATGATAGGCCCGGTTAAGCAAATCAATTCACCTCTTTCAAAATCAAAATTTATTTAATTTTTCAATACTTAAAAGATCATTGACAATATCCTCGCTAAAGAAGAATCCTTCTTCTTTTTCATCGCCGGTTATGTATTCAACATGCGCTCCGGATATGCTGCGAATAATTCTGCAGCATTGACAAGGCTATCTCTTGAAGACCTTTTTAACTGATAACTGGATTAATAGACCCTGTTCCAACGTCAATTACAACAAGTCGTCGTAATATGGCAACTTGGGTGGCCGCCAACCCGGTTTCGTTTGCATTATACATGGTTTCAGCCATATTCTTAAGCGATGTCAGTATCCTATTGTAAAATTTTTCAATCGTTCTTGTCTTTTTCCGCAATATATCATTTGTCTGATAATTCATAATGTTTCGCAACGCCATATATATCTTTCTTTGCCTGAAAAATAATTTATAAGAAGAAGGCAGTAATTTTACCTGCCTTCTTCTTATAAATATGGGACTATTCAGTGTCTTCTTTAAAACTTGAAAAACGCTTTTTAACCTGTTCAAGCTGGCTTTCTAAAAACTTAACCTGCTGGCTTAAAAGCTCCTTTTCATCTAAAGCAGGTTCATATGTTCCAGTGTATGCGGGATAGCCTAAGCGCTTCCATCCCGGCAGCCCAGTTGCATGGAACATCCTGCGGGAACCGCGTCCTCCTCCGAATCCACATCTAAAACTGACCGGATTTGCATAACCGGGAGCTGTAAAGCCTGCGCAAAAACCTGCGCCTCGTCCGGTCATCCGTCCCATTCCCATCGGGCCCGTTTCGTCTCCTCTCGGCATAATTTTCACCTCCTCTCAAATTAACGTCTTTGTCATTTAAGTATTGCTCCTCTTCCCGCCACAGGTCCTTGTCCCAACGGACCAGTTCCATCTCTTCCAGGCATAATAAAATCTCCTTTCAAAATCTATAAACTTATTGCTTCATTTGGACATTCTTCAACACATGTACCGCATTCAACACATTCGTCGCTGATGACTGCCTTACCATCTTCAAGTTTGATTGCCCCTACAGGGCACACATCCTCGCATTGGCCGCAGCCAATGCATTTTTCCTTGTTTACTAAAGCTGCCATAAAAATTATCTCCTTTACAATGTAGTTTGTTTTTGAAAGAGTTATTGTCCTATGCTCATAATTATAATAACTCGATTGTGGTCATATGTCAATAATTGTGTATAAAAAAGTTAAGATAATTTATCTAAACAAAAAAGAGAGCTATAACGCCATAAGCTCTCTTTCGATGATATCTACCCGGATTAAATAAACTTTTTATCCCAAACCATTTTTTTTTAAGGCAAGGGTTGCGGTGAAGAGTGTGAGGTTACTCCATGGGCAATAAGGTCAACCGGACAGCCATATAGGTTGTTTACAATATTTTCGGTAAGCCCCGGTTCTCCGTGATAAATAAGATAACCATTGAGGCAAAACAGCCTGCGGATCTGTGAGGAAATAGCAAGCAGACCATATATCTGATTGTGTGCACCTCCTGGGGCAGAATTTATTGAAACGAAAAGAGATGGGGAGTTATACCAGGAGAAGACAGGAGCAGTCTGCCGGGAAACGGATCGATGACAGGCAGAGGCGTAGGTCTTTGCTCTGGGTTTTTATTTTTTGAATATAATAAATGTAGACAGGTTATTTACATATGACCAAAACAGTGCTACTATATTACATATAAACAAAAGACCATAACCTTATATTGTCAGTTCATGCTAGCAAATTGCAAGAAGAATGTTTTGCGGAGGATGTCCTGGCAGAATAGCGAAAAAACCACTTTTGTATTTTTTTTGTATATCGAACCCAACGAAAGGAAAGGGAAAATGAGAAATAGAGTATTTACATCGGAATCGGTGACGGAAGGCCATCCGGACAAATTATGCGATCAGATATCGGATGCCGTTTTAGACAATATTTTAGAACAAGATAAAAATGCCCGGGTAGCTTGCGAATGTGTAGCCACAACAGGGATGGTGCTTGTTACCGGCGAGATAACGTCTTCATGCTATGTTGATATTCCATCCATTGTACGCCAAACTGTGCAAAATATAGGTTATGACAATCCCGAATATGGTTTTGACTACAAGGCTTGTGCAGTGCTTACCTCGATCGACGAGCAAAGTCCGGATATTGCTATGGGTGTTAACAGTTCATATGAAGCCAAGAAATTAAAGCCGGATGAGGCGGATTATATTGGCGCAGGCGACCAAGGGATGATGTTCGGTTTCGCCTGTGATGAAACACCGGAACTCATGCCTGCACCAATTTCCTTGGCCCACAAGTTAGCGCAGCGTTTAGCCGGGGTACGCAAAAGCGGTGAGCTTAATTGGCTCCGGCCGGATGGCAAAACACAGGTAGCAGTAGAATATGATGATAGCGGCAAAATCTTACGGTGTGCGGCGATCGTGGTATCAGCCCAGCACAATCCGGATGTTTCTTCAGACACTTTACGGGAAGCAATCATTGAAACAGTTATTAAGCCTGTGATACCGAAAAAATATCTGGACAAGGATACCCATATTTATGTCAACCCGACCGGATGTTTTGTGATCGGCGGACCTGTAGGGGATTCGGGCCTTACGGGACGAAAGATAATCGTAGATACCTATGGTGGTTACGCCAGTCACGGCGGAGGAGCATTTTCAGGAAAAGATCCGACAAAGGTCGACCGTTCGGCAGCCTATATGGTGCGCCATATTGCCAAAAATATTGTTGCCGCAGGGCTGGCCCAACGCTGTCAGATTGAGGTAGCCTACGCCATAGGTGTTTCCAATCCAATTTCAATCCATATTGATACCCAAGGGACCGGTATATTTTCCGACCAAAGACTTGCAGATGTCGTCAGGGAGTGCTTTGATCTGCGTCCGGCAAGAATAATCTCGTATCTTGACCTTCGCAACCCGATTTATACTCAGACCGCTGCTTACGGCCATTTCGGGCGGCCTGAACTAAATTTACCTTGGGAGCGTACGAACATGGCAGAAATACTAAAGCAGTACAAATAAAGGGGAAATGAGTATAGCTTCAACGGTAAAATAAAAGATTTGATTTGGGGAGCAGACAGAGGAGATACTCCTACGCAAGGAACGGTATGACGCATTAGCAAAGCGAAAACAGTAAACTATTTTCATGTTAAATTTAATAGTAAATAAAAAGGAGAATCAGTATGAAACTATCAGAAATCTTTAAAACAGGTAAACCCACGCTCTCTTTTGAGTTTTTCCCTGCCCGTAATGAAAAAGCTGCTGAAACGTTTAATCAAACGATTGAAGATCTTGTTGAATTAAAGCCTGATTTTGTTTCAGTTACATTCGGCGCTGGTGGATCGACCAAAGAAGGTTCTTATGAGTTGGTTAAAAAGTTGAAGAAAGAAAAGGAACTGGAAGTGGTTGCTTATCTTGCGGCTTTCGCTTTGAAAAAGGATGAGATAAACGCCGTGCTGAACAGCTATCAGGATCTCGGCATCGAGAATATTTTAGCACTGCGCGGGGATCCGCCCAAAGACGCAGATGTTACACAGGTGTCGGCTGAAAGCTTTAAATATGCCTCGGAGCTCGCAGCATTTATTCACCAAAATTACAGCTTTTGTCTGGGGGTTGCCGGATATCCGGAGGGCCACATCGAAGCGCCAAGCCTTAAGAAGGACATTGAATACCTTAAACACAAGGTTGATCAAGGTGTCGATTTTATTATTGCCCAATTTTTCTATGACAATGTTTGTTTTTTTGATTTTAGGGAGCGTTGTCAGAAAAGCGGTATTAATATTCCTGTATTGCCCGGAATCATGCCGGTTTACAGTGTTAAAATGATGGAAATGTTAGCCGGAAGCTGCGGTGCTAAGATACCGGAAAAATTAAGAAAGGGGATATCTGAGTTGCCTGAGGGCGATACGAAGGCGCTTGTTGACTTCGGAATTGAATACGCGACAGGGCAATGCGAAGAACTTCTTAAAGAAGGCGCCCGTGGATTGCATTTTTATACCATGGATAAAAGCGAATCCACAGTGGGTATTGTGAAAGGACTTAGAAATAGAGGATTTTTAACTATTTAGAAACAAGTACATTTTGGGGAGTAAAAATTATAACGAATGTTAGATAACAAGCAGGATACATTTCCTGCTTGTTATTATGGAATAGTATCAAAATGAAAAATGTTATGCAAAATCAGAAAATATTACTTCTAGAAAAAGATTAGAGAGTATCTTGAAAGCACGGTGGTTGACGGGATCGTGCATAAGAACGGCAACACAACCATTGTGGCTGGGTATTGGCATGTGAACTGAAAAGTGCTGAATAATAAACTATGAAAGGTGCATCTTGGCATGCATTTATGCCGGACTATGCACTATGCAATTCCCGGTTTCGATCAGAATTTACTGAAGTCATCAAGTAGAGAGGATATGTTTATTAATATAGTAAAGCTGATAACTCCTATCTGGGATAATTGTTCCGGTAGGAGTTTGTGTTTGGCACTAAGCAACAGGGCAGATGCACATTGACCCCCCCATGATGATGTTGGTAGTAATGGCGGTTCATTGTAAAAAGGACTTGCTGTATATATTTACCATAAAAAAGCGATTGACTTTGCCGTAACGTAAAGATATATAGTTATGTTGTCAGGAGGGCGGTAACATGGAATATACAGTGCAGAAGCTGGGCCGGTTAGCTGGGATAAGTACTAGAACACTTAGGTATTACGATGAGATTGGTATTCTTAAGCCGACAAGAATTAACTCGTCAGGATATAGAATTTATGGTCAAGCGGAAGTGAATAGATTACAGCAGATTTTATTCTACAAAGAACTTGGGCTCAGCTTAGATAATATTAAAGACATAGTCACTTCTCCTTCCTTTAACGAAGCTGAAGCACTTAAAGAACATCGTGAGAAGCTCCTTGAAAAAAGAAAACAGTTGGATTTACTAATCGCTAATGTGGAAAAAACCATTGGCTTAACGGAAGGTGGAAGGAATATGACAGATAGAGAAAAGTTCGAAGGTTTTAAGCAAAAGTTAATTGATGATAACGAAAAAAAGTACGGTAAAGAAATTCGTGAGAAGTATGGCAACGAAATTGTTAATAAATCTAATGAAAAGCTTAAGAACATGACAGAAGAAGAGCATGCAGAGGTAACTCGACTGGAGAATGAAGTGACCGCTGCTCTGGCGGAAGCTTTTGAAACTGGTGACCCTGCCTGTGATATTGCTCAAAAAGCGGCAGATTTGCATAAACAGTGGTTAACTTATTTCTGGAGCGAATATAATAAGGAAGCACATGCCGGTCTTGCCCAAATGTACGTGGACGATGAACGGTTTAAAGCCTACTATGATAAAAAGCAGCCTGGTGTTGCAGAATTTTTAAGAGATGCAATCCATATATATACAGGTTTAAGGAAATAATGTTATTATAAAATCTTATTTTATCTCAATGCTCAACCACAACCTTTAATAATACTTTTAAATAATCTATTGACCGAATCGGTTTATTGTGTTATGTTTGTATTAACCGGTTCGGTCAATAAAATCTGTGGGGTGAGTATTTTGGAGAAATTTAAAAATTTATCTGTAGAAAAACAAACTATAATTATTGATGCCACACTTTTATCTTTTGGTACCAACGGTTATAAAAAAACATCTGTAAGCGATATTGCAGCAGCTGCTGGAATCTCAAAAGCAATGATATTTCATTACTTTGGCACCAAAAAAACTTTGTACCTTTATTTAATTGAATTGTGCGGAAATATTTTAATGAAGGAAATTAATGAAAAATTTGATGCCAATGTAACTGATTTTTTTGGCAGAATTAAGCTTGCAACGGATATTAAAATCTCGGTTTTAAAAAAACACCCTTCAATTCTTTCTTTTTTAAACAGTGTGTATTTTGAAACCGATGATGAGGTAATAACGGAAATAAAAGACTTTCTGGCAAAAGGTGAGGTTTTTAGAAGTAAAATTGTTTTTGATGACATGGATGCTTCAAAATTTAAAGACGGCATTGATCCAAAGCTTGTTATGAAAATGCTTGTTTTGTTAGCCGAAGGGTATGTCTGTCAATCTTCAAGTAAAGCAGGGTTTGATTTTGAACCATTACACAAAGAATTTAATGAATATTTGGATTTACTTAAGAAAAATTTTTATAAAGAAGAATATCTATGATTTCTCTAAAGATACCTTATTGGGAATATCCAAGCGACAAAGGTAATTTTTAACTCAAATTTCAAATTAGATAGCGGAGAGGTTATGGGTTAATCCTGAACAAAAATGACGTTGAGATTAAATTGCAGGAGGATTTCCATTATGCCAAATAAAAAAGGCAAATTTAAAGTTGGCCAAATTTTCACGTCAATAATTGTTAGTTTACTATTTATAGCAGTCATTCTTTTCCTTGCAGGTGATTGGTTTTGGATAGAAGGTTGGGTTTTTATTGTATTTTGGCTTACTATGACTTTATCTATTGGTATTTATCTGTCTGTTAATGACCCTGAATTATTGGCCGAGCGGTCTAAAATGCCTGGTTCCGACAACCAAAAAGGATGGGATAAATATTATCAATCCTTTGCTTATGTATCCCTTATAGCATGGGTTATCATTATGCCATTAGATGCCAAAAGATATGCATGGTCGCCCTACTTTCCTGTATGGTTAAAAGCAATTGGTGGAGTGGCATTGTTACCATCTTTATACTTTTTATTTCAATCAGTGGCTACGAATACTTTCGCTTCAACAATGGTCAGGATTCAGACTGAACGAAAACAACACGTAATTTCCACAGGCGTTTATGGATTCGTAAGACATCCCATGTATCTTGGCAATTTATTAATGCTTGTAGGGACACCACTGATGCTGGGTTCGATCTATGGCTTAATAATAGGATTAATTGGGATTTTTCTTATGGCGGTCAGAATAATCGGTGAAGAGAGAATGTTAATCAATGAATTAGAGGGTTACGAAGATTATAAGAAGAAGATACGATATAGACTTATACCCTTCGTTTGGTAATGACATAATTGCAATTTTATGTTACTCTTGATAACCGCATTGTAGCGCAGCAAATTTTAATTTTCTTAAAACTTGTTGACATCAAGTATTATATTATTTTAAAATTAACTAACATGTATACGAAATACATATAAGCGATGTAAAAGCCTGTAGATTATTGACTTAATAGTTGAAGCTATTATACTTGCAAAAACAATTTTATTTAAATTATAAAAATAAAAAAATAACCATGAAGGTTAAGTTGAGATGCAAATGTTATGTGCATTTCTGCTTAACCTTCATTTTTTGTGCTTTAAAACTTATATCCGTCAAAAGTTTTAGCATTCGGGAAGGTGAGAGGAATATGAAGAAAATTAAACTAATTTTAAAGCGATTGCTGCAAATAATCCCTATGTTAATAATAGTCACTATTTTGGCTTTTGCTTTAAGTAATATGTCATCGGGTGATGTTGCAGAGGTAACTATCCGCAGCCAGGGCTTAGAGGTTACAGAAAAGAATGTTGCTGCAGCACGGGAAGAGTTGGGGTTAAATGCACCGCTTCATATTCAGTATATTAATTGGTTGAAAAAAGCGGTTAAATTTGATTTTGGTATATCATTCCAAACAAAAAAGCCTGTTTCAGATGAAATACTATCGAGATTTCCCGCTACTCTTAAGCTAGCTATTGCAGCGACGGTTATTTCAATACTATTTGCAATTCCGGCAGCCCTTATTTCAGCCAGATACAAGGATTCACTGATTGACCACCTATTCAGAATCGCATCTACTTTTGGTGCAACATTGCCGGATTTCTGGCTCGGTCTAATGCTTCTATATGTTTTTGCGGTTCAGTTGAATATCTTTCCTGTTATTTCCGGGAATAAATTGCAAAACATATTTCTTCCGGCTTTTACGCTTAGTGTAAATTATGGTGCCATATATATGCGGGTTTTGAGAAACAATCTCATAGAAATAACTAATTATGACTATATGAGAGCTGCAAGAGCAAGAGGTTTAAGCCGAAATGCCGTATTGCTAAAGCATGGATTAAAAAACGCTGTACTCCCATGCATAACTCTTATAGGTGTAGACTTTGGAAAGCTTTTGGCAGGTCAATTTGCTTGTGAGACCATCTTTTCTTGGAACGGAATAGGGGAATTCGCGATTGACAGTATTAAACTAAAAGATTTACCTGTTATTCAAGGATATATAATGATCGTTGCAGTAACTTTTATTGCCGTAAATCTTTTGCTTGATATTTTATATCTTTATATAGACCCTAAGATACAACTTAAATAATAAATGGAATCTAATTGAAAATTGAAGAAATCGATTCGTGTTTCACCTTCCTTACAGCAATTGCTCTGAAATCTGTTTATTTATACCTGAGAGGGATGGTCATAGTCTTGAAAAAAAGTGTGTTGGTTAAATTTAAAAAGAAAAAATTAGCGGCAATGGGATTGGTTATTATATTTATTCTCATACTTATGGGCATTTTTGCTCCGGTAGTGTCTCCCCATGATCCTTATGCAGTTGACCTCACAATAAAATTGCTTAAGCCTTGCGCTGAATTCCCGTTGGGTACAGACCAGCTTGGCAGATGTATATTATCAAGATTGATTTATGGAATAAGGACAAGCCTTACCACAGCAATATTCGCCACAGTCTTTATGTTGGCTATTGGAGTGCCTCTCGGTATTCTTGCCGGTTATGCGGGAGGATGGCTTGATAATATCATAATGCGTCTTGCAGATATAGCATCAACCTTTCCTTCGGGTCTTTGTGCCTTGGCTATAGTAGGAGTGTGGGGAGCCAGTGTCGTAAACATCATGATTGTCTTTGTTTTACTTTGGTGGGCTCCCTTTGCAAGAATTGTTCGAAGCATTGTTATAAAGCTTAAAGAAAAAGAGTTTGTTATAGCTGCCGTTGCTTCAGGAAGCAGCCGGACATCAATAATTCTAAAGCACATAACCCTGAATGCGATTTCCCCTGTCATCGTGCTTGCCACACTCAGGATTGCTGCCGTTATTATGCATGTTGCCGGTTTTTCCTTTATCGGGCTTGGCTCACAGCCGCCAACTGCGGATTGGGGAGTTATGCTGAGCGATAGCAGACAATATTTAATATCGGACCCGTTAATGCTGCTTTGGCCCGGGCTTGCTATTATGCTTGCTGTTTTTGCTTTCAATATGTTTGGTGAAGGCCTGAATGATGTTCTCATTCCATCTTCGGGCGATATTGCAGCGGTAAAGGAGGATGACTGCCAAGATGGCCGAACAGCCTATTCTATCAATAAAAAATCTTAAAACCTATTTTTATTTAGTAGAACGAGTGGTAAAAGCTGTAGATGGAATCAGTCTTGATGTATACAAGGCCAGAATAACAGCAATTGTAGGCGGCTCCGGCAGCGGAAAATCGGTTATGTCATTATCGATCTTCAATTTGATCGACGATCCGGGAAAGATTATTGACGGAGAAATATGGCTTAATGGGGTTAACATCAGAAATTTGAAAGAAAAACAGCTTTTAAAAATAAGAGGCAAAGAAATTTCCATGATATTTCAAGAACCGACTAGTTCAATGAATCCTGTTCTGAAGGTAAAAAAACATCTTTTTGAGGTAATCCACACACAAAATAAAGCGATTAGAAATAAAGAGGCTCTAAGCATGTTCCGAGATGTGCTTTCACGTGTCGGTTTAAAAAATACTGAACAAATTCTGGAAAGTTATCCTTTTGAACTAAGCGGAGGTATGTGCCAAAGAGTTATGGTAGCGATGGGATTGCTTGCAAATTCCCGTGTATTAATAGCAGACGAACCGACCTCATCACTGGATTTAACAACGCAGGCCGCCATACTCGAAGAATTGGTACGCCTCAAAAACGAAGGTATGGCCATTGTCTTGATAACCCATGATTTAGGGGTGGTTGCTCAGATGGCGGA
This sequence comes from Desulfofarcimen acetoxidans DSM 771, assembly GCF_000024205.1. NCBI lineage: Bacteria > Bacillati > Bacillota > Clostridia > Eubacteriales > Peptococcaceae > Desulfofarcimen > Desulfofarcimen acetoxidans. The sequence goes on from NC_013216.1 coordinate 553,715, forward strand.
TGACGTTTATGTGATAAAAGACGGAAAAATAGTAGAAAGCGGCACAGTTTATGATGTGTTCGAATCGCCAAAGCATGAGTATACTAAGTCTCTGCTTAATTCAATTTTTTAATCTGAAAAAGGGTGAAAGCGTGAATTTATTAGAAATAAAAGGCGTTTATAAATGCTATAACGAAAAACAAAAGCCAAAGGTTTATGCCGTACACAATATAAGTTTAAACATAAAAAAAGGCGAAATTCTGGGTCTTGTCGGTGAGTCGGGCTGTGGCAAAAGCACTTTGGGGAAAATGCTTTTAAAACTGGAACAGCCTACCAGAGGAAGGATCATTTTTAACCGGCATGATATAACAGATTACTCCTTTAATCAAATGCGAAAAATCAGAAACAGCATGCAGATGATCTTTCAAGGAACCGCTAATGCTTTTAACCCTTATTTTACGGTAAAGCAAATAATTAGTGAACCACTTAACAATTACAGTAGCGAATCGGCAGAGGAGAAAGAAAAAAAAATCGTTGCCATGCTGGAGAAAGTAGGGCTTAACCATACGTATCTGACTAGATACAGCCAGGAAATGTCCGGAGGCCAAAGACAAAGGGTAGGCATTGCCAGAGCCTTGATCCTGAATCCGGAATTTGTTGTGTGCGATGAAGCAGTTTCCAGCATTGATTATGCACTAAAGAGACAAATTTTAACTCTTTTGATCGACCTGAAGCGGCAATTTGATCTCACATACTTATTTATTTCTCATGATATATCAGCGGTTAATAAGATATGTGACAGAGTAGTAGTTATGTATCTGGGAAATATTATGGAAATTATATCCGGTATTAATGACAAAGTACAGCACCCTTATACAAAAGCACTTCTTGCTGCAACTCTTGTTCCTGATCCTAAAAAAAGGTCGAAAAATATGGTGCTGCTTAGAGAGGGTGAAGAATTAAAAATACCTGAGAAGGGATGTGTTTTTCAGAATCGCTGTCTTTATACACAAGAAGTATGCAAAACCAAGCAACCAGCGCTAGTGCCGCATAATGACGAGCATTATATTGCCTGCCATTTTTGTTGCAAAAATAGAATTTAACGGGGGGATAGAAATGAGAAAAAACATTATAGCAACCATTACGCTATTAATTTGCACCTGCTTGATCATTTCTGCTTGCGGCAAAAATGATTCAGTATCAAGCAAACCGGGAGTAAAGGAAGTTGTTGTTGCGATTTATCGTGATGGGGCCATGGGGGAATTGGATGCCGCAACCTATAATGGACCTCACTTTTTGTACAAGATGATTTATGACGGTTTTGTTGAAGATGGAGGAGATGGAAAGATCCTTCCTCAGCTTGCAACAAGCTGGATCATTTCACCGGATGGAAAAACATACACGTTTAAGCTCCGTAAAGGAGTGAAATTTTCTGATGGAACCGATTTCAACGCAGACGCTGTTATATTCAACCTGAAAAGATGGGTCAACAACAAACGTCATGCGATCTTGAAATCGGTCAATGTAGAAAGTATGGAAGACGTTGATAATGACACAGTAAAAATTGTTTTTAAGGACGGTGCCTATCCAATTTTGACGGAGCTGACATACCCAAGGCCAGTACGATTTTTAAGCCCTTCATCAGTTACTGCGGTTGCCGGAGATGTTATGGGTAAATTTACAAAGCCTGTCGGCACAGGTCCATGGATGCTGGAATCCTATAAAAAAGATCAGGAATTTACTCTTGTTCCTAATCCATACTACTGGGGTGAAAAACCTAAGCTGGACAGAATAACATTTAAGGTAATAACAGATGGACAAGCAAGAGTTTTAGCTCTTCAAAGCGGTGAGGTTGATATTCTCGGAGGTGATCTTGTCTCGAAGATCCCCATGGAGAGTTTTTTAGAGCTTAAAAACTCGGGTAAGTTTACAACATACACAAAAGGAACAATGTGCTCGCACTTTATTTCCTTCAATCAAAAGGTGGAAGCATTTCAGGATAGAAATGTTCGTTTAGCCATGAACTATGCCATCAATAAAAAAAGCATTGTAACAGATCTTTTTGACAATATTGGTTTTGAGGCGAATGGCTTATATCAAAAAGGCGTTCCTTACACTACAGATGAAAATAATTACGGATTTGCAAATGATAAAGAAAAAGCGAAACAATTATTTGATACTGCCGGATATGTAGATACAAACGGTGACGGTATTCGTGATAAGAACGGAAAGAATCTTGAGTTTAATTTTGTATTATCAACAGAAGAATTTCCTGAATGGAAGCCGCTGGCCGAGTTTGTGCAATCTGAATTTTCATCAGTTGGCATAAAAGTAAATCTTAATATTATGGATAAAAACGGATACGAGGACGCAACGATGAATACTAAGGCATTTGACATCGCTCTTATGAGAACATCTTCGGATTCCTGGGTGCCGCACGGTTCAATGCTGGAGCTTTTCTCAATTCTTTCTACAAGCAATGCCGCAAAGGCCTGGTATGATGAGGGACTCTATAACAACATTATAAAAACATTGAACAGCATTGACGAAAGAGAAAGACAAAAGAATTACGATAAGGTATTCAAATTCATCAGCGAAGAAGCTCTCACAATTCCTATTTACTATCCTATAACTTCATTCGCTGTTAATTCTGATAAAATAAAAGGATTTGAAATCGGAGTTAATAGCTATGCACCGATAGAATGGCAGAAGCTTGACGTAAAACAATAATCTATCAAAGGCAGATACGTTGTCTCCCTTGCGGCGTATCCGCCTTTGACAAAAATGTCAGAGGTGAGTATGGATGGATCGTGAACAAAAACTGATAAAAAATTGGACGGACAGTTCTAACAACTACAGCAACATAATAAAAGAAGAGTTAAACAGCTTTAAAAAGAAAGCATGGACTGATATTATTCTTAATAATGCCGGAAAAAACACAAAAATGGATATTCTTGATGTAGGTACTGGCCCGGGTTTTTTTACCATAATAATGTCGCAGGTGGGGAACAATGTGACTGCTATTGATTGTACCGAGGCAATGATTAATGAAGCAAGGGCAAATGCAAAAAGCGAAGGTGTAACTGCCAGCTTTAGAGTATCTGATGGACAAAATCTAGAATTTGATGACGAAAGCTTTGACCTTATAATTAGCAGGAACGTTGCCTGGACTCTAATTGACGCTGAAAAAGCATACAGTGAATGGAAAAGAGTTTTAAAAACCGACGGTAAAATCATTATGTTTGATGCTAATTGGAATATAAGATTATTCAATGAAGCATACATGGAAAAATATATGGAAGACCAAAAGGAATACGTAAGATTGTTTGGCGAAGAGCCTCCCCAGTACACTGCTGAAATGATCGATTTTAGAAAAAGTATGCCCATGTGCCAGAGAATAAGACCGCAATGGGATTTCAACAAGCTTTTGGAACTTGGATATAAAAAGATTTACTGTGAAACTGACATAGGAGACAGGGTTTATAACGAAAAGGAAAGGGTCATAAATCGTTCTACCCCAATGTTTATGCTTGTTGTAGAAAAGTAGTAAAGTTTAATATAAAAAACCGGAATCGTAAGAGGATTATTTCACTTTAGCTTGAAATTAATAAGGGAACATATATACTGTTCAATGTTGAAAATGTAAAAGATAATAACCAAGGTAAGCCGGGGAGTACTAATCTTCGGCTTTTATTTGCTTTTTCTAAAAAACCTTTTTAAACTCTAAGGAAGCAATTTTATCAATACAGGATCAAAGCAATGAAATTCCATCTGTATAATTGATAAAATAGTTACTCTTTTTTTGCCAATATGATTAATGATTTTTGGCAGCAGGAAATGTGTGATCAGTATTGTGATGCATGACGCATCAATAATTAAAATATTAAAAAATCACAAATTGAAACATCTGTGGCGGCAGGTGCAACTAAATTACTGTTGTTGCATGCTATCAGAAAATTGGAGGGTTTAATAGTGTTATACAAACTATGGAAGTTAGCCCGACCTTCGCCCGTACTGCTTTTACTGACAGGATTTCTGATTATCCTGTCAGCAGTTTCAGGCCTGGCCTCGCCTTGGATAATACGTTATGCTGTGGACAATCTGATTCTAACTGGTAGAGTTCATTTATTGTGGATGGCGGCAATGGCGATAATTGTTTTTTCTTTATTGCAGACCGGTTGTACTTTTGCTGCCCGTTACCTGGCTGAATACATGGGCCAGAGTTCTTTATTGGACTTACGCAACAAACTGTACCGTCATTTGAATCAATTATCTTTTTCCTTTTACGACAGTGCCCGTACCGGTGATATTATGTCCCGGCTTACTGTGGATACAAATATTCTGAATAACTTTTTTGGTTTTGCAGCTATTAATATTGTAACCAATAGCCTGACCATTTTAGGCATTATTATAGTCTTATTCTATTGGAACTGGCAGCTGGGACTGGCCTTTTTATTGATAACACCGGCTGTAGTGCACGGTATCAATACTCACGCCGGAAAAGTGCAGCCTGCTTTTTCCCGGCTTCACCGGCAGTTAGGGAAAATGACAAATATACTGGAAGAAAGTTTAACAGGGATAGGCCTGGTTAAGTTAACCGGCAGCGAAGCATATGAATTAGAAAAATTTGAGCAGCAAAACAGAGAATATTTGTTAACCACTATGAGTGTCTTAAAAATATCTTCCTTGTGGCAGCCTTACGTGCAATTTCTAACTACCTTGGGCATTGCTGTTGCCATGTGGAGCGGTGGACGGGCAGTCATAGAAGGAAGTATTACAACCGGTGTATTAATAGGTTTTATAACTTATATGGGGATGCTGGTTAGGCCTATCCGGCAGACGGGAAGAATGGTTAATGTGGTGGCCCGCTCGCTGGCTGCGGGCCAGCGAATTTTTGAGGTTTTGAACTGGGAACCAGACATAAAGGATGCGCCTGATGCTTACCCGCTGCCTCCGGTAAAGGGCCATGTTTGTTATGAAAATGTTAGTTTTTCCTACGATGGCAAGAACCAAATACTTGAGGAGATAAACCTTACGGTTGAGCCGGGTCAGATGGTTGCCCTGGTAGGGCCGACCGGTGCAGGGAAAACCACCCTTATTCATCTTATAGACAGGTTTTACGATCCGGTTGGGGGCAGCATTAAAATTGACGGTCACGATTTAAAAAGAGTTACGCTGGAAAGTTTACGCCGGCAATTAGGTATCGTGCTTCAAGATACTTTTATCTTTAATACTACCATACGGGAAAATATTGCCTATGGCAAGCCTTCTGCCACTAATGATGAAGTTGAACGTGCCGCCAGGTTGGCCCAGATTCATGACTTTATTATTTCATTGCCCATGGGTTACGATACTGCGGTAGGCACTCGTGGAATGACACTTTCCGGCGGTGAAAGACAGCGTATAGCATTTGCCAGGGTTTTGCTTACCAATCCCCGGCTTCTCATCTTAGATGAAGCAACCTCCGAGCTGGACGCACAAACAGAAGCAGCTTTACATAAAGCAATCCATGAAGTAATTAAGAACAGAACGGTTATTATCATTGCTCACCGTCTTTGGACGATACAAAACGCGGATAAAATTCTGGTGCTTTCCGGAGGAAGGATAGTTGAATCAGGCAGCCATCAAGAACTTCTACGCTTGGATGGTAATTACAGTAGGTTCTATGATTTGTTTTTGCAGAACAAAAAGCTTCCTGATAACTTTGATTTTGGAGGAGGGAGTCAGGCAAAGTGAGAGGAGAAGGTTTATTTCGGAGATATTCCTCCAAGGGTGAGAAGAATTATCGTTTTTCTCAGATGGATGCCGGAGCGCTGCATTTTTTCTGGAAATATTTAGAACCTCACCAATTAAGTTTGTATGGTGCTATTGCCGCAACCTTGCTTGTTACTGCCTGTACGATTGCCGGACCTTATTTGCTTATGAAAGGCATTGACAGGTATATTGCCAGCCGGGATTTAACCGGCCTTACCGTAATAACTCTGCTCTACATTGCTGTTAACGTCGCTTTATGGGTGGGAACATTCTGGCAGTCCTATCTGGCCGGCGCTGTTGGTGAAAAAGTTGTTTTTGGCATACGCCAGGATTTGCTGGCACATGTGGAAAGCTTGTCTCTTGACTTTTTTGAATATCGTTCACCAGGTGAAATTATGTCCAGGCTGATTCACGATGTGAATACTCTGTCAGATCTGATCTCTACAGGGTTGGTAGATTTCGTTGGGGATGTATTGGTTATCATAGCTATTGTGGGGATGATGCTGCTTCTCAACACATCCCTTGCTTTATTGACTTTTACAACAATTCCCCTCATTTATTTTTTTATTTCATTTTGGGGCGGAAAAATGCGGAAGGCATTTCAAGATGTACGGGTAAAAATAGCGGATATTAACTCAGAACTTCAGGAAAACATTACAGCTATCAGGGTTGTTCAGTCGATGTCTCGGAAAGAAATTAATATTGAGAAATTTGAAGCACTAAACCAAAATAATATGAGGGCTAACATGCGGGCTATGAGCATTTTTTCCCTATTTTTTCCCATGATTAGCTTTGTCGGTAGTATTGGCACTGCTCTGATTTTATGGCATGGTGGACAACTGGTTGTTGGTAAAGCCGTCAGTGTTGGATTGTTGGTAGCTTTTTTACAGTATGTGGAGAGATTTTATCGTCCCCTGCGCGAAATCAGTCAGAGTTTCAATTTGTTTCAATCCGCAGCAGCTTCACTGGACAGGATATATGAATATTTAAAGATAAAAGCTGTTATAGCAGAACCTGCCGTTACCAGTCTTCCGTCAGCCGGATTTCGGGGAGAAGTTGAGTTCTGTCAGGTTAGTTTTGCCTATGTCAAAGATCGTCCTGTGCTGCAAAACATAAATATGCATATTGAATCAGGTACCACAGTGGCCCTGGTTGGACATACCGGAGCAGGCAAAACAACAATTTTAAGCCTTTTAGCCCGTCTTTATGAGGTTCAAGAAGGGCAGATTCTTATTGATGGTGTGGATATACGGCAAATTGCCGCTGATCAGTTGCGTAAAGTTTTGGCAGTTGTCCAGCAGGATCCGTTTTTGTTTTCGACCACAGTAATGGAAAATATACGTTATGGTAACCCGTCAGCAACGGATGAAATGGTTATTGAAGCGGCAAAGGCACTGGGGGTCCACGATATAATAGAACAACTGCCGGCGGGCTATCAAACAGACGTGGGACGACGGGGTGAGCGTCTTTCCGGCGGGCAGGTGCAGATAATAGCTCTGGTGCGGGTATTTCTGGCTGACCCTCTTATTCTGGTGTTGGATGAAGCAACCTCCAGCCTGGATAGTCGAACAGAAGCCAATATCAAACAAGCACTGATACGTTTGCTCGAAGGCCGTACCGGAATCATCATAGCTCACAGGTTTGTTTTATTGGAACTGGCGGACCGGATATTTGTTTTGGAGGGAGGCAGCATCACAGCCTCCGGTTGTCATGAGCAGGTATATAGGCAAAGTGAGTTATACAGGCGTTTATACGAAGGACAGTTACTTTTTGGAGATATGGTATGACGGTAAAATTATTTTGATGAGCGGGTGATTTTATTTGCCGATTATAAATCTTAGAAAAGTTGTCTTTTAGTAGGGTAAAGAAAGCTTTTAAGTTACCCTACTAAAAGATTAGCTAATATTCTAATTTCTTGTATGCTTAAACTACTGTTGCTATATCCAGCTACTAGTAGTTCTGCACAGTTACCTGTTTTTTATCTGCATCCCAAGTAATATTGCCATTTAGAGCTGATGCTGCCCAGCGGTAAGGCAACATTAAACGGCCCGGCTCTATTATCTCAGGTTCCGCGTCAATGGAAATTTCCGTGCCCTGCACAAGCATAGTAGGCTGGCCGGCTTTCATCTGCACTACCCGTCCGCCATGCATTAATGTAACTGTTTGAGATGAAGCATCCCACTGCACATCTTGTTCATTTAGTCCCAGAGCATAGGCGATATAACGTACCGGACCGTATGTGCGATCATTTTTTATATATGGGGCAACATCCATGTCATATTTTTTATCATTAAATTCATAACTGTTACTGTCAATAGTAAATATAGCTTTGGTTTTAATCTCCTGGGGCGCAGCGGTAGGACAATTCGCTATAACTGCCTTTAAAAAATTTTGTGAGCCGTTAAACAAATCGTCGGTTTCTGTTAAAGCAGTACCGCCCACTTCCACTTTTACGCTGCCTTCCGGAACCATTCTGTTTACATCCAAAATAACATTACTAATTTCTATTGTGCTGGACACACTGCTGGATTTGCTTACAGGAATTAATAAAGTTCTCTGGTTTTCAGAATCTAAGCCAACCTGATCTGTAAATAATACTAAATCGCCATCCGTTACTTTAACCACAGGGGGATTGTCTTTATTAAATGTTACACCGGGCGGCAGCATAATTTCCAACACCGCTCTACTCTGATTTCTGTCCAGTGCGCGCAAGGTTCCTGCCACGGTTTCATTGATAATCAGATCTCCCACCGCTTGTTTCTGCTTGCCGACAAATATATCAGTTTCTGAAGCAGTTAATTTAATCGGTGTTATTACATTAGCCACTATTGTTTTGCCTTCAGTTGAAAATACTGAACCACCTACGGTTATTTCTATTTGAGAAGGAGCATCAAAGGCCAGATCAACACTGCCGTTTCTTAAGATACAACTGCTGCTGCCCGGTTGGGGAAAAGGAACAGTATATTTGATTGTACGTCCATCACTGCCTACCGGTGTGGCCTGATCCAGCATCTTAGCGTTGTTTGTCGGGTAACTGCGCCACTTTACACCTTCCGGTAGAGTAAAAGTTACTGTGCGTCCCGAAGTCAGATCACCGGTTAAGCCTTGCATGATAATAATGTCACCGATAGCCTGATCTTTGTGGCCCGCAATTACCTCCGTAGGAGTAGAGTTGCCGACTTTACAGCCCGGCATTTTAAAAGTTGCAACAGTCAGAGTAGCAGTGCTAACTCCGGGATTACTTCCTTCGTAATATGCATATATTTCCCCCGGCTGGGCTATACTGCTGTCTACGTCCACCTCTCCTGTTAACGTTATACGTCCCGATCCGGTCGCATCTGTTGTTTTGTTATTAATTTGCAAGTACAAAACACTGCGACCGCTGCTATCCACATCTATCAGGTAACCGATATCTGAATTTGTAAAACCACCTGTCGCTATAATATTAGCGCTTGTCCAACTTACTCCGGCAGATAAAACCAGCTTTACTGTTTTTTGTTCTTTGCAGTTATCCGGATCAGATGTGTCAGTGTTTATCTCCAGAGCACCAGGTCCGTTCTCTTTAATTACAATGGTGCCGGTTTCTCCTCCCAGATCGGTGAGAGTCTCTGAAGAAATAGCGCTTGCGGTAGTGCCGTTTCCGTAAGCATATACTTTAGCAATTGTTTGAGTATCGGAACTAAAACCGCCGCTTCCGTCCAGAATAACTTTTGTCTCATCACCATCAGTTGCTTTTATCTTGCATGTCACGCTGTCAAAGTAAATATAGAAGCGAAAAGTTTTAGCGGTAGAATTTTCAGGGATTTTGTTTATTTTCAAAGTAAAGTTCTGTTCATTTTCTACCTGCATACTGAGTATGTTATCATTGTCACTAAAACAAGTCATATTCTTAAAATCGTTTGCACTTAAACTGTAAACAGCAGAATTAACAGTTGTGACATCGTAATCATAGAAAAAATCTATGTGGACTTGTTTCATTGCTATATAACTGGGTAAATTAACACATAAAATATCACCTTTTTTTAATGTCATGGGATATTCTTCCTTAATCATCAGGGTGCCCAAGCTTGTTGTAGTGGCCGATTTAATAGTTGGTACATTTAATACTTTATTAACCGTACTGGCGAATGCGGATTGGTTTCCTATCGACAAGCTAAAAAGCATGTAAAAGGCAAATAGAATCAAAACCTTATATCTCAAAATACATCGCTCCCCAATTTTAAAATAGGATATTTTTTGTTTTTATTATATTTATTTTACATTTGCCGGTATTTGAGATTGCTCCTGTACTTCTATTTCATTATAAGGATATACAGATGCCAAATTCAGTTGCTGGCCATAAAAATTTTGATTTATTTCCTGATAAAACGCATCCGGATCCAAATCTGAGAAAAGCTCGGGATGCAGCCATTTGGCCATATAGGCAAGACCGATAGCATATCTTGGTCCACGACAAATATCACAGGTAAGCAAATAAATTTTATCATTTTTTACAGCCTCTATATTTTTCCAGTTGGTTCTGGCAAGCATGCCCTCTTTTTTATTTTTTAGCATGGTTTCAGAGAAACCGCTATTAGACACATTATCAACATATTTAATAATTATTGAGGGATTTTTTGCTATGATCCATTTATTATCTACAAATGACATTGTTTTAAATCTTTTTTCAGAAGCGATATTTAAGCCTCCGGCTAACTGAACCAGCTTAGATTTATCATCATTAAGATTGAGAGTAATATAATCATTATCAGCTTCCAGGTATACTCTGGGTCTTTCATTAGCCGATAAATTCTTAGTGCGGGTTTTAATCAGAGAAATATATTTATCGTTTATATCGGTATACTCCTCGGCTGCTGTTTCTTTGCCCAGCGCAATACCCAGTAATTTTATGTTTTTACTTAATTCCTCAGTTTTATTGCAATCAAATAAAAAAACAGGTATGCCTTTCTTTTTTAATAATTGTAAAGAATCTTTTTCAGCTGCCGGATCAGCTATTACTAAATCAGCCTTTAATGCCGTGATCTTACTGATATTGGAGACAGTTATTGCAGGTATCTTTTCCCTATCCTGCAAAAAAAATTGGGAGGTACAGTTTTCATTAACCCCAATGAGTTGATCCGCCGCACCCAGAGCATAAATCAATTCCGAAGCGTCATCTTGCAGTGAAATAATGCGCTTGGGTATTTCAGGTACCAGTATTGTTTTCCCGGTTACATCTCTTACTATTTTTTTTTCAGGCTCACCGGCAAGTGCTTGAGAATTACTATGAAAAAGTACTGTGCATAATAAAAATAATAATATTATGCGAGAAATCTTCCTACAATAAGTCAAGAAGAACCCCCCTTTCCAAGCCATCTTATTTTCTACCCTTATTCTCCAAATATTGTTTTTGAAATATAGTCAGATTAGTGTTAGAGAAAGTCAAAGCTCAGAATTAAATTTGAGAAGATGTTTTTGGGGGTTGCCAGTATAAGCTTATTATCTGTTTGAATAACATTCACCTCCTTAACCGTAATGCATAAAGCATTTTTCCTTACGGTATTTAATTGGGGTACTAATTTTAGTATAAAAAATGAAGCATAATCAATAATCTGTACCCCTAAAAATACAAAACCACGAGGGTTAATACCTGTAAGCACAGATATTAACCTTCGTGGTTAGTTTAAACGATATGAATTGATCATTAAGAATTAAATTCGATAAAAAGCTTAATTACTTCGCTACCTTCAGATAGCGTAATTAAATTGTATAAACTTTCTTGAGTGCAAATAATGCTTAATTGCTGCTGATAAAAAAGCAGTTTATTGATTATGTTAAATCTCATAATGGAATTACAAAAGGCATATTGTGTATATTCTCTGCAGCGGCTTTAATAATTTGTTTAGACACTTTAACAAAGTGGATTTGCCTGAGCCATTGACTCCGAGGATGGAAAAAACCTCATCTGGTTATTTTGCTGTTCTCATTTAGCTTTTCTTCCAGTCAGCAGGTATGTTTGTGGGCCGTCTTTAATTTCAATGTTTGTTAATCCGGAACGGTTGGCTATCGACACCATCTCTTCCTCTGCCGGCAGCATATCATTTGCCACCACTCCGCCCAGATTTCGGTGAAAGCTGTTCAGTTCTTCCCTGGGAGCAGGGTGACATATGGATAACCTACCTCCCGGCTTGAGCACTCTGGTCATTTCCTGCATAGCTAAAGGCTTATTGTGAAAGTGGGGAAAAGCCGAATTACACACGACTTCATCAAAATAATCATTTTCAAAAGGCAAGTTGTGCACATCTGCACTCAAAATATTTACACTTGATCCGAAATTTTTTGCTATTGCAAATTGAAGCATTTCCTCCGCGAAATCCACCGCTATTATTTTTCCGGTCAGACCAACAGCTTCCTTAAGCCAGGGAATCAATACACCGGTACCTGTACCTACATCCAATACCACACTGTTAACTTTAATACCCAGATTTTTGATAATTTCATGTAGTTTTTGACACCTTTCTTCCTTTAGAACATTGCTGTCCCACACGGCTGCCTTTTCATTAAACCAAGTTCTGTGCTTATTCAGCATTTTTAATTGATCCATAGCTTTTAAAAATTTCCCTCCTCTTTTTATTACAACCCTTATTTTGTATTTAGCAACTTAATCAATTTCACCCACCTTCTAAAAATCTGACCAATACTCAAATTAAAGTTTGTGAAAAAATATTACTGTTGTTTTTTGTGATAAAATAACTTGTTTTACATAAATATAAAAACCACGAAGTAAGCCTACTACTTGTAGGCAATACCTTCGTGGTATAGTTAAAAATTTATTTAAATATTCAATCTTAAAACAATCAAAGCAATCTAGACAACTTCTTGCTGCTGCTATAAAAAATGATTCTCTATAATTTTACGAATTCCTTCATAAGTTTAAAAAAAATTTCACTTAATTGTCGTTTAAGCGCGAGATATTTATTTTTGCATGGAATCTACTGTATTCTATAACAGAAATTGTAGTAATATGATTATTCATTTTAACGTTCTCTCTGGTTGTTGGAAATAGACTGCCTGTTTGGAAAATAACTCAATAGTGTTGACAAATTAATTAAAAGATAGTATTATAGTTCTAGAATAATCGAAGAAGGTTGCTGTGGAAATATCTATGGAAAACTTGGCTATTATTTTCAAAGCGCTGTCTAACAAAAATCGTCTTATAATCTTTCATGAGTTGCTGCACAGAGAGGGTTTGCATCTTGGTTTAGGCAGTGAAAGTTGTTGTGGGCAGCATAACAAAGGAAACTGTTGTATCGGAGAGCTGGGAAAGAAAGTACAGCTTGCGCCGTCAACCATATCACACCATATTAAAGAACTGAAAAATGCTGGTCTAATAGATATTAGCAGGGAAGGCAATTTCCTTTATTGCTCGGTCAATTTTGCTAATTGGTCAAAAGTTCTTAGCTTTTTTAGTTCTTGTCAACCGGGACAAGGTGATTCACACCAGCATAAGTAAGAAACGGATCGTAAAGAATAAGAATTTTATTTTTGCCCGTTATTTCTATACTTCCAAAAATATAGAAATCATTGTTTTGAAATTTGTATGTTAATTACAAACCTTAGTGGGCAATAATATACTGCAGCATGTAAAATAGACTAGTCTATTTTAACAATAATATAAAGGAGGTATTTAGCATGTGTTGTAATGAAACTAAGTCAAACAGTTGTTGCCAGCCCCATTCCCACACTCATACTCACAGTGACGGCACCACACATTCTCACGAGCACAGCCATAGTCATGGCCATGAGCATGAGCATGACCACAGTCATGAAGGTTGCTGCACCGGAGGTCATAGCCATAAAGATTCAGGTAAGTGTTGCCAGTAAGAAAAATGTAAACATACAAAAGCACGCCCTGCTTATAGGCGTGCTTTTGTATGTTTACATCAGACATAGAAAGCCCTTACTCATTTCTTTATCCGAAATTGTAAAGGCAGGGTTTGTAAAAAATAAAGCAAATGGGTGCCAATTCCTATTCCCATTTGCTTCTGGTGTTGTAATAGATTAAACTATTCCACTTTGAGGCAGGTCTTAATTCCCCATATAACAAAAAGAGCTAAATAGAATATTTGAATTGCCGGTTCAGTCCACGGCAGATCAGTTCCCAGTGCGACCGATCGAAGTCCGTGGCTGGCCGGGGTCAGTGGTAATAATTTTATAATCTGTGAAAAAGGAAAGGGTACCCTGTCTACCGAAAAAAAAGTGCCGCAGACAAAAGTCATCGGGGTTATGACAAAATTATTAAACCTGGTCATGTCCGGATGAGATTTGATTTTCAGAGCCACCAGAAATCCCAGGCTTGAGAAGACCAGGCAGTTCAAGCACAAAAGAAGAACAAACCAGAGATTGAAGATAAGGTCTGCCCGGAAAAACCAGGATATGACCAGTAAAATAGCTGCGGCATACAATCCCCTGAGCGCTCCCGCCAGAATTTTACCTGCCGCAAAGGAATAGACAGTGATAGGCGCGACAAGATATTCCTCCAGTGTCTTATCGTAGAGGCGGGCAATGGAAAGAGGAGTGGCCACGGCGTTGAAACTGACGTTCATTGTACTTAGCGCCACTATTCCAGGTACGATAAAGTCGATGTAGGCCACCCCTCCCAGGTTAACTGTTTTGCCCAGGCCCCAGCCGAAGGCTACCATGTACAGCAAAGGTGCTACCATTGAACCGGTGGTAATAGTCCACCAGCGGCGTTTAAAAAAAAGATACTCTCTCCAAAGCACGGCTCTCAATCCGGACATCAGGTGCTCACTCTTTCTTCAGTAAGTTTTACGAAAACATCTTCCAGCTTTGTCTGGCGTATGGTGAACTCGTCGCGTAACGCTCCTGCATGCTCCAGCGCTTCCTGGCGGGAAGCAAAAAAGTGAAGGATTGTCCGTTCGTCTCGGAATTCTTCCACAACTACCGGTCCCACCACTTTTTTTAGCTCTTCCGGTGAGCCGTCCATGATTAATTCGCCTTTTTTCAGCAGTCCAATCCTATTGCAGAGAGTCTCTGCCTCCTCCAGATAGTGGGTAGTCAGTAAGATAGTAATTCCTCTGCTGTTTAAGCTTTTAATCAAATCCCAGACTTTCCGCCTTATAAATACGTCGAGACCTACTGTTGGCTCGTCAAGAAGGAGAATCCTGGGTTTGTGCATTAATGCCCGTGCAATCAATACTTTTCGCTTTGTTCCGCCAGACAGAGTGTTAACCAGTGTTCCGGCCTTTTCTTCGAGGCCGGTAAAAGCCAGCAGTTCCTCAATTCTTATCCTGGCCTGTTCCTGTGGAATGCTGTAAAGCATGGCGTGCAGGCGCAAATTTTCCACCACGGTCAGTTCCGGTTCAAGGTTGATGTGTTGAGGTACCAGACCCACTTCTGCCTTAAAACGGGTATCGTTGCGGTGAGCACGGCATCCGTTTACAACAATGCTGCCCTCTGTGGGCATGGTTAAAGCTGTAAGCATCCTGACAGTAGTTGTTTTGCCGGCTCCGTTAGGACCGAGCAAGCCGAAGAATTCGCCGGTTTTAATATGCAGATTAAGCTTATTTACTGAAACCGTTTGTTTATAATTTTTGCTGACATTTTCAAGTTTAATCATAATTGCAATCCATTGCTGAATGCTTTCTGGCCAGAATGGTGGACAGATAATTGGGTTTTTTATCTTTGCTGCCATTTAAATTGCATGTGATTTCTTCATCCGCAAACCCGCATCTGCTAATCATTACTGCCTTCTCAGAAAGTCCATGGCGGTTAAGATGACCGACGATTTGATCATAATTTTTATATACTCTCATCATTACGATACTATCAGAACAGGAAAGCACCTTCTCTATTTTTTCATCTGCCAGCGTGGCAGGGACAATACTGAGGACGTCATTGTCCTCGGCCAGAGGAATACCCAGACGACTGGCAGCCGCGCAAAAGGAAGGTACACCTGGTATAGTTTCTATTTTTAAGCCCTTGCCATTTAATAGTTTGAAAATATAAAAATAAGTGCTGTATAACATGGGATCGCCAAGAGTGAGAAAGGCTACATTTTTTCCTTCATTGAGAAAAGATATAATGATGTTCTTATTGTGTTCCCAAGCGGCGGCCAAAACATCCGGATCGAAAACCATAGGAAAGACCAGCTCCAATATATGAGCGTCTTGCCGGATAAAGGAGCGAGCGATAAAGAGGGCAGTGCTGCCTTTCTTTTTCTCGGTGCGGGGGGCAATGACCACATCTGCCTCCCGAAGTATTTTCACTGCCTTAAGTGTAATCAATTCTGGTTCTCCCGGTCCAACTCCAACACCGTAAAATGTACCTTGCATAATGTCCTCCATGTAGAAATATTTTTTGTTTTAAACAGTCTTAAAGTAATCCGGATATAAAACTCGCCCAATTTCTGCGATACCATCCAATAACCGCATGGTGGGACGTGATACCAGTGCCTCTGGCACCAAGAAAACCTGGTGGTTTTGTATTGCCTTGATGGCCTGGTAACCGGGTCGCAGATATATTTCTTCTTCTCTGGTCTTGTTCATTTCACCTTTTTGCACAAGGTATACATCAATGTCCCTAGCTTTGGCCAGAAGCCTTTCCTGACCATATGAGGCAATGGTGCTGCCCGGTCTCACCGCTTTAGCATCAATCGCCACATTAATGGCCCCGGCCTTTTCCAAAATAAAAGCGGCGATTGAGTCCGGAGTGCAGGTTGTTATGTCCTTAGTTGTCTCAAAGAACACTTTCTTTCGCTCTTGCTGGGGTATTTTGGCCACCACGTCCCCAATTTTCTTTAATTGGCTGTTAAATTGATCTACCAGTTCGCCGGCTTCTTTTTCCTTTCCTGTTAGTTTGCCTAGTTTTTTCAGGTACTGAAGAAATTGATCAACATTCTCCGGGTACAGGACCGCAACGGGAATACCCGCGGTTTCCAATTTATTTACAAAATCCGGATAATTGTTGGCAATAAAAGTTCTGATAAGCACCAGGTCCGGCTTGGCTGCAATGAGCTTTTCAGCGTCTTCCCGGTAGCTGAAGGACTGTTTTTTCAGAGCAGAGGGCGGGAAGGACTCGCTGTCGGAAACCCCAATAATTTCATCATTTAGCCCCAGAGAATAAAGGTTTTCCGTATGCCCGGTGTAAAGTGATATAATTCTCTTCGCCGGTTCTTTTAGCTTTACTTCCTTACCCAAATCGTCTACCACCATAATATTGTCGGGTGTTGACGCGGGCTTGGTTTGGGCGCATCCGGCCAGTATGGTAATTATGAAGATTACTAGAAAAACAGAAATAATTTTGGATTGCTTATTCATGATACTTCTCCTTTTATTCCAGATCGGGAAGCAGTGTCAGATTATACTTGCCGGTAACCGCATGTTTCTTTATTTCTACCTGAACATGGAAAACCTTATTTATCATTTCTTCGTTAAAAACAAGGTTTGCCGGACCCTCGCAAATCACTCGGCCTTTATCCATGTATACTAAATATTCGCAAAACATGCCGGCAAAGTTTAAATCATGCAGTACGGCGATTACCGTAACTGCCTTTTCCGTATTTAGTTTCTTAATTAGTTTAAGCAACTCCAATTTGTGGGAAATATCCAGATTAGATGTAGCTTCGTCCAGGAACAATACTTGTGGGGTTTGAGCCAGAGCACGGGCCAGGAGCACCCGTTGTCTCTCTCCGCCGCTTAAGCTGGTAATGGCTTTTTGTGCGTGTTCTAAAACACTGCAATGTTCCATACAATTGTATACAATCTCCAGGTCTTTGTGAGAAAGCCTGCCCATGCGTCCCAGATGAGGTTTTCGCCCCATCATTACAACTTCCAGCACAGAAAAGGGAAAGTTAATTGAGCAGTTTTGTGGCACGACGGCGAAACTGCGGGCTATGTGCCGGCGGCTGCAGGAACTCAATTCCTTGCCGTTCCAGGTGATATGGCCGGAGGAAGGCTTCAGCACACCACACATAATATTGATCAAGGTTGTTTTGCCGCTGCCGTTAGGCCCGAGAATGCCGTAAAAACCTCCCTCACGAATATCAAGGCTGACTTCCTGAAGTGCGGTGTACTTTCCATAACACAGGGTCAGGCTGTCAGTTTTTATCAGAACCCCTTGTTTCAAAGTTCCTCCTAATACATTTGTTTTTTTGTTTTAATTTTAAAAATATAACAGAAAAACGGGCCACCCAGCAGGGTGGTCAGAACACCCACCGGAATCTCCGCAGTCAGCAGGTTTCTGGCGATGGTATCCGCTCCGCTAAGAAGAAGCGCCCCTCCCAGCGCTGATGCGGGGATCAGTATTCTGTGATCCGGCCCCACAATCATGCGCATCAGGTGAGGGACGATTAACCCTACAAAGCCGATTATTCCGGAAATCGAAACACAGGCCGCGGTAATCATGGAAGAAGTAATCAGGAGAATAGTAATGACCTTTCCGTCATCAATACCCAGTTGCCTGGCGGAGCTGACTCCCAGACTCAAGATGTTCAGATCATCTGCGTAATAATAACAGATTAGTAATCCGGCTGCGACAGGGGGCAGGCACAATAATACATGATGCCAGCCCCTGGAAGCAAAGCTCCCCATCAGCCAGAATACAATCGACCCGACTCCTTCGCCGGCCATGCTTTTTAAGAAGCTGACAGCTGCGGACAGTATGGCGCTGACAATAACCCCCGAGAGGATCAGGTTGGTTACTGCCAGTGTGCCGTTAACCAGGGCGAGGCTGTACACGGCTCCCAGAGCAACAATAGCCCCTGCAAAAGCAAAAAGGGGCACGGTCAGCATAGCTAAACTTCCGGGAAGGAAAATGCCGAAAAATATGGCCAGCGCAGCCCCGAAAGCCGCGCCGGTGGATACACCGAGGGTATAGGGATCAGCCAGAGGGTTTACCAGGAGACCTTGTAGGACTGCCCCGGCAGTAGCCAGCCCGGCTCCCACCAGAACAGCCGATAATATTCTGGGCAACCTGATATCCAGTATTACTGCCCGGTGAATATCGTCCAAGCCGGCAACTGTCTTGCTGTCAGCCGACAAAAGAGAAAAAATGATTCTGGTTATCTCCCAAGGGGGTATTTTGATAACGCCCAGGCCGGTAAAGATAAGGCAGCCGGTGACCAGGAAAATAACCAGTATAATCAGCACCAGAAATCTTCGTTTTTCTTTTTTTCTGTGAGACAGAATTAATTCATGCTGCATTTTGACCTTTCACTTACTTGATAATTATATTAATATATAAATTCACATCTCAATTAATTGAGATTTCGGATACTTGCATAATCAAGGGATGTATAAATAATTCTATTTTTCTTCACCGGCAGGCTTTGAATTAAGTTCATTCATCGCTTGTTTTATACGATTCATGTAAATGTTTTGAATCTCCTTATTTTCGCCAAGACCGTGAAGATAGCTATCCACTGCAAAACCTTCGGCTTTCAGCTGGCTCGTATGCGAATCTTTCTCTTCACCTGCCATGTCGTTATTGGCATGGTCGCCGGCTACAAGCATAAACGGAATCAAAGTAATTTTTTTGATATTATTAGCTTTTAATTGCGGAATTACTTCCTCCAGCGTCGGCGTTCCTTCCACCGTATATACATAGGTGTTTTTAAAGCCCAGCTCGTTTATTGTGTGCTGCAGTACTGTATAATAGGCATTGGCCGGATGAGGCGTTCCGTGTGCCAGCACGAGAAGCGCTTCATCGTTTTTCATTGAAGACGGTAATTGTGTTTTTAGTGCTTCCAGTGCAGTGATAAAATCATTTGGCTCGTTTTCTTGTCCCATATAGTACAAGAGGGGAAGACCGCACGAGATCTTTTTAAAAGAATTGTCGTTTTTGTATTGGTCTACCACTTTTTTAATGTAATCGTATTCCACGCCTGGAATTATATTCAACATTTGCACCACAACAGTAGTATAGCCGTCATTTTTTAATTTTTGTAAGGCTTGCTCCGGTGTATCTACCTCAATTCCATCGCGTTCTTTCAAGACTTTAATAATCGTATGGGAACTGAAAGCTCGTCTAACATCCCAGCCTTTAAATTCTTCTTTAGCTCTGTTCTCCACCGCTTCAATTGTAAGCTTGCGGGTATCTTCATAAGTGGTTCCGAAGCTAACGATCAAAATGGCTTTTTTCTCGGTTTCCGGGTTAGTGTTTTGTGCGGTAGGATTTTGTTTGCCTGTATTGCTGCACCCCATCAGTAAAAATAATACAAGTATTACGCTGCTCAAACTAATGGCCCGTTTCATAAATAGATCCTCCTTCTGAATGTTAGTTAGTAAGTCAGTCAGTTTATTCAGATTCTAAGGAGGAAGTATTGATATTATTAGATACAAGTCCAACACCCCCTTATCCACGCAAGGCCTAACGTTGGGGAAAACAGGCAGGTTTCCTGGCTCCGGGTCATTGCTGCCTTACGCCTTCCCAGGTCAATACCCAGTGACATAAGATTGGAACATTCCTTTTCAGAATAAGTGGCAAGCAATTTTGCCGGTTCCAAATGGATTGTTCCCTTTTCCTTTTGTAAGGCAGCTCACCGTTACAGTGGCGGGACCGCGCCGGACTCGCACCGGCTTCCCTTTTAACCCCTGTCCCTCGGGAAGGGGCACCTGTTTTCCAAATTAAAAACAAAAACCTTAGCTCTCCCGAGGGGTGCTAAGGTTTTAGCGTCTGATGAATACAGAAATCTAAGACCGCACACTTTTCCCCGGAAAGCGTTTTGGATAATGCCAGCCAGGTCTCCTGACTTATGGGAAATAGCGCCATACTCCGCCTTCCCGGGAATATTCCCAGTGGCTTATCGGGAGTTGGCTGCCCATTTACAGTGGCCGGACCGTCCAGGATTCTCACCTGGTTCCCTGTGCCTTTCCTAAAAGGCAACTGGCATTAGACTGATTGAGTGATTTAATTCATGGTAAAGTTATATCATAAATCAAATATTGTGTCCATACTTCCGGATAATCTATGTCGAGAATCTATATTATTAAATCAAATATGCTCTTCTGACAAATGATCTTTTTATGGTATATACAACACAGCCATAACGTGATATTATGAATAATCAAAAAATAATTAGGAATATAAATTCATAACCGGAGCAGGGAGCTTTATCTGAATGATAAAGCTTAAAAGAGAAGCCGGTGCGAGTCCGGCGCGGTCCCGCCACTGTAATGGGTAGGAGCCTCACACTATGTCACTGGGACAGGATATTCCCGGGAAGACGTGAGGTTTACGATGATCCTAAGCCAGGAAAACTGCCTTGTTCTTTATTGCCACATATCTACGTGTGATAGGAGGTGGTTTTTAATGTTTATGCCATTTTTGCCGGCATCGCCATAAAATCCCGATTCACTTGTGGATCGGGATTTTTATTTTTGTATTGGTTGCAATTAAGTTTAAAATTATTTGTTTTATTAAATATTGCTAATTTTAGAGATAATTAAAGATGTTGCGAACTTGTTATGGGAAAGGTGGATATTAGATAATGAGGAGAAAAAACACAAAATTACAATTCATAACGTTATCAGTAATGATATTTTTTATCCTGAACATTATTCAGTTTTCCGGATTAACCAGCCAGTCAGCAAACGGGCAAGAGGCTGTATATACTTCTGCTGAAATGGCGGCAAAAGCAGTTGATTTTATTAACGATAAGTATAAGGCGGGAGAGAAAATTGATGGCTATACCGCTTATGTGCTGGCTATGGCCGGGCAGGATTTGTCAAGTGAGAAATGGAGCATAAACGGCACTAGTTTAAGAAGTGAAATCGAAAACTTAGCCGACTTAATGGGAAATAATGTTAATTTAATAAATTATGTTTGCTTAACCCAGAATAATGACGGCAGTTTCGGCCCTTATGCCAATGAATATGGGACAAAGGTGCCGCTGCAGGCTTTGTCGACAGTTAAAGAAGACATTACTGTCGGCAGCGATGTTTACAATCAGGTGCAGAGTGCCATTGATAATGCTGTAAACTTTTTTAAGACAAAATATCAAAACGGCGGCATGACCTATGATGTAAACGGTTGGAGTTTCGATTACCGCTGTGTTGAGGCACTGGCAAAATCG
Source organism: Desulfofarcimen acetoxidans DSM 771 (assembly GCF_000024205.1). Lineage (NCBI taxonomy): Bacteria > Bacillati > Bacillota > Clostridia > Eubacteriales > Peptococcaceae > Desulfofarcimen > Desulfofarcimen acetoxidans. The sequence continues at coordinate 575,520 of NC_013216.1, forward strand.
GGGGAGGACCTGTCAGTGGGCGGTTGGGTCTATAATGGTGTATCCCTCAAAGACAGCATAATGCTTTCTGCCAATAGTACGGCGCGGTCCATTAAAAAGGATTCATCTGTACAGGACGCTGTGTATCTGTCCAAAGAACTTACGGCTCTTTATGCTGTTGACAAAGCTTCAACCGACATTGATGTTCTGGCCGGTGCGATTACAGCCAAACAAAATGGTGACGGCAGTTTCGGGACAAATATGTTTGACCATATTATGGTTCTGAATGCTCTCGGAAAAGCTGGAGCAATCAGTAATATTGACCAGACAAAGGCATTTAATTTTATTGATAATTTGAAAGAAATTCATAAGAACTCCTGGGGTCAAGACGCCGGTGTAGCCTGGGGCTCACAGTACACAAGCGGTTTTGAAGAGTCTGATACCACTGCCCAGGTTATTACGGCACTCAGTTATTTTTCTGAGGCGAAGAACGAAGGCAGCGATGTTTATAAGACTATACAGGGTGGTCTTACCTATCTTAACGACGTGCAAGATGCTGACACGGCGGCCATAGTCCGTATAGAAGGTGACAGCACCTTTTCCTCTGCTGAAACACTGCTGGCACTCAAGTCACTGGGATATACTTTTGACCAGTATACAGGGACTGCTTCAAAATGGGTGAAAAATTCCCGGACGAAAACTATAACTCAGTGCATAAAGGCAGTGAACAAATGGGGTGACGCCGGACGCCTGGACAGGCTGATTAGACTTTTGGCAGACCGGCAAAAAGCAGAGGATCCGGGTAAAGGTTCTTTTGAAAACAGCGTATACAGCGATATGTGGGCTTATTTAGCCCTTGGTGAAGCCGGAAAGCTTGACGGGCTTAACACCGGCGATGCTAAAACGTATATTTTATCTAAGCAGGATACTTCCGGTTCCTGGGGAGAAATCTTTGATCAATACTACCCTGATTTCCTTTCCACAGCACAGGCTATCCGGTCGCTCAGCTATCTGCCGGAAGCCGGTGAGGCAGATGTTCAGGCAGCAATAAATAAAGGTCTGAATTATCTGAAAACCCTTCAGCGGGATGACGGCAGCGTTAGCGCAAAAGATGATGACCCTGCTGTAGATAATTCTGAGCTAATCATAACTTTAAATAGATTGAATATAGATCCACAAGGTGCTGAATGGACAAAAACTGTTGATGGCAAAAAATTTACTCCGGTATCTTATCTGATGAATAACACAATGAATGCCGATGGCAGCTTTGGCGCATCTAAAAATGTTTTTGGAGCCACTGAAGCACTTTATGCATATTTAATTCAGGACGGTACCGGTAACCCTGGCGGAGACGGTCCAGGAGGCGGCTCGTCTGAGAACCGGTGCAGTGTTAATATCGCGATAGTGGGAAAGGACGACGAAATTATTTACAGACCGGGCAGTGTTATCCTGGATAAAACTTCAAAATGGGGTATTACTGCTATGGGCGCACTCCATGCCACAGGTTTGAGCTATGTAGGCGACAGCAGTTTTGTTAAGAGCATTGATGGGCTGGCTAACAGCGGCATGAACGGGTGGATGTACAGTGTTAACGGGGTTGTGCCTATGACTACTGCTTCTGATAAAGTGGTTAAAGAGGGGGATAGGGTAATCTGGTGGTATAGTACGGATATGAATTCATCAGGACCTAGTTGGGACAGTCTCTTAAAAGGATCTGCAGGTGCCGGGGGCAATCAGTCGGCAGCTGCTTCATCAACTAGCCTCATTGAGCAAAATAAAGAACTTCCAGATGCATTGCAGGTTTCGGAAAAGGCTCTGGCAGCGCTGGAGCAGATAGCCCTGCTGCTTAATCCTCAAGACATTGAAAAAGAAAATACATTGGATGCATCGGTTCAGGACGACGAGATTAATAATGTAATTGTAGTAGGCAGCAGGCAGCCTTTAAATCTGGCTTTGCTCAAAACATTAAAAAAGGAACTGGATCAGAATGAGGTACAGTTAACACAAAAAGTTGAAGCGGACAGTGGAGCTGTCCTGTTGGATGCCAAAGAGGAACTGGCTCTGGTTATTCCGGCTAAGTCACTTAATAAGGATATGGAAATAAACGTTAAGGAAGCAGCTGCCGGCAATCAGCAGGAAACTGCCGCACCGTCAGGTTTTCGTCAGGTGTCAGCAATTTACGATTTTGGTCCCAAAGATACTGTTTTTACTATGCCGGCGACATTAACCTTTAAGCTGGTTATGCCTCCTTTGGTTAAGCCGGATAGACTGGTTTTGGCCTATTACGATAAAGTTGCCGGCAAGTGGGTATCTGTCCCTGCTGTTGTGGATTTGGATAAAGGTTTAGTCCTGACCAAGCTGCGGCATTTAGGACAATATGCGGTTTTTGCCCGCGAGTCTTTGAAGACCTTTGCTGATGTAAACGAAACTTCTTCTAGTTGGGCTAAAGATTATATAGAAAATCTGGCCGGGGCCGGAATTGTTGACGGTATAGATGCTACACACTTTGAACCGTCAAGAAAGGTGACCAGGGCAGAATTGACCAGTTTATTGGTTAAAGCCTTAGGCATATCCACAGATCAAAGCTCTGCTATCTCTCTGAAGGATGTTCAAGCCGATGATTGGTACGCGGGGGCGGTTGGGGCAGCTCAGGCAGCCGGTTTGATTACCGGCTATGAAGACGGCACTTTCCGGCCGGGCAACACTGTTAGCCGTGAAGAACTGGCGGTAATTCTGGTGCGCGCAATGAAACTTGAGTCTGACCAGGAAAAAATGTGGTTTGCCGACATAGATAAGATTAACTCCTGGGCCAGAGACAGTGTGTTCACAGCTTCATCAAAAGGTCTCATAAAAGGTTTTCCTGATGGAACTTTTCGTCCTGATGTTGCTGCCGGCCGGGATGAGTGTGCGGTTATAATCTTTAGGATGTTGAATGAATATTAATATGTGTTGCGGCATGTTTCATGCCGCAACGGATTAAATAAAAATTATTTGTGTTTAGACTTCTTTATAACCGGCTTAGTTGGTTTGTGATGAGGAGTGGGGATTCTGAAAAAGAAAATAATCTATATTACACTAACACTGGTGATTTTAGCAGCTATTCTGGGCCCGTCTATTTATGCAAATAAATTCAGCAGAAACCAGATTGCTGCACAATTCAAAAATAACACAACCACCCAGACGGGTGAAAGCAAGTCGCTGCCGGCTAGCGATGCGTCAAAAGCCGGAGAGCAAAAAACAGAGGCAAAACAAGAAGCGGAGCTAAAAACAGGTGATGCTATGCCGTTTCAAGAAAGCGAAGCAACGGACAAAGATATTAAAACAAAGCCTGTTGATAAAAATAACAATTCAGGGCTTAGCGAAAATAAAGATAGCGCCGGACAGTTAAATAAAAATGCTGCGGCGCCGGACAGTTCACAGGAGATTTCCCGCACTGTTGGCATGGCTGTAGTTGGCAAGGAGGGGGAATTGCTCTATGCGCCTGGCAGCGTTACCGTAACCTCCAAAAATATATGGGACACCACGGCGTTGGGTGCTTTGGACGCTACCTCCCTGCCTTATAAAGTGTCCAGCGGGTTCTCAGGTTTTGTTGAGGAAATTGCCGGTTGCCGTAATAAAGGACAGTCAGGCTGGATGTATATGGTTAACGGTGAAGTTCCGGGAGTTTCCGCCAGCCAAAAACAGGTGAAAACGGGAGATAAAGTTATCTGGTGGTACAGTAAGAGTATGGATGCTCCAATGCCCGATTGGGATGCTTTGTTAAAAAAATAATGATGTTAGTATATTATTGAATTTGTTGGGGGGAAAATTATGTTGCTCAGAAGTTACTCCGGCTGCGTTGCTGTCATTTTGTTTGTTTTATTGGTGTTTCCCGCTCTGGCGCAGGCACAGCAGTCTGCTGATATAAAGCCTTCGATGGACAAAGCGGTGAAATACCTGTTGGATTATGAAAAAGAGCAAAATAGGCCTCTGTCTTTGTGGAGCTACACAGCTATGGCCGCGGCCGGGCAAAACCTGGATAATACTAAAGTTGAGCAGGCTTTGCTGCAGCAGCTTAACGTATCGGAAGCTACTGCTGAATACGGCCTCCTGGTTATTGCCTTAGTGGCTGCCGGGGAGAATCCATATGATTACCGGGGGCAGAATTTTATTGGGAAAATTCAGTCTGCCTGTCTTCCTGACGGAAAGTTTGCGGATAATATCGACGGCAGCGGACAGGGGGACGGTGGGGAACAAGTATTAGCCAATGCACACATCTGGGCAGTGCTGGCCCTGCATGCCGCCGGGGCGGACAGTCAGGATGCCGCCCGTCAAAAAGAGTGGCTGATTTCCCAGCAGCATGAAGATGGCGGTTTTAACTGGTGTGTCAGCGACAAGAAATCGGATGTCGATTCTACCGGTATGGCCTTAATGGCTCTGGGTGCTTTGGGAGAGAGAGAAGACAGCATAACAGTGAAAAAAGCATATGCATACCTAAAAAGCGTGCAGGAAAGTGACGGTGGCTTTGCTTCCTGGGGAGCGTCTAATGCCGAATCCTGCGGTATGGTTATAGAAGGCTTAACAGCGGTTGGGATTAAACCGGCAGCTGAAGAAATGAATAATGCAGGTGGCAATCCGGTTGCGGCTATGCTTAATTACCAGTTAACTAACGGCAGCTTTGCTCATATAAAAGGCAGCGGAGCCAATGAGATAGCGACTTATCAGGCTTTAATGGCTTTATCGGATGAATATTATGGTAAATGTATTTACCAGCGGCTGGCGGACAAAAGTTTGGGAAATCAGGTTCCTGCTGTGCGAAAAATTAAATTTCGGGTAGATGAAAATGATTACGAAGTTCAAGCGAACGGGCAAACCAGCTTGGAAGAAGCCGATGTCGCGCCTTTTTTGCTGAATGGGCGAACCTATGTGCCGCTGCGTTATCTGGCACAGGCTTTAGTTATACCGGAGGCAGGTATTTTGTGGTCGCCTGAAGAGCAAACGATAACACTTAACCATAATGGCATTACTGTCAAGCTGGCTGTCGGCAGCAATCTCATATATGTTAATAATGTTGCTTTATCGCCAATGGATATTGTGCCGGTAATCAAAAACGATCGTGTTTTTCTACCGGCCCGTTATGTAGCTGAGTCCTTTGGCTGTCAAGTAGCCTGGCAGGAAGCAACACAAACGGTTATTATTACACAGTAGATTTTTTTGCTAAGGAGTGTTGGGTGTGCGGGAAAAATTGTTTTATCAGGAAAAAGGCCTCTTCATACAAAGCCTGCACCCGTTTACATCTGTAGTTTATCTGGGTACGCTGCTATTCCTGTCCTTAGCCTTTAACAACCCGCTTTATTTACTCGGAATATTAATAATGATTGTTTTAGCGATATGGGCGGCGGATGGTTGGAAGACCTGGGAAACATATATGATAATAAGTTTGCCCATGATATTGTTGATTATTGTCATAAACCCCTTAATTAACAGCGCCGGAAAAACTGTTTTATGGTATGGTCCTCATATTCCGTTTTGGGGCCGCCTTAATATTTCTTTGGAAGCTATATGCTACGGAGCTGCTATGAGCGTCAGGCTTTTGGATATTATCAGTTTGTTTTGCCTGTATAATATAATCGTTCACCCGGATAAAGTCTTGAACCTGTTTTCCAGATTTGCAGGTAAATCCACGCTGGTAATATCCTTGTCTACCAGGCTGTTTCCGAGCATGTTCAGGGAACTGGAGAATGTTAAAGATGTCCAGCGGCTGCGAGGTGTTGACTTCAGACAAGGGACAATCAAGGAGAGAATTAAGAAACATTTTTCTTTGATTAATATATTGCTTTTGTCTTCTCTGGAAAACTCACTGGGCATAGCAGAATCTATGCAGGCTCGCGCCTTTGGCAGCGGGCCTCGCTCCGTTTACTCCGCACATATGCTGAGACCGAGAGATATACTGTGCCTGAGCGGCAGTTCTCTGGCACTGGGAATAAGTATCTGGGGATTGCTGCGCGGTTTTGGTATGTATAATTTTTACCCGCAGCTGGATTTTTTAATCAATGATCCGGTAACTGTAGTTGTGTTGGCTGCTGTTATGTTAAGTTTATCCGTTCCGGTATTGTTGAGTTGGGGGTGGCAGTATTGCCGGTTTATGAAATCAAAGATCTGATTTATTATTATCCTGAGGCTGAAAAACCTGCCCTGGACAGGATTAGTCTTGATATTGAAGAGGGTGAGTTTGTTTTGGTGGCCGGTGGGTCCGGTTCGGGTAAGTCTTCCCTGGCCAGGGTCTTGTCCGGGCTGCTGCCGGACTTTTATGGCGGGCGTTTTGGTGGCAAGGTGTTGTTTAAGGGAACTGATTTGCGCAGTATGGACCGGCGTAAGCTGGCGCGAAATGTAGGCATGGTCTTTCAGGATCCGGAGAAACAATTAATAATGACAGGTGTCGAGGCTGAAATTGCTTTTGGTCTGGAGAATCTTGGTTTACCAAAAAAAGAAATGATGCGCCGTGTGGCTGAGGTGATTGGTTTTCTGGATTTAGCGGCAATAAAGCGGGAGTTTACCGCTGATCTGTCCGGCGGGCAGAAACAGAAACTGGCCCTGGCTTCTGTTTTGGCTATGCAGCCGCAGGTCTTAATTTTAGATGAGCCTACTTCTCAGCTGGATCCTGTGGCAGCGGAAGATTTTTTTAATCTAGTTAGAAGATTAAATGAAGAGATGGGTTTTACTGTTGTCTTAATTGAGCAAAGGCTGGAAAGGTGCTATCATTTGGCTGACCGGGTATTGCTTATGGATGGCGGAAAAATTGTATGCGCGGGCAGGCCGGATCAGGTGGTTTCCTGGTCGGTTCAAAGAGATAAATTTTTTCTTCCCCCGGTAGCCAGGTTCTTTTCTCTAATGGGTTTTTCCAGTGTTCCGGTAACCATCAAAGACGGTAGAAAGAAATTGCGAATATCATTGAAAGGAAAGCATTATTCAGGTCAGGCGGATAAGTGTTTGATGAATACTCTGAAGAAAAATGTTCCGGCCAAAGCGGAAAATAGTATGCCTCCGCTGGCTGAAGTGAAAAATTTATGGTTTACCTATTCCAATGGCAAGGAAGCATTGCAAAACATCAATTTACAAATCCGGGCCGGTGATTTTGTAGTTGTCCTGGGGGAGAATGGAGCCGGCAAATCAACTTTGTTAAAAACAATGACGGGTCTTTTACAACCGGGGCGCGGCAAGGTCTTATACCGTGGGGCTGACTTTAACAGAAATAAAGAGCAGTATATGGGCCGAAAGGTAGCCTATCTTTCTCAAAACCCTAACGACTATCTTTTTCAACGCACTGTGGAAGATGAACTTATGTTTACCTTGAAGAATTGCCAGATGGAGGACGACGGTATTGTTGATAAACTACTGGCGGATTTATATATAGATTCTTACAGGAAGGTGAACCCGCGCGATTTAAGCTGTGGAGAGAGACAGCGGGTGGCCCTGGCTTCGGTGCTGGTAACCAGGCCGGAACTTTTGGTGCTGGATGAACCGACCAGAGGAGTAGATTATCAAATTAAAGCCGATTTGGGCAATTATTTGTCCGGCCAGGCCAAAGCCGGGGTAGGAGTGCTTTTAGTTACCCATGATGTGGAATTTGCCGCCGAATATGCTTCACGGGTAATTATGATGTTTGACGGTCAAATAATTTGTGAGGGCACAAAACATGAGGTTTTAGGCACGTCAGTATTCTACTCCCCGCAAATCTGCAAACTTTGCACCGGCTATTTTGACAATATAGTGACATTTCAGGAAGCTTTGCAAAAAATCGGGCCTTTGTTATCCTGCCGGGCAAATTGCCTTGATCAAGATAAAGGGAGTGATGGTTTTGAACTCAGACACATACAATAATCAGGCAAACCCTTTAATGAAAATTTTATTCCCTTTTTCCTTGCTGGTAATTCTGGGTTTGTTATTTGCCAGCATCAGGCAGGATAGTTTTTTACTTAAACAGGGTTGGGGATTGCTTTCAGCGGAAATTATTGTTATAGCGCTGGCTTTTTGCTACTGGGGATTTGAGAAGAGCAGAATATCAGCCCGCGAGATATCTTTTATTGCTGTGTTGGGCACAATTGCAGCCGTGAGTCGTGTTCCCTTTGCCGCTTTGCCGGGGGTGCAGCCTGTTACGTTTATAGTTATCATATCCGGTTATGTGTTTGGGTCACGGGCCGGGTTTATGGTCGGCTCCACAGCGGCCCTTGTTTCTAACCTTTTTTTGGGCCAAGGACCCTGGACACCCTGGCAAATGTTTGTCTGGGGTTTGGCCGGTGCGTCAGCCGGTTTAATTAAAAAGATTATTCCCAAAATCGGGACCAGGAGTTTGATAATTTTCTGCTTCTGCTGGGGTTATCTTTACGGTTGGATTATGAATCTGTGGTTTTGGACAGCTTTTGTTCAGCCCTTAAGCTGGAAGTCTTTTGTTCTCACCTATGCCGCAAGCTTTTGGTATGAAACTTTTCACGCCGTAGGAAATGTTATTTTTTATCTTCTTTTAGGCACTGGTTTTATTGAAATATTAGAGCGCTTTCGCAGAAAGCTGAAAATAGAGATTATTGATGAGTGAAGTTTTTTATTTGTCAAGGGCACTGGTGTAGATTTATTTTAGTTCAAAAGTGTTGTTTTTACGCAGAAAATTATGATTTTGTTGGATTGAATAATTTTTGATTAACAGGGGGAAATCCCCTTTAGTTGTCGAATATAATTAAGCAACATTTATAATGTATAATGGCGGTTGCTTTCCGTTAGGAGGAGATAAAGTGAACAGTAAAGAACAGGATTTCTATCAGAATCTAAGGATGAAAATGAGAGAGTGGTTGACATCCTCTGACGGTTCCACTAACAAATGGGCTGAATACTTGATGTTTGCACCAGATTTATTTCACTTGCTCTGTAAACTTGTGTTGGACAAGAGCGTATATGTCTCCGATAAAACACGTTTGCTTGCTGCCATTGCCTATTTTATATCTCCGGTTGACTTAGTGCCGGAAGCTTTGCTTGGACCGGCCGGTTTTGTTGATGACATAGCCCTGGCTGCTTATGTAATAAACTCTATTATCAAGAACACAGATGCTGAAGTTGTCAGGAAGCACTGGGCTGGCAACGGGGAAGTACTGGGTGTTATTCAATCCATACTTGGTGTAGCCGATGAAATGGTAGGCAGCGGGTTGTGGAAAAAACTAAAGAAGAAAGCTTGAATAAAAGCTGTGGATTATTTTAAAAACTTGCTGCGATTACCGGAGGGAACTAGATATATAAATATTAAACCCTTTCCACATGGCGAGACCACTGAAAAACACTTATTTTTTGTAAAACGCCGGAACAATTAGTTTAAAGAAAACACACGGAACCACTAGATATTATAGTGGTTCCGTGTGTTTTTTAAAATAAATTTACTTTTTCAGTGACTTCCCCATGGCGGAACGGTTTTGTACTTACTGTAATACTTAAACTAAATGCGGATAATTTATTACGCTAAAACCATTATGTGATATAATTAACCTGGGTAGGAAGACAAATATATTTAATCTAAAAGGAAAAAATTATATTGTATTTTTATTCTTATAACCGTATAATTATTAGTGTTATGCAGTATGCATCTTGGAGGTGACTTTAGTGATTAAAGCGGCAATTATAGGAGCTACCGGCTATGCTGGGGCGGAACTGGTGAGAATTTTATCACGGCACCCGCAGGTTCGGTTAACAGCAATTACTTCGCAAAGTTACGCCGGTCAGGCCTTTTGGCAGGTTTATCCACATTTATATAAATATATTGACTTGACTTGTGAAGAAATGGATTTAATTAATATTATAAATCAGTCGGATGTTATCTTTGCTGCACTGCCCCATGGTCATGCTATGCCGATAGTACTGGAAGCGGTTAAGCAAAATAAGAAAATTATCGACTTGGGAGCGGATTTTCGTATAGATGATCCCGTTGTTTATGAAAGCTGGTATAAAGTTACACATACCGCGGTGGATTTATTGGCAGAAGCTGTATACGGTTTGCCGGAGATAAATCGCAATAGGATTAAAGAAGCCAGAATTCTGGCTAATCCCGGTTGTTATCCTACCAGTGCGATTCTTGGCTTGGCCCCTTTATTAGCCAGAGGTTTGATTGAACCGGAGAGTATAATCATTGACTCCAAATCAGGTGTTTCCGGTGCTGGGCGAAGTTTGTCCTTGAACACTCATTACTCGGAAGTAAACGAAAGTATCAAGGCCTATAATATTGGACAGCACAGGCATACTCCGGAGATTGAACAGGAGATAAGTAAAATCGCCGGTCAAAAAATAACGCTTAGTTTTACACCTCATCTAACACCGATGATCAGGGGTATTCTTAGTACGATATATGCCAAATTAAAAATAGAGGCACTGGATATGGATTTAGGGCAGCTTTACCGTGATTTTTATCAGGAGGAGCCTTTTGTGCGGGTGCTCCCGGAAGGTTGCTTGCCGAGGACAAAGGATGTATCGGGTTCTAACTTCTGTGATGTTGCTGTGGTAAAGGATAAGAGAACCGGCAGGGCAGTTGTAGTATCAGCTATAGATAACCTGCTTAAGGGTGCGTCGGGCCAGGCAGTTCAAAATATGAACATAATGTTTGGTTTTGCCGAAGCAACAGGAATTGACGATCCCAGCCTGTATCCCTAGACTGTTTTAATAAAGTAAAAATTTATGTTGCATAAGCAAGGTTGGTATTGCATAATTTCCTAGCATAAGTTGCCTATGGCTTTCAAGAAAGTCGCTTAAGCGACTTTCTTAAGATTTGAAAAAGGAATATTTCAAGGAGTGTTAAAGTTGTCAAAAGAATTTAAGCTGGAATTAGTACCTGGCGGTGTTACTGCAGCCTCCGGTTTTACTGCTTGTGGTGTGAGGGCGGGTATAAAAAACGATAAAAAAGATTTAGCAATAATTTATTCGAAACTACCTTGTTCGGCGACTGGTGTTTATACAACCAATAAAGTTCAGGCGGCTCCGGTTCAGTTAACTAGGCAAAGACTGTCTGACGGCCATGCTCAGGCAGTAATTATTAACAGCGGTTATGCCAATGCCTGCAATGGGCCGCAGGGTTTGCGTGATGCATTAAAAACCTCTTCAGTTTTGGCCGAATCTCTTAACATTCAAGAAAACCAGGTGCTGGTGGCTTCCACAGGTGTAATAGGTCAGAATTTGCCTATGGATAAAATACTTAACGGCATTGCCCTGGCTGTATCTCAGCTCAGCCCTGAGGGGGGGCCGGACGCGGCCGAAGCGATAATGACTACAGACACAGTATCCAAGCAAATTGCTGTAAAATTTGAATTGTCCGGTGTGCCGGTTGTGATCGGCGGTATGGCCAAGGGTTCCGGAATGATTCATCCCAATATGGCTACCATGCTGGGCTTTATTACTACTGATGCTGCGGTAGATGTTCATTTGTTAAATAAAGCATTAAAATCAGTTGTAGAAAAAACTTTTAATATGATCACTGTAGATGGGGATACCAGCACCAATGACATGGTGCTTCTTCTGGCTAACGGGGCGGCCGGGAATCAGCAACTGGACAGTGAGGGTTCTGATTTTGAGCTGTTTTGCTGTGCTCTTTGCGAGGTATGTATAAGCCTGTCCAAAGAAATTGCCGGTGACGGTGAGGGTGCCACCAAGCTGGTGGAAGTCAAAGTAATCAATGCTGCAACCGTAAATGATGCCAGGCTGGCGGCCAAGACTGTGGCGGCCTCCAATTTAGTTAAAACCGCTATTTTCGGAGCAGATGCTAATTGGGGCAGGATCATATGTGCGGCAGGCTATTCAGGGGCTGATTTTGATCCGGGAAAAGTAGATATTTTTTTAGGCAATGAGCAGGTGGCAAAGGACGGAAAGGCACTTGATTTTAGCGAAGAGAATGCTTCTGAGATACTCTCTCAAAAAGAAGTTAAGATTTTAATAGATTTTAAAACCGGTACGGAGACAGCAACCGCCTGGGGCTGCGATCTTACCTATGACTATATAAAAATAAACGGCAGTTACAGGTCTTAAGCCACAAAAGCAGAAGGGGAGAATCACTTTGTTGACTGCTCTGGAAAAGGCGGGCATTTTAGTTGAAGCGCTGCCTTATATCAAAAAGTTTTATGGAAAAACAGTGATAATCAAATACGGCGGTCATGCCATGATTAATGAGCAGCTTAAACAGGCCGTTTTAACCGATGCCGTGCTGATGAAGTTTGTGGGCATGCACCCGGTTATTGTACACGGGGGTGGCCCGGAAATTACCGGCATGTTGAAGCGGGTGGGAAAGGTTTCCGAGTTTGTCGGCGGCCTGCGGGTAACGGATCGGGAGACTATGGAAATAGTTGAAATGGTGTTGGTCGGTAAGATAAATAAGGATATTGTGGCACTAATCAACCGTTTTGGCGGTCGGGCTGTGGGACTTTGCGGCAAGGATGCCGGCTTGTTTAAAGCGGTCAAAAAACCTGGGACATTGCGTTTGCCGGACGGCTCGACTCAGGAAGTCGATATTGGTTTTGTCGGTGATATTAGCCGGGTAAATCCTCAGATAGTTGTCAATCTAATCGGTGAGGGGTATATTCCGGTTATCGCTCCCGTTGCTGTCGGGGACGGAGGGGAAAGCTATAACGTAAATGCCGATTATGCTGCCGGTAAATTAGCTGAGGCCTTGAAAGCTGATAAATTTATTAACCTTACTGATGTAGAGGGTATATTGCGGGACAGAAATGATCTTTCTTCATTAATATCAACCTTGCACGTGGATGAAGTGCCGGAATTAATTAGACAGGGTATTATTGACGGTGGGATGATTCCAAAAGTAGAATGCTGCATAGAAGCCATCAAAGGAGGCGTGCCTCAGGCACATATTCTAGACGGCAGGGTTCAACACTCTATACTGCTTGAAGTGTTTACCGATCAAGGCGTCGGTACGATGGTGGTGAGTTGACAGCTTATTTCGATGAAAAGTTCACTGCATGCAATTATTAATCAAGTCTAAAAATTATATTTGGCAAATAGCGTTAATATGTAAGATATGCATAATTATTAATCGTAAGTATAAATATTAATCAAAGTTATTTTTTATGCAACAGTCGGGGGTGTATTTTTTGAATAACCAAGAAATAATTGAAGTTGGCGGCAAATATGTGATGAACACCTATGGCCGTTTGCCTATGGCTCTGGTAAAAGGTGAAGGGGTAAAGGTCTGGGATGCGGACGGAAATGAGTATCTGGATTTTATAGCGGGTTTGGCGGTAAATTCGCTGGGCCATTGCCATCCTGCTGTGACTGAGGCTATTGCCAGGCAGGCCTGTGCTTTGATGCATTGTTCCAATATCTATTGGATTGAGCCTCAGGTAAAGCTGGCCCGGCTTTTGGCAGAAAACAGCGATTTGGACAAGGTGTTCTTTTGCAACAGCGGAGCGGAAGCCAATGAGGGCGCGATCAAGCTGGCCCGTAAATATGCCAAGCAGCACCTGGGTTCAGGCAAATATGAGATTATCACAGCCTTAAATTCTTTTCACGGCAGGACGCTGGCGGCCATTACTGCCACAGGTCAGGCCAAATACCAACAAGGTTTGGAACCCCTGCCGGCAGGTTTTAAATATGTTCCTTTTGGAAATATTGAAGCTTTAAAGGAGGCGGTTGGACCACACACCTGCGCCGTTATGCTTGAACCCGTACAGGGTGAAGGCGGGGTTAACCTGGCTGCACAGGAATACTGGAATCAGGTGCAGGAATTGTGCAGCGAAGAAGGTCTGCTGTTGATTCTGGATGAAGTGCAGTGTGGGTTGGGGCGTACAGGAAAGTTTTTAGCCTATATGCATTACGGGCTAAAACCTGACATAGTCACACTGGCCAAAGCTTTGGGCGGTGGATTTCCTATCGGAGCAATGATGGCTGTCGAGAAAGTAGCCTCTGCCTTCCAACCGGGAGATCATGCCGCGACTTTTGGGGGAAACCCCTTAGCCAGTGCGGCGGCTCTGGCTGCAATGAACACAATGTTAAATGAAGGTATTATTTTAAACGCAGAAAAAGTAGGTAATTATTTTAAGCATAAGTTGACTGAACTGGCGGCTAAATATCCAGTGATCAGTGAAGTCAGGGGTTTAGGACTGATGCTGGGAGCGCAGTTGACCGTGCCGGGCGCTGATATTGTAAGTTATTGTCAGCAGAAGGGCCTCTTAATAAACTGTGCCAACGGTAATGTTTTAAGATTTATTCCGCCTCTAATTATTACAGAATCAGATGTGGATAAGGTTGTTAATTTACTGGATGAGGCGTTGGGAAAAATAGAGAAAAGGGTCTAAAACTAATTTATACAGGAGGTGTTTTCAATGTCCTCACTTTTACAATTACCCATCAGCAAGGATTTTAAAGGAAGAGATTTCTTATTGCTGCTTGATTTCAGTGCGGAAGAAATTAAGCACTTAATTAACGTTGCGGTAGAATTGAAGGCTATACAAAAAAAAGGTGAGCCTCATCCTTACCTGCAGGGTAAAACACTGGCCATGATATTCCAAAAATCTTCTACCCGTACCAGGGTTTCTTTTGAGGTGGCTATGTATCAATTAGGTGGCTATCCCTTATTTTTAAGCAGCAACGACCTGCAGATGGGACGTGGGGAAACTATTGCCGATACAGCCAGAACTCTTTCCCGTTATGTAGACGGCATCATGATTCGTACCTATGCCCAGTCGGATGTGGAGGAACTGGCTGAATACGCAGACATACCGGTAATCAACGGACTGACCGATCTCGTGCATCCCACCCAGGTAATAGCGGATTTGCAAACCGTTCTGGAGCACAAGGGCAAACTGGCCGGCTTGAAAATGGCTTTCCTGGGTGACGGTAATAATGTAGCCCATTCACTAATGGCCGGTTGTGCCAAAGTCGGTATGAACATTACACTGGCCAATCCTGCCGGCTATAAGCCTTTGCCCGAGATGGTGGAAAAAGCCAAGCAGGTTGCTGAAACAACAGGCAGTATCATTGAGATAATTGAGGACCCGGTGGCCGCCGTAAAGGACGCCGATGTAATATACACTGATGTTTGGGCCAGTATGGGCCAGGAAAAAGAGCAGGAGGAAAGAGCGAAAATGATGGCTCCTTACCAGGTGAACGCTGAACTGGTGCGTCATGCCAAGCCGGATTATATTTTCCTGCATTGCCTGCCGGCTAAAAGAGAGCAAGAAGTAACATCAGAAATACTGGATAGCAATCATTCAGCAGCCTTTGATGAAGCAGAAAATCGTTTGCACGCACATAAGGCTATTCTGGCTCTCCTAATGCAAAAATAACTTATTCATAACAGAATTTTATCGGTAATATATCAAGAAAAAGGGAGCGTTTCAATATATGGCAAAAGTTGTACTTGCTTATTCGGGGGGACTGGATACTTCCATTATTATTCCCTGGCTAAAAGAAAACTACGGCTATGAGGTTATTGCCATGGCCGCCGATTTGGGACAGGGTGAGGAACTGGAGCCTTTACACGAAAAGGCTGTTAAGAGCGGGGCCTCCAAGCTCTACATTGAAGACGTGAGAAAAGAATTTGTCGAAGAATATATCTTTCCTACACTCAGGGCAGGGGCGATATATGAAGGCAAATACCTTTTGGGAACTTCCATGGCCAGACCTTTGATTGCTAAAAAACTGGTGGAAATAGCTGTTAAAGAGGGTGCGGAAGCGGTAGCCCACGGCGCAACCGGCAAGGGTAACGACCAGGTGCGTTTTGAACTTGGGGTTAAAGCTCTGAAACCGGAGTTAAAAATAATTGCTCCCTGGCGTGAGTGGGATATCCGTTCCAGAGATGATGCCATAGATTACGCTCAGGCCCGTGGTATTCCGGTACCCGTAACCAAAGAACGCCCGTACAGCATGGATCGCAATCTGTGGCATTTAAGCCATGAGGGGGGCGATTTAGAAAGTCCATGGAATGAGCCGCCCCAGGATCTTTATCTCTTGACCGTGGCTCCTGAGAAGGCTCCTGATCAGCCTGCTTATGTAGAACTGGAATTTGAACAGGGGCGGCCGGTAAAATTAAACGGTACCGCCTGTGACCCGGTAACCTTAATTGAAAAGCTAAATGAATTAGGCGGTCAAAACGGCATTGGTATAACTGATATGGTGGAAAACCGCCTGGTAGGCATGAAATCACGCGGTGTTTATGAAACACCTGGTGGTACAATACTATATAATGCACACAGAGAAATGGAGCTTTTGACCTTGGACAGGATGACCTTGCACTATAAAGAACTGGTTGCAGCCCGCTATGCTGAATTGGTTTATGAGGGTGTTTGGTTCGCGCCTTTAAGAGAGGCTCTGGATGCATTTGTGGACGCAACACAGCGAACAGTCACCGGTACAGTGAGAATGAAGCTTTACAAGGGCAACTGTACACCTGCCGGGGCAAAATCACCTTATTCACTATATAGCGAAGAGCTGGCTACCTTTGGTCGGGACGAGGTTTACAGCCAGAAAGATGCAGCAGGCTTTATTAACCTCTTTGGCCTGCCCCTAAAAGTCAGGGCAATGATGGAGCAAAAAACCGGTCTAAGGTAGACATCTTATCAGATGCGAACTTTAAAACTTTTGGCAGGAGGACTTGCGATGGCCAAGCTTTGGGGTGGTCGTTTTGAAAAAGAATCGGATCACTTAATGGAGGATTTTCATTCCTCCATTTCTTTTGATCAGAGATTGTATAAACAGGATATTGCCGGCAGTATGGCCCACGCCAGGATGCTGGGCAAAGCAGGCATTATCTCTAAAGCAGAAGCGGAGCGGATAGTAGCAGGTTTACAGGAAATACTGGCGGATATCGAAGCGGGTAAAATAGAGTTTTCCGTTGCCGCGGAAGATATTCATATGAATATCGAAGAACTGTTAACTCAAAGAACCGGAGAAGTTGGCAAAAAACTGCATACCGCTCGCAGCCGCAATGACCAGGTGGCGCTGGACGTACGCATGTATTTAAAAGAAGAGATAACAGAGGTCATGAATCTTATAAAATATCTGCAGGATACACTGGCGGAGCTGGCCGAAGAACATCTGGATACGGTACTGCCCGGCTATACTCATTTACAGAGGGCACAACCGGTAACCCTGGCACATCACCTGATGGCTTATTATCAGATGTTTAGCCGTGATCTGGACAGGCTTGGCGACTGTTACCGCCGCACTGATGTAATGCCTTTGGGTTCCGGGGCTCTGGCCGGCACCACGTTTGCCCTGGACCGGCAGTATGTGGCCGAACAGCTTGGGTTTGCCCGTATCAGTGAAAACAGCCTGGATGCCGTGGCGGATCGTGATTTTGCCGTAGAGTTTGCTTCGGCCGCCTCTTTGATTATGATGCACCTGAGCCGGTTTTGTGAAGAAATAATTCTCTGGTCTACAGCGGAATTTGCGTTCATTGAATTGGATGATGCTTACAGTACCGGCAGCAGCATGATGCCTCAAAAGAAAAACCCGGATGTGGCGGAATTAATTCGTGGCAAAACAGGTAGAGTTTACGGCGATTTGCAGGCTCTTTTGACTATGCTGAAGGGCTTGCCGCTGGCCTATAACAAAGATATGCAGGAGGATAAGGAAGCGCTGTTTGATGCCGTTGATACAGTAAAGAAATGCTTAATGTTGTTCCGGCCCATGCTGGCCACTGTAAAGGTGAAGAAAGAAAATATGGCAAGAGCCGCCCGTGGTGGCTTTACCAACGCCACTGATTTAGCCGACTATTTGGTCTATAAGGGGGTACCTTTCCGCCAGGCTCATGAAATAGCCGGAAGACTTGTTTTGTACTGTTTGGCCAAGAAAAAGACACTGGAGGAAGTTAGCCTCGGGGAATACAGGGAATTTTCCGATTTGATAGCCGAGGATATTTACCAGGCTATTGATATAAATCATTGTGTGGAAGCCAGAAAGGTTTATGGCGGGCCGGCCAGGGCTGTTGTGCAGGAGGCTATAAACAGAGCAAGGGGAAAGTTTTAAAATAAAGCAAAAGAGGGTGACTCAGGCCAATTTAGGATTGAGTCACCCCTATTTATTTATTCCTCTCGGGATATTGGTTTTTTTTATTTGTTTCAAGTGAGTATTTTCTGTTTTGGAAATAATTAAAAACACATTTTCAACGACAATCAGATAGGATATAATTTCATAAAGAAGGAAGGTGAATGATCTGGAAACAGAAATCACCCGGCACAACAATGATGTGATCATGAAAGCAATGGCAGAAACCTTTAAAGATAAAACTCTTCGTCTCTTTGGCTTGAATACAGAAAAAATTATAGGCGTGATACCTACCGTTCTACCCGTATTGGAAGTTAAAGAGAATAGAACAGACTATATCTTTCTGTTAGAAGATAACACTCTACTGCATTTGGAATTTCAAACTACCGTTAATTTAGAAAATCTGAAACGATTTTTACTCTATGATGCCAGACTAATCAATAAAGACAATCGGAATGTTAATACCGCTGTTGTTTACTCCGGGCGGATAGAAATAGCTCCTGAGCAACTAAAGCTGGGTTCCATAGTTTACCAGGTAATCAATGTTTATATGAAAGATTATGACGGAGACGCGGAATATAATAGATTGCATGATAAAATACTCAAGCACGAGGTTTTGGATGAGGAAGATATATTGAAGCTGATCTTTTTGCCCTTGATGAAGAGCAAGCATACCGAAGAGGAAATGGCTATTCGCGCGGCAGAACTGGCTAAAGAAGTAGAGGGTGAAATCAAGACCTTTATAATTGGTGCAATTATAGCCGTTACCGATAGGTTTATGTCTGAAGACTACAAAAAGAAATTACTGGAGGTGTTGAGAATGACCCAAATCGAGCGGTGGATTAGAGAAGAAGGTAGAGAAGAAGGTAGAGAAGAAGGTAAAAAGGAGGGTAAAATGGAAACGGCCAAAGCAGCCCTGGCAAAAGGCTTCAGTATTGAAGATGTTATTGAAATTACCGGGTTGACTAAAGAAGTAGTTCGAAAGCTAAAAAACGAGATGAATTAATACTATTAAAGATAGCAATTATTGTAGTCTAATATGTTGTAGAAACCATTAATTATAGTTCCGTCATACCGGACTATCATTGGAAATAGAATAAGTACTTAACTGGACAGTCAAAAGTTCTTCAGCCTTTTCCTAATCCACATGATTCAGATATTGACGTACAATTACCAAAGTTGATATTAAAACAAGTTGGGATTAGCGAAGAGCAATGGGAAGAAATAGAATAGAAGTTCAGCTATAAACCGGAAGAAAGGAGAGAACGAAACTCGGGTTCATTACCCTGATCGTTCTCTTTTTTATTTTTTAAATTTGGTAAATTACCTATAAGCTTAGTCAAGGCAATAGAAAACCTTGGCTATCTTTTGAGTCACCCTCACTTATTATGAGAACTCACATGATTTTAAAATCTTAACCCACAGAACGGAAATAGAAAGATATTGGCCGGAACGAACTGTTTTCTTATTAAAGATTTTTAAAAAATTGATCAATTATCTTTTCAGCCAGTCTTTTGCTGGCGTTGGCCTGTGCCACCAGCATAATTACAGTTAGAAATAATTCAGCCAGTTGTTTATCTGTAGCAGTTAATGTTTTCTCTTTGATTTCCTGATGTTTTTCATTGAAGGTACTGGTGAATTCCATATACTCGTTTTGCTTTAACTCCAGAAAGGTTGAGTAAATTTCCCGCAGTGGGATTACATCGTCATCAGGAGTATCAATATTTTTAAGGATCGGTGTAAACAAACTCTGAATATCACTGATAGATAATACATTTTTTAAGTTAAAAATAAGAATCAATAAGATTATGTGGTATGTATCGTACTTTTTATTAAAAGGCTTTGGGATTAATCCTATCTTAGTGTAATTATTAATCATGGTTTTTGTCAGAAGCTTGTCATCTCCGACCCTTTTAAAAGAACTTAGTTTGCCGTCTAAAAAAGTAAGTAATTGATCCATATATAGGGCCATTTCAGGTATATCTGAAAGACTTATACGGTCTGTCAGAGAAAGGTCGTCAATGAGTTTTTGCAAGCTGTCTTTGCTTAATTGCTTCACTAGTATCACCTCTGTTCTTATATCTACATTGTATGGTATTTGATAACACAAAGTCAATGCAATGAAATATTTCTTGTCGAATCATTTTCTATAATAAGCGGTTATGATTAGATATAGTAAGCAATAATTATAAAGTAGGAGTAAAACTAATATAAATTGGCTATTCGGCGATATTTTATATTTTTATAGATTTGTGGTAATAATAATAATATGGTAATATAATTGAAATATTGGACATAGTATTTAATATCATGTATGGTGAAATTGATAAACGTATTATATTATTATAATAAT
This sequence comes from Desulfofarcimen acetoxidans DSM 771, assembly GCF_000024205.1. Taxonomy (NCBI): domain Bacteria; kingdom Bacillati; phylum Bacillota; class Clostridia; order Eubacteriales; family Peptococcaceae; genus Desulfofarcimen; species Desulfofarcimen acetoxidans. The sequence continues at coordinate 595,849 of NC_013216.1, forward strand.
CGCAGCATATATATTTAATAATTATGATAGATAGTTGCATGTAGTTTGAATAGTAGATTCTACAACCCTACTTTTATAATATGCAAAAATATATGTTGCTCAAATTCTATGAATTTATTATTAAAAAATGCAAATATTAAAGGGGTTTTATGTGAGTAATATTTTTTGAAAATACATATGCAACTTATGTAAAAACTAAGGGAGGTAATTGATTATGGCAGTAAATTTACAGAAGGGACAGAAAGTAGATTTAACAAAGGGCAGAGCAGGTTTATCCAAAGTTATTGTAGGTCTTGGTTGGGATACCAATAAATTTGACGGTCCGGATTTTGACCTGGATGCCTCTGCATTTTTGTTAAACCAGGAAGGTAAGTGCACCAGCCCTCAGGATTTTGTTTACTACAACCAGTTATCTCATGTAAGTGGCTCCGTTGTTCACCAGGGGGACAATCTTACGGGTGTTGGTGAGGGTGATGATGAACAAATTAAAATTGATTTGAGTGCTGTTCCGTCCGCTATCAGTAAGATAGGTATTACGGTTACAATTCATGAAGCAAAAGAACGCAAGCAGAATTTCGGTCTTGTATCTAATGCTTTTGTTCGCATAGTGGATGAAAATACGGGACAAGAGATTATCCGTTATGACTTGAGCGAGGATTACAGTATTGAAACCGCTCTGGTTTTCTGTGAATTGTATCGCCATGGTGCCGAATGGAAGTTTGCGGCTGTCGGTTCCGGTTTTAATGATGGATTAGCGGGCCTGTGTCGTATGTATGGTTTAGATGTTTAGATTTTGATAAAGAGAGGGGTTATTAATTTGGCTATTAATTTGCAAAAAGGACAGAAAATTGATTTGACTAAGGGCAATCCCGGTTTGGCAAAAATAATGGTTGGGCTTGCCTGGGATCCGGTGGAGAGCCCTAAAAAGGGTGGTTTATTGGGATCGCTGTTGGGTGGCGGCAGCAAAGCCAACTTTGACTGCGATGCCTCGGTATTTATGCTGGACGAGAAAGTTAAGTATAAAAACCTGGTTTATTTCGGTAATTTGAAAAGCCCGTGCGGCAGTGTTCAGCACATGGGAGACAATCTGACCGGTCAGGGCGAAGGCGATGATGAACAGATTTTTATCGACCTAAGCAAGGTACCGGCGGAGATTCACCGCTTAGTGTTTGTTGTTAATATTTATGATTGTGAAAAGCGCAAGCAGGATTTCGGTATGATTAAAAATGCCTATATTCGTCTGGTAAATCAGGCTGATAACCAGGAATTAATCAGGTTTAACCTCTCCGAAAATTATGCGGGCAAGACAACACTTATTGCGGGCGAGGTGTACAAGCATAACGGTGAGTGGAAATTCTCTGCTATGGGTGAGGCTACCACTGATACCGGCCTTAAGTCACTGGCCCAGAGGTATGCTTAAATAAAAAATATTAAGAGGAGGAATTAAAAGTGATTTCTTTAGCGAAAGGACAAAAAGTTGATTTAACAAAAACTAATCCCGGTCTTAGCAAGATTATTGTGGGCCTTGGTTGGGATGTAAACAAGTATGACGGTGGTCATCAATTCGACCTGGATTCAGTTGCTTTTCTTTTAAACAGTGAGGGAAAAGCTACAGGTGAAAAGGATTTTATCTTCTATGGCAATAAACAGGATGCTGCCGGTTCTGTTATGCACAGCGGTGATAACAGAACCGGTGACGGTGAGGGCGATGATGAGACTCTTGCTATTGATTTGAGCAAAATCCCTTCTGCTATCGAAAAAATAGCTGTTTGCATTAATATTCACGAGGCGGCCGAAAGAAGCCAGAATTTTGGCCAGGTATCCAATGCTTATGTGCGCGTGATAAATGAAGATAATGGCGAGGAACTTTTGAAATTTGACTTGGGTGAGGATTACTCCATTGAAACGGGTATTGTAACCTGCGAGATCTACCGTCATTCCGGAGAGTGGAAATTTAATGCCATTGGCAGCGGTTTTCAGGGAGGACTTGCCGCATTGTGCGCCAACTACGGCTTGGATGCCGGCTAAATCTAAATTTTAGAGAGTATAGTTGTTGTAAATCCTATAGGTTTAACAGGTTAACCGGTTAAACCTATAGGATTCTTGAAGGGGGGTTTTAAAAGTGGAATTATTATCAGGAGTACTTAGCACTTACTCACAGTTCTTTTCCATGCAGGTTATTATGGACGTCGTTAGTTCGCCTGCCAGCTGGGCGGTTATTTTTTCACTGGTTATACTTGAGGGGCTGTTATCGGCGGATAATGCTCTGGTGCTGGCGGTAGTTGTAAAACACCTGCCGGAGGAGCAGAGGAAGAAAGCGTTGTTTTATGGCATAATGGGAGCCTATGTGTTCAGATTTATAGCTATTGGCCTGGGTGTCTATATAGTCAAGTTTACCTGGGTAAAGATACTCGGAGCTTCTTATCTGCTCTGGATCGCCTTGAAGTTTTTCATCAAGAAAAATAACGAATCTGAAGAAAGCGTAAATGTTAAGGCCACAGGCTTTTGGGGAACCGTTATTACTGTGGAGTTAATGGATATTACTTTCAGCGTGGATAGTATATTGGCTGCTTTCGGTGTAAGTGACAAGGTATGGGTACTCTATCTGGGCGGTATTTTAGGTATACTGATGATGCGTGGTGTAGCTCAGTTATTTTTATTGCTGCTGGAGAAGTTTCCCGAACTGGAGGCTACAGCATATATACTGATAGCCTTGATAGGTGCAAAATTAATGGGGTCAGCTTTTGGTTTGCACTTGCCTGAATTTGTATTTTTCCCGGTAATGGCTTCAGTATTTATAGGAACATTGGTGTATAGCCATTTCCGTAAAGATAAGTCTAAAGCCGAGGAGAAAATTGTTGCATGAGTTATTTCAGTTGTTTCAGTAAAGAACAGAAGAAAAAGTTGTTTTTTATACCTCCTACAGAGAGGTCTTTAGATAACGATAAAAAAACACTGTCTTATTCGCTCGGAGCAACCCTTTATATGCCGGGCAGTTCTATTCAAGCTGTTAATAAGTTAATTGAGAATAAAATTCCGGGTCTGGTATCAACCGTATTATGTCTGGAAGACGCGGTCGACGACAGATATGTTGCCCATGTGGAAAAGAATCTGAACAGCCAACTTAAAACCCTGCTTATTATGGAAAAAAAGGGGAGTTTTCTCCCCTTCATTTTTATCAGGGTGCGCAGTTTGGAGCAGTTTGTAAGACTGACAGAGGATTACGAAGCCATACTTCCCATATTGAGTGGTTTTGTATTTCCCAAGTTTGATCACAGTAACGGGCATCTCTACTTTGAACAACTGGAAAAGATTAACCGGAAAGCCGGCAAAACATTATACGGGATGCCAATATTAGAAACACCCGGTGTAATTCACCTGGAAAAAAGATATGAAACCTTAATAGAAATTAAAAGTATTCTGGATAAATATAAAGAATTAGTGCTTAATCTTCGCATAGGTGTGACGGATCTGTCAGGTTTATATGGTTTGCGGAGAAGTTGCGAGCTGACAATATACGACATTGCAGTTATCCGTGATTTTATAGGCGCTCTGGTAAATATTTTTGGCAGACCCAAAGAAGGCTATGTGATTTCAGGTCCGGTATGGGAGTATTTTTCTTCGGGGCAGAGAATACTGAAATCGCAGCTCAGACAAGGTTATAACCAGTTTGACAGAGAATACCGGAGCATAAGGGAGAAATTGCTGTGTCGTTACATTGACGGTTTGATTAGAGAAGTGATGCTGGATAAGGCCAATGGGTTAATCGGTAAAACGATTATTCACCCAAGTCATTTGTTGCCGGTTCAGGCGCTTCATGCGGTTACTCACGAAGAATACTGTGATGCCAAAGATATTCTGTCCAACAATAATGGAGGGGTATCAAAAAGTGTTTACAATAACAAAATGAATGAAGCAAAACCTCATACATATTGGGCGGAGAAAGTGCTCACTCTGGCAAAGATATACGGGGTGTTAAATGACAAACATGACTACACAAGCATTATCTATGAAGGAGATAAATTGCAAAGTATTGGATAATCTTTCGGTTAATATCAAGATTAATGAAAATCCTTATGACATACCGGTTTCCAGTGTTTTTTCCATGGCAGCTCGAAATAACCCTAAAAGAAGCTATTTATTTGTAAGCAAACTCATTGGCAAACATATTCCGGTGCGGCCGATAGTCCCGTTTACAGCAGGTTATCTTTTGGCCTCCCGGCTTGCCGAATATATGGGGCTGACAGTCAACCGCAAAAAAATCAAAGAAGCTGTTAGTTTATTATCCTGTGAGCAGGCCGGAGATTTTCAACCGGTTTCCTATGAATTGTCCGGTAAGTCCCTGTTTATTGGTTTTGCCGAAACTGCTACGGCTTTGGGTCATGCCGTATATGACTGTTTTAAGGGAAACGCCTGTTATCTGCACACCACCAGAGAAGATTTGCGTGGTACTGTGGATACTATTTTTTTTACAGAAGCCCACTGCCATGCTCCGGAGCAAAGATGTCTTGTATGTGATGCGAGTCTTTTTACAAATAATGACCTGCTTGTTCTGATTGATGATGAAATAACTACCGGCAATACATGCCTTAATTTCATAAAAACTATACAGGAGAAATACCCGCAGAAACATTACATAATACTGACCATTCTTGATTGGCGATCAAAAGAGGCCAAAGAAAAGTATGCTTTGTTTGAGCAGGAGTTGGGGATAAAGCTGGAGGTGATATCCCTTTATACAGGCAGTTTTGGCTGCAGTCTTTCAGGCTCAGCTGAAAAAGAACAGTTATCTCCTGTAAATATTGCTGTTAACGGCAAGCAGGTAATCTTAACCGGGGAGAAAAGTGAGCTTTCCAGGGTGATAAGCCATAATGAGCCCATCGGCAGGCAAATAAATCTGCCTGGCCATTATAGTTCCTCTTACCTCCAATATACCGGCAGATTTGGAATTAATATCATGGATTCCGATGGTTTGCGGAAAGAGGCCTTACGTTTGGGAAGAAAATTGTCACAGTTGAGAAGGGGTGAAAAAACTCTCTGTCTGGGAACTGGTGAATTCATGTATATACCTTTTCTTATAGCTGCCGGTATGGGGCCGGGAATAGCGGTTCAGTCTACTACCAGAAGTCCTGTTCAAGCCCATCTAAGACAGGGTTACGCTGTTCAATATGCTGTAACTTTCACAGACCCGTTTAGACCTAATATAAAAAACTTTGTTTATAATATAAAACCTTTTTATTATGACGAAGTATTTGTTTTTTGGGAGAGAGAAGTTAAACCGGAGGCAGTTGCTGTTCTGGTGCAGTCATTGAATGGGCTTGGTATTGAGCGTATAGTTTTTGTATCCCACTGCCGGTAATGAATTTTTTAGTGGAGGTGTTAAATATAGTTATGCCATCCGGTCAGACAAAGGAGTTTCTGCAAAAAGGCCTCTTTATTCCTGAACCTAAGCCTATAGGCAGTTACAGTCCTGACGATGTTATTTTTCTGCTTAAAGATATTGGCGGACTAATAGAAGAACAAGATAACGAAGAAAGAGAAAGATTAGTTCAAAATGGATGCCACTATTCAGAAATGCTTCCCATTGAGTACCGGCCAAACACAGAGTATATTGAATTATTCTATCAATCTCTGAAAGAAACATCTGTTAGAATAGCTCATGCCGTAGGGCTTGTAGCCATGACCCTGCTCAAGGATCCGTATAAAAAAATTGTTTTGGTATCCCTTGCCAGAGCCGGTACCCCGGCAGGAATTTTAATAAAAAGGTATATTAAACTTGTCTCCGGGATCAATCTTCCTCATTACAGTATTTCCATTATCCGTGATAAAGGCATTGATGAAAACGCTTTGCTATATATTTTGCGAAAGCACCCGGAGTGTAAACTCCAGTTCATTGACGGTTGGACGGGCAAGGGGGTAATAGCCGGAGAGCTTAGGGCATCATTAAAAGCATTCAGAGAAAAATACGCTATAGAAATCAACAGCAGTTTAGCTGTGCTTGCCGATCCTGGTTATTGTGCCGCTATTTTTGGTACCAGGGAAGATTTTTTAATTCCCAGTGCTTGCCTTAATGCCACAGTGAGTGGTTTGGTTTCCAGAACCGTTTTCAGAAAAGATCTCATTGGCGATACAGATTTTCACGGCGCCAAGTTTTATGCTGAGATGGCGGACGAAGATTTGTCAAATTATTTTATAGATGCGGTCAGCGGCTCCTTTGCTCTGGTGAGAGAGGCAGTAAGTAAAACTCTTGAATATAATCAAAGCGCTGTTTTGGATAACTTTCCTTCTTTCCGTGGTTTAAGAGATATCGAAAGAATAAAAGAGGAATATGGTATTGGCAATATAAACTATATCAAACCGGGTGTGGGTGAGACGACCAGAGTGCTGCTGCGCCGTGTTCCCTGGAAAGTGCTGGTTAAGGATGCTGCCAACCCTGATCTCAAACATATATTTTTATTGGCTGAAGAAAGGGGTGTTTCAGTGGAATGCTGCCCGGATATGAGCTATTCCTGCTGCGGATTGGTTAAAACGGTGGTGGATAAGAAATGATTTTTGCCAGTGATCTTGACCGGACTCTCATTTATTCAGAGAGGTTTCTGCCCGGTTATATTGGAAAGGTCGAAGCCGTGGAGCAAGGCAAATATATTTCTTTCATGACTGAAAAGTCAGTAGAATTAATAACCGGTTTATTTACTCAACTAATTTTTGTTCCCTGTACCACCAGGACAATAGAGCAGTATCGGAGAATCCGTTTTTTTAACCGTCAATACATCCCCAAATTTGCTGTGGTTAGCAATGGAGGCAATATAATTGTCGACGGGGTTGTGCATGAAGGCTATAGAAATAATATTGCACAAAAGCTATCTGATAATTGTTTGGCCGGTTCACAACTTTTAAAGGAGTTTGAGGAGCTTGCTTCCGGTGAATGGTCTGGCCGGTTGGTTAGTGCGGACGGTTTATTCTACTACTGTATAATTGACCGGGCAAAGGCCCCTCTTGAACAAATAGATGCATTTGCTGATTGGGCCTTAGATCAGAACTGGGAAGTCTCCTTGCAGGGGAGAAAGCTTTACCTGGTTCCCAGATTAGTTAACAAGTGGTCTGCTGTAGAAAAGATAAAAGAGCTAACCGGAGAGCAGGTAGTTTTTGCTGCCGGTGATTCACTATTAGACTTATCCATGATTGAGAATGCTAACCAGGCGATTTACCCTGCCCATGGTGAGTTATATGAAAGGTTTGGTAAATCCCTGCTGAATAGCCGCGGTCAGTCCGTAGCTGCAACAGCAGTTGCCGGCCTGGCTGCCGCAGAGCAAATATTGTTGGAGGCAGCAAGGTTTAAGGAGTATGGATGGAATGATAAGAAAGCAATAAATAATAATTAAAGGTGAGATCTGAAACGATTCACCTTATCATAAAAAAATTATATTTTGCTCCTAAAAATTAGGACAATAGTTTTTGCAGCATTTGGCTGACAGGTTTAAAGACAGCCTCTATGCCCTTGGTTGGATTGGGCAGAGGTATGTCCAACAGCTGTCCGTAACTGTAGATCATGCCGATAAGCATAATTATACTGTAGGCAGTTAGTTCCCGCCACAGCTTTTTCCTTATTAAAGCGGGTACCTCAAGTGCGATTATAATTATAAATACCAGGCTAAGCAACCAAATCAATTTTTATGCCTCCACATAAATAGTAATTGAGTAAGCTTAAAGTCGAGGTTTTAGAGGATCCGACACTAATCCTATACGGCGGATTTTTGCGTCAACCGTGATAGTTACTTCAACCGTCGGAAATGTACTGGACCAATTTTTTCCCAAACTCTTCCATTCAGATGGAAACTTGCGGTGAATTGCCTCAGCAAAGCCCAGTACATCTGTAGTATATTCCTGCATGGTCTTATCCAAAGCCGCCTGTATTTCAGCTTGAACTGCCTTGCCCACCAGTTTCTCAAGTTCTTTTATTTTTTCAGGTCTGGCAATATTCATGGTGGAAGTTGTTTCAGCTATATTTGTTTCTGTTTTTACATTAATATTTATCTGGAGTTGTCCTTCGTTAATTTGTGGCTCAAGCTTTGTTTTTGAGCTTAAAATTTCTAAAGAGATGGGTTTATTTTTTTCATCCGGACTGGGGATATCTATAATACCGCCTTTCACTTCTCCTCTTACCCAGAGCAGTCCCCTGCTTTCTTCCGGATTCAGCCATCCCACCATTTTATCTTCACGGAAAACTGCTGTACCCCTGAGTTCTATATTATCATGCGGTTCCGGTGGTTGTCCTTGCTCCATGCCGTGCTCCATGCCGTGCTCCTCATGTTCTCTGGGAACTGCCAGGTTTGGAGTGTATTCAACCACTGCTGTATAGGCTTGTTTATCTTTGCTCTCCAGCATTTCCAGAAAGTCACCCAATCTTTTTATGGCGTATTTGGAACTGAAGTCGCGCTGATTGATAATATCAAAAATACGCTGGGATGGGGTGGTTTGCAGGCGGCCGGGCTCGTCCAGCAGAGTGGCCATTTCTCCCCTGCCCACTAATACCCAGGTGTTGCGTCTGATTTGAGGGTTGCGTTCCAGAAAGTCTATGATATCGCTTACACCTCGTTTTTGAGCTAAATCCTCTGAAAAAATTATCAGCTGATTATGGGCGAAGAAAAGCTGCTGCGGTGATTGCCGGGAGAGCTCACGTATAGCGTCAAACATGGTTTTTCCTTCAATGCTGCGATTGCGGTAAGATTTTGTTCCCGTTTGCATGCCGCTTCCACTCCCAACCACGGAACCTTTTCCGGCTGAAGCAGGATTTACATTCTGTACGGTTATTTTAATATTATTGCCTGATCCCGGTTCTATGGCAATGGCCAGCACAATAGCCAGATCTTCTACCTCTTTCCTGTCCCAGCAGCCGGTTTGTGTAAATATAACGGTAAGTAATAGCATTGCCAGAAATATAGTTTTTTTTATCAGTTCTGATCATCCTCCCGTTTATCCGTCCGGTTGCTTACGGAAGGCTTCAACCCCCGGCTCTGTCTGCGACTGTTTAGTTTGCCTGTCTCATCCGGTCGCTTATCCATAGCCCACCAGGGCGCGCGTATTAATACATCTTTTAAATCGCCTAAATGCAAGGGGGCCAGGGAGGCCAGGTAGGGGACACCAAAGCTTCTCAGACCGGCCAGGTGGATAAAAATACAGAGTATCCCAGCCATTATTCCGAACAGTCCCAGTGTACCACCCAGCAGCATCATGGGAAATCTTAAAAGCCGCAGGGAAATCCCCATATTATAAGAAGGATTTACAAAAGAGGCCATGCCGGTGACAGCCACTACGATAATCATCAGCGGAGATACTATGCCGGCTTGCACGGCAGCCTGTCCTATAACCAGCGCACCCACAATGCTGACCGCCTGTCCAATGGCCCGGGGCAATCTGATACCTGCCTCGCGTATGGCCTCAAATGTGAATTCCATAGCCAGTGCTTCAACCAGTGCGGGGAAGGGAACTCCTTGCCGGGATGCTGCTATGCTGATGAGAAGCCTGGTGGGGATCATCTCCTGGTGAAAGGTAGTAACCGCAATATACAGTGAAGGCAGCAGTAAGGACATAGTCATAGCTATGTACCTTAGCCAGCGTATGGCAGTACCTAACCAGTAACGTTCATAATAATCCTCAGGTGAAGTCATAAAACTAACAAACTCTGCGGGTGCGATTAAGGCGAAGGGAGTTCCGTCGGTTAAAATGCTTACACGTCCCTCCAGCAATGAGGCAGCTACTCTGTCTGGCCGTTCGGTATGAAGAATTTGAGGGAAAGGAGAGAAAGTATTGTCTTCAATCAGTTCCTCCAAATAACCGCTTTCCAGAATTCCGTCAATATCTATGCGACCCAGCCGGCGTTTTATTTCTGCCACCAGGTCAGGAGAAGCTATACCCTTTATATATGTTATGGTTACTCTGGTATAAGTGATTCTGCCAATATGTAAATCTTCAAAAATAAGATTGGGACTCTTTAATCGTCTTCGGATTAGTGAGATATTGGTAGTCAGGTTTTCAATGAACCCCTCTTTGGGTCCGCGCACCAAAATTTCTGTTTGAGGTTCGCTGATGGCCCGTGATTTGACGCCGGTATTATGCAAGATCAAAGCTGTGGGCTGGTTATTTATAAACAGAATTACATTGCCTTCCAAAGTAGCTGTGACCAGCTCGTTAATATTACTGGCCTCGGATACGTTAGATACAGTAACAGCAAAATTTTTAATCATATAGAGAATGTTTTCTTTAGAAGGGTTAAAACCTCTTCTGTGTGATTCCAACATTAAAGGATTGAGAATGTTGTTATTTAAATTGGTTTTGTCAGTTATACCTTCTGCGTAGATCACAGCCAATTCTGTCTCTTCTGTCATACCTAAGTTGAAACGTCTGAAAATAATATCTGAGTTCTGCCCCAGAATGCTTTGCAGCATTTCCAAATTAATGTTCAGGCTGCTTGAGACCTGTTTTTCTTTTAGTTCACCGGTATTGTAGATCCTTCGATCTGTTTCCGGCTGCTTTTTGGCAGATCTGTTGCAACTGGCGGGTTTTCTCTGCGGCGGCTTCCTAATGAATTTTCTAAATAAACCAAATACCACAGTTAAAAGCCTCCATTTCAAAAAAAATACCTTAAAATATTATTTAACATTCTTATGATTTTAATTCTAGAATTTACAATAATTATTTTATTGCTTGGCCTCTGTATAACATTAGTTTAAATAAGCGAAAGAACAAACAAAAAAGAGGAATTAAGACATTTAAGGTCTTTGTTCCTCTTTAAAACTAGTTTCAAGTTTAATAAAATCTTTTCGGAGTTTTGTAAAAAAAACTTAATTCTGCTGTTTTTTATAACTTCCAGCCTTTGCTTATCACTGTAAAAAGACATCAGCCATTTTAATGTTTGGTCATCACCGTATTCCAGTAATCGTTCAAGTACAAAACGATAATTCTCACAGATGTCAATTTTTCTCGTATCTACATCCCAAAAGAACTTACAGGTAAAGTCGGGAAGTGTATTTTTAGTAAAGCACATAGATACTATCACCTCTTTCCTTATTATACCATATTATCTCCGGTAACAGCAAGTTGCAGTATTGTTAGAAAAATATGGGATTTGTTAAACAAATGTTTAATAGAGAACATGAGGAAGTATTTGATAAGTTTTAGCTTAGACTACAAATAGCCCCGCCTTTTAGCCAAGCTAGGACTATTTGTAGTGATCTGTATGAAAGTTCTAAGACAAGATAGACCTACACCAAAAGGAAATTAGGTACTAAAAATTAATTGCTGACAACCTTGGCCGTCTTAGTAATCTCGTCCCAGCTAACCTTTGCGCCAAAAGCCTCGGAGACAAAACGCAGGGGTACAAAAGTGTAGCCACCGGCTATTTCGGGTTCTACATCAAGCAATAAGGATTGGCCGTCTTTCAAAGCTGTGGATTTTCCTATCCACAGCTGCAGTTTGTTCATATTTTGCAGCAATTCAATGCGCTGTTCAGAGCTAATCCAGTATACTTGTGCTCCTAAGCTTTCAGCAATGGCCCGCAAAGGAACCATGGTTCTACCGTTCTTTATATAAGGTGCAACCTGAGCTTTAACCGGTATGTAGTTAACCATAATACGGATTCCACCTGTAGAAACCGGGCTTAATTGCTCCCCTTGTCTATTTGACCAAAGAAGAGCATAACGCGCCTTGCTCCGGTCTATTTCAGCTTCAACCATTCCCTGGTTTTTATCTTCATTCCAGAATACCTGTGAGGGTAATTGCTTCCAATTTTGTATAGTGTCGTCCCAATAAGCAATTCTAAAATGTCCCATTGATAAGTTAGTGTTCAATTGGGAAGCCCGTTTAAAATCAATATAATCAAAAAAGAAACTGATACGAGCCAGCTTTTCCAGAGAGGTTATTGTGCTGCCGCCGTTTTTGATAGTGTTAATATCAACGGATTTGTAAACGTACAAGTCGTTAACGGGAGTTATTTTGTTGTACGGGGTGTTTTCCAGCATAATAGTGGCGCGATACTTAAGTGCACCTGGGGGCAGTTCTATTAATACTCCTGATTCCTGGTACATATAAGACCCGGCTGTACTGCTGAAATCACTTTTTACAGATTCAGCCCATGAGGGCAGCCCTGAGAACAGATTAGCACATAGAATCGCGGCAATAATAATCGATTTTCTGAGATTGTTAAACAGAATTAATCCCTCCTCATAGATTTTAAATTATTGTTAATTCTAGCCGCTGTTTAATTAATCCTTCTCTTTAGAGTAAATTTTCTAATTGGTTTATTGTATTCCAGAAAATTATGCTTATGATGGATCTGTGGATAAATCATTATTTAAATGAAGTACAAATTTATGTGTGTAAGCGATGCTGATCAATTTTAATCTTGATATAACACAAAACTCCTTGACAGAAAAAGCCACTTTCTGTATACTGGATAACAAGTTATAATGAGCAATAGTCATGAAGGGGACCGTATCCTGAAATAATGCCACAGAGAACCGGGCGAGCTGGAAACCGGTGCAGAAAGCAGGAATACCATCACCCCGGAGCTGCCGGCTGAAAGGACTATCCCAGTAAGCTTAGGCCGGGTCTTCTAGCACCCGTTATCAAAAACGTGTTCATTATTCGGACACTTGAGGGGCTGACACTTTTTCTCAGTGGCAGCAAGCAGGGTGGTACCGCGCAGGGTTTTAACCCCTCGTCCCTGGTATTGTATTTCACTATGCCGGACCGAGGGGTTTTTATACTTTTATTGAGCATTCAACTTATAAGTTTCTCCTGTTAAAGGCGTATTGTATACGGCGCTGGTTAATGAAACAAAAGGCTGCATATTAATGCGGCTGTAAGTCAGCTTTAGAGGGGAAGTGTACCTAGGGTTCCGCTCTGCATTGCGGCAGGGGGCTGGACCGAGCGGTACAGGCCGATCGGATGGGAATCCGAAGGGTTACACCGTGGGGATAAAAGACCCAAGCGGATAGGTTCCACTCCTGGACTATATCTGCGGGTCTTTTTTTGCGTTTTATTCTTGCACTCTAGGAAATTATGCTTATGATGGATCCGTGGATAGGTAAAGCTAGCATTGTATAATTTCCAACGAGCACGAGTGCCTGTGGCTGCTTGAAAGTCGCTTAAGGCGGCTTTCTTGAAATTTAAACATTTGCAGAACTAATCAAATTTAAATATGGGAGCGATTGGAAAATGGGTTTAATCATCTATCTAAACGGTAATTACGTGCCGGAGGAACAAGCAGTTGTATCAGTATTCGATCACGGCCTGCTGTATGGGGACGGGGTATTTGAAGGTATCCGGGCTTACCACAACCGGGTGTTTAAACTGGAAGAACACATCAAGAGACTTTATGAGTCGGCCAAAACCATTATGCTGGATATCCCCTTGAGCATGGAGAAAATGAGTGAGGTTGTTTTGGAAACACTGCGCCGCAACAACCAGAGGGATGCTTATATACGCCTGGTAGTTACCCGAGGCAAAGGTGACCTGGGTTTAGATCCCCGCAAATGCACGAAAGCTACAGTATTTTGCATTACCGCCAGCATTCAACTTTATCCGGAAGAATTGTACAACAACGGTTTAATTACTGTCACTGTACCGACTCGCAGAAATGCGGGTGAGGCTGTTAATCCCAGGGTAAAATCTCTTAACTATTTGAATAATATTTTCGCTAAGATTGAAGCTAACCTGGCAGGTGTGCCTGAAGCCGTGATGCTGAACAATGAAGGTTATGTGGCCGAAGCTACCGGCGATAATATTTTCATTATTAAAGACGGTGTTTTAATCACACCGCCCGTGTATGCCGGTTTGCTGGAAGGCATTACTAGAAATTGTGTTATAGAGATAGCCAGGACTAAAGGTATTCCGGTAGTGGAGACTCTTTTCACCAGACACGATATATTTATAGCCGATGAATGTTTCTTAACAGGCACTGCCGCCGAATGTATTCCGGTAGTTCAGGTGGACGGCAGGTCAATTGGCAATGGTAAACCAGGTCCCATGACTCATAGCTTGATGAAAGCCTTCCATGAGTTGACTGAGACAGACGGACCGCAGATTTTTCCTGAATAAGCCTTTTGTTAGAGCAGGGAACAAAAACCCTTGATTGATTTAGAATATAAAGCAGTAACAGACGCTGTTGTTTTAAGGAGATGGTATGTTTTGCGTAGTGATGCTATGAAATTAGGTCTGGAAAAAGCTCCTCACAGATCCCTGTTTAAAGCATTGGGTTATACTGACCAGGAATTGGCCAGACCTTTAATAGGTGTAGTGAATGCACAAAATGAAATAGTTCCCGGTCATCTCCATCTGGACGATATTGCTGAGGCAGTTAAGGCCGGAATCAGGATGGCCGGCGGTACTCCGATAGAATTTCCCGCTATTGCAGTTTGTGACGGTATCGCCATGAATCACACAGGCATGAAGTACTCATTGGCCAGCCGTGAGTTGATTGCTGATTCCATTGAAGTTATGTCTATCGCGCATCCTTTTGACGGCTTAGTTTTAATTCCCAGCTGTGACAAGATAGTTCCGGGCATGTTGATGGCGGCGGCCCGCTTGAATATTCCGGCTATAGTTGTCAGTGGCGGTCCGATGCTGGCAGGTAAAATTAAGGGCCAGCATAAATCCCTGACAAATGTTTTTGAGGCTGTGGGTTCTGTAAGAGCCGGCAAGATGTCGGAAGAAGAGTTGGCCGATTTGGAAGAGGCCGCTTGTCCCGGTTGCGGTTCCTGTTCGGGTATGTTTACGGCTAATTCAATGAATTGCTTAACTGAAGTGCTGGGTATGGCCCTGCCGGGCAACGGAACCATTCCCGCTGTTTCGGCAGCACGCAGGCGTTTGGCTAAACAGACAGGCATGCAGATAATGTATCTGGTGAAAGAAAACATTTGTCCCTCGGATATTCTAACCATGGATGCTTTCAATAACGGCTTGACCGTGGATATGGCGCTTGGTTGTTCAACCAATACGATTTTACACCTGCCTGCCATTGCCAGTGAGGCGGGAGTGATCATTGATCTGGAGCTGGTTAATAAAACCAGCGAGCGCACACCGAATCTGTGCAAGTTAAGCCCGGCCGGGCCGCATTTTATTGAAGAACTGGATGAGGCAGGCGGCATACCGGCTGTAATGGCAGAACTCTCAAAGCACGATTTGTTGAATTTGAACAGCAGAACAGTATCCGGAGTTACTGTAGGGGAAAACATCAACGGCAGTAGAGTATTGCGCCGGGATATTATCCGCAATATTGAAGATCCTTATAGTCCCAGCGGCGGTATCACTGTTATGAGAGGCAATCTCGCTCCGGACGGCGCTGTGGTGAAGAAATCCGCAGTAGCACCTGAGATGCTGGTGCACCGGGGTCCGGCCCGCGTGTTCAACTCGGAAGAGGAATCAATGGATGCCATTATGAACCAGACTATACAAAAAGGTGATGTAGTGGTTATCCGTTATGAAGGCCCCAGGGGCGGGCCCGGTATGAGAGAGATGCTTACCCCGACGGCTACCTTGGCCGGTCTGGGTTTGGATAAAGAAGTAGCTTTGTTAACTGACGGCCGCTTCTCCGGAGCAACCAGGGGAGCCGCTATTGGCCACGTTTCGCCGGAAGCAGCTCTGGGCGGTGTTATAGCTGTAATTCAAGATGGAGATATGATAGATATTGATATTCCCAACTGCCGCCTAAACGTAGATTTGACAGAAGCTGAAATAGACGAAAGAATGAAAAAGCTGGTAATACCGGAGCCAAAGATTACAAGAGGATATCTGGCCCGTTACGCAAAAATGGTTACTTCTGCAAGTACAGGAGCAGTATTGGCAAAAGATTGATTTAGTATCAAAGAGGATTTAAGAGAGGTGGGTTAAAGCAATGAAGCTTTCCGGGGCGGAAATTTTAGTCAAGTGTTTAAAGGAACACGGAGTGGATACAATTTTCGGGTATCCTGGCGGTGTGGTATTGCCTATATATGACGCACTCTACGATGCGGATATCAGGCACATTTTGACCAGGCATGAGCAGGGGGCAGTGCATGCTGCTGACGGCTATGCCAGAGCTACCGGAAAGGCCGGGGTTTGTTTGGCTACCTCCGGGCCCGGTGCGACCAACCTGGTAACCGGTTTGACCAATGCCTATATGGATTCCATTCCAATGGTAGCTTTTACCGGGCAGGTAGCGACTGCTCTTTTAGGCAGAGACTCTTTTCAGGAAGCAGACATAACAGGTATTACCATGCCAATAACTAAACACAATTATTTGGTGAAGGATGTCAGCGAATTGGCTCGCACCATAAAAGAGGCTTTTTATATAGCCAATACCGGTAGGCCGGGACCGGTGCTGGTGGATTTGCCCAGGGATGTTTCTGCCGGCATAATAGAGTATCAAGCACCCGGACCCATTAATTTACCCGGTTATAACCCAATTATCGAGCCGTTTGAGGAGCAAGTGGTGCTGGCGGCCAATGCTGTTAATGAATCTGTCCGCCCGATAATATATGCCGGCGGCGGTGTGGTTTCTTCCGGTGCCCATGAAGAATTGCTGGCACTGGCGGAAAAGATAAAGGCTCCGGTAACCAATACTTTGATGGGGCTTGGCGGTTTTCCCGGTGAGCACCCGCAGTTTTTAGGCATGCTGGGTATGCACGGTACCAAAGCCGCTAATTTTGCCATGTGTGAAACCGATCTGGTTATTGCTGTGGGGGCGAGATTTGATGACCGGGTTACCGGTAAGTTGGATGATTTTGCCAAAGACGCAAAGATCATTCATATAGATATTGACCCGGCGGAAATAGGTAAAAATGTCGGCACTCATTTTCCTGTTATAGGTGATGTGAAAATTGCTTTGCAAAGGCTGCTGGAACGCATTGAAGAAAAGTCTCTTACGGAATGGCTGGCCAAGTGCATGACCTGGAAAAGGGAATATCCCCTGGCCTTCTTTAACGAAGGCGGCTTGAAGCCCCAATCAATCATCAGTGAGATTAATCGTCTGACACTGGATAAAAAGGTGCGTATTACCACGGAGGTAGGTCAGCACCAGATGTGGGCCGCCCATTACTATAACTACAACTATCCCAGGACTTTCATCTCTTCTGGCGGCCTGGGCACTATGGGTTACGGTTTCCCTGCCGCTCTGGGTGTGCAGGCGGCTTGTCCTGATGAGCTGGTTATTGATATATCGGGTGACGGCAGCTTTCAGATGAACATACAGGAGCTGGCCACAGCAGTTAATTATGAACTGCCGGTTAAGGTGGCTATACTCAATAACGGTTATCTGGGCATGGTTAGACAGTGGCAGGAACTTTTCTATGATAAGCGCTATTCCTACACCGAACTTAAAAATCCTGATTTTGTTAAAATAGCTGAGGCATACGGTGCTGTGGGTATAAGAGTAACTACACGTGATGAAGTGGCTCCTGCTCTGGAAGAAGCTTTTGCTATCAATAAACCGGTGGTTTTGGACTTTGTGACGGAGAGGGAGGAAAACGTGTATCCGATGGTTCCTCCCGGCTGTGAACTAAAGAATATGCTCGGTTAGGAAAATAAGAGGTAACGAAAGGAGGTTTCGCCAATGCTGCATACGCTTGCTGTGCTGGTAGAAAATAACCCGGGGGTACTGGCCCGGGTATCAGGTTTGTTCAGTCGCCGAGGTTTTAATATTGACAGTCTGGCTGTAGGCAGAACAGATGATCCAACGATTTCCCGTATGACCATTGTTGTTGAAGGTGACGATCAGGTTCTCGAACAGGTGCGCAAGCAGCTGAACAAGCTGGTGGATGTAATTAAAATTGACGACATATCTTCTGAGAGACATGTTGACAGAGAATTAATAATCATCAAGGTTAATGCAGATACCCAGACCAGATCGGAAATCATGCAGATAGTGGATATTTTCAGGGCGCATATTGTGGATATCGGTCAGGAAACATTAATAGTTGAAGCCAGCGGGGATTCCGGTAAGGTTAACGGTTTGGAAGAAGCCTTAAAACCTTTCGGTATCAAAGAAGTGGCCCGTACAGGTAAGATCGCTATGTTAAGAGGTGCTAAAGCCACATCCTTAAATGAGGATTAATCATGGAGGTGATTAATCCCGCAATTGCGGTTAATGGAATGATAGTTAAGATTTTATTATATGGTTTAAAGTGTTGCTGTTTGCATGTATACTAAATACTGTATCAACGGAAATCCTAATTATTGAAATGGAGGTCTTCACCAGTGGTTCAAGTGTATTATGATCAGGATGCGGATTTAAGTTTGCTGGCAGGTAAAAAGATTGCAGTTATGGGTTATGGCAGCCAGGGCCATGCTCAGGCACAGAATTTAAAAGACAGTGGTGTGGATGTAGTAGTAGGTTTGAGACGTGACAGCAAGCGCTGGGCACAGGCAGAAGCTGATGGTTTGGCCGTGGCCACCGTAGCTGAGGCTGCCAATCAGGCTGATATTATTCAGATACTCCTGCCGGATGAAACCCAGGCTAAAGTATATAATGAAGAGATTGCTCCCAATTTATCCGAGGGCAATGTATTGATGTTTTCTCACGGCTTTAATATTCACTTCGGGCAAATTGTGCCGCCTGCTAATGTTGATGTAATTATGGTAGCGCCGAAGAGCCCCGGTCATATGGTGCGCAGAATGTACGTTGACGGTGCCGGTGTTCCCTGCCTGGTGGCCGTGCATCAAGACTATTCCGGCAAGGCCAAGGATATCGGTTTGGCCTATGCCAAGGGTTTGGGCGGCACCAAAGCCGGTGTTTTTGAAACCAGTTTTAAAGAAGAGACTGAAACTGATCTGTTTGGAGAGCAGGCAGTTCTCTGCGGCGGTCTGTGCGAATTAATCCAGGCAGGTTTTGACACCCTAGTGGAGGCGGGATACGCACCAGAAATGGCTTATTTCGAGTGCCTGCACGAAGTTAAATTGATCGTAGACTTGATCAATGAGGGTGGCTTAAACTTCATGCGCTATTCCATCAGCAACACTGCCGAGTACGGTGATTATATGACAGGCAAGCGCATCATCACCGAGGAAACCCGTAAAGAAATGAAACAGGTGCTGGCGGAGATTCAGAACGGCGTGTTTGCCCGCAACTGGATGCTGGAAAACCAGGTTAACCGCCCGGTATTTAATGCCATTAAGAAAGCTCAGTCCGAAAGTCAAATTGAAGTTGTCGGTGCCGGTTTGAGAAAAATGATGCCCTGGTTGAAGAAGAAATAAGACCGGCCGGAGAAGTTCGATACTTATCCGTGTCGAACTTCCGACTCAATCTTAAAATTTGAAAATAATTAATTAAATAATTAACAAGGGAGGAATAAAAATGGGAATTACTGTCGCGGAAGCCCTGGTACTGTGTTTGGAGCGGGAAAACGTGGAAGTTATCTTCGGTTATCCTGGTGGTGCAATCCTCCCTGTATATGATGCACTTTATAAATCCAATAAAATTAAACACGTACTGGTGCGCCATGAACAGGGGGCCGCGCACGCGGCTGACGGTTATGCCCGTGCTACCGGCAAGGTAGGTGTTTGCATGGCTACTTCCGGTCCCGGAGCCACAAACCTGGTGACAGGTATTGCTAATGCCTATATGGATTCAGTGCCCATTGTGGCTTTTACCGGGCAGGTGCCGACCGGCATGGTGGGTACGGATGCCTTCCAGGAAGTGGATATTACAGGTATTACTATGCCTGTAGTTAAGCATAACTATTTTGTTAAAGATCCCAAACAGGTACCTAAAATTGTTCGCGAGGCCTTCTATATTGCCCGTACCGGCAGGCCGGGCCCGGTATTGATAGATTTGCCCAAAGATGTTACTTCGGCTATAATTGATTATGAAGAAGTGGAAGAAATCAACCTGCGCGGATATAAACCGAATTACAGGGCTGACGATGAACAGGTGGAAAAAGCCGCAGAGATGATCAAAAAGTCTCAATGCCCGGTTATTTATGCCGGAGGCGGTGTGGTCAGTGCGGGTGCTCATGATGAGCTGAAAGTGCTGGCTGAGACTATCGGCGCTCCGGTGACCCATACCCTGCTGGGGCTGGGCGGTTTTCCCGGTGATCACCCGCTTTTTGCCGGTATGCTGGGACTGCACGGGGCAATGTATGCCAATAAGATTGTTACCGAATGTGACCTGTTGATAACTCTGGGCGCTCGTTTTGATGACCGGGTTACAGGTAAAATCGCCGGTTTTGCGCCCGACGCCAGTGTTATACACGTGGATATTGATCCGGCGGAAATCGGCAAGAATGTACGCGTGCACTTGCCCGTGGCCGGTGACGTAAAGACGGTTATCCAGCAGATTATTCCCCTACTGGAGCAGAAAAACAACCGGCAGTGGCTGGAACGCTTTGCTGAATTAAAAAAACAATACGCTCTGCGTTATGAGCCGGCGGCAGGAGAAGGTTTAAAACCTCAGCAGGTAATTGAGAAACTAAATGAGGTGGCACAGGGAAATGCTATCATTTGTACAGATGTAGGCCAGCACCAGATGTGGGCAGCTCATTATTACCGGCATATCCAGCCCCGTTCCTTCATCTCTTCCGGAGGTTTGGGCACTATGGGCTACGGCTACCCGGCGGCTATCGGAGCTGAATTCGGCTGTCCCGGTAAGCAGGTTATACTGATTTCGGGTGACGGCAGTTTTCAAATGAATTTACAGGAAATGGCGACAGTTATGGAACAGGGCCTATCGGTTAAAGTTATAGTTTTAAACAACGGACGCCTGGGCATGGTGCGCCAGCTGCAGGAATTTTATTGCGACAAACGCTATATGGCCGTGGATTTCAGCTATCACCCGGACTTTGCCGGTATTGCCAGGGTTTACGGAATGAAGGGTTTTGACATTAAAACTTCGGAAGAATTAAATGCCATATTGCCGGAGGTATTGAGTTCACAGGGTCCGGCTATTATCAACTGCTTTGTGCAGGAGGATGAAAACGTTTACCCGATGGTTATGGCCGGTAAATGTATAGATGAAGCCATTGAGGGGTAGGAGGTATAATCATGAGCCAGCAGCCAACTATTATAGACGACGTTCAAGAAAGTGACGGTTCCGCCCGTGTAAGCAGCACTAACAGCCGGCGTGTATATATTTTTGACACTACTTTACGGGACGGCGAACAGTCTCCGGGAGTAAGTCTTAATCTCAGTGAAAAAATACAGATAGCCAGGCAGCTTGCCTTACTGGGTGTAGATATAATAGAAGCTGGCTTTCCTATTGCTTCTACCGGTGATTTCGAGGCAGTGCGGGGTATTGCCCGCGAGGTGCGAGGTGTTGCTGTAGCCGGCCTGGCCCGGGCCAATTTCAAGGACATAGACCGGGCCTGGGAGGCACTCAAGGAAGCCGAGCAGCCGCGTATTCATACTTTTCTGGCTACTTCACCTATTCACATGCGCTATAAATTGCAGATGGAACCGGATAAAGTTCTGGAAATGGCTGTTGAAGCCGTCAAGTACGCTAAAAAATTCACTTCTGATGTAGAGTTTTCGGCGGAGGACGGTTCGCGCAGCGACCTGGATTTTTTAAGCCGGGTGGTGGAGGCGGTAATCAAGGCAGGAGCCACTACAGTAAATATCCCTGATACCGTAGGTTATGCTATGCCTCAGGAGTATGGGAATTTCATCAGGAGCCTTATGGAGAGAGTACCTAACATTGATCAGGCCGTTGTCAGTGTCCACTGTCATAATGATCTGGGTTTGGCCGTAGCCAACTCTCTGGCAGCTGTGCAAAACGGTGTCAGACAGGTTGAGGGGGCCATTAACGGTATAGGTGAAAGGGCGGGTAATGCCGCTATAGAAGAGATAGTCATGGCTTTAAGAACCAGAAAAGATTTTATTGGCTTGAATACGAATATCAACACCGAAGAGATTTACCGCACCAGCAAACTGGTCAGTAAACTTACCGGTATGATAGTGCAGGCTAACAAAGCTATTGTGGGCAAGAATGCTTTTGCTCACGAGTCCGGGATTCACCAGGACGGTGTTTTAAAGGAACGAAGTACCTATGAGATAATGAACCCGGCCATGATCGGGATCAATCAGGACAATTTAGTATTGGGAAAACACTCCGGTCGTCATGCGTTCAGAAAGCGTTTGGGTGATCTGGGCTATGAATTGTCAGAGGCTGAGTTAAACAAAGCATTTGTACGTTTTAAAGACTTAGCGGATAAGAAAAAGAACATCACGGATCGTGATCTGGAAGCTATAGTAGAAGAAGAAACCCGCAGCCATGTGCCTGTTAAATATATTATGGAATATTTTAATATCACCAGCGGCAGCACGATCAAACCAATGGCCATGGTGGGGCTCTTGAGCAATGATTTATTATTGCAGGATACTGCTTTCGGGGATGGTCCGGTGGATGCCATATATAAAGCAATAGATAAAATTGCCGGAATTAATTGTACCTTACTGCATTACTCCCTTGATGCCATTACCGGGGGCAGGGATGCCCAGGGGGATGTAACGGTTAAAATCAGCAATGAAAAGGGCAAATCTTTTATTGGCCGCGGTGTCAGTACTGATATACTGGAGGCCAGCGCCAAGGCTTACGTTGATGCAGTGAATAAATTGGTATATGAAGCAGACCGGCGGGAGGAATAAAGAGAAAATGGGAATGACGGTAACTGAAAAAATACTGGCCGCACACGCGGGCAAAGATAAAGTAGTGCCCGGCGAACTGGTGAATGTCAAGGTTGACCTGGCTTTAGGAAACGATATCACCGCGCCGGTAGCGATTAAAGAATTTAGTAAAATAGGTGTGGATTCTGTTTTTGACCGTGAAAAAATTGCCCTGGTGCTGGATCACTTTATCCCGGCCAAAGATATTGCCTCGGCCGAACAGGGCAAAGCGGTTAAAAACTTTGCTCAGAAACACGGTATAGTAAATTTCTTTGATGTGGGCAAAATGGGTATAGAACACTGTCTTTTGCCCGAGCAGGGTTTGGTCGGCCCCGGGGATTTAGTCATCGGGGCGGACTCTCATACCTGCACTTACGGCGGCTTAGGCGCTTTCTCCACCGGTGTGGGCAGCACGGATCTGGCTGCTGCCATGGCACTGGGAGAAACCTGGCTGAAAGTGCCGGAAAGCATGCTCTTTGTTTTTGAAGGCGAGCTCCGGCCCTGGGTGGGCGGCAAGGATTTAATTCTGCACATCATCGGGGACATCGGAGTTGACGGTGCATTATACAAAGCTATGGAATTTGCCGGGCCGGCCATTGAAAAGCTGTCCATGGACGGGCGTTTGACTATGGCCAACATGGCTATTGAGGCAGGCGGTAAGAACGGTATTGTGGCGCCGGATGAAATCACCCGGGCTTATGTGGAAGGCAGGGTGAAGAAGCCCTATACTTTCTATAAGAGCGATGCTGATGCTGTCTACAGCGATATACGCCGCTACGATGCCTCGAAAATCGAGCCGCTGGTAGCTTTCCCTCACCTGCCGGAAAACACCAGACCGGTCAGTCAAGCCGGGTTGGTTGAGCTGGATCAAGTGGTTATCGGATCCTGCACCAATGGTCGGATGGAGGATTTGCGCCTGGCAGCCGGTGTGTTGAAGGGGAAAAAGGTCAGCGACAGAATTCGTTTAATCGTAATCCCCGGCACACAGCAAATTTACAAGCAGGCTATGCGCGAGGGCTTGATTGAGATCTTTATCGATGCCGGCGGGGCGGTCAGCACACCTACCTGCGGCCCTTGTCTGGGCGGTTACATGGGGATACTGGCCAAAGGAGAACGTTCTCTGGCTACTACCAACCGCAATTTTGTCGGACGTATGGGCTCACCGGAAAGCGAAGTTTATCTCTGCAACCCGGCAGTAGCAGCAGCTTCTGCTATTTTGGGCCGAATTGCCGGACCCTGGGAGGTGGAGTAAATGGGATTAAAGGGTAAAGCCTGGAAGTTCGGAGCCGATATTGACACAGATGCCATTATTCCGGCCCGTTACTTAAATACTTCTGACCCGGTTGAACTGGCCAAACATTGTATGGAAGATGCCGATACCTCTTTTGCGCAAAAAGTTCAGCCCGGGGATGTGATTGTAGCTGATAAGAACTTCGGTTGCGGCAGTTCGCGTGAGCATGCCCCGATATCCATCAAATATGCCGGAGTCTCCTGCGTGATTGCCAAGTCTTTTGCCCGTATATTTTACCGGAATGCTTTCAATATCGGGCTGCCTATTCTGGAATCAACAGAAGCAGTGGAAGGTATAGATGAAGGAAATGAGGTTTCCGTTAATGCGGAAACAGGTACTATTACCAATGTGACCAAGGGAGAGACCTATCAAGCTACGGTGGTGCCTCCGTTTATGCAGCAAATAATTGCCGCAGGTGGACTTATTAACTATGTCGCAGAAAGGATGAAGGTTAAGAAAATGTATAAGATTGCCGTACTTCCCGGAGATGGAATCGGACCGGAGATTACTGAACAGGCGTTAAAGGCCTTAAAAGCCGTAGCGGAACATTTTGGCCATGAATTTCAGTTTACCGAAGCCTTAGTCGGCGGAGCTGCCTATGACGCGGTGGGACACCCGCTGCCGAAAGAAACTTTGGACCTGTGCTACAGCAGCGATGCCATTTTGCTGGGTGCTGTAGGTGGTGACAAGTGGGCTGATCTGCCTCCTGAATTAACTCCGGAAAGAGGAGCACTCCTGCCCTTGCGCAAATTATTGGGCCTCTATGCTAACCTGCGCCCGGCAGTGGTATTCCCGGCACTTGCCAATGCCTCCACCTTAAAGCCGGAGGTAGTGGAAGGTTTGGATATTATGGTAGTGCGTGAACTGACCGGAGGTCTCTACTTCGGCGAGAAGAAGAGAGAAGATTTGCCGGACGGCACTGTTCGTGTAACCGATACGCTGGTTTACACCACTGAGGAAATCGTGCGCATAGCCCGCCTGGCTTTTGAGCTGGCTGCTAAGAGGCGTAAGAAAGTCACCCTGGTGGATAAGGCCAATGTGCTGGAATCTTCACGCTACTGGCGTGAAGTAGTTGCCAATATGGCTGCTGAGTATCCCGATATTGAGTTTAATACCATGTATGTGGATAATGCGGCTATGCAGTTGGTAAAAATGCCTAAACAGTTTGACGTAATTGTTACTGATAATATGTTCGGTGATATTTTAAGCGATCAGGCTTCCCAGCTTACCGGTTCTCTGGGCATGCTGGCTTCCGCCAGTATCGGCGGTAAAATCGGCTTGTATGAACCCAGCCATGGTTCAGCGCCTAAATATGCCGGTTTGAAAAGAGCTAACCCAATCGCTACGGTAATGTCAGGAGCCATGCTGCTGCGCTATTCCTTCGACATGGAGAAAGAAGCTAAGGCCATAGAAGACGCGGTTACCGAGGTATTGAAAAAATATCGCACCAGGGATATTATGGAGGAGGGCCTACAGTTAGTCAACACTGACGAGATGGGCGACCGTATAGCCGAACAGATTTTAGCCGGCTAAATTGCAGAAGGATATGCAGATTCAAGCCAGCAGATAATATATACTCATGTAGGGCGGGAACCGTCCGAAATGCCTGGTATAAACTGTTCAGACCTGCCGCTTATAGCGGCAGGCGAACATATACCGGGAAGCCCCTGCTTTTTCGGGAAAAGCCGCGGGCAAGTTCAGCCGCTTTTGGCAGTACACCAACAGTACAGCCTGGCGGTTTTTAAATACTATATCAGAGTTTAATGTGCGGTAAAAAGCAGTTTGGTTATGCAAAATTTTTTAATAAGGGGGAGAGAGGGCATGTCAACTATAGAAATATATGATACTACTTTGCGTGATGGCGCCCAGGGGGAAGGCATATCCTTTTCTGTAGAGGATAAAGTAAAAATTGCGCTGCGCTTGGATAAATTGGGTGTTCATTACATCGAAGGAGGTTGGCCTGGCTCCAACCCCAAGGATTCCGATTTTTTTAAGCGGATTAAAGACTTTCCCCTGGAGAAGGCCGTAGTTTCAGCCTTTGGCAGTACCAGAAAGCCGAATAGCGATGTGAAAGAGGATGTGAACCTGAAAGCTATTGTCGATGCCGGTGTGCAGGTAGCCTGTATATTTGGCAAGACATGGGATTTCCAGGTTGTGTATGCGCTCAATACTACTCTGGAAGAGAATTTACAAATGATTAAAGAATCAGTTGCCTACCTGAAGTCAAACGGCATGCAGGTATTTTATGATGCGGAACATTTTTTTGACGGCTGTAAGGCCAATACAGAGTATGCATTGGAAACTGTTAAAGCGGCCCAGGCGGGTGGAGCGGACCGTATTGTGCTCTGTGATACCAATGGCGGAACCATGCCCTGGGATATTCAGGAAATAGTTAGTAAAGTAAAGAGTGTTGTCACAGTTCCTCTGGGTATTCACTGCCATAACGACAGTGAAATGGCTGCAGCCAATTCTGTTATAGCGGTTCAGTCCGGGGTTATACAGGTTCAGGGTACTATGAACGGTTATGGAGAGCGCTGCGGCAACGCCAATCTCTGCTCGGTAATTCCTAATCTGGAAATAAAGTGCGGGCTTAAATGTTTGCCTGAAGGTAACCTGGCGCAGCTTACGGAGGTTTCCCGCTTTGTCAGTGAGGTTGCCAACATGCACCTGCATAACGGCCAACCTTTTGTGGGTACCAGTGCTTTTGCCCATAAAGGCGGCATTCATGTCAGCGCCATTATGAAAAATTCCAAAACGTATGAGCATATTACTCCGGAATTGGTGGGCAACCAGCGGCGGGTTCTGGTCTCTGACCAGTCTGGATTATCCAATTTGCTTTATAAATTCAAAGAGCTGAATGTGGATTTAACCCAGCAGACAGAAGAGAATAAGCAACTGCTCATGCATATAAAGGAACTGGAGAACCAGGGATACCAGTTTGAGGGAGCGGATGGTTCTTTTGAACTGTTAATGAGACGCATATCGGGTCAGTATGAAAATCCTTTCAAACTGGAAAGCTTGCGGGTCATCATGGATATGAAGGAAAACGGGCCGACCAGCACCGAGGCAACCATTAAAATCTGGGTGGGCGATCAGGTCAAACACACGGCTGCGGAAGGCAACGGGCCGGTCAATGCACTGGATAATGCCCTGCGTAAATCCTTGGAAGGTTTTTACCCGGCTATTAAAGAGATGCAATTAAACGATTACAAGGTGCGCGTGCTCAATGAAAAAGAGGGCACTGACGCGGTGGTGCGGGTTTCGATTGAAACAGGTGACGGTAAAAATTCCTGGGGTACAATCGGTGTATCAACGAACATAATGGAAGCAAGCTGGCAGGCGCTGGTAGACAGCCTGGCCTACGGTTTGTTGAAGCAAAATGATTGATAGAAAATTATTTCAGAACACTTGATCTATTCTAATTAATATGATAAACTATTTATATAGTTAAGATAAATATGATTGTTCAGGCTGGGCGAGTTAATTTGTATTTATTCGCTTTCACAAGTGATTTACGACTTCTGGGTGGGAAGCCATGTTTGGTTTTCCACTTTTATTTTAATTAACAAAACTTAATAAAATTTTCTATCGCTGAATTCATTTAGAAGCGGGGGAACCACTTCCTGGGGTGAGTCCTTATTGAGTTTAAAAATTCAATTAAGGTAGGGTTATTCTTCGGCCCGAATCCGTCAGCTAACTTCGTAAGCGTTGAAGGAAAAGAGAGCAGGCAGACTTGCTTTGCTGTGCCTTTGCTGTGTGTTTATTATTGGCACTTCATAGCTTTTCTTTGCATTTTGCTAAAACGCAATTAACACACAATAACCCTCGCTAATTTCGGGTTATTGTGTGTTTTTATTTTAATTTTGAATGGAGGAGATGATGTGTCAGTTTATTTAAATGAAAATGATACTTTTAACTGCGAAGACAAAAGGGCTATTGGTCTTAGAAGGGCGACAGGTTTAAAGAAAAGCATAAGTGATTACCTGGAGAAGAAGGATAAAATTCCAACAGGTTTTGATTTGCAGCAGTGTATTCTTTCTAACAGGGAGAAGTTGTTTAGGCACTTTAATGCTAATGAGGAAAAGTGGCGGGATTGGCACTGGCAGATATCGCACCGGATTAATGATGTCGAGTTGTTATCGAGTTTAATACAGCTTAGCGAAGAGCGGTGCGCTCAAATCAGAAAGGTGGGCCTGAAGTTTCGCTGGTCTGTATCTCCTTATTATGCCTCACTTATAGTGCCTGACAGCCTGAACGATCCGGTTATGCTGCAGTCAGTTCCCAGTATAAAAGAATTGGACGTTAGCGGCTATGCTGATCCCATGGCGGAAGAATTAACTTCTCCCGCTCCCTGCATAACCAGGCGTTATCCGGACAGGCTGATAATTAATGTAACCAATAAATGTGCCATGTATTGCCGCCACTGCCAGCGCCGCAGGGGCATAGGCGATGTTGACAGGCATCAAACACACCAGGACCTGTTGGCGGCACTGGATTATATACGCAAGAACAAGGAAATTAGAGATGTATTGATTACGGGGGGCGATGCGCTTCTCCTTAGTGACAAAAAAATAGACTGGCTGCTCAGTGAGCTTGACAGTATCAAGCATGTGGAAATTAAGCGCCTGGGCACCAGGACAATAGTTACACTTCCTCAGAGGATTACGCCGGAACTGTGTGAGGTATTAAAGCAGCACCCGCCGGTATATATCAATACACAATTCAATCACCCGCAGGAGATTACACCGGAGAGCAAGCTGGCCTGCGACATGCTGGTTAGCGCGGGCGTGGTTTTAGGCAACCAGGCTGTTTTGTTAAAAGGAATAAATAACAATCCGCATGTGATGAAAAAACTCAACCAGGAATTGCTAAAAATAAGAGTCCGTCCTTATTATATTTTTCATGCTAAACAGGTTATAGGCACACGGCACTTTATTACTTCGGTGAATGAAGGAATTGAGATAATGGAAAAGCTGCGCGGCTATACCTCAGGTCTGGCGGTTCCAACCTATATAATCAACGCGCCAAATGGTTACGGTAAAATTCCCATCTTACCAAAGTATCTTTTAGGCATTGATAACAGTTCCGTACGCTTGCGCAATTGGGAAAACAGGCAAATTGATTACACAGTTTTTCCGGAAAAAAGAGATAGTCGGAATTTTATAAAACCGGTATATTAGGAATGTTTTGAATTGCATTAATTTTATGCGTTAAGTGGGTTTTATTCATAACAAATGATTTTTAAGGAGGTAAGAATGAAACAAAAACTTTTATTTGCAAATATCACGGAGGAATCCAATTGGTCTGACTGGCGGTGGCAATTACGAAATCGCATCATGTCATCAGACGAGTTAGATCAGTATGCTAATTTGTCTGTTTATGAGAAAGCCAGCATTCAAAAAGCTATTGATGTGTTCCCAATGGCTATCACTCCTTATTATGCGTCACTTATAAATAAGGATGATTCAACATGCCCTATTCGCATGCAGTGCATACCAAATCCCAAAGAGTTAATTAAAGGTTCCGGGGACATGGATGATCCTCTGCATGAGGATGGTGATTCACCTTGCCCGGGGCTGACACACCGATACCCTGATAGGGTACTGCTTTTGGTTACCAACGAATGTTCGATGTATTGCCGGCACTGTACTCGCAAGCGTAAAGTTGGCGATAATGAAAAGGTTTCGAAAGACAGTGATATTATAAAGGCTATTGAATACATTAAAGCTCATCCTGATATACGTGATGTATTGTTATCCGGCGGAGACCCCTTTGTTTTGTCAACCAACAGATTGGAGCAAATTATACGAAGGGTAAGAGAAATTCCGCATGTTCAGGTAATTCGTATTGGAACCCGTACGCCGGTAGTAATGCCGCAAAGGATCACTGATCATTTGGTCAAAATGCTTAAGAAATATCATCCTATCTGGATAAACACCCACTTTAATCACCCTCGTGAATTTACAGAGGAGTCTGCCCGCGCTCTTGCCAAGCTGGCTGACGCCGGTATTCCTCTGGGTAATCAAACGGTGTTGCTGAAGGGAATAAATGATTGCGCCTTCATTATTAAAAAATTAGCGCACCTGTTGGTTAGTAACCGTGTTCGCCCCTATTACCTTTACCAGTGTGATTTATCCCGCGGCATTGAGCATTTTCGTACTCCTGTAAGTAAAGGGGTGGAAATTATGGAGGCGCTGATTGGGCATACCTCAGGGTTTGCAGTGCCGACTTTTGTGGTAGATGCGCCGGGGGGCGGGGGGAAAATACCGGTTCTGCCTAATTATCAACTGTCCAGCACAAGTACCAAAACAGTATTGCGCAATTACGAAGGAGTTATCTGCATATATGAAGAACCGGCAAACTACAATTCAAGTTGTTCATCCACCTGTAATGTGTGTAAGGGGTCCAGTGCTTTACATGATCCTATCGGATTGCAAAAACTTATAAATCCAAATGCTAAGATGGTCAGCTTAATACCGGAAGGGAACAGGCGCAAAAAGCGTTTAAAAATTTATAAGGATATTTTACATGACAATTAATTTAAGAAATATGATAGAGAATTCACAAGACCGGTGGGAACATCTAACTGGACAGGCTTTTCAATGCAGCATTCTCATTTCCCCCTACAATAAGAGAATTACTGTTTATGAATTTTCTCTGCGATTAGACAATGGAATAGAAGAAATGATTCAGATTCTTACGGAAAAGGCATCGGAATATCAACTTGATAAAATATGGCTTAAAGCCAGAGCCAGGTGGAAAGAAAAATTTTTGCGCAGCAAAATGAAGCTTGAGGCATCTATCCCCGGCTATTACGGCGGTGTCGAAACTGCCATGGTTTTTGCCAAATATCTTACAGTCCGGAGGGAGACACCCTCGGGATTAAGCAACAAGAACCATGCTATAAAACCAGTGTATAATGCTTTGAGGGGGACACATAGTGATTCGGCGGTTCCTCATGGGGTAATTATTAAGCAAGGAGAGGCAGCCAATTGCCGAGATTTAGCCTCATTGTATAGCAAGGTTTTTGCTACTTACCCTTTTCCGATATTCAATTCTGATTACCTGGCACATACGATGGATCAGAATGTCTATTATGTTTTAGCCTTATATAATAACGAGATCGTAGCCGCTGCGTCTGCTGAGATAAACACATTAGATAAAAATGCTGAAGTTACTGATTTTGCTGTTCTCCCGGAATGGAGAGGCAGGCGATTGGCCAGTTGCCTTTTGCTGCATATGGAAGATGTATTAAAGAATACTGAGATAAAGTGTTTGTACACTATTGCCCGCAGCAGTTCTGTCGGTATGAACAAAGTTTTTGCTAATTTTGGTTATGGATTTGGCGGAGTTTTGATCAATAATTGCAATATTGGCGGCGGTTTTGAAGATATGAATGTTTGGTCGAAAGTTCATTAAGATTTTTAATAACACAATAAGAATAATAAGCCTGCTGGTGTTCTGTGCCGGCAGGCTGCCTTTATTGAAAATAAAGGTGTTATTTAGCAAGATAACCTAATGTGTTGGACTTCTTTTTTTGGGGTTGGCAGGTTATGTATATATTCAGAACATTTTCCTTTACTATTAGTAAATTTACCTTTTGTGTAAAAATAATTTTATCCGCAGTAATTTCACGACCGTCAAGGATGAGAGCCAGCTGTAAGAAGTTTATCTTAGACAGTTCCTGACCAAGCATGGTTACTAACCTTTGCTTAACGTCTTTTATCGTTTCTATTTTAACTTGCTCCTGTTCCAATTTTGTGAGGTTATCATCAATAACAGTCGCATAAACGTTGATAGCAGACAGAACCGGGTGTGTTTTATCAATGAGATTTAATTTGAGTTGTTCTATTTCGCTTTGATTGCCGGCAAGCTGTTCCTCAAGATTTTTTAACCGAAAGAGCAATTCATCTATATAATGTCCGGTATAAGCGTTCAGTCCTGACGCGCCAAGAGATAAACCCAGTAAAAAAGGGGCGAGTAAGTAAAAAATTTTTGTCTTAATTTTTACCACCGGTTAAGTTCACCACCACAAAATATCCTAAATGTGTGCCGGAAAAACTGCTGAGAATAAAGAAAAACTGTTTTACCATAGCTTTTAAGTCACCTTGAAAGATCCCTGATTCTAAGATTTCAAAAGTTGAAAAAGATCCGCCAATAGCTGCAACGATTGCCCAGATTTTAATTTCCTTGGCCAAAGACAGCATGGTTGCTACCGGAGGTTCCTTCATAAGCAAAGCTGCCAGTGATCCCATTAGAGTGGCGCCTATCATAATACCAAAGGCAGTAAAAAATATCAGAACTAATTTGGGAAAGAATACATGCAAAATTATCACACCTTTTATATGAAAACTACTCTACTTATATATTTAAAGTAAGGTGTTTCTATGTCAATAATGTGTGTATAGGATTTTGTACATTGCGGCGTTAGCCGCGCTTCGAAAATCAACCACTTTAACGGACTATGAGTGTATAATAGGATTGGGGGAATTTCTTTAAATGAAGAGAATAGAAATTGCAATAATGATAAACAACCTGTTCAAGCAACTAAAATGAGTGATCTAATATAGCATATTATTGTAGTTATTTAACGTAGAAAGAATTAAATACGTTAAACACCGGTACACTTATACACAAATCAATTATTTGAAACTTGTTGACTTCGGGTTGGCTGGAAGTTACGATAAATATAATTATTAGATTAGGGGTGAGGCCTCTTGGACTTTTCGCAATTAATTAAACTAGGTTTACCCCGGATTAGTTTTTCTGTCACTACGTTAATTGACTTAATGATTGTTGCTTTTGTAGTGTACCGGATATACTTGCTGATCAAGGGAACACGTGCGGTTCAATTGATTAAAGGATTGATCGTGCTGGTAGTGGCCATGGTTGTAAGTGATTGGATTCACCTCAACACAGTTAACTGGCTTTTGCGCCAGGCTGTAACGGGGCTGATTGTTGCTCTTCCGGTAGTGTTTCAGCCCGAGCTGCGCAGAGGTTTGGAAAAACTGGGTGGCGGCAGGTTTTTAGCCAGGAATGTATTCATGCTGGCAGAGGAAGAGAAAAACACAATGATTAGAGAGGTTGTGCGCGCGGTTCAGATGCTGGCTAAAAACAGTATCGGAGCCTTGATTGTTTTGGAGCGTGGTACAGGCCTGGAGGAGTACGTTGACACAGGTACAAAAATAGACGGCGAGATATCCGCGGAATTGCTGGTAAACATATTTATACCGAAAACGCCACTGCATGACGGTGCTGTGGTAGTTAGGGGAGATCGCATACTTGCCGCTGCCTGCGTGCTGCCCCTGGATGAGAGTCCTAACGTAAACAAAGCCTTGGGTACGAGACACCGGGCCGCTTTGGGTATCAGTGAGCAGTCTGACGCCATGGCTGTGATTGTCTCCGAGGAAACAGGGGTAATCTCTCTGGCCGTGGAAGGCGGGTTAATTCGCTATCTGGATGATATCAGCCTGGCAGAAAATTTAAATAAAGGACTGGGAGGCAGCACCAAGTTAAAGTTTTCTACCTTGTGGAAATTTAAATAGAACCCCATGAATTGTTGTACCTAAAATGGAATTGTGTCATATGCTGTAGTTATATCATTTAAATTGACAAGAAACTTGACTGCAGTTTATAATTAGCAATGTATATTTTTTCTAAGGGGGATACGCAAAGTGGGGGTAATGTTTGGCACCGACGGTGTGCGGGGAGTGGCTAACAGGGAATTAACACCGGAACTGGCTTTTAAACTGGGCCGGGCCGGCGCTTATATATTGTGTAAAGATAACTGCAATGATCGGAGAATAATCATAGGCAAGGATACCCGTATCTCAGGAGATATGCTGGAAGCAGCCTTGGCAGCCGGGATCTGCTCTGTAGGTGTAAATGTCCTGAAGGTCGGAATTTTGCCAACTCCGGCGATTGCGTATTTAACCCGTTCCCTGGGAGCGGCGGCAGGTGTGGTTATTTCCGCTTCCCATAACCCGGTGGAAGATAACGGGATCAAGTTTTTTGGCCCCACCGGTTATAAACTGCCGGATGAAACAGAGGATAGCATAGAGACAGCCGTTTTAGGCGATTTTGCAGGTATTCCTTCGCCGACCGGAAGTGCTTTGGGCCGTACTTATGAGTTAAAGGATGCCCTGGACAGGTACATCATGTTCCTGCAGGATACTATGGATGTTGATTTAACGGGTTTAAAAGTAGTGGTTGACTGTGCCAACGGCGCGGCCTACAAGGTAGCGCCCAGGGTATTGAAAGAACTTGGGGCTGAGGTAATACCTATTTTTAATAGGCCTGATGGCGTAAATATTAATGCCTGGTGCGGTTCAACTTACCCGGTGGCCCTGCAGGAATCGGTGGTTGCGACAGGAGCGGACATTGGCCTGGCACATGACGGTGACGCCGACAGACTTATAGCCGTGGATCATGAAGGCAATATAGTAGACGGCGACAGAATAATGTTAACCATTGCTAAATATATGAAGGAAAATGATAAATTAACCAGAAATACTGTAGTGGTAACTGTAATGAGTAACCTGGGACTGCACCTGGCACTGCAGAAAGCGGGCATAAAAGTTGTGCAAACGAAAGTTGGTGATCGCTATGTGATGGAGAAGATGCTTAAATTAGGAGCCAGATTCGGAGGAGAGCAGTCGGGGCATATTATATTCTTAAAGCATAATACCACCGGTGACGGTGTTTTAACGGCCTTGCAGCTGATGAGAGTAATGAAGAAAACCGGCAGAAGCCTGAAAGCTCTGGGAGAGCAGATGGAACGATTGCCGCAGCTGCTGGAAAATGTGCGTGTAGCCGATAAAGCAGCAATTATGAACAGCCCGGAACTCAGCGCGGCTATAGAAAAATACGAAGAGCAATTAGCCGGGCAGGGCAGAATACTGGTAAGGCCGTCAGGTACAGAACCGCTGGTCAGAGTGATGGTGGAAGGCAGGGACAAAAAAGAACTGGAGCAAATCAGCGCGGCAATGATTAAGCTGATCCATGAATTAAGCCAGGGAGGTGATAGGTAAGGATGAAAAATTAAAGAAGCGCCTGAACCCTTGTATGTAAAAGGGTTGACGAGGAGGGGGTTTATCGAGATTCGGCGGATGCCCCCCGGTTGGTCGTGACCGAGAAAGGTATGACAAAAGCGCCGGGTAACCGGCGTCACAAAAATACTGGTCGACATAGATGGAGTAGTGTTATTAGTCTGTAATAGAGTATTTGCCGCGGGCTTTGCTGTGTCCCGGCTTTTTTGCTTGCAATATTTACGAAATATATCAATTTGCAAATGAAGTTTAAATTCCTGATACGGAGGAAAATAAATATGTGTGGAATAGTAGGATATATTGGCACACAAGAAGCTGTGCCTATTTTAATAGATGGTTTAAAGAAACTGGAATACCGTGGTTATGATTCGGCGGGCATTGCAGTTTTAGAAAATGGCATAAGGGTGGAAAAGAAAGTGGGTAAGCTGGCGGCTCTGGAAGAATCCCTGGAGGGTATAACCTTTACCGCCCAAACAGGCATCGGACACACCCGTTGGGCTACACACGGCAAGCCTTCCGATGAAAACGCGCACCCGCATACTGATTGTACGGGAAAATTTGCCGTAGTTCATAACGGTATTATTGAAAACTACCTGCATTTAAGAGACAGGTTAAAAGAAGAGGGACATGAATTTATTTCAGAAACAGATACCGAGGTTTTGCCGCACCTGCTGGAGAAATATTACCGGGGGGATCTGGTGGAAGCCGTGCGCCTGGTTATACAGCAATTGCGCGGTTCTTATGCTATGGTAGTGCTTTGCATGGAAGAGCCTGATAAAATTGTGGCAGCCAGGCAGGACAGTCCTCTTGTGGTGGGCCTGGGAGAAAACGAGAACTTTCTGGCTTCGGATATTCCGGCTATTTTGAAATATACCAAGCGTGCCCTAATCCTGGAGGATGGGGAAATAGTTGTTCTCACAGCTGATAAAGTAACGGTTTTTAATAGAAGCAATCATGAAGTTGATAAAAAGGTCTTTGAAGTACCATGGAAAGCTGAACAGGCGGAGAAGCAGGGCTATGAACACTTCATGCTGAAAGAAATTTTTGAGCAGCCCAAAGTTCTGCGTGATACTGTAAGGGGAAGAATCAGTGATGATAATAGCTCGGTGCTGTTAAAAGACATATCACTGGGCAGGGAAGAAATCAAGAAAATTAAAAAATTGTTCATTACGGCCTGCGGCACTGCATACCATGCCGGTGTAGTCGGCAAATACGTCATAGAAAAACTGGTTCGACTCCCGGTGGAGGTGGATATAGCTTCCGAGTATCGCTACCGCGACCCGATTATTGATCCTGACAGCTTGGTAATAGTGATCAGCCAATCGGGTGAAACCGCCGATACGCTGGCGGCACTGAGGGAAGCACATAGAAAGGGTGCTAGGGTAATAGCGGTAACTAATGTTGTGGACAGTTCCATAGCGCGTGAGGCGGATGACGTGATTTATACCTGGGCCGGACCGGAGATAGCTGTAGCCTCTACCAAGGCTTATACTACCCAGCTCATAGCAATGTATCTGCTGGCTCTGTACTTTGCGGAGATTCGAGGTACATTGCAAGGGTCAGAAATAAATGAGATACTCACCAGTCTGAGGCAGGTACCCGGGCAGGTTCAAGAAATGCTGAATGATACTGCACAGATACAGGATTTTGCCGGACAATATGCCAGGCATGAAAATGCCTTCTTCATTGGCCGTGGACTTGATTACACGGTAGCTACGGAAGGCGCATTGAAGCTAAAGGAAATTTCCTACATTCACGCTGAGGCTTACGCTGCCGGAGAACTAAAACACGGTACACTGGCACTGATTGTGGAGAATATGCCGGTAGTTGCTCTGGCTACCCAGCCGGCGCTGCTGGAGAAGATGATCAGCAATATTAAAGAGGTTCACGCCCGCGGAGCATCAATTATAGGTGTGGCACTGGAAGGCATAGCTGAGATGGAAGAAGTTTCGGAGAAGGTTATTTATATACCAAGGACTCACCCGGTATTGACTTCGGTGCTGACAGTAGTGCCCCTGCAGCTGCTGGCTTACTATATGGCAGTGGCCCGCGGCTGCGATGTTGATAAACCGCGTAATTTGGCCAAGGCGGTTACGGTGGAGTAAGGAATGAAACGGATATAAAATGTTTGTAGTATTAAAATAAAATATGAACAATCAAAATAAGGAATGCTCAAAAACACCTCTTGATATAA
Organism: Desulfofarcimen acetoxidans DSM 771; assembly: GCF_000024205.1. Taxonomy (NCBI): domain Bacteria; kingdom Bacillati; phylum Bacillota; class Clostridia; order Eubacteriales; family Peptococcaceae; genus Desulfofarcimen; species Desulfofarcimen acetoxidans. The sequence goes on from NC_013216.1 coordinate 633,011, forward strand.
ATTTTCAAGAGGTGTTTTTGCAGCAATACATTTATTTACTATTAATCCATACATGAAACTCATAGAAAATGAACCAGCTAATAAGCCACAAAAAGAATGAGATATGAATATCAAATCCGTTTGTATAAGCCAATATTTTAGTGTATCGTGTTAATCCAAATTCTGCGCTTATGAAAAATAGAGACCAGGATAAAGCCCAAATAGCTTTACCTTTTAAGCTGCTTGGACAAAACATAATCCAGACCATAACAATTACAGGCAGTGCAAAGTAATTAAAAGGAATTGAGACAATTGTATATTGGGCAAACAATCGCGTTGGGTAGCTCCATATTTTTAAATACTCTGCAATGTAACACCATATATCGGCATACAAAATAGCGAATAAGCCAACTGGAATAAACTTTTTGATGTCTTTTCGCTTTATCAGCAGCAAAATCAGAATAGTAAAAAAGATGGCTGCTCCGATATACTGGATTAGGCTTTCAAATGACATGACTTTTCCTCTTTATTGGGGTCTTAATTAATGTATTGTCTTTAGTATGATCTATTGTAAAATAGTATTATACTTGGGTAGAAAGAAAAATAAACGAGAAGATGTATTTGTAGGGAGAGCCTATGCAGATTCCGAATTACGTGTTGAAAGTTATTAATAAGCTGAAAGAAAATGGCAAGCAGGCCTTTTTAGTGGGGGGCTGCGTGAGAGACCTGCTGATGGGAAGTGAGCCCGCTGATTATGATATAGCCACCTCCGCAGCTGCTCAAGAAATTTTGTCTCTCTTTGGTAAAACCGTACCTATTGGCGAAAGGCACGGCACTATCTCGGTTCTGTTAGATGGTTTTACCGTAGAAGTTTCAACTTTCAAGGGATATGTTCGTGAGGAAGGCCCGGGTGGTTTGGAGAAAGACCTCTCACTAAGGGATTTTACAATAAATGCAATGGCTATTGATGGAGAAGGAGGCTTTTATGATCCGTTTGGCGGTCAGAAAGATCTTGAGCAGAAGATTATCAGATCCCCGGGCAATGAACCTGAGCAGCGGTTTATAGAGGATCCTTTGAGAATGATGCGGGCCATCCGGTTTTGCTGTTCGTTTGGGTTCTCATTGCACCCGGACACGAATAAGGCCATAGCAAAAAATCATGCTCTGATTCAAAGATCTGCGCCGGAACGGGTAAGGGAAGAACTTAATCGCATTTTGATATCAGACCTACCGTCCCTGGGAATCCGGCTTCTGGCGGAGACGGGATTGCTGCGGCATGTTATGCCTGAGGCTATATCTTTGGTCAATTTTGATCAGCGGGATAAACCGCATAGTAAGGATGTTTTTGAACATACCATGGCTGTATTGGAAGCGACACCTCCGCGCCTTAATGTTCGTTTGGCAGCCTTGCTGCATGATATAGGGAAAACCCTAACTTTTAGTGCGGACGAACGAGTAACCGGACATTTCTATGGGTACAGCCTTAAGGGGTGCAGGGTAATTGAGAGTATATTGAAGCGGCTAAGGTATGACAATAAGACCATTGAGAATGTATCGGTACTCGTAGGTGAGCATATGAGCTGTTTTCCCAAGTTAAGGGATGTCAGCCTGAAGAGACTGGTTAAAAGGGTGGGGGAGCATAACCTGGACGACTTGTTCGATTTACAGAGGGCAAATATTCTAGTGTCGGCCACACCATTTGATTTCTCTGATTTGGATGCTATGCGGCAGGGCATAGAGAGAATTCTCAATGAAAAGTCTCCTCTGAGAATAAAAGATTTGGCGGTTAACGGCCGCGATCTTATTGCCATTGGATTCCGGTCCGGCCCCGAAATGGGCCGGATGTTAGAATTGCTGTTAGATGCAGTGCTGGATGATTCGGTTAAGAATGACCGTGTTGCCTTGCTAAAAATAGCCGAAGAGTATCTAATGGATCGTGAGAGGGGCAATTCTGAATGTGATAAGGAGGCAAAAATGAAACATTATAGAAAAGAGCTGTGGTTTGAGGTTAAAAAGAGGCGAGAATTAATTAATATTACCCCTCTGGTGAGAGAGTGCCTGCAGGAGAGTGGGATCAAGGAAGGTTTGTTATTATGCAATGCCATGCATATTACTGCAAGTGTTTTTATAAACGATGATGAGTCCGGCCTGCACCAGGATTTTGAGAACTGGTTGGAGGGGCTGGCCCCTGAAAAACCGTATTCACAGTACAGACATAATACATATGAAGATAATGCCGATGCTCATTTAAAACGCACCATTATGGGCAGAGAAGTGACAGTAGCGATTACGGCAGGGAAATTAGACTTGGGACCCTGGGAGCAAATTTTCTACGGTGAGTTTGACGGAAAAAGAAGAAAACGTGTTCTGGTTAAAATAATCGGAGAGTAGTTATAAAAGAAGATTAATGCTCGTTTAAAAAGCTTTGGCCCGCAAATGCTATGGAAAGTTTGAGGCAGCTATTAGAAGTAAGAAGCATGTAATAAAAAATAAATTTAAAGGTGGTTGTTATCTATGCCGTTTGTCCATGTAGAACTTCTTGAAGGTAAGACACTTGAACAAAAAAGAGAGATGGCTAAAGGTATTACTGATGTAATAGTTAAGGCTGGTGGTGTAAATCCTGATTCCGTTTATGTGATTTTTAAAGATTTGGCTAAAACTGAGCTGGCTAAAGCCGGGCAATTAATTGCGGACAAGCAATAAGAGATTAAATTATTTTCAGCAAAATCTAAAAAATAAAGTGATGCACAGGGTTTTACTCTGTTAACAGTGCATCACTTTATTTTTTATACTCTCGGAAATTATGCTTATAATGGATTTGTGGATAAGTTAAGCTTAGTACTATATAATTTCCGATGAGATTCCCATGCTGTGTTATTATTTTGTATGACGGTGACAGTAATAATTAATAATAACTATAAACTCATGCTTAACCTTAAATGTTATTTAAACGCTTGAATTTACCGGCTTTATACTCTAAAAATTGGAGAGATGTCATTGAATAACCATCATGTATATGTAGCTGTAGCTAAGTGTCCCGCCTATGAGAGGGATTATGTAAATACCTCTGTAAAAAATTTAATTGATTTTTTGGGAGGTATAGAGAATTATGTTTTGCCGGAGCAGAAGGTAGCCGTAAAACCAAACTTGATTGCTAAAAAGAGTCCGGAGGAAGCAGCCACTACTCACCCGCTGGTGGTGGAAGCGGTAGTCAGGCTGGTTCAGGAAGCAGGGGGCAATCCTTTTATAGTAGACTCGCCTGGCGGGCCTTCCAATAAAGGGCTGCTCAGTGCGGTTTACCGTGCAACAGGGATGGAGGCAGTAGCCAAACGTACAGGCTGCCGGCTGAATTGGGATATGGGAGAGATTGAATTAAATCATCCACGGGGCAGGGTGGTGAAAAAGCTTACGCTTCTAAAAGCCCTGGCGGAAGCAGATGTGATTATAAGCCTGCCCAAGTTGAAAACTCATGGCATGACTAAATATACAGGTGCCGTTAAGCTAATGTACGGTGCAATTCCAGGATTAAAAAAAGCTCAGTATCATTTTAACATGCAAAAGCTGGAGGAGTTTTCGCAGTTATTAATTGATATAAATACTTTGCTGCCCGCCTCATTAAATATTATGGATGGCATAATTGGTATGGAAGGTGACGGTCCTACCGCAGGTTCTCCCCGTGAGCTGGGATTTCTCTTAGCCAGTCAAAGTCCATTTGCTCTTGATCATATTTGTGCCGGTTTAATTGGGCTTGACCCGGCAATCCTGGTTTTTCTGAAATTAGCCGCCGAGCAGGGTCTTTATCCCCCTGCGTCATCTATTAAAATATGTGGGGATAAGCTGCCTGAATCTATTGTGGCCTTTAAAATACCCGGCCACAAACAGATTGATTTTAACCTGCCCGGGCCGCTCAAAAAAATAGTTGGCAGACTTCAGCCCAAACCGGTATTCAATTTACAGGCCTGTAGAGGTTGCGGCGAGTGTCAGAAATGCTGTCCGGCTCAGGCTATAACTATGCTAAACAATAAACCATTATTAACATTGAGTGAATGCATACGCTGTTATTGCTGCCAGGAGCTTTGTCCTCATAAAGCAGTGCATATTCAACAGCACTGGCTTGGTAAAAAATTAATGAGATAAAAATTAAGTATTATTTATAATTTATAACATTAAATCAATATTAAGACGTCATTATTATATGATTATTTACTAAAACATTCTGAAAAATTATTTTAAAATATAACAAATTACAACATTTAACAAAGGTATTTTTATAGTCTCACATAATATTATAGTTATATTGCCATAATCACATTCACATTATATTTTATGAGCAATATTTTGCATATGGAAATTCTAGAAATAATATAAACATTTAATATAAACATTACGAATTATTAATCAAGGGATTTTTCCAATCCAACGCTTTTTTAGAAGAGGTGGAAAACATGTCTGACAATTTTAGCAGCGATCCCATGCTTGAGATGTTTATTTTTGAAACTAACCAGTTTACTGAGCAGTTGGAGCAAATAATTTTAGACAGCGAAAAATCCTGTGGGTTTGATACAGCTTCAATCAATGAGATATTTAGAATTATGCATACCATCAAGGGTTCTGCGGCTATGATGCTATATAATAATATTTCCGGTTTAGCCCATTCAATGGAAGACCTATTCTATGTTTTGCGAGAAGAGAAGCCCCGAAATGTAAATTATTCCGGGATAAGCGATATAGTTCTGGAGGGTGTTGACTTTATAAAAAATGAAATTGCAAAGCTGGAAAACGGTAAACCGTCAACCGGTGATGCTTTAGCATTGGTTGAAGTAATTGAAGCTTTTGTAACAAAAATAAAGTCTTGCAATGATATTGCGGAAACACCGGTTAACACTGCTGCGGAGGAACAGCAGAAATTTTATATTAGTCCCCAAGCATTGCCGATAACAACAGCGAATAACACCTATGAGGCCGTGATAACTTTTGACGAAGGGTGTGAAATGGAAAATATAAGGGCCTTTTCGGTGGTACATAGCTTAAAAGAAAAAAATGTAGTTTTAGAGTTTGAGCCGCCAGACATTATTGATAACGAAAACAGTGCCGGTATAATCAGGCAGGAAGGTTTTCGTATTGTATTCCGGACAAACATGACAATTGAAGAAGCACGTACCTTGCTTATTAATGAAACATTATTTTTAAGAGAGCTTGAAATAAATGTTGTAGAAACTCCAGCTGAACCGGTTAAAAAGAGAAAAGAAATAGTGCTTGAAGATGATTTGCCGGAGGATTTGGCTGTTGCCGGAAGTGTTGAATCCGAGGATGCTCAGCCAGGGAGCAAGCAGAGTTTTATCAGTGTTAATATCTTAAAGCTGGACAGGCTTTTAGACTTGGTAGGGGAGTTGGTTATATCGGAAGCTATGGTATTACGCAACCCTGAAATAACAGTACTGCAAATAGAGAGTTTTCAAAAAGCTGCCAGACAGTTGGAGAAAATCACTTCCGAACTGCAGGATACAGTCATGTCTATTCGTATGGTGCCTCTATCCACTACTTTTCATAAAATGAACAGAATTGTTCGGGATATGAGCAAGAAGTTGGGGAAAAATGTACAGTTAGCCATAATCGGAGAGGAAACAGAGGTTGATAAGAATATAATTGAGCATATATCTGATCCCCTGATGCACTTGATACGCAACGCTGTGGATCATGGTCTGGAAACAACTGAGGAGAGGCTGGCTGCAGGCAAACCGGAAACCGGAACTGTTACACTTGAAGCAAATAATGAGGGCGGGGATGTCTGGATTATTGTCAGGGATGACGGCAGAGGTCTTAATCGCAAAACAATAATCGAAAAGGCCAGGGAAAGCAGTCTATTGAAAAAGAATGAAAATGAGCTTTCCGAGAGGGAGGTTTATTCCTTAATCCTGATGCCCGGCTTTTCCACAAAAGAACGTGTAACGGAGTTTTCCGGGCGCGGTGTAGGTATGGACGTAGTGGTTAGGAACATAGAAAAAGTTGGAGGGCAGATTTTAATTGACAGTTCACCTGGTACAGGTTCAGTAATTTCTATAAAGATTCCTCTTACCCTGGCCATTATAAACGGGATGGCTGTGAAAGTGGGTAAATCCAGCTATGTTATTCCAACTACTATGATCAGAGAATCTTTTAGAGCAAGGGAAGAGGATGTAATTAGAGACCCTGATAATAACGAAATGATATTGATACGTGGTGATTGCTATCCAATAATTAGACTGCATAAATATTACAAGAAAAAGGAAGCTGTTACTAATATGCAGGAGGGAATTATCGTAATGGTTGAAAATGAGTTCAGAGGAGCATGCCTGTTTGCCGATGAGCTCCTGGGGGAACAGCAGGTGGTTGTCAAGTCTCTGCCCCGCTACATAAAAAAAGTAAAAGGTATTGCCGGGTGTACTCTGTTAGGTGATGGGAGTATAAGCCTTATTTTAGATGTTGCGAACATAATAAACCAGGGGGAGGAGAGGTAGCGACATGGCACAATTAAAGGAAAATATTCTTGACAAGGAATATTTTGAGGACACTCAAAAGGATAAATATCTGACATTCTCCATGGGAAAGGAGGAATACGGTATCGAGATAAGATATGTTACGGAAATTATAGGTATGCAGGCTATAACTGAGGTTCCTGAGCTTCCGGATTACATCAAGGGAATCATAAATCTAAGAGGCAAAATTATTCCTGTAATGGATGTTAGGCTTCGTTTTAAAAAAGAGTTCAAGGAATACAATGATAGAACCTGTATAATCGTTATAGATATAAAGGATATTTCAATAGGCTTAATTGTAGATGCTGTATCTGAAGTAATGTCCATAGCAGAACAGGATATTGTTCCTCCTCCGGATTCTAAGACCGGTTTCCACAACAGGTATGTTAAGGGAATTGGTAAAATCGATAACGGCGTCAAACTTTTATTGGACTGTGATAAACTCCTGAATGATGAAGAAACTGAAGATCTGAGCCTTCCGGTATAAAAAAACGGAGGTTTTAAATAAGAGAAGGAGTTGATTGAATAATGAAATGGTTTTACAACATGAAAGTCAGCGCTAAGCTGTTTGTGGCATTTATTCTTGTAGCGATCATAACCGGAATAGTAGGTATGATTGGTATAGTAAATATAAGAGAGATTAATGAAAAGGATACCCAACTTTATAAGAACATGATTGTGCCAATTGCTGAATTAAGTCAAATTACAAATTCTTTTCAAAGAATGAGAGTAAGCCTCCGTGATATTATTCTTGCCCAAACTCCTGATGATATTGCAGTGAATAATAATAAAATTATGGATAGATTGGCTGAGATTGATAAGTATTCGGCAGACTTTGAGAAAACAATGATATCACAGGAAATAAAGGATGCTTTTAGCCAATTTAAGAACTCAACCAAAGCATATCATGCGGAACTTGAAGTAATAGTAGAACTGGCCAAAGCTAATAAAGATGCCGAGGCTACTGCTTATATGTATGGCAGCCAGGCGCAAAAAGCCTCCCAGGTTGAAGAGGATGCTATTGCAAAACTGGTTAATTTGAAAGAAAAAGCGGCAAGAGAAACTTCATATAATAATTCCGAGCTTGCAGTTAATGCTGAAAAAATGATGATTATATTTATCATATTAAGCATACTGATCTCTTTAAGCCTCGGTTTATTTATTTCAAATATAATCAGCAGGCCTGTGAGAAAGCTTTCTGAAGCTGCCGGCAAACTGGCAATTGGAGATATTAATGTCACTGTTGAAGCTGTATCAAAAGATGAGATTGGTAATTTAGCCCTGGCATTTGGCAAAATGGTTGAGAATATCCGGGAGCAGGCAAACAATGCGGAAAAAGTTGCTCAGGGCGATCTTTCTGTAGAAATAAAGGCAAAATCAGACAGTGATGTGCTGGCCAAGAGTATGAAACTTGTTGTAGAAGAACTGAGACATCTGGTGGATGATACAGTAATGCTTACGCAGGCGGCTGTTCAAGGCAAGCTGCAAACCAGGGCCGATGCGGATAAATTCAGCGGTGGCTATAAGGAAATAGTTGAAGGTGTGAACAATATTCTCAACGCGGTAATAGAGCCGGTGAAGGAGGCTTCCTCAGTACTCCAGGAGATGGCTAAAGGAAATCTGAAGGTCAGTGTGAACGGTAATTACAGGGGAGATCACGCGGAGATTAAGGATGCTCTGAATTTCACTCTTTCCACTGTTTCCGGTTATATCAACGAAATATCTTCTGTTCTTACCAATATGGCCGATGGGAACCTGGCAGTAGGCATCAGCGGTGAATATCTGGGTGACTTTATAGAAATTAAGAATTCATTGAACAGCATTGTCAAGTCTTTTAATGAAATACTGGGAGATATGAATACAGCTTCAGAGCAGGTGGCTACCGGTTCAATGCAGGTATCTGATTCCAGTCAGGCATTATCTCAGGGTTCTACAGAACAGGCCAGTGCCATTGAAGAGCTGACTGTCTCAATGACAGAGATTGCTGCACAGACCAAACAAAATGCGGTTAATGCCAGCCAAGCCAGTGAGCTTGCTCTGGAAGTTAAGAATAATGCAATAAAAGGTAATGAGCGGATGAGGGAAATGCTGCAGGCAATGGATGAAATAAATATATCTTCAGGGAATATTTCCAAAATAATTAAAGTTATTGATGAAATTGCCTTTCAGACCAATATTCTTGCTTTAAACGCCGCGGTGGAAGCTGCCAGGGCCGGCCAGCACGGGAAAGGGTTTGCCGTTGTAGCTGAGGAAGTGAGAAACCTGGCTGCAAGAAGTGCTAATGCGGCCAAGGAAACAACTTCTATGATTGAAGGTTCGATCAGCAAGGTTGAGAGCGGGACAAAGATTGCTAAAGAGACAGCACAAGCCTTAAACAGTATTGTGGAAGGCGTAACCAGGGCGGCTAATCTTGTTGGTGAAATCGCTAATGCCTCCAGTGAACAGGCTACTGGAATTGCTCAGGTAAATCAGGGTATTGAGCAGGTGTCAATGGTGGTGCAAACTAATTCAGCTACTGCCGAAGAGAGTGCGGCTGCCAGTGAGGAATTATCAGGCCAGGCAGAAATTCTTAAAGAAATGGTTTCTAAATTCAGGTTGAAAAAAACCGGTTCATCTTTTAATAATGGGGGTGAGCTTAATGAGAACTTTTTGAGAATGCTGGAAGAAATATCTGAAAGCAGAAAATCTTCTAAAGCAGCCAACAGGGCCGAACAGGAGATGGATTATGCATTAGCTCAGGTTGCCTCCGCCGGACAGACTGTAAAACCCAAAATTTCTCTCAGTGACAGGGAGTTTGACAAATATTAAACTCAAAAACACAAAGTCACTTAAGGCAACTTTCTTGGTAGTTTTGCAACAATGCAACCGGCTTCTACAGGCAAAATGAGTGAAGGAAAGGGTGACTCATGGCTCAAGAAGGGGTTAATATATCCGAAAAGGAATTCAGCCGGCTGGCCTGTTTTATTAAACAGCATTTTGGAATAAATCTGGTGCAAGAGAAAAAACTGTTGGTGGTAAGCCGGTTGCAAAACTTTTTGATACGGAACAACTTTAAAAGTTTTTCCGAATACTTTGATTATGTTGTTGCGGACAGAACAGGTAATGCAGTAGTCACTCTGCTCAATAAACTGACTACAAATCATACTTTTTTTATGCGTGAAGCAGATCACTTTGATTTTTTCAGAAACAAGGTTTTGCCTTACCTTTCACAAAAGGTTAAGGACAAGGATTTAAGAATCTGGAGTGCCGGGTGTTCTACCGGTCAGGAATCTTATACTCTTTCCATGATTATAGACGAGTACTTTGGGGCGGAAAAAAAATTATGGAACACAAAAGTTCTGGCCACAGACATATCTACTATTGTTCTGGAAAAGGCGAAAAAAGGTGAATACTCGGATGAGGAAATTTGCATGATACCCAGGCACAGGAGATTTAGCTATTTTATAAAAAATGATAATCAGAGGTATTGTATAGTTAATGAAATAAAGAAAGAAGTCATTTACAGAAGGTTTAATCTTATGGATGAGGTTTTCCCTTTTAAAAAAAAGTTTCAGGTTATTTTCTGTAGAAATGTTATGATCTACTTTGATCGAAAGACCAAGCAGGAGCTGGTGAATAAGTTTTATGATTTTACAGAACCGGGAGGTTATTTGTTCATCGGTCATTCAGAATCACTCAATCAAATAGAAACAGGTTTTAGGTATATTAGGCCTGCCATATATCGTAAGGCATAGAAGGAAATCAAGTGCAGCCGGTTTTTATGAACCGGTGGAGGTAGCGAAGTATGATAAAGAAAAAAATTAAGGTTCTTGTGGTGGATGATTCCCTTGTGTTCAGGGAGACACTGGCTAAAAGCATTTCGAAAGATCCGGGGATTGAGGTTGTCGGTACGGCTTCGGATCCTTTTATGGCCAGAGATAAGATACTGGAATTGGAACCTGATGTGTTAACTCTTGATGTCGAAATGCCGAAGATGAGCGGGATTGAATTCTTAAAAAGGCTTATGCCTCAGTATCCCATTCCTGTCATAATGGTAAGTTCTGTGGGTGAAAATGTTTTTGATGCGCTCAATGCGGGCGCAGTGGATTTTGTTGCCAAGCCAAATTTCGGAATAGAAAAAGGCATTGATGCTTTGATCAATGAATTAATAGTTAAGATTAAGATAGCTTCCACAGCTCGATTAAGTCATTGGAAGAATAAATCAACCTGCAGCGGCATAGTGGGAAAAGATAACGGCCATGCCGGCAATTCTATCATTGCCATTGGAGCTTCTACAGGCGGCACGGAAGCTATCTTAAGTATATTAAAACAGTTTCCCGGAAATATGCCCGGCATAGTAATTGTGCAGCACATGCCTCCGGTTTTTACAAAAATGTATGCTCAAAGACTTAATAATAGCTGCCTCCTGGAAGTCAAAGAAGCTCAGAAAGGTGACAGGGTGCTTCCCGGAACTGTTTTAATTGCACCCGGGGATTACCATATGAGAATCAAGAAGGCCGGAGATAATTATTCAGTTGAATGTTTAAAAGGTGAAAAGGTTAACGGTCACTGTCCTTCAGTGGATGTGCTTTTTGAATCTGTAGCTGAAAAGGCGGGTTCTGCTGCCATAGGAGTAATTTTAACCGGCATGGGGCATGACGGTGCCAGGGGGTTGCTTTCCATGCGGAAAAAAGGAGCCCTCACGATTGGGCAAAATGAGGAAACATGTGTGGTTTACGGCATGCCCAAGGTAGCTTATGAGATAGGAGCGGTGCAAAAACAGTCGTCACTTTTGTCCATACCACAGCTTATATATTCCATGTTGGATAACATTCAAAAATATAGATAACATTTTTCTTAATTGCTTGGTTTTTGCATTGGAATTGTACATAAAAACATTAAACTTGAATAAGGGCTGATGCATATGTGGGATAACCGTGACTTAACTATTAAAGGCAACGATACAGTAATGGAGTGTAGGCGTCTTTCTAATATTTTGGAGTGTATTGGAGACGGTTTGATTACAGCGGCTACAGACGGCAAAGTCCAGTTTATGAACAAGGTTGCGGAGAAATTTTTATGCTGGGATCTGGCAGAGGCAAAAGGGAAAAACATAGATGAAGTATTTAGAATGATTAATCTGGAAACTAACGAGATATTGTATACGCATTATGACCAAATTATTGCAACACAATCACCAAGAGGCTTGAGGAAGGATACGGTACTGCTTTCCAGGGATGGTATGCTCAGGTACGTATCAGCCAGTATATCTCCCGTGAAAGATATGAATAATTTTGTGGAAGCTATTGTCATTGTATTCAGGGATATTACCAGGCGAAGGAGTATAGAAGACGCGATTAATAGTAAGCAAGCAAAATTGAAGGCAGTTTTTGATGCGGCACCGGTAGGCATAATGATAGTAAACTCTTGTCACATCATAATTGAGCTTAATGATGCGCTTGGTAAAATACTGGGAAGACGTCCTGATCAAATCTTGCTCAAAAAAGTTGGTGAGGGGTTAGGGTGTAAACACAGACTGGAAAATAAAAAAAGTTGTGAAAACGGAGAAATAAAGTGTCCTTTGAGATACACAATACAGAAGGTAATTGAAGAACAGACAGAATGCAAGGGCATCGAGATTTTATTTGAAATGAAAAAAGGAGATAATATCCGGAAGGTATGGTTCAAACTGAATGCCGTACCTATAGAGATAGAAAAAGAAAAACATGTTTTGATGGTAATTGATGATATTAATGAACACAAGCGACTGATTAAAGAACTAAAAAAAGCAAAAGAGGCTGCGGAAGCAGCTAGCAGGGCTAAAAGTGAGTTTTTGGCCAATATGAGCCATGAAATAAGAACTCCTCTTAACGGTTTAATCGGCATGTTGGATCTAACATTATTATCTGATTTAACAGTTGATCAAAAGGAAAACCTCAGTATTGCCAGGACATGTGTTGATTCGCTAATGAATGTATTAAATGATATACTTGATTTTTCAAAAATAGAAGCAGGAAAGCTGCTAATTGAAAACGTGGGGTTTAATTTGCCGGAACTGGTTGAGAAGACAGTGAAATCTTATTCCGCTAAAGCAAGTGAAAAGGATATCGGGATAAAATACAGTGTGTGCAGTGATGTGCCGGAAACTCTTAGTGGTGATCCAAACAGGCTAAGGCAGGTATTAAATAATCTACTGGGTAATGCGATCAAGTTTACACAGATTGGATCTGTTGGTATTGAGGTAGAACTATTAGAGAAGACCAGGGAGTATGTAACGCTCAAATTTATAGTCACTGATACTGGCATAGGAATATCTGCAAGTGATAGAGAAAAGCTTTTTCAGGGCTTTAGTCAGGTAGACGGTTCCTACACCAGGAAATACGGTGGTACAGGACTGGGACTGGCTATATCCAAGCAGCTTATTGAAAAAATGGACGGACAAATATGGGTTGAAAGTAATAATCATGGGGGAAGTAAATTTATTTTTACGACAAGACTAAAAACCGGCGCGTTTTCTCCCGAAAAGAAAAGTAATACATGCGTATATGTGGCTTCAAGAGAGTTGGATATTTTACTGGCTGAAGATGATAAGGTAAGTCAGATGGTTATCTTTAGGATGCTGGAAGAGTTTGGTCACTCAATAACTATTGTTAATAACGGTAAAGAAGCTCTGGAAATACTGGCTAAGCATGATTATGATTTAATTCTAATGGATATTCAAATGCCTGTAATGGATGGATTGGCAACAACTAGTATTATTAGGCAGAATGAATGTGTTAAAGGAAAACGAACACCAATAATTGCTTTAACTGCTTATGCCGTCAAGGGCGATAAGGAAAAGTTCTTATCCCATGACATGGATGATTATGTGTCAAAACCGGTAACCATGGTAGACTTATTTAACACCATAGAGCGACTGAACAAAAAGATAACGATAAACAGGCCTGGATGTTCCGGCAGTTATGTTAATAAAGTCAATGACCGATTTTTCAAAGACATAGCTGTTAAGACAGCTAATATTAGAAAGGCTGTTGCTGAGAGTAATGATCTTCTTGCAGAAAAAATGGCACATTTAATAAAAAACGATTCGGAAATATTGCAGGCAGATTTTCTGAAAAGTCTGGCATTTAAAATTGAGCTTGCGGTACGCAAGGGAAAAATTGAGCAGGCCAGTGATCTGTGCAGTAAAATTGAAATGGAATTAGACAGACTTAAGCTATTGTAAATGCAGCGGTGAGTGATATTAAAGAGAAAATATCTGGTAGGGGGGTTGCAGCATGAAGATATTAATTGCCGAGGATGACATGGCCAGCCGGAAATATTTATTTAAATTGCTTTCTAAATATGGCGACTGCGATATTACGGTTGACGGTTTTGAAGCATTGGACGCTTTTATGCTGGCACTAAACGACGGCGAGCCTTATAACCTCATTTGCCTGGATATAATGATGCCCAGACTTGATGGGGTTAAAACATTAAAGGCTATCCGGCATCTTGAAAAAGAAAAGGGAATCAATGATTCCCAAAGGGTTAAAATTATAATGACCACAGCATTGAATGAAACCAGTACTGTATTTGGCGCCTTTGATAATGGTTGTGATGCATATGCGGCCAAGCCTATCGACAGTGTTAAAATGGTAGAGGTTATGCAGAGACTGGGTTTGATAACTTAGCATGATACTCACTTGGGGTATTCCGGGTATATCTATTTAGTTACTTTTATTTCTAGGATATTTTCGTAAAGAGGTTCCCCAATATAGTAAATGTTTACTGAATCGCCTTTTTTAACAGATGTATTATTACCGTCCTTATCTACCACCCTGGCATTATCCCAGTACAAGAAACTGAAGGGTTTGTATTTTATGCCGGTGCTGCCGGAACTGGTTTTATGCTCCAGACTAAGAGATCTGCCGATGGACTCAACTTTACCCGAGGTTGTTTTTATATCCAATATTGTAATGGATTTAATTGTTTTGTTTTCTGTTAAGCCGATTTTTATAAACTGATCAGGTTTTAATTGCTTAAATATATTTATTGCGGCAGGATTTTTATTTTTAGATTTTTCATCAATGATGGTTGCGTCCCAGGCTACAGGAAAGGTCGCTCCATTATTTAACATGTCTTTAACGGACATAATAACCGGTTCTCCTTCGGCCAGATTTATGAAGCTGGCATAGGTGCTGTTTTTAATCTGGTCAAAGTTCCTTTTTTCCAGTAATTCCAGATAGGCAATTTTTTTATTGGTATCTAAAATACCATTTATTCGGTAATTAACGGCCTTTTTGATAGAGAACCTTTCTCCTTGAAAGTAGCATGGGCAATCAGTATTGGCTGCTGCAGTTATTGATTCTTTAAGAGAACTAATTTCTATCTTTAAATCCTTCTTATCCTCTGATACTCTGGAAATCCAGCCGTTAATTTTGTATTTAGGTTCAATATTTATCCAGCCCTGATCGTATGCCTGCGATAAAGTAGCAGCCAGTTCACTTCTGAGAATTGGTTTTAGCGGCTGAAAAGAGCCGTCTGGATAACATAGCATAATTTTTTCCCGATAAACTGTCTGGACAGCGGCAAGATATGTCTCAGGAATGCTGTTAGTGTCAATAAACTGGTGAGGGTTGCCCTGAGTTGTTAAACCAAATACTCTTGTTAAAATAGCCGCCGTCTCAGCCCGGTTAATTGGCCGGTCATATTGAAAGATTTCCATTATACCCTGAGGGATGAATCTTTTTTCCAGAGCAAAATCCAGATAGTTTTGTCCCCAGGGGACAGGATACTCACTGGGCGGCGCGTTTTTTACCTGTTTAACTTTGGCGATTTGTTCTTTATAGCCGCAGCTGTTTAAAATCATGGTTATAGCTTCCAGGCAGTTAACTTGCTGGTCAGGCCGGAACGTGTAATCGGGATAACCGCTGACTAAGCCCAGAGCATAAATCTTCTCAACCTGTTGTCTGGCCCAGTGTGTTTCTATATCCAACAGGGTTGCCGGCTTTTGTTTTGCTGCGGCAGTACAGGCTTGCGGGAGAATTAACACAGAAATTAACACAGAAATTAACACAGTGAAACACTTGTTTAGTCTGTTAAATAAATTAAACATTAACTATATCTCCTCTTATAAATCAGATATTTTCATCAATACACCCTTGTTGGTATAAACAATAATACTGCCGTCTTGCAGTATTATTGGAGTCCGGGAAACGGCGTCCTTTTCGTCGAATTGTTTTTGCCATAAGGATTTTCCGGAAAAGCTGATACTGAAAATTCTCCCGTCACTGCCGCCGGCATAAAAACGTTTGTTGGTGCTGTCTACAGCAATTCCCGAGGCCAGATTTATTAAAGGTAAAGACCATTCTTGGGCACCCGTGGCAGCATCCAGACAGTATAGTTTTTGGGCAGCGGAAAAAACGATCTTATTTTCGGAGGAAAAACTGATTTGTGACAGGTTGTCTGCTTTAACTGAATAATCCCATATAGCTTTGCCCTTAACGGGATCAATACAGTAAACCTTGCCACGGTGATATTCATCCAGTTTCGCGGGATTGGCCGCAACATATAAATTTTCATTAGGACCTGTGCTCATGCGCATATTTTTTATAGCACCAAGTGTCATTGACCAAATTCGCTCACCTTTAGAATTTAAAGCAAGAAGGGTGCCGCTTTGTTTATCCCCTTCGCATACATAAAGTCGCTGGTCGTCACTCAGGCAATCAAATATATTTTTCTCGCTGGAATAACGCCAGATAAAATTTTTCCCCGCTTCCAGTCCGTAGACGCTGTCACCTGTTCCTACATAAAGCAGATTTGACGGGCCGGGACAAACTATGGCCCCGCTGTTGGAACCTTTATTTAGAGGGGATATTTTAAAAGTCCAGTTCAAACTCCCGTTGAGTT